>NZ_JBEZLQ010000006.1:0-438931 GCF_040652235.1 Streptomyces sp. NPDC048277
GGCTCCCCACCTCCAGTCCTCCAGATATCCGGCTGTCAGCATGTTCTGTACCAGCCGCAGAAACCGCTGGTCACGGATCTTCTCGCCGAGAATCGCCAGAAGGACCTGGTGGTCCAGACTGCCGAAGCAATCGGCGATGTCACCCTCGATGAACCAGGCTGTCCCGGTCCAGGTGTGGGCCACCTCCCGCAAAGCGGTATGGCAGCCACGCCGGGGACGGAATCCGTGCGAGCGGTCGGAGAACGTCGGCTCGTAATACGCTTCCAGCAGGAGGCGCACGACTTCGCCAACGAGCTTGTCCGACCAGGTCGGCAGCCCCAGCGGACGCGTCTTCCCATTGCTTTTCGGGATATGGACGCGCCGGACCGGACGGAAGCGGTAACGCTCGTGACGCATCGCCTCAATTATCCGGGCTATCTTCCGCTGCGACATGCCGTCCACGGTTTCCGGTGTGACCCCGGGCGTCATCGCGCCATGGTTGGCGTAGATGCGTCCGTAGGCCAGCAGATACAACTGCGGATTGAACAGCTGTCGATACAGTTCCGTGCACGGCAGACGGCACCTGCCGCGTTCACGCAGGACACCCAGCACCGTTGCGGCGCTCTGCATTTCGCATACCTCCCGAGTCTCGGGTGCCCGAACCACCTGGCCCCCTTCGCCCTGCGGACGGCTTTCCCGTCCTCCCTGGCCGGGCGTTGCTCCGGCGACTACTACGAGGCCTCCGTCGCCATAGGACTCGCGTCCCGTAGGCGATCCCACGTTCGTCTCTGCTGTACGTCATAGCGCGACGTAGGCGTCCCACTCATCTCCTTGAATGCCCTCGCTGGGCATCGCCCCGCGTCCCGGAGGTGCACCGGCCAACTATAGAAACCTGGTGCAGAACGCGGCGCCGGTTACAGCTGTCTTTCCGGCGGATGGGAACTTGCATCTGCTGGAGATTGGGCTTCAAACAATTCAGTCTTCGCCATATCGCGCGGGCCACCCAGCACACCGCCCCCGACAACTGGGCCCGGTCACTGGTTTCCTGACATGCTTTTGTCCCCTCTGCCTTTCGGCATCAGGTAAGTCATTGGCCCAGGAACCTCCTTCCGAGTTCCTCCCGGCTCAGCCGGGGATACAAACAGAGCGCCTCGTGGCGCACCAGGACCGTTCCACCACCCAGCGGCGCGGCAGAACGACGAAACCCTTGGCGTCCTTGGACCTGTTCACGGTCTTGATCGTGAGTTTCAGCTCGGCCTTGGCCCATTCCGCGAAAGGGCCGCGGTAGGCGGAGTCGGCCCAGACGATGGCGAGTTCGGGGTGGAGCCGGCGGGCGCGGGTCAGCAGGTCCCTGGCCGGCTTGCTGTCGTGCAGACCGGCCGAGGTCACCATGACGTCCAGCGGGAGGCCGTGCGTCTCGGTCAGGAGGTGCCGTTTGCGTCCGTTGATCAGCTTCCCGCCGTCCCAGCCGCGCGTGTCCTTGCCGACGGTCTCGGACGCCTTGACCGACTGGGCGTCGAGCACGGTGGCCACCGCGTGCGGGGAGGTGCCCATCTGGCAGCGGACTTCGCGCCGGAGGTGGTCACGGACCGTGTTCCAGACCCCGGACCTGGTCCAGCGCCTGAAGAAGCCGTAGACCGTCTGGTGCGGAGGGAAGTCCGCGGGCAGAGCACGCCAGCGGCAGCCCTCGGAACACACATACCGGATGCCGTCCACGATCTCGCGGCGCGGGTGTTTCTCGGGCCTGCCGCCGCGCCGCGTTGTCCATGCGGGCGGCGGCAGGAGAGGCTCGATCAGCGACCATTCCGCGTCGGTGACGTCCGAGGGGTAGCGGCGCTGCCGCATGAGCAGCCCCTCCTCACGCGATCAGGTCGAGTGTGGACTCGACCGAGTTCAGCTGAGTGATCATGTGCCGGACCCGCTTGTCGTCCGGGGCCAGCCTGGCGTGCGGGCCGACCGTCGCGGTGATCAGCCGCCGCACCTCGGTCAGCTTCTCGTGGATCTTCGCGATCTCGTACTGTTCGAGTTCGTCGGGGTCGGCTGTGAACATGTAGCCGTCCTCCCTGCTGTGCACCAGGGGCGGCCATCCCATCTCGGTGACGATGTCCCGCAGCATCGCCAGCCCGGAACGGACCTGGGCGGGACTGAGCTCGCACGCGATCCGCAGCTGCGGGAAGTGCAGCCCGGCAGGGCGGGCCTCCATCAGGATGCGGCTGATGCAGCGGGCGTGCTCCCGTGCCGCATCGCCCTTACGGCGTGAGCGGGCCACCGCTACTCACCCCGCAGCAGCTTCGCCAGCTCCTCGTCCATGTCGGTCTCGCCGGTCGACACCGCGTGCTCCACCCAGTCACACGCGGCCCGCACCCGTGCGAGGTTGTGCCCGATGACCTCCCGGGCGTCCGGAGCCAGCGTCCGGTCCCGCATCAGCGGCACCAGCCTGCTGGTGGAGGCCACGAACTTGTGACAGGCCCCCACCAGGTCCAGGAACTCCAGCGTCCGGTCGATCGCCCTGACCGCCGGGGCCACCGGGCTCTCCTCCTGCCCGGTGAGCGGTTCCGCGGCGGCCACCTCCGCCTGCTGCCACCGGTCGGACTGCGCCTTGTTGAACAGGTGCCTGGCCGTCTTGTCGCCGGCAGCGCGGAAGGCGACCCCGGGACGGCGCAGGAAGTCGGTCGCCACCCGGGCGGCCACCTGCTCGTCCGCCGCCAGGTCGTGGATCGCCTCCACCTTCTCCTGGACCGACACCGGCGTGTCCACCTGCCAGCCCACCTGCCGCTTCGCAGCGTCCCCCGACCACTGCAGCTTCCCGTTGCGCGGGTGCTTCGGCGGGCTGGCGATCCGCTCGAAGCGGTCGTCCAGCTTCTCCAGGATGCGATGGATCTCGAACGGGACGCCCTCCGCCCGGTGTTCACGCGGCCACCGGCCGGCGGTGTACCGGTAGGTCCGCACCTGGTTGTAGGAGACGCCGATATCGTCAGCGAACATCTCCAGCGTCTCCCGCACCCCGAACAGATCCTCGTTCGCCGCGGGCTGCGAACCGCCCCAGTCGCGCAACGGGCAGATCTCCAAGGCGTCGTCCCCGATTTTGAACTGGATCTTCGTCTCGTCCAGTACGAGCTGCCGGTCCTCACACCCACGAGTTCGTCGTACCTCGCGCGCGAGACGCTCCCGACCTTCGTGCTCACGGGCATCAGGCTCACCCCCTGTGGCCCGGGACGTCGGCTTTCCCATCGCCGGCGACAGGTCCCGGCCCCACTGCACGAACTTCAACCCACAGTCAGATCCATAGCAACCAATGGCCAAGGCTTACCTGCGGAGGGCTTCCAAATCAGGTTCTCAGACGGTGAGGACGAGCTTGCCCTGGAGGTGACCGCCGTCGAGCAGCCGGTGCGCGTCGGCGACGCGCTCGAACGGGAACGTCTCCTGTACATGGACCCGGAGCCTGCCCCGTTCGACGAGGTCGACGAGACCTCGCAGCGCGACCGGATCGGGATCGACCCCGATACCGCTGAAGCGCATACCGGCCGCCTCGTACCGGGCGATGAGCGCCGTATCCTCCTCGGCCACCGCCGTCACCAGATGACCGCCCGGACGGAGCACGTCGAGCGACCGCTCGACGGTGTCACCGCCGATCGTGTCGAGCACCACGTCGATGTCCCGGACCGCCTCGGCGAAGTCGGCCGCCGTGTAGTCGATCACCTCGTCGGCCCCGAGCCCCTCGACGAACTTCCGCTTGCTCCCGCTCGCGGTCGCGATCACATACGCGCCGAGCGCCTTCGCGATCTGGATCGCGACATGGCCGACCCCGCCGCCACCGCCGTGGACCAGGACACGGTCGCCCTCCCGCACGCCGCCGAGGTCGACCAGGCCCTGCCACGCCGTCAGCCCGACGACCGGCAGCGCCGCCGCCTCGACGTGCGAGAGCGACGCCGGCTTGCGCACCAGGTGCAACGCCGGTGCCGACACGACCTCGGCGTACGCGCTCGCCGCCCGCGGGAACAGCGGCATCCCGAACACCTCGTCGCCCGGCCTGAACCGCCACGACCCCGACGCCTCCTCGACCACGCCGCTGATGTCCCAGCCGAGGACGAACGGCGGCCGGCCGAGCAGCGGGAACTCGCCGGCGCGCAGCCGCGCCTCCAGCGGGTTCAGCCCGATCGCCCTGACGCGGACGAGAACCTCGGTCGGAAGGGGCCGGGGCTCGGGCGCGTCCACGACGGTGAGCACCTCGGGACCGCCGAGCGTCTGCTGGGTGATGACTCGCATGACTCTCCTGGTTTCGGAAGGGAGGGAGATCACCGAGGCTAGGTTTCCGACAGGAACCGGCAGGTACCTCTGGCGCGGGTACCGTTGGCGCCATGAGCGGTTTCTGTCCCGGCGATCCCTTTCTCGCCGACTGTCCGGCGCGGCTGGCGGTCGAGCTCATCGCCGACAAGTGGACGGTGGTCGTGCTCTACGGCCTCAGCAGGGGCCCGGTGCGCCACGGCGAGCTGATCGAGCTGATCGGCGGCATCTCCCGCAAGATGCTCACCCAGACGCTCCGACGTCTCCAGGCGCACGGACTCGTCCGCCGCCACGCCTACGGCGAGGTGCCGCCCCGCGTCGAGTACGAGCTCACCCCGCTCGGGGCGACGCTGATCGATCCGATCCACATGCTGACCGAGTGGGCGAGGGCGAACGCCGACGCGGTGCTCGACGCGCTCGACGCCGATCCCGAGCCGGCCGCCCACGGCGACTGAGGCCCCCACCAGGGCACCGAGTACGGCACAGAGCAGCAGGACGCCGGCCAGAAGCCGTTGGCGAAGCATGCGGTACCTCGCTTCGTACTCCAGTCGCAACGCCTCCCCGCGCTCCGCCGTACGGCGCCACGACGTGCGCGCCAGTTCGAGGTACTCCGACTCCAACTGGCGCTCCAGTTCCTCCCGTTGGGTGTCGGTGAGCCAACCGAGCCGGTCCGCCGCCCGAGTCGCCGCGGCACGGCACTCCGCACGTGCCGCCGCCAGCAGCAGATGCCCCTCGATCTGGCTGACCAGCACCCGCTCCTCCTCCCTCGCCGTCATCGCGCGCTCAGCTCCCGCTCCGGCCCGGGCTCCCCGTGGTGCAGGTCGAACGCCGGCGACTCGCTCCGGATCCGGGGAAGAGAGACGAAGTTGTGGCGCGGCGGCGGACAGGACGTCGCCCACTCCAGTGAACGGCCGTACCCCCACGGGTCGTCCGCCTCGACCTTCTCGCCGTACTTCGCCGTCTTCCACACGTTGTAGAGGAACGGGAGCAGTGACGCCCCGAGCAGGAACGAGAAGATCGTGGAGACCGTGTTGAGTGTGGTGAGCCCCTCCACCGCCAGATAGTCGGGGATCCGGCGCTGCATGCCCTCCGCGCCGAGCCAGTGCTGGACCAGGAACGTGCCGTGGAAGCCGATGAAGAGCGTCCAGAAGGTGATCTTGCCGAGGCGCTCGTCCAGCATCTTCCCGGTGAACTTGGGCCACCAGAAGTGGAAGCCGGCGAACATCGCGAAGACGACCGTGCCGAAGACCACGTAGTGGAAGTGGGCGACGACGAAGTACGAGTCGGAGACATGGAAGTCGATCGGCGGGGACGCGAGCATCACACCGGTCAGGCCGCCGAAGACGAACGTCACCAGGAAGCCCGTCGACCAGAGCATGGGTGTCTCGAAGGACAGCGAGCCCTGCCACATCGTGCCGATCCAGTTGAAGAACTTCACTCCCGTCGGGACCGCGATCAGGAAGGTCATGAAGGAGAAGAACGGGAGCAGGACGCCTCCCGTGACGTACATGTGGTGGGCCCAGACGGTGACCGAGAGGCCGGCGATCGAGATGGTCGCGGCCACCAGGCCCAGGTATCCGAACATCGGCTTGCGCGAGAAGACCGGGATCACCTCGCTGATGATGCCGAAGAACGGCAGCGCGATGATGTAGACCTCGGGATGGCCGAAGAACCAGAAGAGGTGCTGCCAGAGCAGCGCTCCGCCGTTGGCCGCGTCGAACACGTGGGCGCCGAACTTCCGGTCCGCCTCCAGCGCGAACAGGGCCGCCGCCAGGACCGGGAAGGCGAGCAGTACCAGCAGCGCCGTCAGGAGCACGTTCCAGACGAAGACCGGCATCCGGAACATGGTCATCCCGGGGGCGCGCATACAGATGATCGTGGTGATGAAGTTGACCGCGCCCAGGATCGTGCCGAAGCCGGAGAGCGCCAGGCCCATGATCCACATGTCGGCTCCGACACCGGGCGTGCGGACCACGTCCGACAGGGGCGCATAGGCGAACCAGCCGAAGTCGGCCGCACCCTGCGGGGTGAGGAAGCCGCCGACGGCGATGGTCGAACCGAGCAGATAGAGCCAGTAGGCGAGCATGTTCAGACGGGGGAAGGCGACGTCCGGCGCGCCGATCTGCAACGGCATGATCCAGTTCGCGAAACCCGCGAAGAGCGGGGTCGCGAACATCAGCAGCATGATCGTGCCGTGCATCGTGAACGCCTGGTTGAACTGCTCGTTCGACATGATCTGCAGGCCGGGCCGGGCCAGTTCGGCACGCATGAACAGGGCCATCACGCCACCGACGCAGAAGAACGAGAACGCCGTGACCAGATAGAGCGTTCCGATCGTCTTGTGGTCCGTGGTCGTCAGCCACTTGAGGTTCCTCATGCCCCGCCTGTGTCCGGACGGCAGGGGCCGGTCACACTCGGACGGTGCGACGAGCGTCACGGAAACGGGTGTGACGATCGGGAAGGTGCCGGACACGAACGGGACATGAGCAACGACGAGATCTTCGCCGCTGCCTATCGCGAGCACTACTGGGCGGTCAGCCGTTATGTCGCGCGGCGACTGGACGGGCGGGCCGGCGAGGTGGAGGAAGTGGTGGCGGAGGTGTTCACGGTGGCCTGGCGCCGCCGAGCCGACCTGCCGGCCGTCCCGCTGCCCTGGCTGTACGGCGTGGCACGCAACTGCCTCGCCAACGCGGTACGCGGGTACGGGCGCAGGCGCCGGCTGATGGACCGGCTGGGCAACGACGAGACCGCGCACGGACGGCACATCGCGGCCGGCCCCGGCGGCGAGCGGCCCGGCGCCTGGGTGCACGAGGCGCTGGCCCGGCTGTCCCCGGCCGACCAGGAGGTGCTGCGGCTGACCGCCTGGGAGGAACTCGGTGTCGACGAGGTCGCGGTCGTCCTCGGCTGCGGCAGCCGGGCGGCGGCGATGCGGCTGCACCGCGCCCGCCGCCGGCTCAGAGCCGAGATCGACCGACTGCGCCCCCCTGCCGCCGAGGCCCATTCTGAGGCCCATTCTGAGGCCCTTTCCGAGGCCCTTTCCGAGGAACACCGCCATGGCTGACGAACTCGACCTGCTGCGCGCCGCCGACCCGGTGCCCGCCGACGGCCCCCACTACGGCGACGGCCCCCTGGACCACACCGCCGAACGGCACCTGAACCGGCTGCTGCACGCCCCGCGCCCCGGGCGCCGGACCTGGTCGCGGCCGCGCCCGGTGTGGGGGTTCACCGCGGCCGCCGTCGTGGCCGCCACCACGCTGGCCCTGCTGCTCGGCGGCTCCGGCGGCGCTCCCGCGGTCGCCGCACCCCGGCCGCTGACCGTCCGCGCCCACTCCACCCCCGTACCGCTCGACCAGGTCGCGAAACTGGCCGCCGTGGCGGCGGGCGACGGGTCCCCGGCGCTGCGCCAGGGCACCCATGTGCAGTCCTGGAGCCTGGGCATGAGCGACGACGAGCCGCCCCTCACCCTGCCCGAGGAACGCGTGGTGCGCTGGCGGGCGGACGGCAGCCACACCGAGGTGGTGGTGGCGACCGACCCGAGCCACGCGGGCCGGCCCGTCCTCACCGACGAGGGGCTGGTCGAGGACGGCCATGTGCTCAGCCGGCGGACCTTCCCGCCGATGTGGGGCGACGCCCCGCCGCTGTCGACACCCCCGCACGACCCGGCGAAGCTGCGCGCCTACCTGGCCGAGCTGATCCACGGCGACACCCGCAGCACCTCCGAACTCCTCGACGCCACCCAGGAGTTGCTGAACAACTGGACCCTCGGGGCACGGGAGTCCGCGGCCCTGGTTCAGCTCCTCGCCGACGCGAAGGGGTTGCGGCCGGTCGGTCAGGTCACCGACCGGCTGGGCCGCGGCGGGCAGGCGTACGTCTACGACCAGGGCACCGGCGCACGGCGGATGCTGATCCTGGACCCCGCCACCGGTGCCGTACTCGGCCTGGAGACCACGTTCACCCGGGACGAGCCCGAGTACGGGGTGCATGCCGGGGACGTCATGGACTACAGCGCCTGGATGCGCTGACCGTCACACCCCGAGCTGCCGGGCGGCCGCGTCGACGGTCTGCTCCAGCAGTACGGCGATGGTCATCGGGCCGACGCCGCCCGGCACCGGCGTGATCAGCGAGGCGCGCTCGACGGCGCTGTCGAAGTCGACGTCACCGACGTTCCCGTCGTTGTAGCCCGCGTCGAGCACGACCGCGCCCGGCTTGATGTCCTGCCCCCGGATCAGCCGGGGGCGGCCGACGGCGGCGACCACGATGTCCGCCTCGCGGACGGCCGCCGACAGGTCCCCGGTGCGGGAGTGGCAGTAGGTGACCGTGGCGTCGCGGGCGAGAAGGAGCATGCCGGCCGGCTTGCCCAGGATCGCGCTGCGGCCGACGACCACCGCCCGCTTCCCGGCCGGGTCGACGCCGTACGCGTCGAGCAGGCGCAGGATGCCCCCGGGAGTGCAGGAGACGAAGCCCGGCAGGCCGAAGCTCATCGTCGCGAACGACGCGAAGGTCACGCCGTCCACGTCCTTCTCCGGGGCGATCGCCTCGAACGCCGCCCGCTCGTCGACGTGTTCGCCCACCGGGTGCTGCAGCAGGATGCCGTGCACGGCGGGATCGGCCGACAACTCCCGCAGCGCGGCGACGAGTTCCTCGGTGGTCGTGGTGGCGGGCAGGGCCACGTGCCGCGAGGCGATGCCGGCCTTGCGGCTGCGGTTCTGCTTCATCCGGACGTAGGTGACGGAGGCGGGGTCCTCGCCGACCAGCACCGTCGCCAGACACGGCGTGACGCCCGTGCGTGCGGTGAGGCCGGCGGCCTTCTGCGCGGTCTCCTCGACGATCCGGCGGGCGACGGCGGTTCCGTCCATGAGGCGGGCCTGGGTCATGCGCACACTCCTGAGCTGATTGACCTTGATCGCCCAGGCGCACGGCATCGACAGTGCGGGCCGCTCCCCGGTGGTGCTCCACCTCAGCGCCAGTCACGGCCCGCCCCCAGGGTAGCCGAGGCCGTCAGCGCTTCCTGCGGCAGTGCGCGGCACGCAGGACCGTCTCCAGCAGCGCCACGGACGCGCGAGGCCGCGGCCGGCGGCGGTGCCCCAGGGCCGCCCGCGCCGAGAAGGTCCAGGTCAACCGGGAGCTGACCTGGACCCTCGCGGTCCTGCCGACTACTCGTCCCATGCCTGGATCATGAGCTGCTCGGCGATCTTGCCGTCGCGCAGCGTGATCATCGACTCGGCGAGTACCCGGACGCCGTCCCCGTACTCGCAGGACTCGCTGAAGGCGGCGCTGTCGCCCTGCACGACGCACCGGTCCAGCTTGTGCGTCATGTCCCGGCCGTAGACGTCGTCCAGCATCGCGGCGATGTCCTTGCGGCCGTGCAGGACCTTGGGGTGGCTGGGCTGGGTGTTGCGGTCGACGATGCGGATCTCCGCGTCGTCCGCGTAGAGCGCCAGAAGGCTGTTCCCGGTGTTTCCCTCTATGGCCCGGCGCAGTGTCTCGGTGTCGAAGGCGGAACCTGTCGCGGTGCCCATGGTGACCTCCTGCGGGTGCCCGCGACCCGATGCGGAGGGGTCGCGAGAACCCTCCCTTCGAGCGTGCTCCGCCGCGCCGGGCTCGGCAAGCGCAGGCCGGGCACTCCTCCTGACGGGTGAGGGGGAGCGGCTGCCCGTGTCCGGCCCGGTGCCGGGGACGTTGCTGAGGACATGATCTCAACACGACGTATCGTCGCCGCCGTCGGCCTCGCCGTCGGGGTCACCGGCCTCGCCGCGCCGCTGGCGAACGCGGCCGGCGCGAGCCCCCAGCACACCGGGAAGCTCACCGCGCTCGGCGTGCTCGACTCGGTCGCCCGCAGTGACGTCCCGGCGCAGTACAAGGACGAGATCCCGAAGATCTCGGAGCAGGTGCAGGGGCTGAACGGAGTCCAGAGGCTCGGCGAACTGCACCAGCTCACCGACCTGGCCGCGCCCGTCATGGGGCTGGTGCCGGCCGTCGAATCCTGACCCCGGCCGCACACCGAGGGCCGTCCCGCACAAGGGGGCGGCCCTCCGCCGTACCCGGGGCCCGAAGGCGACCTCAGTGCTCCGAGGCCAGGAACTGCGTCGCCGCCAGCTCCGCGTAGAGCGGATCCGCCGCCACCAGCTCGCGGTGCGTGCCCACCGCGCGGACCTGTCCCGCGTCCATCACGACGATCCGGTCCGCCATCGTCACCGTCGACAGCCGGTGCGCGACCACCAGCACCGTGGTCGACCGCGCCACATCGGCGACCGTGTCCCTGAGCGCCGCCTCGTTCACCGCGTCCAGCTGCGAGGTCGCCTCGTCCAGGAGCAGCAGCCGGGGCCGGCGCAGCAACGCCCTCGCGATCGCGACCCGTTGCCGCTCCCCGCCGGACAGCTTGGTGCCACGGTGGCCGACCAGGGTGTCCAGCCCCTGGGGCAGCCGCGCGACCAGGCCGTCCAGGCGGGTCGTCTTCACCACCCGGGTCACCGCGTCCTCGTCCGCGTCCGGGTTGCCGAGCAGCAGGTTGTCCCGCAGCGAGCCCGACAGCACGGGCGCGTCCTGCTCGACGTACCCGATCGCGGAACGCAGCAGGGGCAGGTCCCAGTCGGCCAGCGGGCGGCCGTCGAGGGTGATCGCGCCGGACTCGGGGTCGTAGAACCGCTCGATGAGCGAGAAGACGGTGGTCTTGCCGGCGCCGGACGGGCCGACGAACGCCGTCATGCCCCGCGCGGGTATCGCGAAGCTGACCCCGTGGTGGACGTACGGCAGGTCGTCGGCGTAGCGGAAGCGTACGTCGGTGAAGGCGAGAGAGGCCGGTTCGGCGCCGGCGGACGGCAACTCGGCGGGCTCGGCCGCGGGTTCGGCGGGCAGCAGCAGTGCCTCCTGGATCCGGGCCAGTGCGCCCGCGCCGGTCTGGTACTGGGTGATCGCGCCGACGACCTGCTGGATCGGCGACATCAGGTAGAAGACGTAGAGCAGGAACGCCACCAGCGTGCCCACGCCGATCGCGCCGGTCGCCACCCGCGCCCCGCCCACCGCCAGCACCGTGATGAACGCCAGCTGCATCGCGAGCCCCGCCGTGTTGCCCGCCGCGGCCGACCACTTGGCGGCGCGCACGCTCTGCCGCCAGGACTCCTCGGCGGCCGCGTGCAGGGCCTGCTCCTCCCGGTGCTCGGCGCCGGATGCCTTCACCGTCCGCAGCGCGCCCAGGACCCGCTCCAGCGAGGCACCCATCACACCCACCGCGTCCTGCGCCCGGCGGCTGGCCCGGTTGATGCGCGGCACGATCGTGCCCAGCACCGTGCCGGCCCCGGCGATCACCGCGAGCGTGACGCCGAGCAGCACCGGATCGACCACCCCCATCATCACCACCGTGGCGACCAGGGTGAGTCCGCCGGTGCCGAGCGCGACCAGCGAGTCCGTGGTCACCTCGCGCAGCAGGGTGGTGTCCGAGGTGATCCGCGCCATCAGGTCGCCGGGCTCGGTACGGTCCACGGCGGCGATCCGCAGCCGCAGCAGATACGACGACAGGGTGCGCCGCGCCCCGAGCACCACCGACTCGGCGGTGCGCCGCAGCACGTACGAACCCAGCGCGCCCAACGCGGCGTTGGTGACCACCAGACCCGCCATGGCGAGCAACTTCCCGGTGATGGAACGGTCGTGGGACAGGTCCTCGATCAACCCCCGTGCCACCAGCGGCAGCAGCAGCCCGGTCGCGCCCGTCACCAGCGAGAGCACCGCACCCGCCAGCAGGGCCCAGCGGTGCGGCCGTACATAGGAGAGGAGCAGCCGGAACACGGACGGACCGGTCCGCTCTCGCGTCTCTCTCGTGGGCACTGCGTCTGCGGTGGTCACGGTGCTCCTCGTCCGGGAGGTGGGGCGCCCCCCAGGCTACGACGGCCGCTCCCGGCTCCGGGCCCGCTCATCCACGGGCGGAACCGATCCTCGCCAGGGTCGCGTCGAGGTCGGCCGGGCGCGGCCGGTTGTGGGGCAGCTTCGACAGGACCGCGGCCATCCCGCAGGTGTCGGTGAGCGCCGAGAACACCAGGCCGCCCGCGATCCCCGCCGACAGCAGCAGCCAGGCCGGGTGCAGCAGCCCGAGGCCCAGGCCCGCGAGGACGACCGAGCCGGCGGTGAACCGCACCTGGCGCTCCATGGCCCAGGTCGCGCGCGACCCGCCCCGCGGCCGGTGCAGTTCGTGGCCGCGCTCGGCCCAGCCGCGGGTGCCGCCGGTGAGGGTGGCCGCCGGGATGCCGTGCTCGGCGAGGACCGCCCGGGCGTTCTCGGCCCGGGCGCCGGAGGCACACACCAGGAGGAGCTGGCCGTCCGCCGCGCGGAGCGTGGGCAGGGCCCGGCGCAGGGCGTCCAGGGGGATGTTGTGGGCGCCGGGCACATGGCCGGAGGCGTACTCGCCCGGTGTGCGGACGTCGACGACGGTCAGTTCCGGGAGGCGGGCGAGGGCCTGGTCGGGGGCGAGATCGGGGTTCGGGGGAGTGGTGGTCATGGCGGGTGCGATCCTTCCTTGCAGTGAGGGGTGACGGGTTTGCCCGAGGGGCGGGTAAAATACCCCTACGGGTATGTGAGGAGTGGTCGTGGAGCTTCAGTTCGAGGGCGATGAGCTCAAGTCGGTCCTGAACCGGCTGCGCCGGGCGCAGGGGCAGATCTCCGGAGTGATCAAGATGATCGAGGAGGGCCGTGACTGCGAGGACGTGGTCACCCAGCTCGCCGCCGCCTCGCGCGCCCTGGACCGGGCGGGCTTCGCGATCATCGCGACCGGGCTCCAGCAGTGCATCATCGACCCCGCCCGCAACGGGGCGGACGGTGAGACGACCGCGCAGATGAAGGCCCGGCTGGAGAAGCTGTTCCTTTCACTGGCCTGAGGCGCACGGGTCGGAACCCGTCGGCCTGGGACGCCCGGGTCAGAACACCGCGTCGGCCAGCATGAACCCGGCCACCGCGAGCAGCGCGTACGCGAAGAGCCGCTGGAGGGTGCCGGGGGACAGCCGGGCGGCGAGCCGCTTGCCGTCCCAGGCGCCGAGGATCGCCGTCGCGGCGAACGGGCCCACGGTCGTCCAGTCGACGTCCGCCGCCGATCCGGAGCGCGCCGCGAGGGCGGTGAGCGAGTTGATCGTGATGACCAGCAGGCTGGTGCCGATCGCCGCCCGCATCCGCAGGCCCACGACGTTCACCAGGGACGGTACGGCGAGGAAGCCGCCGCCCACGCCGAGCACCCCGGTCACCGCGCCGAGTCCGGCGCCGGCCCCGGCCACCCGGGAGGCCCGGACCGGTGCCGGCCCCGTGGCCCCGGTGGCCGGCGGCCTCAGCATCCGCAGCGCCGCCACGGCGGCGAGCACCGCGAACGCCCCGGTCAGCAGCGCGGCCGGCAGGTGCCGGGACACCAGCCCGCCGACCGCGGCCGGCACGATTCCCGCCGCCGCGAACACGGCACCGGCCCGCCAGCGCACGGTGCCCTCGCGGGCGTGCGCGACGAGCGCGGTGGCCGAGGTGACGGTGACGACGACCAGGCTCGCGGTGGTGGCCGCGGCCGGGGTGAAACCGAGCAGATAGATCAACGCGGGCACCGCCAGCACGCTGCCGCCACCGCCCAGGGCCCCGAGCGCCAGGCCGGTGAACGCCCCGGCGCCCAGGGCGAGCAGAAGAGCGCTCATGCGGGGGTGCCCTCGGCGCTCACCGCGAGTCCCGCCGCGCTCCAGGCGCCCATGCCCCCCACGACGTCCACCGCGTCCAGGCCACGGGCCGTGAGCAGCGCCGCCGCCTCGCGGGACCGCCTGCCGGAGCGGCAGATCACGACGATCGGCCGGTCCTCGGCGGCGGGCGGGAGCGGAGCGCCGGCCGCCAGCGCCGACAGCGGAGCGTGCAGGGCCTGGGGCGCGTGCCCGGACGCCCAGTCGGCGGCCTCGCGGACGTCCAGCAGGACGGCACCGGCGTCCGTGCGCTCCTGTGCCTCGGCCGGGGTGAGCCGGGCCATCGGCAGACCGGCCTCGCGGGCCGCGGCGAACCCGTCGTCGACGGCGACCACGTCCCGCCCGGCCGCGTCGAGGAGCGACGCGGCGACGGCGGCCCGCATCCCGCCCGCGCAGTGCACCCACACCGTGCCGCCGGGTATCTCGCCCAGCCGCTCCCGCACCTGGTGCAGGGGTATGTGGAGCGAGCCCCGGAGGTGACCGCCGGCCCGCTCGGAGTCCCGGCGTACGTCCAGGACGACGAGTCCGTCCGTCCCGTGTGCGGCCAGCTCCGCGAACGTGGCCCGCGGGAAGGAGCGCGGGGTGTCTCCCGGACGCAGCCAGGACTGCGGTGCGCCGGTGCCGGCCGCGGCCGGGCGGTCGATGCCGACGCGGGTCAGTTCCCGCTGGGCGGCGGCGAGTTGTGCCGCCGACTCGGCGAGGAGCGTCACCGGCCTGCCCCAGGGCAGCAGCCAGGCCAGATAGACGGCGAGCTGCCCGTCGGCCTCGAAGTTGAGCGTCCCGGAGACATGCCCCTCGGCGAACGCCACCCGGTTGCGCAGGTCCACGACCCACTCCCCGGCGGCCAGCCGGGCCGCGATCTCCTCGGCGTCCGCCGGGCGCGGCGGAGTCAGGTCGACGGGGGCCGGGCCCCCCGAGTTCACCGGGCCCATGTGCGCGTAGTACGCCGGCACGTCGTCCAGCCCGGCCAGCAGCTCGGCCACGAACGTGTCGACGTCCTTGACCAGCGCCGCGTTGACCGCGCGCTCCCGGCCGATGGTGGTCGCGGAACCGGACGCGTCCCCGGCCGAGCAGAAGCTGCCGAAACCGTGCGTCGGCAGCACCGCCGTCCCGTCCGGCAGCTCGGCGGCCAGCCGGTGCGCCGAGGCGTGCTGCGCCCGGGCCAGCCCGTCGGTCAGCCGGGGCTCCACCAGGTCGGGCCTGCCGACCGTACCGATCAGCAGTGAGCCGCCCGTGAACACGGCCGCCGCCCCGCCGTCCTCCTCCAGGACGTACGAGGTGTGGTGCGGGGTGTGCCCCGGCGTGGCCAGCGCCCGCAGCGCCAGCCCCTCCTCGATCTCCAGCACGTCCCCGTCGGCCACCGCCGTGTGCTCGTACGCCACCCGTGCCCCGGCCGGTACCGCATAGGCGGCCCCGGTGAGCCGGGCCAGCTCCAGTCCGCCCGAGACGTAGTCGTTGTGCAGATGCGTCTCGACGACATGCGTGAGCCGCACCCCGCGCCGGGCGACGGCCTCGATCACGCGGTCTATGTCCCTGGGCGGATCGACCACGACGGCACGGTGCGCACCGCCCGCCAGATAGCCGCGGTTGCCCAGCCCGGGCACCTCGATGGTGTCGACGAAGGACACGGCAGCACTCCTTTCCCGATCCCCGGCCCTGATTACCCCCGGGGGTATGTTCACCACCGTAGCAGAGGTACCCCCGGGGGTATCTGACCGGCATCGTCGAAGGGTGAGCGGTGGCCGACCGGAAAGATCCGGAACGATCGACGTGCTCCGTGCCGTTACCGATCAGTCACGCGTAGGGTCGTGAGCAGCACGTCAATAGATCGACGGAAGGGTCAGGAGCATGGCGCAGGAAGTACGCGGCGTGATCGCACCGGGGAAGAACGAGCCGGTGCGGGTCGAGACGATCGTGGTGCCGGACCCCGGGCCGGGCGAAGCCGTCGTACAGGTGCAGGCCTGCGGGGTCTGTCACACCGATCTGCACTACAAGCAGGGCGGTATCAATGACGAGTTCCCGTTCCTGCTCGGCCACGAGGCCGCCGGTGTCGTGGAGTCGGTCGGCGAGGGCGTCACGGACGTCGCGCCCGGCGACTTCGTGATCCTCAACTGGCGTGCCGTGTGCGGCAACTGCCGGGCCTGTCTGCGCGGCCGCCCCTGGTACTGCTTCAACACGCACAACGCGAAGCAGAGGATGACCCTCGCCTCGACCGGGCAGGAGCTCTCCCCGGCCCTCGGCATCGGCGCCTTCGCCGAGAAGACGCTGGTCGCCGCCGGGCAGTGCACCAAGGTCGACCCGGCGGTGTCGCCCGCCGTCGCGGGCCTGCTCGGCTGCGGGGTGATGGCCGGCATCGGCGCCGCGATCAACACGGGCAACGTCGGCCGGGGCGACTCGGTCGCCGTCATCGGCTGCGGCGGTGTCGGCGACGCGGCGATCGCCGGGTCGAACCTGGCCGGGGCCGCGAAGATCATCGCCGTCGACATCGACGACCGGAAGCTGGAGAAGGCCCGCACCCTGGGCGCCACGCACACGGTCAACTCCCGCGAGAACGACGCGGTCGAGGCGATCCGCGAGCTGACCGGCGGTTTCGGCGCCGACGTCGTCATCGAGGCGGTCGGCCGCCCGGAGACGTACCAGCAGGCGTTCTACGCCCGCGACCTCGCCGGCACGGTCGTCCTGGTCGGCGTGCCGACCCCCGAGATGAAGCTCGAACTCCCGCTCCTCGACGTCTTCGGCCGCGGCGGCGCGCTCAAGTCCAGCTGGTACGGCGACTGTCTGCCCTCCCGGGACTTCCCCATGCTGATCGACCTGCACCTGCAGGGCCGGCTGCCGCTGGACGCCTTCGTGACCGAGACCATCCAGCTCGACGAGGTGGAGAAGGCGTTCGAGCGGATGCACGGCGGCGACATCCTGCGCTCGGTGGTGGTGCTCTGATGACCACGCGCATCGAACGACTCGTCACCGCGGGGCAGTTCACGCTCGACGGCGGCACCTGGGACGTCGAGAACAACGTGTGGATCGTGGGCGACGAACGCGAGGTGATCGTCATCGACGCCGCCCACGACGCCCAGGCCATCGCCGAAGCGGTCGACGACCGCACCCTGAAGGCGATCGTGTGCACCCACGCCCACAACGACCACATCGACGCCGCGCCCGCCCTCGCGGACCTCACCGGCGCCAAGATCTGGCTGCACCCCGACGACCTGGCGCTGTGGAAGCAGACCCACCCCGACCGCGACCCCGACAACCACCTGGCCGACGGGATGGTCATCGAGACCGCGGGCACCGACCTGACCGTGCTGCACACCCCCGGCCACGCGCCCGGTGCCGTCTGCCTCTACGACCCCGGACTGGGCACCGTCTTCACCGGCGACACCCTCTTCCAGGGCGGCCCCGGCGCGACCGGCCGGTCGTACTCCCACTTCCCGACGATCATCCACTCCATCCGGGAGAAGCTGCTCACCCTCCCGCCGGAGACGAAGGTCCTGACCGGACACGGCGACCCGACCACGATCGGCGCCGAGGCGCCCCACCTGGAGGAGTGGATCGCCCGGGGCCACTGACCGGGACCCGTCGGCCGTCACATCATCAGCCGGGTCGGCCAGCGCGCCGGATGCCCCGGCGGCAGGGCGAGGTCCTTCCGCACCGCGGTGTAGTACCCCTCACGGCCGGCCCGCTGACGCTCCAGCAACTGCTGCCAGGCGTCCGGGTCGACCGTCCCCGACCGCATGAACCTCTCCATCTCCATCACAATGGTCACTCACTCCCGGGCCCGCTCCACCACCTCCGGACTGCCCAGCATGATCAGCGCCTCCCCGGCCGGGTCGCGCCCGTCCGTGGCCTCCGCCAGCAGCGGCTCGGCCTCGGCCGGGGACAACGGGTGCGGATGCGGGTCGTTGCCGAGGTGGGAGGCCACGCGGTACGACAGGTTCACCGACCTCTTCAACGCCCGCGCGTACTCGCTGTACACCCCCAGCCGCCGCTCGTCCCAGCGCGCCTCCTGCTCCCGCCGGAACCGTGCCCGGTCACCCCGCACCACCGCGAGATACGAACCGAGCGCGCCGATCACGACGCCTATGAGAGCCGGGAGTTGCTGCAAGAACGCGGACATGGGTGCACGGTATCCGTCCTGTTGATCGTCCGGCCCGTACGTCGTCGCCATGGCCTTGCGCCTGTCACAGAGTCGCTGACGCCGTCGTGAGCACGTCCAGTACCCGGCGGGTGTCGTCCTCGGTGGTCCGCCAGTTGCTGAATGCCGCTCGCAGCGCCGGCAGCCCGGCGTGGACGGTCGGGGTCAGGAACGCCTCCCCGGACGCGGCGACCGCCCGGGCCAGGGCGTCCACCCGCTCCTGCGTCGGCTTCTCGGCGAGTGTGAAACAGACCACGTTGAGCCGGACCGGGGCCAGCAGACGCAGACCGGGCAGCGCGTCGATGCCCGAGCCCAGGCGGCGGGCCAGCTCGACGTTGCGCTCGACGATCTCGCGGTGCCCGGCACGGCCGTACGCCATCAGGGAGAACCAGGCCGGCAGCGCCCGCATCCGGCGGGAGTTCTCCGGGGTGAGGTGCAGGAAGTCGGGATCGCCGGTCGGCAGGCCCAGGTAGGGGGACGCGTTGTGGAACACGGCCACCTGGAGGTCGCGGCGGCGGGTGAACTGGACGGCCGCGTCGTAGGGGACGTTGAGCCACTTGTGCAGGTCCACGCAGACCGAGTCCGCCGCGTCCAGGCCGGCCACGAGCGGGGCGTGGGCGGGGGAGAGGGCGGCGAACGCGCCGAACGCGGCGTCCACGTGCAGCCAGAAGTCGTGACGCTCCTTCAGGGCGGCGATAGCCCGCAGGTCGTCGAAGTCGACCGTGTTCACCGTGCCCGCGTTGGCGACGACGATCACCGGCCGCCCGTCCAGCGCGTCCAGCGCCGCGTCCAGCGCGGTCACGTCCACCGCCTCCCGCCCGCCGGGCAGCAGCGGCACCTGCCGCAGCCGGTCGCGCCCGATGCCGAGGACCGACAGCGCCTTGCCGACGCTGGAGTGCGGACTGCCGGAGAGCACGTCGACCGGGCCCAGCGCGGCGGCCCCCGCCCGGGAGACATCCACCCCGAGCCGCTCGCCCAGCCACTCGCGGGCGATCGCCAGACCGACCGTGTTCGACATCGTCGCCCCGGTCACGAACGCCCCGCTGTGCGCCTCGCCGAGCCCGAACAGCCCGGCCAGCCAGCCCACGGTCTCGTGCTCCAGGGCGGCGCCCCAGGAGCCGGTGGCCCCGGACAGGTTCTGGTCGTAGGCCGAGGTCAGCCAGTCGCCGGTGAGGGAGGCGGGCGTCACTCCACCGGTGACGAAACCGAGGTACCGTGGCCCGGCCGAGGCGGACAGACCCGGCGCCCACCGCTCGGTGAACCGGGCCAGCGCGCCGGCCCCGCCCTCCCCCCGCTCGGGCAGCGTCGCCCGGGTGGGCGCGGGCCCGAGCGCGACCACCGGCCGCTCGGCCGACCCGGCCACCTCATGGGCGGCCATGTCACGGGCGGACTGGAGCAGTTCGGGAAGCCGGGCGAGATCGTCGGCGAGTACGGGATCCATGATCCGCAGACTAGGACGGCCGTGACACGGTGGGCGCGGGCCACTTCAGGGAAAGTGGACCGATGCCGGCCGGGGAGACCGCGGCGCCGAAGTCAACCGTTTCGTCACAGACCGACCCGGACCACAACCAATGCCCGTAGCGGCCGGTCTAGGACGACGACATCGCAGGACACAGGAAAAGGAGACAGACATCACATGGGGGACATAAGCAGACGAAGTGCCGTCGTGTTCGGTGTCACCGGGCTCGTGGCGCCGCTCGCGCTCGCCTTCACCGCCGCTCCGGCGCAGGCCGCGAGCTGCACCACCCAGGCCGGGCCGTACCAGAAGCAGGTGGAGAAGTTCCTCGGGCGGCCGGTCGACGGCAAGCAGTCCGCCGCCGACTGCAAGGCGATCCAGGCCTTCCAGAACAAGCACGGCATCACGCCGGCCGTCGGGTACGCGGGTTCCGTCACCTGGGGCGTGATGGACCTCATGAACAAGCAGAAGGCCGTCGGGAACAACCCCAACAAGGACGGCAAGTGCCCCACGAACAAGGGGCGCATCGCCTGCGTCAACCTCACGCTCCAGCTGTCCTGGATCCAGGACGGGAACAAGCTCGTCTACGGCCCGGTTCCGGTCCGCACCGGCCGCAAGGGGTTCGCCACCCGTACCGGCCTGAAGAAGATCTACTGGCGGGACATCGACCATGTCTCGTCCGTCTACAACGTGCCGATGCCCTACAGCCAGTTCTTCGACGGCGGCCAGGCCTTCCACTCGGTGAACCTCAGCATGTGGAACCCGCCGGGCTCGCACGGCTGCGTCAACATGACCACCACCACCGCCAAGAAGTACTGGTCGCTGCTGAAGACCGGTGACGACGTCTTCGTGTACGGCCGCAAGCCGGGCACCTGACGGCACCCGGCCCCGGCCGGTCCCTTCGGCTCAGCTCTCCGGGGCGTCCCCGAAGTCCGGGATCTCCAGCCTGGCCCCACCCTGCCGCGCGGACTCGTGCGCGATGATGCCCGGCAGGGTGTAGCGGGCGGCCACCCACGCGTTGACCGACGGCAGGGTGCGCGAGTTCACAGCCGTCACGAAGTCGTCGACCAGGAAGTGGTGGCTGCCCTCGTGCCCGTTGTGCAGCGCGTCGAACTCCCGCGGCAGCCGCGCCCGGTCGTGCACCGGCGCCGAACCGGACGTGAAGGCCGCCCGCAGCTCCGGCGCGATGTGCTGGAGCGACGGGTCGTCGGGTGACATGGTGGGCTTGGGCTCGAGCAGCTCGCTGATGTCCTGGACGCCCTTCTTGTCCTGCCACAGCGCCACCGTCGCCAGCTGCTCCATGCTCGCCTCCGTGCCGAAGAACCGGAAGCGCGACTCACGGATGTGGGACGGGTAGCCCACCCGCCGGAACTCGTTCGTACGGAACGATCCGCCGCCCGCCACCTCGAACAGCGCGGTGGCGTTGGAGATGTCGTTGCCGAACTGGCTGACCTCCTTGTCGAAGACGCCGTCGCCCCGGTCGTCGGTCACACCGATCGCCGAGACGCTCACCGCGTGCGTCTGCCAGGCGCCGAGCACCCCGCCCACCGAGTGCGTCGGGTAGAGCAGCGGGGGGTAGCTCGCGGTGGCCTTCCAGTTCTCGCCGCCGCTGTAGCGGTACGCGTCGTAGAAGCCGAGGTCCATGTCGTGGACGTAGTCGCCCTCGGCGTAGAAGAGCCGTCCGAAGGCGCCCTCGGCGATCTGGTTGCGGGCGTGCACGGTCGCCGGGTTGTACTGGCTCGTCTCGCCCATCATGTACGTCAGACCGGTCGCCTTGACCGTGTCGATGATCGCCGCGATCTCCTCGGTGGCGATCGCCATGGGGACCGCCGAGTACACGTGCTTGCCGGCGTTCAGACCCTGCAGGACCAGCGGGCCGTGCGTCCAGCGCTGGGTGAAGATCGCGACCGCGTCGACGGCCGACGACTCGAGCATGGCGTCGTACGACGGGAAGGTGCCCGCCAGTCCCTGGGCGGCGGCGAGTTTCTCCGCACGCTCCGGCAGCAGGTCGGTGACGTACACGTCGCCGACGCCGGGATGGGCCTGGAACAGCGTGGCGAACTGGCCGGAGAACTGGCCGGCGCCGACGATGCCGAGCGAGAACGTCATTGGTGCGTGCCCTTCACTGGTCGGGTGCTCATTTTGGGCTCCCTTACTTTCGTCACGAAAGAATTCCCGCGTCAAGGGGCGCACGCAATCTCTTCCGGGGCGCACGGAGTAGTCGTAGGGTGAGCTGATTGTTTCCGGTGCAGAAGGAAACAGTCTGGAAGACCACCGCGAAGGCCACCGCGCACACCACCGAGAAGAGCGTCGAGAGACTGACCATGACCACCGCTGCCGCCGCCAACTGGCTGCCACTGAGCCCCGGCGAGCGCTCCGTGGCGATCGAGGTGCTCGTCCACGGCCCGCTGTCGCGCACCGAGCTGGCCCACCGGCTGAACCTCTCCCAGGGCAGCCTCACCCGCCTCACCAAGCCGCTGATCGAGTCCGGGCTGCTGGTCGAGACCCCCTGCTCGGGCGCCTCGGCGGAGGCGCGCCAGGGGCGCCCCTCGCAGCCGCTGGACGTGGTGGCCGAGTCCCGCTCCTTCCTCGGCTTCAAGATCACCGACGAGATGGTGTACGGCGTCGTCACCACCCTCAGGAGCGACATCGTGGCCCGCCTCGACCGGCCGCTCACCAGTCACGATCCCGGGCAGGTCGCCGACCTGCTGGCCGCCATGACCGCGGAGCTGGCCGAACGGCACCCCGCCCTCGCGGGCATAGGCATCGGCGTCGGCGGGTTCGTGCGCGAGCACGCGGTGGTCGGCGAGTCGCTGTTCCTGCGCTGGCGTGACGTCCCGCTGGCCGAACTGGTCCGGGAGCGCACCGGGCTGCCGGTCGTCGTCGAGAACGACGTGGCCGCCCTGGTCGAGGCCGAGACCTGGTTCGGCGCCGGCCGGGGCCTGGACCGCTTCGTCGTCCTCACCATCGGCGCCGGCATCGGCTACGGGCTGGTGCTCGGCGGTAAACGGGTCCCGTACGCCGAGGAGGACCGCGGCTTCGGCCGGCACTGGATCGTCGACCCGCAGGGCCCGCTCACCCCGCAGGGCGAGCGCGGCAGCGCGGTGTCGCTGCTCACCATCCCGAGCATCCGCTACCAGATCCGGGCCGCCACCGGCCGTGACACGTCGTACGAGGAGATCCTCGCCGACGCGGCCGCCGGCGAGCCGATGGCGGCGCGGGTGATCGGCGAGGCCGGCCGGGCGCTGGGCACGCTGGTCGCGCAGATCGCCAACTTCGCGATGCCGCAGAAGATCCTGCTCGCCGGGGAAGGGGTCGGCCTGATGGACGTGGCCGGGGACACGGTGCGGGACACCGTCGGCACCCACCGGCATCCGCTCGCCGCGCCGATCCACTTGGAGACCAAGGTGTCCGACTTCCACGACTGGGCGCGCGGCGCTGCCGTACTGGCGATCCAGGTGCTGGTGCTCGGCGGGGCGGGCGGCTGAACTCCCGCCTCTCTTTCTTACCTTGACATATTGACGTGACGAGTAACACGGTCCGGAATGTCCATATCGGTCGTACTTACTCACGGCGTCTTCACGCCGACCGGCATATGCTTCACACCATGTCCACCACTGTTGAAGCCGTCACCGAGCGATCGGCCGACGAGGTCAACGAGGAGATCCGGGCCCTGTGGCTCCGGTCGGGCGGGACACTGAGCACCGAGCAGCGCGAGGAGTACCAGCGGCTCGTCCTCGAATGGGCGTCCGCGGCCCCGCAGCAGCCGGACCAGGCGGCCTGACCGTCCGTCCCGGGCACCCGCTCCGCGCGGGTGCCCTTCTCGTCGGCCCTCGTCAGCCCCAAGTCGCCGAGTAGTAGCGCTGGTAGGCCTTGCGGTCCTGTTCCGCGCGGATGAAGCGGGTCGCGACCAGGGCGATCAGGCTGCCCCCGATCACCAGCAGGCCAGGACCGACGTTGCGGGGGTCCGTGATGCGGGCGGCCAGGCTGGTGTCGTCCGAGGAGCCGACCGGAGCCGTCGACCCCGGCGAGGCGGCGCTCGGCGCGATGGTGCTGTGGGTGGCCGACGCGGACGGCGCCGGCGAGGCGCCCTGCGCCCCGGAGGCGTCCTGCTTCGTCACGATCAACTGGACGTTCAGGGCCGCGAGGGCGCGCGTCACCGGCTGGAAGAACGTCACCCCGCCCGAGGTGCAGTCACCGCTGCCGCCCGAGGTCATGCCCAGCGCGATGCCCTCGGAGAACAACGGGCCGCCGCTGTCGCCCGGTTCGGCGCACACGTTCGTCTGGATGAGCCCGGTGACCGTGCCCTCCGGGTAGTTGACGGTCGCGTTGAGCGCGGTCACCGTGCCGTCGTGCAGACCGCTGGTGCTGCCGCTGCGGAACACCTTCTGCCCGACCGTCGGATCGGCGGCCCCGGTGATCCGCACCCCCTGGCCGTTGCCGATGGCGACCACGTCGGCGTTGTCACCGGCCTTCCCGCTCGCGTACTGGATCAGCGAGAAGTCGTTGCCCGGGAACTGCGTGTTGATCGTGGTGCCGAGCTGCTGGTTGTTGCCCTGGCCCTCGTCGAACCAGATGGTGTTGGCCGGACCGCAGTGCCCGGCGGTCAGGATGAAGTCGGTCGTCCCGTTGGTGACGTTGAACCCCGCCGAACAGCGGCCGCCCGTCGACAGGATGGGCTGCGCGCCGTTGAGCCGGGGGGTGAACGTGCCCTGGGTGCGCTGCATCTGCACGAAACCGCCGATGCCGGCGGCGACCTGCTTCAGGTCCGACCAGTCGGAGGCGGAGACCGTGCTGTCGGCCTCCACCATCACCTGGTTGGTCCGGTAGTCGACCGCCCACGCCGTGCCGGCCACGCGCGGCGCCGCACGCAGCGTGGCGGTGGCGGCCTTCAGCTCGTTCATGCTGTGCGAGACCATCTTGGGCTCGGCGCCCGCCCGCTTCACCATCGCGGCGGCCTGTTCGTCGGTCACCGCGACGACCGGCTTCCCGTCGGCGCCGATCCAGCTGCCCGCCGTGCGGGCGGTGCCGAGCTGGGCGACCAGAGCGGCTCCGGTGCCACCGGCCTCCGTGGCGGAGCTGAACGGGACGGCGGACGCGCCGGGAGTGTCGCTCGCCATGGCCGTGGTGACCATCGCGCCTCCCAGAAGGAGTCCGCCGACCGCCGCCAGCTGTGTCCCTCGCCGGACGACCCGTCGTCGTGCGTGCCTCATCCATGGCTCCCGAAACCCCGAACGCGCGGTGTCGACACCGCGGGGCCCTCCGGTCGTCGAGCGCCCTGCTCTTCATACGTGGATGGGGCGAAGGGCGTTCACAGCGTTGGTGATCTTTGCGATCCCATGGCAGTCCCGGTACGGGTGGCGGCGGCGCTCGCGTGCGGCGCGGCGGCTGCTGACATCATGGCCGGATGCGTGTGCTGATCCCGGTTCCCGACCACGACTTCGACGTGACCGAGGTGGCCGTGCCCTGGCGGTTGCTGACCCGGGCAGGCCACGAGGTCGTGTTCGCCACCGAGCGCGCCGGCACCCGGCCCGCCGCCGACCCCCGGCTGCTCACCGGCGTCCTGTTCGGACAGCTCGGCGCAGCGGACGAAGCCAAGCGGTTCCGATTCGAACCTTTGCTCAATGCATCAACTTAAGGGTGGGTTGCGGGATTTTCTCGCGGTATTGGCCTGGGCGGCCGCAGCGCCACTGCTAACGTCGTTTTGTCCGGCAACAGGGTTGGCGGACCTACCGCCGGGCGGGCGGGAAGTGACGCCTGTGGAGGCCCATGTAAGACCGATCTCCTCGGAGACCGCAAGGGCCCTTGAAGCAGGAACCCGTGGTGGTACCACGAATGGGTACGGACCGAAATCTCCCGCGCTCGCACGGGAGAGGACGCCAATACCGGACCTACCCCGCTTAAGTCGGGAAGGAAGTGGCGCCTTACTGGTCGGCCCAGTCGGCCAGTTCGAGCGCGGTCCCCGGGAGCTCACCCGGCGCGGTACCGGTACCGACGACACTCACGCCTTCGTCGTCGAGGACGGCACCTACCTCTCGGCCCGCTGGCCCGGCGACGCGTATCTCTTCGCCCGCCGCTACCTCGACCTGCTCGCACGGCCGGGCGCCGCCCAGGCTCCCCCCGCCTAGACTTCCGGCATGGACGACACCACCGGCACGGACCTCGACCGGCTCGGCGCCGGCAAGTATCTGTTGGTCACCAGCTACCGCAAGGACGGCACCCCCGTCCCCACCCCGGTGTGGGTGGTGCGGGACGGGGACGCGCTCGGCGTCTGGACGACCACGGACAGCTGGAAGGTCAAGCGGATCCGCCGCCGCGCCGATGTCCGGGTCGGCCCCTGCGACCTGCGCGGACGCCCGACCGGCGACCCGGTCCCGGCCACCGCGGAGATCACCGACGCGGCCACCACCGCCCGCTACCGCGGGCTCGTCGCCCGCAAGTACGGCATCACCGGCCGTCTCACCCTCCTCGGCAGCAGGCTGCGGCGCGGCCTGGACGGCACCGTCGGCATCCGGGTGACCCTGACGCCCTGAGGAGGCCGCGGCCTCCTCAGGGCGCGCGGAGTGCTACGAGCCGTCCAGCACCGTTCCGGTGAGCACCAGACCGCCCGGCACCGGCTTGCCGGCGTCGTCGGCCTGCTGGAAGCTCACCGACTCGGCGGGCTCCCCGACCCGGTCCCGCACGGTGGGCACCGTCACGTCGAGGCTCGTCTTCCCGGCGGGGACGTCCAGCCACAGGTACAGGCCGTCCACCTCGGACAGCGGCCGCTCCGGGTCGGGTTGCGCGCCGGAGACCCCGGCCAGCCAGCGCGGGTCGACGTCCTTCGTGGACAGCTCCGGGCCGCCGACCGGGACGGGGACGAACATCGCGGCGATGTCCGTGTCCGCGGCCTCGGACAGCGAGATCCGCCACTTCAGGGCCGAGCCCTCGGTCACCCGGTCCGCGAGCGGGGTCACGGTGACCGTGGGGGCGGGATCGTCGTTGCGCACGGTCAGCCCGCCCCGGTACGAGCCGACGACCGCCCCGTGGACGGCCTTGACCAGCACGTCGTACGGCACGTCGGTACCGAAGCGCGTGTTGCCCTGCACCTCGATCGGGACGTCGACGTCGTGGCCGCCGGGCCGCACGGTGACCAGGCGGTCCCTGGCCAGGCCGGTGGCCGGGTCGACGACGTACACCCGGACCTGCCCGCTGCCCTGCCCGGACACCTGGACCGGCACCCGGTAGGTGCGTACGCCCGAGTCGCCCTCGTCGACCGTGAGCCGGCCGACGTCGACGCGCGGCAGCGCGGCCGCCCGTACCGCCGGGGTGCCCGGCCGCCAGCCCCAGGCGTCCATCAGCCAGGCCTGTCCGGACGTCGAACGCGAGGTCAGGTCAAGGGACTTCACGGACCGCAGGTCCAGCCGGGCACCCCGGGCGGCGGTCAGCGGGACCCGTAGCTCGCGTGCCCAGTAGGAGGCGGTGCGGTCGCTGCCGGGCAGCCCGTCGACGCGGACCCGGCCCAGTGTCGCCCTCCGGCCGCGGGTGTCGGTGACGGACACATCGAGCTTCGTGCCCCGGGAGTTCGGCGGCACGAAGATCCGCAGGTCGAGCGCCCTGGCGTCGAGGAGCGACACCGGCCGTGCCACCCGGACACGGGTCGTCGACCCCGCGGACGTCCAGCGCAGCGCGATCGCGTGCCGGCCGGCCTCCCGTCCCGTCTCCCACTGCGCGAAGTGCGGTGAGACGCCCTCGGCGCCCCGGCCCAGGCAGGCCGCCGCCGGGTCCGGGTCGACCGCGGCGCACAGCCGGCCGCCGGTCACGGTCACCTTGCCGTCCGGGAGGAACCCCGCGCCACGGTTCGCGCCGACCGCGTGGCCGAGCACCCGCGCGGGGTCCGCCGACGGCGCCCGCCGCCCCGAACCGTCCAGCAGCGGACGCACCTTGTCGTCACCGGCGACGAACAGCCGGGCGGCCGCCGCGATGTACGTCGAGCCCGCCCGGTGCTGCTGGTCCGCGGTCAGCCGGGTCGCGGTCCCCCGGGAGCACACCGGGTCCCGGTGGTCCGGGTCGTCGTAGAAGTCGTCCTCCGCCGGGGCCTGCGCCTGCCCCGGCGTCCACTCGGTGTTGAAGAAGTTGTGGTCGGCGCCGACGACGTACACCGCGCTGTGCAGGGCCTTGCCGTCGCTGACCGCCCGGGTGCCGTCGACGTAGACCTCGCCCTGGAGGTCGGAGACATCGCCGTCGCAGCCCGGGAGGATGGTGAGCGACGGCACGTCCGGCACCGGGTTCTGGCCGAAGACGGTCGGACCGATCAGCACGGTCCCGCTGATGTGCCAGCGCACCGGGCCGTGGTAGCCGTCCTGGTCGGCGGGCGGCGGGTAGAGGCTGTCCAGGGCGGCCCGGTTCACGCCCTCGCCGCCCCGCGAGTGACCGATCAGCAGCACCCGGGACAGGTCGGCGCGGGGTGCCTCGCGCACGATCCCCGGCGCGCGCCGCGGATGTCGCGCCCAGTCGGCCCAGTGCGCCAGGTGCAGCCGGATCAGCGACGAACGGGCCTGCGCGCCGCCGTCCTCGGCCTGCCAGTCCTGGGCGTTGATCCCGTTCGCCGAGATCGACACGGTCACATAGCCCTGGGAGGCGAGCAGCCGTTGGTCGCGCAGATAACCCCGATGGCTCGGTATCGGACGCGTCCCGGCCGGACACGGCCAGGCACCGGCCGCCTCACCGGTGTCGCCGTGCGGGGCGTAGCAGGTGGCGTGGCGGCCGTGCAGGAACAGCGCGAGCGGGCGCGGCCCGGCGATCCCGGTGGGCGCGACCACGACGGCACGCATCTCCACCGGGACGGAGAACCCGGGCAGGCGGACGGACTTGAGCCGGTACGAGCCGGTGGTCGTGCGGTAGGGGCCGGGCCTGCCCGGGTCCACCGGGTTGGCGGGCAGCGGAGCCGGGGGCCGGGCGGCCGACGTCGGTGAACTGGTGGCGGGGGAGCGGATGTCCAGCCGTCGTCCGCCGGACCAGACCTGGAGGTCCTTCAGTTCGCCTGCGCGCGTCCCTTCGAGGCCGAGCCGGAAGGTGTGCCCGTCGCGCTCCGGCTTCGGCACCCCCAACAGCCGTCCGCCCGATCGGAATTCGACGCGTGCGTCCCCCATCGGCAGCTGTCTGCCGGACCGCCACACCAGCTGGGGTGCCGACCGCCCGTCGTCGATGCGCCAGCCCGGTGGCAGTGTTCCGCCTGACTCGGCGGCCGCCGGGGCCTGTTGAGCGTGTGCGGTGGTGCCGGACACCCCTCCCGCGAGCGCGAGCACCGCGGCCGCGGTGACCCATATGCGCCGGGTACGGACCAATGTTCCCCTCCTCGGAAGGCGAGCAGGGGCACCCCGGCCGTTCCGGGATGCCTCTCGCCCTCCGGAGGACGGAGG
The DNA here is from genome assembly GCF_040652235.1 of Streptomyces sp. NPDC048277. Lineage (NCBI taxonomy): Bacteria > Bacillati > Actinomycetota > Actinomycetes > Kitasatosporales > Streptomycetaceae > Streptomyces > Streptomyces sp. NPDC048277. The sequence goes on from NZ_JBEZLQ010000006.1 coordinate 28,942, forward strand.
GGTGAGTCTGTGGGTTGCCTGTGAGGTTGGAGTGGCTGGTTATGCGGGGTCGACGCCGGGCGGTACGACCGTGCCCTGGTGGTAGTACATCCGCCAGCCGCTCTTCTCGTCGCGCCTGCGCCACAGGGAGCTGTGCCGGGAGCGGCGGTCGCCGAGCCTGGCCTCGAAGGTCACCTGCACCAGGCCCGGGGCGAGGAGGACCCCGGTCATTCCGGAGGGCTCGTAGTGCGGGCCGTCCTTGGACGCGCCCGGCCTGTCCGGCAGTTCGGCGAGCAACTGCTCGTAGCCGAACCGGCGGCCGGACGCGCCGACCTCCACGAACTCCGGGTCCAGCAGCTCGCGCGCCGGCTCCCGGGAGGCGCGCACCTCGGGGTCCATGAGCCGCAGCTCGCCCGCGATCGCCGCCTCCACCTGGGCCGATTCATCGTCCATGGACGTATCCTCGCCCGGGTGACCGGCTGCCGCGCAACCGGGTTTCCGGGTGTCAGCTCCAGGCCCGGTACGGCTCGTCGAGCAGTTGGAAGACCGGCTCGCCGCGCACCGGGTCCTTGGCCGTGGAGAGCTTGACCCGGTCGCCGCTGTGGATGCCGATCGGCGGGCCCATGACCCGGGCCCGCACGACGAACCCCTCGGCCATCTCGATCAGGGACACATTGCGCGCGGCGGGCGTGTTGCGGTGCACCACCGTCGAGTGGCGGACCGTGCCCGTGCCCTCGCTGCGCTCCGTGCGCAGTTCGCTGCCCTGGCACACCGGACACAGCAGGCGGTGGTACATGGCGGTGCCGCACCAGGTGCAGCGCTGGAAGACGATGGCGTCCTTGTGACGGTCCGCGGGCGTGGGGTCGAGAACGCTCGTCGCGAATCCGACCGCCGACGGTACGGCGCTCCCCGAGTAGTGGTACACGCTGGTCAACTCCCTGCGCTCGCCCGGAATCCCGAATCCGGCGTGCCCGGACCCGCCGGGCACGCGAGTGCGCGGTTCACCGTGCCACCGTGCACGCCGTCAGCGTATGGCACTGAGTGCCACTCGTAAAGGTACTGCGTACCCCAAATTTTCGCCGACCTTGCGGCGTGACGACGGTCAGGCGCGACCGAACGCGGTCTCGATCTCCTGCACCACCCGCCACAGCGGGGCGTCGCGCCGGGAGACGAGGACGACCACGTCGTCCGGGTGCTCCGTCGGGCCGCCGAACAGCGCGGCCGACGTTCCGTCGGTGTCGGTGCCGACACCGGTGTCGGGGGCCGGGGTGCTGAACGCCTCCTGCACATAGCGCAGGGCGTGGTCGACGGTGGCGCCCGCGTCGCCCTCGCCGTCCGAACGCAGCCAGGAGCGGAGCGCGTTGTTGTGCGCCGCCACCACGGCCGCCGCGATGACGTCCGCCCGCAGCGTCCCGTCCCGGCGGCCGGCGAAACGGCCGCGGAGGTAGTCGGCCAGTGCGCGCTCGTAGCGCCACACCACCGACAGCTCGTAGGCGCGCAGCCCCGGCACCTGCTTGGTGAGCCGGTAGCGCTGCACGGAGAACGTGGGGTTCTCCGCGTACATCCGCAGCACCAGCCGGGCCGCGTCGCACACCCGCCGCACCGGCTCGTGCCGCGGGTCGCTCACCGCCAGGAACGCGGTCATGTCGGCCAGACAGCCCTCGTGGTCGGGGAAGACCACGTCCTCCTTGGACGGGAAGTAGCGGAAGAAGGAGCGCCGCCCGACCCCCGCGAGGGAAACGATGTCGTCGACGGTCGTCTGCTCGTAGCCGCGCTCCAGGAAGAGCTGGAAGGCCGCCGCGACCAGGGCGTCCCGCATGGCCGGTTTCGCGGCTGGTGCCGTGCTGCTGGAGCTCATGGACGCGAACGTAGCATTCCGTCCGCCCTTCTGGCACTCAGTGCACACGCCTGGGGGAACTGAGTGCTTTCGGAGCGGTCATCGGCTCACCCGCCCGGCTGTGGCTGAACCGCCGCGCCGGTCCTCCCGTATCTGTTCTCGGGGATCGCGGACACCTGTGCGCACGGGACGTAGAAGGAGAGCAGTGTGTCGACACCGCCCGACCCTGAGCAGCCGCACCGCGGACCGGTCCTGGAACCGGTCCGGGTGCTGCGCCCCCGTCGACTCGACGCCCTCGCGGAGCTGATGCGCGAGATCCGCGAGGAGGCGGAGGCCGACGAGAAGGCACGGGAACAGCAGAACCGGCAGAAGGAGCAGCAGAAGGACCGGTCGGGTCCGGCGGACTTCGAGGCCTTCGAGCCGGCCGGGTGGTCCGGCTCCGGCACGGAGGACGAGACCCAGGAACTGCCGCCCGTCACCGACGGCCCGCATCTCGCGCCGGGCGGTCATGGCCGCGGTCACGGGCATGGCTCCGGCTCGTCCCGCTTCGGCTTCGGCCCGGGGCTTCGCAGAGCGGCGGCCGGTGTGGCCGTCGGAGCGGCCGCCCTGGTCGGCTTCGGCTGCGCCCTCCTGCTCCCCGGCCGCGAGGGCACCGCCGCGGCCGCCCAGCCGTCCCCGTCCGCCACCACGGCACCGGCCACCACCGCACCGACCGCGTCCGGCTCCACCGACCCCGACGGCGCGGGCACCCTGCGCCAGGGCGACAGCGGCCCCGAGGTCGTCGAACTGGAGCAACGCCTCCTGCGTATCCCGGACGTCTACCGGGACGGCTCCACCGGCGGAACGTACGACGCCGCCCTCACCGCGGCCGTGGAACGCTTCCAGATCTGGTACGGCATCAGCGGCGACGAACGCGGCGTCTACGGCGACGACACCCGCAAGTCCCTGGAGTCCCGCACCAGCCTCACCGGCGGCTGACCGGGGGCGCCTGCCCGGCGGCCCGGCCGAGCGCGCTCGAACGCGGGGCAACGGGCGGGAAAAGTACGGGGAAAGCGTGCTGAGGGGGCGTCACCATGGGGGCCACCCGGCGGTCCGTGCCGCCGCGTTCCCGCCGTACGACCCCGAAGGCCATCGATGACCGGCTCCCGCATCCCGGGCCTGCTGCTGCCCGCCGTGTTCCTGCTGGCCCTGGCGACGGGTCTGATCTGGTACTGGCGGCACCGCGACGACGACTGATGACGACTGGCGACGGCTGACGGCGACTGACAGGACTGACGGCTATGGGCCTATCAGCGGCCCGTGCTGTGCCCTACGAGCGCCTCGGTGACCGCGCGCACGCTGCGCGCGATGTGCTGGAGCTGCAGGACTTCCGCCGCGTACAGCTTGATCGTGTGTTCGATGACCGACTCCGGCAGGCCCAGCAGGGGCAGTTCGGCCCGCGCGGTCTGCAGCGCCGTGCGCGCCACCCGGATCTCGTGCTGGACCTGGATCTGCGCGTGCCGGGCGAGCAGCACGGGGTGGCGGAGCATCGCCGGGTAGCTGGCGTAGCGGGCCGGCACCAGTTCGCGCAGCCACTTGGTGGCGGAGCGTTCCCAGTCGTAGCTGCCCGGGGCCTTGACCTGGCAGGGCCAGTCGGGGCTGATGCGCGCGGTCGTCGTCAGAGTCATGATCATCGCTTCCGGGTGTGCGGCGTCGTGAGGGTGGTCGACGGGGGTGTCTGGGCGGCTCCGGCCTAGGGGATGACCGGAGCCGCCGCGGGCGAATCGCGCAGGCGATGCCCGTCCGAACACCCCGGGCGCCGACGCGGGTAGGAGACGGCGGCAAGGGGTGTCCGTGCAGGGGCCCCGGGCGTCGGTCGCCGGCACTGCGGGTGGTGCTGCGTGCGCATGGGCGGTCCGTCGGCTTTCTCGGGGCGGGTGCGGTGATGCGTCCTGGGGTGCGGAACGTGCCCGGAGTACGCCGGGGTGATCCGTGAGCAGTATTTATATATGCCGTCTGCTTTGCAAGGCGTATGAAAACATTCATGCGTGGAATGGGGTGAATGATCCCCTTACGCGCCCATGCGGGGGGAAGAAGAAGGGACGGCCGATACGGCGGACCCCGGGGTCAGTCCTTGAGGAAGAACTGGTGCTGCTCGGCGACCTGCTCGTACTCCTCCAGACGCGCCTGGGTGCGTCCGGGGTCGGCGTCGGTCATGGCCTGGAGCAGCGCGGCGGCCATCAGGCCGGGCGCCGCGTAGGTGTCGAAGACCAGGCGGGACCCGATGCCGGTGCTGAAGGTGACATCGGCCTCGTCGGCCAGCGCGCCGAGCGCGAGATCGGTCACCAGGGCGACCCGCAGCCCCGCGGTGCGCGCCACTCTGATCGCCGTGAGCGTCTCCTGCGCATGCCGTGGCATACCGAACGCCAGCACCCAGGTGCCGCCCGCCTCACGCGACTGCAGCAGCGCGTCGTAGGCCACGCTGCCGCCCCGGGTCACCAGCCGTACGTCGGGGTGGATACGGCGGGCGGCGTAGGCGAAGTACTCCGCCAGCGAGACGGAGATACGCAGGCCGAGGACCGTCAGCGGGGACGACTTCGACAGCTCGCGGCCGATCCAGATCACCCGGTCCGGGTCGGCGAAGTCCCGGCGCAGGTTCTCCAGGTTCTCGATCTCGGCGTCCACGGCCGCCTGGAGCTCGTTGCTGCGCTGCTCGGTGGCCGCCCCCGTACCGCCCGCCAGGGTGCGCAGCGCGATCGACTGGAGCCGTTCCCGCAGCGCGGGGTAGCCGCTGAAGCCGACCGCCGCCGCGAACCGGGTCACCGACGGCTGGCTGACCCCGACCCGGTCGGCGAGGTCGGTGATGGACAGGAAGGCAGCCTCGGTGATGTGGTCGATCAGGTACTGGGCGATGCGCCGCTGCCCGGGGGAGAGCCGGGGGCCGTCGAAGAGCTCGCGGAGCTGGGAGGTGGGCGCGGCCTCCGCCTCCGGCACGATTTTGCCCGAGGTGATCGCGGATGCCTGAGCGCGAGCCTGCTGCTCCGATGGCACCGAAGCGCCTCCTTTGTCTCCCACGAGGACTCAACATAGCTCACGGACCGTGGTGACCAGGGGCTGCGCGGTACGCCGGACCGCCCCGGCGGCCGGACACACGGAGCGCGCGACCAGCGCCGGAGTCCGGGTGGTCGTCACCGCCGGTAGATGGTGATCGAATGACCGACATCATCGACCGGACGACTGCTGTGGATCAATTCGGCCAGCCTGCCCCGCGCCTTGGCGACCCAGGAGTCCGAGACGACCAGCAGCCCGTGCACCTTGCCGGGCGGCACCTTGCGGGGGTCGGCGGCGTGGATGCCGTAGTACGCCGGAACGCCACTGCCCTTGTAGACCAGCCAGATCCGCTCGCCCGGATAGCGCTCCTTCAGCCGGTCGGCGAGGCGGCCCAGGTCCTGGCCCCAGTCCACGTTGGAGTCGTGCAGCCGCAGATGTGTCTTCGCCGGACCGCCGAACGCCTCGTTGGAGTACGGCAGATAGAGCGGGAACGTGCGCAGCGAACTCACCGCGACGAACAGCACCAGCGCCCCGGCCACCGGCCGCGACCACCGCCACCGCACCGCCAGCACCGAGGCCGCGCCCACCGCCAGGAACATCGGCATGAACAGCGCGTACCGCGTCCCGAAGTCCCGCGACCCGGTCATCGCCGAGGCCAGCAGCACGGCCGGCAGCAGCAGCACGTACGGCGCGGCCGGCCGCAGCCGCCGTACCGTCACCATCGCGGCCGTGCCGGCCGCCCACAGCGCGAGCATGCCGAGCGGGGTCTTCACCAGCAGGGCGGCCGGCAGGTAGTACCAGCGGGAGCCGGTGTAGAGATGCCCGAACAGATAGCCCTGCCAGGGCAGGTCCTCCAGCGCGAACTGCACCCGCATGCCGTCCCGGTAGGCCCTCGGGAAGGGCATCAGATCGACCAGGGCTCCCCGCAGCCCGTGCACGGCCGGCACGGGTTCGGCGGGCACGAAGCGCAGGCGCGGATCGACCGCCAGATAGGAGAGCCAGACCACGGCGACCGCCGTCACCAGCACCACCGCGGCGGCCGCGAGGGCACGCAGGGCCCGGCCCGGGCGGGCGCCCCACAGCGACAGCACCGCCAGCGCCATCAGCACCGGGATCGCCGGCAGCGCGCTCATCTTCGTCGCCACCGAGGCCCCCAACGCGGCGCCCGCCAGCGGCAGATACAGCCGGGGCCGGCGCCGGGCCCGCCACACCAGCCAGGCCGCGGTCAGCACGAACCCGGCCGACGGCGCGTCGAGCGTGGCCAGCGAGCCCTGTGCGATCAGGTCGGGGGAGAAGGCGTACAGCGCGAGCGCGAGCAGTCCGGCGGCCGTACCGAGGACCTCGCGGGCGAAGGCGAACACGACCAGACCGAACAGCAGCGTCAGGACGATCACCGGCAGCCGGGCCCAGAACATCACCCGCCAGGGGTCGTTGCCGGACGAGTACAGCAGATGCCGGCCCACCTGCCCCTGGTCGCCGTGGTACGACGGGTCGTAGTGCGGGTCGGCGACCGCGAGGCCGGCCATGATGACGAGCTTGCCCAGCGGCGGGTGTTCGGGGTTGTAGCGGACCCGGTGCTCGTGGAGGTAGTCGGTGGCCGTGGCGACGTAGACCGGCTCGTCGATGGTGGGTGTCTGCTGGACGGCGGTGGTCACCATCGCCGCCGCCATCTGGGCGAGCAGCAGCACCACGAGGACCGGCACCAGCCACCGGCGGCGGGCCCGCAGGGCGGCGTTCAGCCGGGCCGCGGGAGTGGGCCGGGGAACCGGCCCGGGGCCGACGGGGACACCTGGGACGTCGGGTTCGAGAACCGACTGCTGTTCGCTTGCCATCATCCGCCCCGCGGGGACATCGGACCCGCGGTGACGGGAGCGATCACTGGCCGTCATGGCCCTACTGTCGCACCGCTCCCGCCACCGGGCGCGTCACCGCTTCACGAGTCGTACCGACAGACCGTCTGCCGTGTAGACGGGTACGGCCCGCAGCGTGGTGGAGTTCAGCTCCACCTTGTCGAACTGACCACGCAGGCGCGGTACGTCGAGCACCGGGAGGATGCTGCCCGCGGCCGGCGGGCGCTCGGTGCCGAGATTCAGGCTCAGGGTGGTGCCCTTGCCCAGGACCGCGAGGTGCTTCACCGTGAGCGGCGCCTTGCAGCCCTTGCTCAGCGTGACCTCCAGGGTGCCCGCGTCCTGCGTGTACGCACCGCGCACGAACACCCGGTCCGTCACCCGCAGCGTGCCGGCCGTGACCCGGACGTCGCCGTGGCCCAGCGCGTCGTCCGCGGCGGCGACCAGGGTGCCCGCCGCCAGGACGGTGCCGCCCGTGTAGCGGTTGCGGCCGGCCAGGGTCAGCGTGCCGGTGCCGAGCTTGGTCAGACCGCCCCGGCCGTCGATGTCGTTGCGCCAGCTGTCGGCCGCCGCGAAGCCGCCCGCCGTCGCGTCCAGGGTGACCGTGACGTCCGCGTCGAAGGAGCCGTAACCGTCCGCCGCGGCGAACAGGTTGAGGCGGCCCCACTGCTCCGGTCCGTCGAGGAGCACGTACCCGGAGGGCAGGCCGGTGGTGCGCAGCACCTCGCGGCGCTGGTCGGCGGAGAGGTACGGCTGGCGGGTCTCCAGGAGCACCTCGGCGCCCTTGGGCACGGTGAGCGGCAGGTCGCGGCCCTGACGCTGCAGGACGTACGTCAGCCGGGGCGTGATCGCGCGCTCGTTGGCCTCGCGGTCGGTGTACGGGTCGGTGTCCGCACCGGCCGAGTGGGCGTAGGCGTACAGCGTGTCCGCGGTGGTGCCGGTCTGCGCCTCGAAGTAGGCCAGGGCCTGGGCGCGGGCGGCCGCCTTGAGGTCGGCGTTGGCGGGGTCGGCGAGGGTCGCGGCGGCCAGGGCGGTGGCCATGATGCGGCCGCCGATCACGTCGACCGTGTTGTGCATGCCCGCGACGATGCGGGTGTCGGCGAGCTCCAGGGCGCGGGTCACCAGCTCCTGGAAGCGCTCCGGCACCGCGTACGCGTAGGCCAGGCCCGCCAGGTGGAAGGCGTTGGTGTGGCCGGACGGGAAGCCGCCGTCGTCGGTCGGGGAGGTGCCGCGCTGGCGCAGCAGCTGCGGGGCGACGACCACGTCGGACTCGTAGACCGGGAAGCCGAAGGCGTCGGTCGTGCCGGTGTCGACGACCTCGCTGTCCTCGTTCATCCGCCACGGACGCGGGTACTGGTAGGCGTACTTGGACGGGTTGCCGGACGCGTAGTTGCCGCGCACGGTGTCGACCAGGGTGGCCACCTTGCCCAGCGCCGAGTCGTGCGAGCCCGCGCCGAGCGCGGAGCCCGCCGGGGCGCCGGCCGGGACGGCGTCGCTGATCGTGGTCGCGGGCGTGCCGTCGGGCGCGCTGGTGATCGAGGTGACCGCGAGCGAACCGGCCTTGTAGAGGTCGGCGAGCGGGCCGAGGCCGGCGATCATCGCGTAGCTCTGGTGCTGCCGGTCGTAGAGGAACGCCTTCTTCGCCTCGGCGTCGGTGCGCCTGGCGGTGATGCGGGCGCAGTACCGCATGTTGGCACGGAGGATGTCGGCCCGCAGGACGGTGCCGGTGTTCCAGGCGGTACCGGTCTTCCATATCTGCGCGAAGCCGCCGAGGATCCGGACCACCGCGTTGGTGTCGGCGGTCAGGTTGGTGCTGATGTTCGTCTTGTAGTCGTCGACGAACGCGAGGGCCGTCGCGGCCTTGGCGTCGGCGGCCGCGAGCCAGCTGACGAGGGTCGGGGCGGCCACCATGCCCGCCGACGCGCCGAGCGAGGTCTTCAGGAATCCCCGTCGGCCGACGGCGAGTCCACGGGCCGGAGAAGAGGTGTGGTGCCCGGCAGGTGACGGCATGGGTATGCCTCTCTTGAGTTCTACGGCGCTGCGGCCGGAAGGGAGTTCACACGAAACGCCGTTGCGCCCGATGTGCACGAGCGGGTGGGTTCGCGTGGGAAAAGTGTTGAACGAGCGAAGTTCTAAGGCGGGTCCGTGTCCCGTCGGTCATGGTCCGACGACCGTCACATGGCCCGGAGTTGAACGACAGGCAGGTGGTTCACAGGAAGAACGGGCCGGGACCTGCGCGTTCGTGTCGTCGAACGACCCGTGGTCCCTGGTCGAGGACGTGAACGGACACGGACAGCCTGCTCACAGGACCGAACGCGCGAGGGCCACCGCGCCCTCGACGGGCGGACGGCGCAACGGCTGCGGCCGGGCTCCCGGTACGGCCCCGGCGAGCGCGCCGGCGAAAGCGTCGTACAACCGCTGCTGGGAGAGGATCGTGCCGCCCGCGACCACCACGTCGTCCACGGGGAGGCCGCGGGCGGCGAGCCGGGCCACGAGGGCGGCGAGCGCGCGGCCGCCGTCGGTGATCACGTCCTCGGCGAGACGGGAGCCGGCCGCTGCCGCCGCGAAGAGCACCGGGGCGTGCCGGCCCCACTCCGCGGAGACGGCGGAGGCGCTCTCCAACGCGGCGCCGAGTGCGGGTACTTCGGCCACGTCGAAGGCGGCGATCAGTCCCGTCGCGAGCGCGTCGGGCGCCTCGCCGCGGTCGTGCGCGGCCCAGACGGCGCGGGCGGCCTCGCGGACGAGCCCGGCGGCGCCGCCCTCGTCGCCGAGGACCGCGCCCCAGCCGCCGACCTGCACGGGGCTGCCGTCGGCCTGCCGGCCCACGGCCACCGAACCGGTGCCGGCGACCAGACCGACGCCCTTGTCCAGGCCCGCGGCGGGGACGAGGAGTTCGGCGTCGCCCACGACCAGGACGGGCACGGCGAGGGAGTCCCGGAGTGCGGCGGCGATGCCGGCGCACTGGCGGGGGGTCTCACAGGCGTGCCCGCCGACGGCCAGCGCGGCTGGGCGGGTGTCGGCGGGCAGGGCCTCGTGGAGCAGTGCCGTCAGCCAGCGGGCCGCGGCGGCCGGATCGTGCGGCCGCCAGCCGCTGCTCGGACGGATGTGATCGGCGACCGTGTCCGTGCCGGCGAGGGCGCGGAGATGGGTCTTGGTGCCGCCCACGTCGATACCGACCACGAGCGGGCACGCAGAAGGGGAGTCCTGCACGGATCCTCTTTCGTCGTCTGGGCGAAGAGCGCCGAAGAGCATGGCACCCAGGGCCTGTCCGGCGGGTCCAGCCGCAGACGCGGGGAGGCGTCGCTGATTTCCTGCGACTTGATCCGCCGGACAGGCCCTAACAGCGACGGCGGGCGAACCGCGCCTGGCCGAACAGGAGTTGAGCGAGTCGGGAAGCCCCGGGACGGGCTTCTTGCGGAGCACGGTAGGCGAGTACCGTGTACTTCGTTAGGAAGTTAACTAACGAAGTACAGTGCGTCAAGTCCTCGCGCAGTCGATCGACGGGACACGGCGCCGCCGGGCGGGACCGCGCGGCACGAGGGCACCGCATCGCCGCACCCCGCAGCCGGGGAGCGCGGCCCTGACCCATGGGGGAACCGTGGAACACGCTGTGACTGAAACCCCCCGCCTCACCGAGAGCGCCGGGGCGGTGTTCGCCGTCCTGGCGCAGGCGGGCAGCGCCACCCGGCCGCAGCTGGCAAGCCTTGCGGGGCTGTCCAAACCGACGGTCTCCGCCGCCGTCGCGGAGCTGGAGAACGCCCGGCTGGCCACCTGCTCCGGCACCGCGTCCAGCGGCACCGGCCGCTCCGCCGCCGTCTACGGGCTCGGGCCCGCCTCCGGCTCGGTCCTCGCCGTGGACCTGGGCCCCGCCCGCACCCGGGTGCGGGCCTGCGCCCTGGACGGCACCCTGCTCGCGGAGGCGACCACGCCACGGGGCAGGGCCGCCGACGCGGTGCGCGAGGCGCTGGCCGCCCTGCCCGCCGACGCCCCGATGCGGGCCATCGTGGTGGCCGTCGGTGACGTCACCGAGCCCGACCGCGCGGGCACCGGCATGCGCCCGGCGACCGCCAAGGCCGGGCCCGTCTTCGACGCGGTGTCCGTCGCGCTGCCGCCGGGCGTCCCCGTCCACCTGGAGAACAACGTCAACTGCGCCGCCCTCGCCGAACTCCAGGAGGGTGCCGCGCGGGGCCGCGGCAGCTTCGGCTATCTGCGCATCGGCGTCGGTATCGGTCTCGGTATCGTCATCGGCGGCCAGGTGCTGCGCGGGGCGAACGGCGCCGCCGGTGAGCTGGCCCGGCTGCCCTATCCCTGGGACGACGACCGGGAGCCGCGCCAGGAGGCCCTGGAGGCGTATGTCGGCTCGCACGCGCTGCTGCGCCGGGCCGCCCAGGCCTGGCGGGAGAGCGACGGCCCCCGCCCGCGAACCGCCGAGCGGCTCTTCGCGCTGGCCGCCGCGGGCCGGGAGCCCGCCCGTGCCCTCGTCGCCCGGCACGCCGCCGACGTGGGCCGGCTGGCCGCCGCCGTGACCGCCGTACTGGATCCGGGGCTGATCGTGCTCGGCGGCAGCACCGGCGCGGACCCCCAGATCCTTCCGGGGGTGCGCGCCGAGCTGGCCCGGCTGAGCTGGCCGACCGAGGTGGTCAGCAGCCAGATCGGCGATCTCGGCACCGTCGTGGGGGCCGCCCGGCTCGCCGTGGCGAAGGGAGTCCAAACCGTGACCGGCGGCGCGCATACGGAGGATTGACGGCTTCCTCACCGGTCTGACATTCATGACGAATGCTTTCTTGGTCGGCCAGGACGCCGAGTTGGGGTGAGCGTCCCGGCCGTACGGCAAGGTACGGAAGCCCGGCGTGGGCGTGTCGCGGGCGACGGTCGTCGAGACCGCTGAGCCCACCCGGCAGGGCGGTACGGCCGGGCGAGGCCGTCAGCCGGAAAGCGGACTTCGAGCACATCGCACCCCGGCCGTTCTCCTCTTCGGCCGGGGTATTCGTTATGCACCTTCAGGGAGGACCCGGTGGGTCACCAGATCTCGCGCAGAACCCTCTTCCGCACCGCGGGAGGGATAGCCGTCGCCGGCGCTCTCGGCACCTCGCTCTCCGCCTGCGGCGGCGACACCGGTGCCGGCAGCAGCAGTGACCAGCTGACGATGACCTGGTGGGGCAGCGACGACCGCCACGCCGCGTACAAGAAGGCCCTGGCCTACTTCCAGAAGCAGAACCCCGGTATCAAGGTCCAGGAGACCCACTCCAGCTACGACGGGTACTTCGACACCTTCAACACCCAGGTCGCCAGCGGCAGCGCCCCCGACCTGCTGCAGATGGACACCGCGCTGGTCGCCCAGTACGCCCGCAAGGGAGTCCTCGCCCCGATCGACTCCTACGTCGGCAAGGACCTCGACCTCACCGGCTTCTCCAAGACACTGCTCGCCGCCGGCACCGTCGACGGCAAGCTCTACGGTGTCCCGTCCGGGATCGGCGTCAACCAGCTCACCGTCAACCGCAGCGCTCTGGAGAAGCTCGGCCTGACCTACCCGGACCCCGAGTGGACCTGGGCCGACCTGAAGAACATCTCCGCCGATGTCCACAGGAAGAGCGGTGGCAGGATCTACGGCACCGACGACGGCGGCGGCAGCACCCTCCAGGCCTTCGAGATATTCGCCCGCGAGAAGGGCAGCCAGCTCTTCTCCGCCAACGGCAAGAAGCTCGGCTTCACCTCGGACGTCCTCCAGGAGTGGTGGCAGTACTGGGATGACATGCGCAAGTCCAACGCGTGCCCGCCGCCCGCCGTCACCTCCGCCGCCCACAACAACCTCACCAAGAACGCGGTCGTCATCGGCAAGGCGCTGTTCACCTTCGACTCCGGTGTCTACGGCGCGGGCGGCGCCGTCACCGACGCCACCCTGGACTTCCTGCCCACCCCGCAGGGCGACTGGTCCGGCGCCCGCGAGGGCAACTTCGTCAACGGCGGCGTCCTGCTGAGCGCCACCAAGGCCAGCGAGCGGGTCGCCGACTCGGTGAAGATCATGTCGTTCTTCGCCCAGGACGCCACCGCGATCAAGGACATGCAGCTGCTGCGCGGCATCCCGCCGACCGACAAGGCCCGCAACCTGATCAAGGCGGGTCTCGCCGACGCCGACAAGCGCAACCTGGCGATGGGCGACTACATCTCCAAGCGCGTCGCGAAGTCGGGCGACGTGCTCGACGCCCCGCAGCCGCCGCCGGCGGGTGCCGACCAGATCTGGGACCTGCTGTTCCAGTCCAACCTCGCCATCGCCTTCGGCAAGGAGACGATCAAGTCGCAGCTGAGCGAGTTCTTCGACCAGGCGTCGAACATCCTGGCGCAGTAGGCGCCGGCGAAAGGAACCGTCGGGAGAGGCCCAGGGAGACATGAGCACGACCACCCCGAACACCGGCGAGGTCGTGCGCGCCGCAGACGCCGGCGCCCCCGTCCGGCCGGCGGGAGCGCGACCGCACGCGACACCGCCCCGCGAGAGGGCGCGGCGGCGGGCGGCGGCCCCACGTCTTCCTGGCCCCCCGGTTCATCGCCCTGCCCCGGCCGACGGTCTGCCCGATGCCCTGCCCGCCGTACCTGTCCTTCACCGGCGACCCGCTCGTCCGGGCCGCGGTCCGCGCTGACGGCCTCGTCGACGACTTCCTCGGCCGGTTCGGCGTCACCGTTCGGCACGCCGATGGCCATCTCTCCTGGCCGACCTCAGACAGCTTCCCGAGGACGTCTGCGAAGCGGCCGAGACCGACGGCGCCCGCCCCCTTCGTACGCCTCCGCGCGCCCGGTCGGCCGCCTCGCGGACGTCCGGCAGGACGGCACCCGTGTCCGTGCGCTCCTGTGCCTCGGCCGGGGTGAGCCGGGCCATCGGCAGATGGGCCTCGCGGGCCGCGCCGAACCCGTCGTCGACGGCGACCACGTCCCGCCCGGCCGCGTCGAGCAGCGACAGAGCGGTCCGCATCCCGCCCGCGCAGTGCACCGGCCCGGTCCACGCGCCGCTCATCGGTATCGCGATCGTCACGCTCTCCCCGCTGCTGTGGATGCTCAGCGGTTCCGTGCAGCCCGGCACCGAGATCCTCACCCACCCCGGTCTCGTCCCGATCAAGCCGCACCCCTGCACCCCGCGGAACTGTTCTCCGATCGTCACCTTCGGCGCGGTGACCGGGAACGTCATCCCGCGCTCGCCGGCCGCCTGCGCCTTCGCCCGCCTCGATGCGGCCCTGGCGGCCCCTGGCGGCTCGCACGCGCTGCTGAGCCCGGCCCGAGCCGTCCAGGCCTGGGGGAGAGCGACGGCCCCCGCCCGCCTCCGGTGGGGCGAGCCGGGCCCGTCCACCGAGGCGGTCAGCAGCCGGATCTGCGATCTCGGTACCGTTGTGGGGGCCGCCCGGCTCGCCGTGGCCAAGGGAGTCCAAAACGTGACCGAAGGAGCGCAGGTGAAGGATTGACGGCTTCCGACTCGGTCTGCCAATGTCCGGACAAGCGCTTTCTAAGTCGGCCGGGACGCCGACTTGGGGTGAGCCTCCCAGCCCGTACACGACGTACGGCAACCGCACGAGGGCGTGCCCGTGCGGTGACGGCCAGGACGGCCGGGGATCTCGCCCCGTGTGGACGATGCGGCCGGGCGAGGCCGCGCCCCCGGAAAGCGACCTTTCCTTCAAAATGCACCAGTGCCGCCTCAGCCGGCGCCGTGCTCCGTCCCTCCGACGAAATGGGATCGAAGATGACCACTGTGGGTGTGCGGCGCTCTCGCCGACTCGGCCGCGGCGGTATGCGCCGCCTGGTTCCCCTCGCTGCCGTCGCCTCGGCAGGTGCCCTGCTGCTCTCCGCCTGCGGCGGGGGTTCCGACTCGGGCGGCTCCTCCAAGTCGCTGACGTTCTGGATCTCCACGGTTCCGGGCCAGGACGCGGGCTGGAAGAAGCTGGTGGCGCAGTACAAGAAGGAAACCGGCGTCGCCGTCAAGCTGGTCAACATCCCCTACGACGGCTACCCGACGAAGCTGCACAACGCCGCGCAGGCGAACTCCCTGCCCGACGTCGCGGACGTGCCGGCTCTTGACCCGATCTGGTCGAGCAAGCTGATCGACCTCAGCTCGATCGCCAACAACAAGAGCTACAACATCAACGGCAACTTCCTCGCCAAGGACACGTCCGGGAAGGTGCTGTCCATCCCCTCGGACGTCACCGCGTCGGGTCTGTTCATCAACAAGACGCTGTTCAAGAAGGCCGGCGTCGCCGTCCCGGCCTCGCCCTCGAACACCTGGACCTGGACCGAGTTCATCGCGGCGGCCAACAAGGTCAGAGAGAAGACCGGCGCCAAGTACTCGCTGACCTTCGACCAGTCGCCGTCCCGGCTGCGCGCCATGGTGTACGAGATGGGCGGGAAGTACGTCCACGCGGATTCCTCCGGCAAGTTCTCGGTGGACGCCGCGACCAAGAAGGCCGTGAACACCTTCGTCGGATGGAACGACGACAAGACCATGCCGAAGTCGGTGTGGACCAGCGGCGCCGACCCGTCGGCCATGTTCCAGAGCGGTGACGTCGTCGCCTACTGGTCCGGCGTGTGGCAGGTCGCCTCCTTCGCGGACAGCATCAAGAAGTTCGACTGGGCGAGCGTCCCGACCCCCGCCCAGCCGGTGCAGGCCAGTGACGTCAACAGCGGCGGCATGATGGTCGGCTTCAACAACAACAGCGCCGCGGCCACCGCCGCCAAGAAGTTCATGTCCTGGGTGTACGACCCCAAGCAGTACACCGAGCTGGTCGAGACCTCCGGGTTCCTTCCGGTCGAGAGCGGTCTGAGCCCGAAGTACCCCTTCACCTCCGACGCGGCGCAGGCGGCCTTCAAGCTGTACAACGAGTCGATCCCGCTCTACGCCCCGATCTCGGGCTACTTCAACAACGCGCAGACGGCCTGGGTGCTGAAGGGCAAGAGCCTCACCACCGACCCGACCAAGACGGAGCTCGGCAAGGCCATCAACGGCCAGCAGTCGGCCGACAAGGCCCTCCAGAACATCGTGGACGGCTACAACCAGCAGGTCGGCGGCTGATCGTAGGTCACAGGGCCGGGCGGCGGGGTCGAGACACCGCCGCCCCGCCCTGGGCGACCACGTGACGTCGGGCTCACGGCGTGAGCCCACCGCAATCCATCCCCACAGCACGGAGTCAGGAAGATGACAAAACGCGCCTCGGACGTGTCCGGGAGCCCGCCCAGGCGACGCAGCACCTACACCTTCGCGCCGCTCGTCCTCATCGCGGCCAATGTCGTGCTCTTCGCACTGTTCTTCGTGTGGCCGGCAGTGATCGGGCTCGTCTACTCCTTCACGAACTACACCGGTGTGGGGGCGTTCCAGTTCATCGGACTGGACAATTACCACAACCTGTTCGGGGACTCCACGTTCTACGACGCGCTGACCCGGACGCTGCTGTACACCGTCCTCTTCGTCCCGCTGAACTTCGTGCTCTCGCTGCTCATCGCCAACGTGCTGGTGAGCAAGCACGCCAAGGGCGTGTCGGTCGCCCGCGTCATCTTCTTCATACCGTGGCTGCTGTCGCCCATCGTCGTGGGTGTCCTGTGGCGCTGGCTGTTCGGCGAGAACTTCGGACTGGTCAACTACATCATCGAGAAGCTCGGCGGATCCGCCGTTCCGTGGCAGTCGAACGCGGACCTGTCTCTGCTCGTGGTGGTGATGGCGGCGTCCTGGGCCTGGACGGGCTTCTCGATGCTGCTGTTCATCGCGGCGATCAAGAACGTACCGGTGTCGTACTACGAGGCGGCCTCGCTCGACGGCGCGGGTCCCTGGCGCCAGTTCATCAGCATCACGCTGCCGAGCATCGCGCCCACCTCGTTCATCGTCATCCTGCTCAACACGATCAACGCGATGAAGGAATACCCGCTGTTCGCCTCCCTCAACAACGGCGGACCCGGAACCTCGAACAACCTGCTTGTCCAGTACATCTACCAGACCGGATTCCAACGGGGCCAGATCGGCTACGCGAGCGCCGCGTCGTTCGTGCTCATGCTCATCCTGATGGCCGTCGCGATCATCCAGCTGATCGCCAACCGGCGGGTGGAGAACCGATGACAACCACAGACATGCCACGCCGGGTCGACCCCGAGCGCGGACCGGCCGTCGCCAAGAAGCCGCGCCGTGGCTCGGCCGGCGGGGGGATCCGCCAGGCGGTGTCCGCGACGACACTGCTGTGGGTCCTGGCGTGCCTCTACGGGCTGCCGGTGCTGTGGTTCATCCTCAGCTCCCTCAAGCCGGCCAGCGACCTGTTCTCCTATCCGCTGACGCTGGTTCCGCACAACCCCACCCTGTCGGGTTACCTGACGGCGTGGCGCAGTGCCAACTTCTCCCAGTACTTCATCAACACCGCCCTCGTGTGTGTGATCACGACGGTCCTCACGGTGGGCGTCAGCTGCTGCACCGGGTACGCGCTGGCCAAGTACGACAACAAATGGCTCAAGGCGTTCTTCATCTGCATCCTGGCCACCACGATGCTGCCGTCCGAGGTCATGCTCGCCCCGGAGTTCCTGGTGGTCCGCAACCTCGGCCTCTACAACTCGTTCGCGGGCATCATCCTCCCCGCCGTGCTCACCGCGACCGGGTGCTTCATGTTCCGCCAGTTCTTCCTGACGGTTCCCGACGAGCTCGTGGAAGCCGCACGCATCGACGGCGCCCGCGAACTGTCGATCTTCCTGCGGATCATGGTGCCGCTCTCCCGGCCCATCATGCTGACCCTCGCCATCCTGTCCTTCCAGTGGCGGTGGAACGACTACATCTGGCCGCTGCTGATGCTCAACGACCCGAACAAGTTCACCGTGCAGATCGGCATCCAGAGCATCGTCGGCGCGCAGAACATCAACTGGTCGGTCCTGCTCGGCGCATCGGTCATCTCCATGATCCCGCTGATCGCCATCTTCCTGGTCTTCCAGCGCTACGTCATGGGCGCCGACATCAACGCCGGACTGAAGGACTGACCGTGCCCGCCCCGCTCGACCACGAGTTCGTCCGCGCGGTGGCCGGCGCCGCCGACCGGTCGGCGGCCCCGCTGGCGGCCGGACCGGACGAGTACCCCGCCGGAGTCACCCACCGTGCTCTGGCCCGCCGGGTCAGGACTCTGGTCGCCGCGTACCGTTCCCCGGACTCGGCACTGCACGGCAGCGGCCGGGCCGTCGCCGCCGCGGTGACCCACCTCCGCGCCCTGCGGGCCGCGCAGACCGCCACCGGCCTCTTCGCCGGCGGCGACAACGTGCAGTCACCGCCGGACTCGGCCTTCACCGTCAACGACGTCTGCGACGCGCACCTCCTCGCTGCCGGCGCGGGACCGGAACTGGGCGACGTCACGGCCGCGCTCGCCGAGATCGCCGGCGCCGCCACCGACAGCCTCCTGACCGGAGGGGCGCACACCCCGAACCACCGCTGGGAGCTGTGCGCGGCGCTGGCCCGGCTGCACCGGTCGTTCCCGGACGGCCGGCTGCTCGACCGCGTCGACGCGTGGCTCGCCGAGGGCGTCGACATCGACGCGGAGGGCCTGTACTCGGAGCGGAGCGCCAACTACGCGGCCCATGTGTCCAACCCGTCGCTGCTGCTCCTGGCCGACGTCCTCGGCCGCGCCGACCTGAGGGACGCCGTCGAGCGCAACCTCACCGCGACCCTGGACCTCATCAGACCGGACGGCACGGTGGAGACCGTCCACTCGCGACGACAGGACCAGCACCACTCGTTCCCGCTGGCGCCCTACCTGCCGCACTACCGGCTGCTCGCGATCCGCACCGGCCGCGGCGACCTCGGCCGGGCGGCACGGTGGGCGGCGGCCGGCGGCATCGACGACCCCGACCTGCTCGCCGAGACCATCCTCACCCCCGACCTGTGCCACAAGCTGCCGGCACCGGCGCCGGAACCCCTTCCCCGCCACCGGTACATCAGCACGGCGCGCCTCGCCTCCCGTGCCTCCGCCACCGCGCACAGCGTCCTGTACGGCGGCTCGGACGTGCCCGAACACCGGCGCATCCGCTCGGGCCTCGCCTGCAATCCCACCTTCCTGCGCCTGTTCGCCGGCGAAGCCGTCCTTGACGCGGTCCGCCTCTCCCGGGGATTCTTCGACCTCGGCCCGTTCCGCGCCGCGGACATGCGACAGCTCGCCGAGCACCGGTACCGGCTCACCGAAACCCTCACGGCCGCCTACTACCAGCCGCTCCCGCCGGAGCTGCGACGGGACGACGGCGCCTACCGCGTGGCGGACGAGGGACGCTTCTCGGCCGCGATGGCCTTCCCGGACCGGCCCCGGGACGAGGTATCCCAGACCACCCGCGTCGAAGCGGACCTGCGCGAGGACGGCGCCGACCTGCGCATCGACATCAGCGGACCACGGGTGCCCTGGGCCCTCGAACTGACCTTCCGGCCGGGCGGCGTGCCGACGGGCGCCGTACCGATCGGCGACGGACGCTGGTGCCTGACGACCGGGCCGATGACCTACCGGGTCGGCGACGACGAGATCCGGGTCGAGGCCGACGTCGAGGCGGGCGAACCGCTCGCCGGGCCGGACCGGAGCGACGTACTGCGGTACGACCCGGGCCAGGACCACACCGTGGTGGGCGGCACCGACGCGACCACCGGCAACCGCGTCTACCTCGGCGGACAAGGCCCGCAGACACTGAACGTCACCCTGCGCGCCCGCCGCCCCGCGGCTGCGCCCTGACCCCGACGACCCACGCCACGGCCACCTCCGGAACGAAGGGCTGCCCCCCTCCCATGCACCTGCCGCGCCAGCTCGGCCCGCTGCACGACCTGCCCGACACCCCCGAGGCGTACGACGCGGTCCTCGCCGACGTCACCGAGCAGGCCCTGGCCCGCCTCACCCCCGAGGGCAACCTCGAACACCCCGACGCCGACGACGACATCGGCGACACCTCCCTCGGCGTCACCTCCCTGCTGGCTCTCGCCTGGCAGCGCGGCAAGGACCCGCGGCTGCCGGAGGCGGTGCGCCGCAGCCTCGCCTTCCATCTGCGCGAGCGGGTCTACACCGAGGACAATCCCGGCTACCCGAACCTGAAGGTCCGCGACTCCGGTCTGCCGTACGCCCGTTACGTCCTGGCGGCGGGCGCGCACCCGATCGGGGACTGGCCCAGCACGGTGTGGGCGCTGCTCCAGGCGGTGAACGTCCTCGACCTGGCGGAGGGCCTGGTGGACGACGAACAGCGCCTGGCGTTGGTCGAGTTGGGCCGAGGCTACTGGCGCTGGCTGACCGAGGCCACCTTCTTCAACCCGCAGGAGGCCGGCAACCAGGCGATCGGGTGCGTGGTCGGCGGTCTGATGCTGGCGCGCCATCTCCCGGCGGAGGAAGGGGAATCGGTCCGCGAGCGGGCCCTGGCCCGGTACGCCGACGAGATCCGCGCCCACCGCGTCCTCGACCGGGGCGCCCTGCTGCCGCCCGAGCACGGCGGCGCCTACGACAACAACTACGGCCCGATCTCACTGTCCTTCCTCGCCCAGGCCCACCGGATCAGCGGCGCGCAGATGTTCGCCGAGGACGGGGACGCGCTCGCCCGGTACATCGACGCCCGCCTGCCGGGCGGCGGCTTCGACAACGGCGGCCCCCGCTACAGCGAACAGCACTCCGGTTTCGAATCCGTCCTCGGACTGCGGTACTTCGGCGCCCGCGTCGGCTCCGACCTCGGCCGCTACCGGGGTGACACCCGCTGGGGCCGGCACGCGGTCAAGCCGGACGGCGGTGTCGACGGGCACTTCGCCTGGATGCTGGTCTGGCAGATCCAGGACACCACCCCCTGGCACCGCACCCCGTCGACGGCTCCGGCCCGCCACCAGCTCCGCGCGGGCACGGTCTCGGTGGCCTTCGACAGCCGTATGACCCCGGCGCTGATCGAGGCCGCCGGTACCTACTACCTCCCGGCGGCGGTGAACCGGCAGCACGGCTTCGGCCCGGTCCTGGACGGCTTCCTGTACTGCCGGCCGATGGGCGAGGTCCGGGTCCGGGACGTGAGCGCCGACGGTCTGACCGCCAAGCTGGTCAGCAAGCCGGTGGTGGGGCGCGACCATGTCCTGCGGCATGTGCGCTCCCTGTACGTCACGGACGGCACCAGCCTGTGGGTGACGGTGGCCGTGGAGCGCTTCGACGGGACGCCGTACCTGCTGGCCGGGCTGCCGTACGCGGCGGACGACGGGGACCGGGTGCGCCGGGTCGCCGAGGGCGAGATCGCGGCGGCGGGTGCGCTGCGTCTCACGCACCCCGCGGAACAGGGCGCCGACCACTTCGACGCGCGCGCCGAACTCACCCAGGAACAGGCCGCGTTCGCCCTCGCCGCCGACCCGCGCGGCTACGGCGACCCGGACGAGGGCTGGCGGCACCTGGTCACCTCCAGCGCCTACGAGGCCGAACCGGTGCCGGGCGCGCCCGAGGGGCTGCACGTGTTCGCCGTACGGTACGGACCCGGCGGGGACCTCACGGTGTCCTTCGAGGACGAACTGACGGTGCGCACCGAGGCGTTCACGGCCGCCATCGGTGCCGAGGACGCCCACGGGGTACCCGAACTCGCCCTCACCGCCGTCTAGGTCAACGGCTGCCCGCGTCGTACGGCGCGGGCAGCGCCGTCTCCGGTACCACCAGGTCCGCCCGGTCCCGGGTGCTCGCGACCAGGTCGGCGTTCAGCTGGTCGGTACCCGCCACCCAGGTCACGGCCTGTTCGTGCCCCTTGCCGAACTCCTCGTGCCGGGCGACCAGCCGCCGTATCCGCTCCGCCTCCTCGATCTCGCAGAACCACACCTCGTCCAGCGCCGGCCGCACCCGCGCCCACAAGCCGTCCGCCAGCAGCAGGTAGTTGCCCTCCGTCACCACCAGCCGGGCCGTCGGCGGCACCGGGAGCGCGCCCGCGATGGGCTGCTCCAGCACCCGCTCGAAGCCCGGCGCGTACACCACGTCGTCCCTGTCCTCGTGCAGCCGCCGCAGCAGCGCCGCGTAGCCGGCCGCGTCGAAGGTCGCGGGCGCGCCCTTGCGGTCTCTGAGGCCGAGACGTTCCAGTTCGGCGTCGGCCAGGTGGAAGCCGTCCATGGGCACGTGCGCCACCCACGGCTCGCCGCCGCCGTTCAGCTCCCGCACCAGATGTTCGGCGAGCGTCGTCTTGCCGGCACCGGGGCTGCCCGCGATGCCGAGGATCACCCGAGATCCTCGGCCGGCGAGGGCGCGGGCGCGGCCGAGAAGGTCGTCGAAAGTCAGGGACACCGGGCAAGTGTGCCACCGGACAGAAGGGTGGCCCGCCGGGTCCGCGAGGCGTTGGCGTTTCGTGCGGGCGCGGTCAGGCGTGCATGTGTTCCCCGGGCCAGGGTCGATCCGGTGTCCGTCAGTGACTCGCCGGCCCTCAGGTCAGCGCGTTCCACAGCAGCCTGATCAGGTCGCCCGTGGCGTCCGCCGCGAACAGGGCCGGGATCGCGCCCAGCACGAGGACGGCCGCCGCGGCGGACCACAGGTGCGGGGGAGGGGTGGTCTGGAGGGCCGCGATCCGGCGGGTGACCGCGCGGTCCGTGAAGCTCAGGGCGCAGGCCGGGCGGGCGCGGCCCGCGCAGAGCGCCGCCCGGGCCAGTGCGCGGGCGGTGGTCACCCGGTCCCCGACGGCGGCCGCGGCCTGCTCGTCCGCCCAGCGCTCCACCAGGAAGGACACGGCCGAACGGACCGGGCCGAGCAGCGGATTGGCGGCCGCCGCGAGCGTCGCCGCCGTCACCACACGGCCGTGCCGGTGTGTCAGGTGCGCTCGTTCATGGGCCAGCAGCACCCGCCGCTCCGCGGGCGCCAGCGCGCTCAGCATCGCCGAGGTGACCAGGATCCGGCCCGGCCGGCCGGGGATGGCGAACGCCTGCGGCACCTCGGAGGCGGCCACCACCAGCTCGGTGTCCCGGGGCTGCCCCTCGCACAGCCGCCGCAGCGCCCGCCGGGTGCGCCGCTCGGCGCGCACCGCCCGCTGCACCCGCCAGACCACCACGGCCAGCGCCACGCACGCGGCGACCCCGATCACCTCGGGCACCGGGTCGGCCAGCCGCCGGCCGTCCTCCCGGGCCTCCCGGACCACCGGCGGGGCATCGCCCACCAGGGCGGTCACCAGCAGGATCAGGGACCAGGTGGTCGCCGCGGCGGTGAGCACGGCGGCGGACGTCAGCACACGGGCGGCCAGCGCCGGGGCGACGCGCCGGCCGATCACCGGGCTGACCAGGGGCAGCAGCAGCGAGAGCAGCAGCGGTGTGTAGACGTCGAAGCTCATGCGCCGCCCCCTGCGAACAGGTTCCGCAGCGCCCGCTCCTCCTCCGGGCTCAGCCCGGAGACGAACTGCTGGAGCGCCGCGATCGGATCCGGTCCCCGGTCCAGGGCCTCGTGCATCGCCTCGGCGGTCAGCTGGGCCGCGTTCTTCGCCGGCCGGTACGCGCCGCGCCGCCCGTCCGCGTCCCGCAGCACCAGCCCCTTGTCGTACAGCCGCTTGAGGATCGTATGGACCGTGTTGTACGCGAGGCCGCCGTCGATGTCGGACTGGATCTCGGCCGGGGTCAACGGGCGTTCGGTCGCCCACAGGGCCGCCAGCACTTCGCTTTCCAGCTCTCCGGCGCTGCGCCGCTCCGCCCTGCCGCGGGACCCTGTGCCAGCCATGGCACAACCTTACAGCGCGTAGTGCCGCCGTCCGTGTGGGCGTACCCGGCGCTGCCTGAGCCCGCAACCCTGGTTAATTTGTCAGTGTTTGTCCCCTAAGTCCATGGACGGTCCTACGCGGGTGTAGGGGAACAGGGGTGGGTGCCTCGATGGTCCCGAACGTGAACGGCGCCCCCGCCACGGGCCGCCGGGGGGTCTACTGGCAGACCGGTGCCTGCCTCGCCGTGCTGGTCTGCGCGGGCTGGCTGCTCCGGCGGCACTGGCCGACCGTGGAACACGGGGCGCTCCGGCTCGCCGTCGCCGATCAGGGCTGGCTGTTCGTGGCGGCCGTGGCGGCGGTCGGGACCTGGGCGTGCTCGGCCCTCGCCCAGCAGGGTGCGGTCACCCCGCGGCTGCCCGGCCGGCGCCTGGTCGCCACGCAGTTCGCCGCCTCGGCCGCCAACCACGTGCTGCCCGCCGGGCTCGGCGCGGGTGCGGTGAACCTGCGCTTCCTGATGCGTTGCGGACTCCCGGCGGGCCGCGGTGCCTCGGCCCTCGCGGTGAAGGCCGCCGCCGGGGTGGTGGTCCGGCTGGCCCTCATCGCCGTCCTCGCCCCGGCCTGCCCGGGGCTGCTGCGCACCCCGCACGTGTCCACGGCCGCGCTCCTCGCCCTGGCCGCCGCGGCCGTCATGGCCCTCGTCCTGCTCCGGGTCCGGGTGTGGCCCCGCTGCCGGGGCGCCGTGGCCGCCGTGGTGACCGACCTGCGGGCCCTGCACACCCGGCCGGTCCGCGCGGCCGCGCTGTGGGGCGGCTCCCTCGCCTTCACCGGGCTGCACGCCCTGGTCCTCATCGCCGTGACCCGGGCGGTCGAACTGCCGCTGTCCCCGGCCCGGGTGGCGCTGCTCTACCTCGCCGCCAGCGGCGCCGCCGCGCTGCTCCCCACCCCGGGTGGCCTCGGCTCGCTCGACGCGGCCCTCGCCCTCGCCCTCACCGCCTCCGGAACCCCGGCCGCCACGGCCGCCTCCGCCGTGCTCGGCTACCGGCTGCTGACCGTGTGGCTGCCGCTGCTGCCGGGCCTGCTGGTGCTCGGGGTGCTGATCCGGCGCCGGGCGCTGTGACCCGCGAGGCGTTTCCGGGCGGCGCGCATCAGGTAGGAGTCCGTTGTCGTCGGCCGACACGGAGGCCCGCGCGGGAGGCCGACACGGGAGGCCGACACGGGAGACCGCGTGCGAAGCCCGCGTGGGAGGCCGGTACGGGACCTGTACGGAGGGGGAGTTGCATGGCAGCGAACGACAGCGACACCGGTGGCCGCCTGGGGGAGGAGTTCTTCACACCCGGCACCTCGTCCTTCGCCGGGTTCCTCGCCGCCCACCGGCCCGAACTGCTGCCCACCCGCAGCCCCCTGCCCGCCGGCACGGCCGCCGCACCCGGCGCCTTCCCGCACGGCACCACCGTCCTCGCCCTCGCCTACCGCGACGGCGTGCTGATCGCCGGCGACCGTCGCGCCACCATGGGCAACCTCATCGCCCAGCGCGACCTGGAGAAGGTGCACCCCGCCGACGACTACACGGCGGTCGCCTTCGCGGGCACCGTCGGGCTCGCCCTCGACATGGTGAAGCTCTACCAGGTCGAGCTGACCCACTTCGAGAAGATCGAGGGTGTCCCCATGACCCTCGACGGCAAGGCCCGCCGCCTCGCCGGGATGATCCGGGAGAACCTCGGCCAGGCCATGCAGGGCCTCGCCGTCGTCCCGCTGCTCGTCGGCTACGACCCCAAGGCGCCGGAGGGCGAACGCGGCCGGATCTTCAGCTTCGACGTCGCCGGCGGGCTCTACGAGAAGCGGGAGTTCCACGCCGAGGGCAGCGGCTCGCCCTACGCCGGGGGCGCGCTGAAGAAGCTGTACCGTACCGGCCTCACCCGCCGCGAGGCCGCCCTCGCCGCGCTCCAGGCGCTCTACGACGCGGCCGAGGACGACTCGGCGACCGGCGGCCCCGACATCAACCGCCGTATCTTCCCGCTGGTCTCGGTCATCACGGACGACGGCTTCGAACGGCTGCCGGAGTCCGAGACGGAGGAGCTCACCCGGGAGATGGTCGAACAGCGCCGGACCCGCCCGGACGGACCGGGCGCCACGCCCTGACTCAGGGCGCGGTCACCGGTCTCTCCGGTACGTCCTCCCGGGCCCGCGGGTCCGGGACCCATCGGGCACCCGCGCACACCCAGACCCCGAGCCAGCCCACCGCGAACAGCCAGCCGCCGAGCACATCGGTGCCCCAGTGCACGCCGAGAAACGCCCGGGTGGCCCCGACGACGAGCCCCCAGCAGCCGACGGCCACGCACAACGCCGTACGGCCGTGCGGGGCGCGTATCCACAGCGCGAGGATCAGCAGACCGGCGGTCAGCGCGGCCGTGGTGCTGTGGCCGGACGGGAACGACCAGCCGGAGGCCTGTGTCTGCCAGTCGGCCTGCGGCGGCCGGGCGCGGGCGATCAGCTCCATGACACCGCGCCGGGCCACCTGGCTCAGGGCGAGGCAGGTCAGGCCGAGGAGTGCGCCGATCAGCCGCTGTCGCCGGGTGCGGCCCACGAGCAGGCCGGCCAGTGCGACCAGGGCGTACGGGACGACCCCGGTGCCGGTCGCGGTCAGCCCCCGGGCCACGGCCACCGCCACGTCCGGGCGATGACCGAGGGACCAGGTGAGCACCGTGCGGTCCAGCCGGAGCGGGGCGCCGTGGCGGCCGGTGACGACCAGGGCCAGCGCCGTGAACGCCACCCAGGCGCCGAGCCCGACGCTCCCCGCGAACTCCGCGATCCTCTTGCGGTTCATCACGCCGGCGCCGGCCCTCTCGGTGACTACGAACTTGGTGACTACGAACATGTAGACGGTCTACTCGAATGTAGACGATCGTGGTCCCGCCCGTGGTTCCAGGGGTACGCGCCCCCGTTCGTTCACGGCTTTTACCGCACCATTGCCATTTCATGACTGTCTGACTACATGTGTGTAGTCATCATGGTCGGCGGAAGTAAGGCATGCCTTCACTAAGTTCGAGCCAAGGGGCGGGGACGGGCCTGCCGGGGAGGGCTGCGGCGGATGTGGGACGACGCGTTTCCGAGTTTCCTGATCGGACTGAGGGAAGGCCTTGAGGCCGGACTGATCGTTTCGATCCTGGTCGCCACCCTGGTACGGGCCGGGGCCAGAAACCGGCTGCCGCAGGTGTGGACCGGCGTACTGGCCGCGATCGCGCTGGCGATGAGTTTCGGCGCGGTCCTCACCTTCACCGCCGCCTCCCTCTCCGCGACCGCGCAGGAGGCCTTCGGCGGCACCCTCAGCGTGATCGCGGTCGCCTTCGTCACGGCGATGGTCTTCTGGATGCGCCGCTCGGCGCGCAGCCTCTCCGGCGAGATCAAGGAGAAGGTGACCGGAGCGCTGGCCATGGGCTCGGGCGTGCTGATCGTCACCTCGTTCCTCGCCGTCGGCCGCGAGGGCCTGGAGACCGCGCTGTTCCTGTGGACCACGGCCCGGGCGGCCGGCGAGTCCGGGGGTCCCCTGGCCGGCGCCGGGATCGGCCTGGTCCTGGCGGCCGGCCTGTGCTGGGGCCTGTACCGCCGCGTCCTGAAGATCAACCTGACGAAGTTCTTCACCTACACCGGTGCCGTTCTGATCGTGATCGCGGCCGGTGTCCTCGGCTACGGGCTGCGCGACCTCCAGGAAGGCGGGGTGTTCCCGGGCAACACGGCCTACGCCGTCGACCTCAGCGGCAGCGTCGACGCGGGCTCCTGGTACAGCACCCTCCTCCAGGGCGTCCTCAACATCACGCCCACGATGACCTGGCTCCAGGTGATCGTGTACGTCGGCTACCTCGTGATCGTCATGACGCTGTTCGTGCGCGGAGTGCGGGCGAGCGAGCCGAAGCCGGCTGTCGAGGCGTCCGCGGCGCAGGCGCAGGCGCAGCGGAAGCCCGCCGCCGACCAGCCCGAATCGCCGTCCGCGGCCGACGCACAGGCGCCGACGACCGACCGGCCCGAGCCGCACGCGCAGCCGACCGCGGATGTTGACGCATCCCGGCCGGAGCCGGAGCCGGAGCCCGAGCCGGAGCCTGCTGCTGCCCACCAGCCGGAACTGGAGCCGGAGCCGGAGCCGGAGCCGCAGTCCGAGCCCGCTGTCGCCCACCGGCCGGAGCCGGAATCGACGTCGGTGCAGGAGTCCGGCCCGAAGCCCGCGGCGGTGCCCCGCCGGCGCCCCGCCTGGGTGGTCCCGGTCGCCGTGGTTGCCGTCCCCGCCGTCGTCGCCGGGCTGGTCGTCGCCTTCGCCCGGCCCAAGCCCAGCGGCGGGCAGACGGTCGCCGTGTCGGCGACCGAGTGCGGCAAGGGCTTCACGGCGCCCAGGACGGGCCGCCAGACCTTCCGGATGCAGAACACCGGCAGCAAGACCTCCGAGGTGTATCTGATCGACCCGGGCACCAACGCGGTCTACGGCGAGATCGAGGGCCTCGCCCCCGGTACCACCCGCGACCTGGTCGCCACGGTCGCCGGCGGCACCTATGCCTGGCGCTGTGTGCCGTCCAGCGGCAAGGCCGTCACCTCCAAGGCGGTCACCGTCACCGGCGGCGGGAGCAGCGCCAAGGCGGTCGTACCGGTCTCCGAGAACGACCTCGCCGCCCCGCTGAAGGCCTACCGGGCGTACGTCGACCAGGGGCTGGCCACCCTCGTCGCCCAGACCCGCACGCTCGACGCCGACATCGAGGGCAACCACCTCGACCAGGCCCGCACCGACTGGCTGACCGCCCATCTCACCTACTCCTCCCTCGGCGCCGCCTACGGCACCTTCGAGGACTTCGACAAGAAGATCAACGGCCGGGCCGACGGCCTCGCGGGCGGGGTGGCCGACAGCGACTTCGCCGGGTTCCACCGGCTCGAGTACGGGCTGTGGCACGGGCAGTCCGCCGACGAGCTGAAGGCCCCGGCCCAGGCGCTCGTCGACGCGGCCGCCGGACTCCAGAAGGCGTTCCCGACCCAGGACTTCGACCCGGGCGACCTGCCGCTGCGCGCCCACGAGATCCTGGAGAACACCCTCCAGTTCGAGCTGACCGCCGACACCGACGAGGGCAGCGGCACCAACCTCGCCACCGCGAACGCCAACCTCGCCGGCACCCGCGAGCTGCTCACCGTGCTCGATCCGCTGCTCACCACCCGCGCGCCCAAGCTCCTGCCGGCCGTCGACGCCGACATCGCGCGCCTCCAGCAGCTCCTGGACGCCGAGCACCAGGGCGCCACCTGGACCCCGGTCGAGAAGCTCGACGCGGCCACCCGGCAGCAGCTGAACGGGGCCACCGGCCAGCTGCTGGAGGACCTCGCCCCGGTGCCGGACCTCCTGGAGATCAGGAAGTCCGCCTGATGACCGCCGCAGACCACACGCACCCGTACGACGAAGGGAACCCTCCGATGTCCGCTGCCGAGACCCCGTCCTGCCCGATGGGCGCGGGCCGCCGTTCCTTCGTGCGGACGGCGCTGGGCGCCGGGGCCGCGGGCGCGGTCCTGGCCGGCGGCGGCTTCGCGCTCAGCCAGGCCGGCGGCACCGCCGAGGCCCAGGCGGCCGACGCGAGCGGCACCACCAAGGTCCCCTTCCACGGCGCTCACCAGGCCGGCATCCTCACCCCGGCCCCGGCGGCCGCCACCTTCGTCTCCCTCGACGTCATCGCCGGCAACCGGCAGGAGCTCGCCGACCTGCTGAAGACGATCACCACCCGGGCGCGCTTCCTCACCTCCGGCGGCACCCCCGAGGACCTCGGCGTCGGCGCGCCGCCCTCCGACAACGGCATCCTCGGCCCCGACGTCCCCTCCGACGCGCTGACCGTCACCGTCGGCGTCGGCGCCTCCCTCTTCGACGACCGCTACGGCCTCGCGAAGGCGAAGCCGGCCCGGCTGACGCCGATGCGGACCTTCCCGAACGACAACCTGAACGCGGCCGAGTGCCACGGCGACCTGTCGCTGCAGATCTGCGCCAACAGCACGGACACCGTGCTGCACGCGCTGCGGGACATCGCCAAGCACACCCGTGGCGCCATGCAGATCAAGTGGCGCATCGACGGTTTCCAGAACGCCCCGCGGCCGACCGGCGCCCAGCGCAACCTGCTCGGCTTCAAGGACGGCATAGCCAACCCGGACGTGACCTCGGCCCGCGAGACCGACCGGCTGATCTGGGTCGGCGACGGGCAGGGCGAGCCGGCCTGGACCGCCGGAGGCAGCTACCAGGTGATCCGGATCATCCGGATGCTCGTCGAGTTCTGGGACCGCGTCTCGCTCAGCGAGCAGGAGCTGATGTTCGGCCGCCGCAAGGACACCGGCGCCCCGCTGGACGGCGCCAAGGAGACCGACATCCCGAACTACGCCAAGGACCCGAAGGGCAACGCCATCCCGCTGGACGCCCACATCCGGCTCGCCAACCCGCGCACGTCGAAGTCCGACAGCTCCCGGATCCTGCGCCGCGGCTACAACTACGACCGGGGCGTCGACAGCGTCGGCAACCTCGACATGGGCCTGGCGTTCTGCTGCTACAACCAGGACGTCAAGCGCCAGTTCGAGGCCACCCAGACCCGGCTGATCGACGAGCCCCTCGTCGACTACATCTCACCGACCGGCGGCGGTTACTTCTTCGCCCTGCCGGGGGTGAGGAACGCCAAGGACTGGCTGGGCAGCGGGCTGCTGTCGGCCTGAGCTCCTTACCTTCCCTTTACCTTCTCATGGGAAAGGCCTGCCACTGCCTTTAGTGCGAACCATTTGCAAGTACGGGAGGATGGCACAAGGCTGTCGATCGCAGCTGCTCCTGTACGACCGAAGGATGTCACCTCCCGATGACGGCCGCCCCTGGTTCCGCTCCGTCCCTCCCCGCCCAGGCCGAGACCAAGCGCTCGGCCTGGCGCCGTGTCCGGAGCTCCATGACCCGGCAGGAGTGGATCAGGGTCGGCGGGATGGCCGGCTTCGTGCTCGCCCTGCACGTCATCGGCTGGGGCACCCTGGTCGGGATCATCGCCCCGCAGCACTTCAGCGTCGGCAAGGAGTCCTTCGGGATCGGCATCGGCATCACCGCGTACACCCTCGGCATGCGGCACGCCTTCGACGCCGACCACATCGCGGCCATCGACAACACCACCCGGAAGCTGATGGGCGAGGGGCAGCGCCCGCTGTCGGTCGGCTTCTGGTTCTCCCTCGGTCACTCCAGCATCGTCTTCGGCCTCGCCCTGCTGCTCTCACTCGGCATGAAGAGCCTGGCCGGACCGGTCCAGAACGACAACTCGCACCTCCACGACGTCACCGGCCTGATCGGTACGACGGTCTCCGGCACCTTCCTCTACCTGATCGCCGGCATCAACCTGGTCATCCTGGCCGGCATCTGGAAGGTCTTCCGGCAGATGCGCTCCGGCGCCTACGACGAGGCCGCCCTGGAGACCCAGCTGAACAACCGCGGCTTCATGAACCGCTTCCTCGGCCGGGTCACCGGCTCGATCACCAAGCCCTGGCAGATGTACCCGCTCGGCCTGCTGTTCGGCCTCGGCTTCGACACCGCCACCGAGATCGCCCTGCTGGTCCTGGCCGGCTCCGGCGCCGCCTCCGGCCTGCCCTGGTACGCCATCCTCACGCTGCCGGTGCTCTTCGCGGCCGGCATGTCGCTGCTCGACACCATCGACGGCTCGTTCATGAACTTCGCCTACGAGTGGGCGTTCTCCAAGCCGGTCCGCAAGGTCTACTACAACCTCACCATCACCGGCCTGTCCGTCGCCGTCGCCCTCATCATCGGCACCGTCGAACTCCTCGGCCTCCTCGCCGAGAAGCTGGACCTGCACGGCTTCTTCTGGGACTGGGTCGCCGGCCTCGACCTCAACACCGTCGGCTTCGTCATCGTCGGCCTCTTCTTCGCCACCTGGGCGATCGCCCTGCTGATCTGGAAGGCGGGCCGCATCGAGGAGAAGTGGACGACGGGCCTCGCACCGGCCGAGCAGACCGAGGGCTGAGCGTCCCCCCGCCCCTTCAGGGCGCTCACCTCACCCCCGCACCTTCAGATCCGCCCGCCACTTGACGAGCTGCTTCTCCGGATCGCCGGTGTACGACCAGGGCGTGCGGGTCGCCCGGCGGCCCTGCAGGCGCAGCAGGGCCGCGGCGATGTCCTTGACGCCCGCCTGACAGGCCGCGTGCGTCAGGTAGTTGAGGTCGCGCAACTCGCCCGGGGCGACGGGATCCTCGCCGCGCTGGGCGATCCAGCGCTCCCAGGTGCGCCGTACGTCGCTGACCGCGCCGTCGTGCTTCCAGTGCTGGCTGAGCGCGACCGCGTTCTGCTGTCCCCGCTCCCCGTCCAGGGCGAACCGGAACTCCTCGACACGGGCGTACTGCACCAGGACCGGCAGCGCACAGCCGGGCGGGGCGACCCCGGCCGCGTCGCGGGCGAAGTCGTACATCAGGCCGTGCGTGCCGTGCCAGCGCGCGGAGTAGTAGTGGAGCACCTGGAGGTGGCCCTCCACGTTGTACGGGTCACGCCGGTGCAACTCGTCCCACCAGCGGGCGAGTTCCTGCCGGCGCACCCCGGTCGGATACAGCCGGGCCACCGAGATCAGGGAGACCCAGGGGGTCGGGTCCTGCGGGTACGCCTCCGCGGCCGCCAGACAGGCCAGCACGGCGGTGTCGATCCTGCCCCGGTCCATCGGGGCGCCCCGGCCCGCCGAGATGGCCAGGGTGAAGGCCCGGGCCGTCTCGGTCGCCGCCCGCAGCACCAGCGCGTCGGCGCTGTGCGGCTCGGCGGCCAGCCAGGACTCAGCCGTCGAACTGCCCGCGCAGGCCTGCGCCAGCAGCCGTACCCGGTGGCCCCGGGCGAGCCAGTCCGGGCCGGTGGCCCGGAGCAGTTCCCGCAGGCCCTGCCAGCGGCCGATGACGATGTCCTGGCGGGCCGTGGTCAGGGACTCGTCCCCGCAGTCCGGGTCGAAGTCGGGGGCGAAGCGGTCTCGCGCCATCGGACTCGTACCTCAGAAATCGGTGGGGAGGCCTTCGTAAGCCCGGGCGTGTGCGGTGACGTGGTCGTCGGGGACGTAGTCGGCCTCGACCGTGCGGGTGGCGTCCAGCTTGGCCGGCCGGTAGTAGTCGCTGCCCTGCTTCCAGTACCAGAGCATCGGGAGCAGGCCGACGGCGAGACCGCCGACGCCGATCGCGATCGCCGCGCCGCTCAGCTGGCTCAGCGACTCGACGAAGATCCAGAACATGAACACCGCGCCGAACAGCGGCCACAGCCCGCCGAGCAGGAAGTTGCCCGCCGACTTGAACAGCATCTTGCGGTAGGCCACGACCACCGCGAGGCCGGCCAGGCCGTAGTAGACGGCGATCTGCAGACCGATCGCCGAGATCGCGTCGTAGAGGATCTCGCCCACCGAGCCCAGTGCGTTGGAGGCGATGAACATCACCAGCGCCACCCCGCCGACCACGCCGATCGCCACGTGCGGGGTGTTCCAGGTGCGGTGCACCTTGCCCAGCGCGGTCGGCATCGTACGGTCGCGGCCCATCGCGAACAGCGAGCGGGTGACCTGGATGAGGGTCGTCTCCAGGGTGGCGATGGTGGACAGCATCACGGCGACGATCAGCACCTTGCCGCCCCAGCCCGGCGCGATCACGTCGCCCAGCGCGCCCAGCACGTTGGCGTCGTTGGCGGCGATCTGGTCGGAGGACATGATGACGTTCACCGCGATGGTGAACACCTCGAACAGCGCGAACACGATGCCGACGCCGATCAGGCCCGCGAGTCCGGTCGTACGGCGGGAGTTGCGGGTCTCCTCGCTGAGGTTGCTGGTGACGTCCCAGCCCCAGTAGTAGAAGGCCGCGATAAGCGCGCCCGAGGCGAAGCCGGAGACGCCGTCGAAGTGCGAGAAGCCCAGCCATGACCAGTCGAAGGTACGGGCGCTGCCGGTGTGGAAGAGGGCCAGCACCGCGAACAGCAGCAGGATCGCCAGCTCGATGCCGGACATCAGCAGCTGGGCGCGCACGGTGAGGCGGGCGCCGCCGAGCACCACCGCGAGCATGACCAGGAACCAGGCGGCGCCGACCACCGTCGACAGCGCGGTGTTGTCGGCGAGGCCCGAGTCGAACAGGGACAGCGTCATCGAACCGGCGGGCAGTGACCCGGCCACCATGAAGATGGTCGCGGACACCACCAGCGCCCAGCCGCTGACGAAACCGAGGAAGGGGTGCAGGGTGCGGCCCACCCAGGAGTAGCTCGCGCCCGCGTTCACATCGATACGGCCCAGGTAGCTGAAGGCGAGCGCGATGCCCAGCATCGGTATCGCGCACCACAGCAGCGCGGCCGGACTGGCCAGCCCCACCGCCCCCACCAGGACCGCGGTGGTCGCGGCCAGCGAGTACGCCGGTGCGCTGCCCGCGACGGCCATGACCACGGTGTCGAACGTGCCGAGGGCGTTGGCCTGCAGCCCTCTGCCCCTGTTGTTGCTCATGGTTGTGCTGCTTTCGGTCGTGCACGGCGCACAGGAGTGCGGGCCCGCGGCGGTACGGGTGGGGGGTGCGCGACCGTCCTCGAACCCTGAGAGGGATGGCCTCGGGTCAGGGGCCGGCCAGGAGAAAGCAAAAAAAGGTGGTGAGGGCCGCATGCCGAGAGTCGGCGGACGGTCACACCGCGTGTGTGGGTGTGACTATAGCGGCCCTCTTTGACCTTTCAAGCTGACCGACCGGTAATCACATATGCCACTTGGGGTGGCCAACCGTCACTCCGGAAGCAGCGGTTCCGTGAGCGCCTCAGTCCTCCAGCCGGTCGAGCTGGCGCAGCTTGTTGGTGGCGTCCAGGGCCGCGACCTTGTACGACTCCGCGAGCGTCGGGTAGTTGAACACTGCATCCACCAGATAGTCGACCGTGCCGCCGCAGCCCATCACCGACTGACCGATATGGATCAGTTCTGTCGCTCCGGTGCCGAAGCAGTGCACACCGAGCAGCCGGCGGTCCTCGGGGGACACCAGCAGCTTGAGCATGCCGTGCGAGTCACCGATGATCTGGCCCCGGGCCAGCTCCCGGTAACGGGCCACCCCGACCTCGAACGGCACGCAGTCCTCGGTGAGTTGGTCCTCGGTCCGGCCGACGAAACTGATCTCCGGGATGGTGTAGATGCCGATCGGCTGGAGGTTGTCCATGTCCCCGACGGGTTCCCCGAAGGCGTGGTACGCGGCGACCCGGCCCTGTTCCATCGAGGTCGCGGCGAGCGCAGGGAAACCGATGACGTCGCCGACGGCGTAGATGTGCGGCACCTCGGTGCGGAAGTGCTCGTCCACCTTGATCCGGCCCCGCGGGTCCGCCGCGAGGCCGGCCTTGTCCAGGTCGAGTTCGTCGGTCAGGCCCTGCCGGCCCGCCGAGTACATCACCGTGTCCGCCGGTATCTTCTTGCCGCTCTCCAGCACGGTCAGCGTGCCCCGGGGGTGCCGCTCGACGGCGGCGACGGTCTCCCCGAACCGGAAGGTGACGGCCAGGTCCCTGAGGTGGTACTTGAGCGACTCGACGACCTCGACGTCGCACATGTCGAGCATGGCCGCACGCTTCTCGACCACGGTCACCTTGCTGCCCAGCGCGGCGAACATCGAGGCGTACTCCATGCCGATCACGCCCGCGCCGACGATGACCATGGAGCGCGGGACCCGCTCCAGCGACAGCACGTTGTCCGAATCCATGATGGTGCGGCCGTCGAACTCGACGCTGTCCGGGCGGGCCGGCCGGGTGCCGGTGGCGATGACGATGTGGTCCGCGCTCAACAGCCTTTCGTCGCCGCCCGGTTCGCGCAGGGCGACGGTGTGCGCGTCGACGAACCGGCCGGTTCCGGAGCAGAGGGTGACATGGTTGCGGGAGAGCTGGTTGCGGATGACGTCCACCTCGCGGCCGACCACGTGCTGGGTGCGCGCGGTCAGGTCGGCGACGGTGATCTCCTCCTTCAGCCGGTAGCTCTGGCCGTAGAGATCGCGCTGGGTGAGGCCGGTCAGATAGAGGACCGCCTCGCGCAGGGTCTTGGAGGGGATGGTGCCGGTGTGGATGGACACACCGCCGACCATCTCGGGGCTGTCGACGACGGCGACCCGGCGGCCCAGCTTGGCCGCGGCGATGGCGGCCTTCTGGCCGCCGGGTCCGGATCCGATGACGAGCATGTCGAAGTCTGGCACCTTGCGGAGTCTGTCAGCAGGCACCACCGCACCGGAAGGGTGAACTGGCAACCTTCGTGTGAAATCCGGTACGGACCAGGGCCGTTGCCCGTCCCGCGGTCCACGCTCGGCTCACCGCGACCCGCCCGCGCGCCGCTCGCGGAGCGTCCGGGCCCGCCGGAACAGCGCGTCCGTCGTCCCGGCCATCACCCCGCCGAGCAGCCGAGGGGCGTAGAACGAACGTGCCGCGTCGGCCACCTCGCGCGCCGGGATGGTGATCTGGACCAGTCCGGTG
The DNA here is from genome assembly GCF_040652235.1 of Streptomyces sp. NPDC048277. Lineage (NCBI taxonomy): Bacteria > Bacillati > Actinomycetota > Actinomycetes > Kitasatosporales > Streptomycetaceae > Streptomyces > Streptomyces sp. NPDC048277. Next base: position 64,721 of record NZ_JBEZLQ010000006.1, read on the forward strand.
CGCCGGAGTCCTTCCAGCGAGGTTCCCCAGATGATTCGGCCCACCCCCGCCCAGGCGCAGGCGCCCATGCACATCGCGCACGGCTCCGCGGTCGAGTACAGCGTGGCCGTGGCCCAGCCGTGGTTGCCGACCCGGCGCACGTAGTCGGCCATGGCGACCATCTCCCCGTGGTACGTCGGGTTCTCGACCGAGGCGTTGACACCCCGCCCCAGGACCCGGCCCGAGGCCACGAACACCGCCCCGAAGGGGTACAGCTCGTTGCCGTACGCCGCCTCGATCGCGTATCTCATGAACCGGGCGTGCGGCTCGTCGTCGCCCGCGGCCCCGGCGGCGGGGGTGGATCCCGGCGGGCGTACGGCCGGTGCGGACGACACCGCGCCCGCCGCGCCGACCAGTCCGAGGAGGCGGCGCCTGTTCAACGTCATCGGCACTCCGGGCAGGGCAGCGCCGCCGAGGGCCGTGCCCGGCCCCCAGCGGTCCTTCGGCGGATTCAGGGCAGGAGCCGCTCGATGCAGTTCGGCCCCTCGCGCTCCATCTTCTTCCTGGCCCATTCCAGCGTGGCCGGGGTGACGTCCCGGCCCGACGCCATCACCAGGTCTTCGGGCGCCACCCCGGTGCCGGGGGCGCTGTGCAGCAGGGAGTCCGGGGTGGCGCGGTCGTCGGACGGCCGGGACGCTTCGGGTTCTGAGGTCGACATGGTCCCTCCTTCGCGGAGCGGGTGCACACTCTCACGATTGCCCGCCCGGGCGTACCCCGCATCCCGAACGGACCCGTACCCCCGTGTGCGGGGCCGGCAGCCGGTGCGGAAAGGAAAGCGGCGCTCCTAAGCTGGAAGGTGCCCGTACGCCCATCCGGGGAGGCCGCCACCATGGCCGAACAGCCGTTCTACCAGAATGCGCCCGGTAGCCCCCGCTACCTGCCGATCGCCGAACACGGGCTGATCGGCGATCTGCGCACCGTGGCCCTGGTCGGCAGCAACGGAACGATCGACTGGTACTGCTGCCCGTCCTTCGACGCCCCCAGCGTCTTCGCGGCCGTTCTCGACGCCGAGCGCGGCGGTTTCTTCGCACTGGCCCCGGCCGTACCGGCCAGGACCAAACAGTTCTACTTCCCCGACACCAACGTGCTGATCACCCGGTTCTTCACCGACGACGGCGTCGGCGAGGTCCAGGACTTCATGCCGGTCACCGGCGAGACCGACGAGTGCGAGCGGCACCGGCTGATCCGCCGGGTGCTGTGCGTCCGCGGGACCGTCCCCTTCCGGGTCCGGGTGGCGCCCCGCTTCGACTACGGCGCCGACCCGCACACCCTGCGCATGCTCGGTGACGCCGCCGTGTTCGAGTCCCGGTCCGCGTCCCTGGCGCTCACCTCCACGGTGGTCATGGAGAGCGACGGCCCGGACGCCCGCGCCGACTTCAAGCTCGCCGAGGGCGAGTCCGCCGTCTTCGCCCTCGACCAGGCCGGCGACCACATCGCCCCGCGCGGCTGCGCCCGCACCGAGGCCGAGGTCCAGTTCGAGGCCACCGTCTGCTACTGGCGGCGCTGGCTGCACCGGTCCCGCTACCGGGGCCGCTGGCGGGAGATGGTGCACCGCTCCGCGCTCACCCTGAAGCTGCTCACCTACGCGCCCACCGGCGCCATCGTCGCCGCGCCCACCACCAGCCTCCCCGAGCAGTTCGGCGGCGAACGCAACTGGGACTACCGCTACGTCTGGATCCGCGACGCCGCGTTCGCCGTCTACGCCCTGCTGCGGCTCGGCTTCAGCGGCGAGGCCGAGGCCTTCATGAAGTTCGTGACCACCTACATCAGCCCCGGCGACGGCTTCGCCTCGGGCCCGCTGCAGATCATGTACGGCATCGACGGCCGCAGCGAGCTGCCCGAACGCGAGCTCCCGCACCTGGAGGGCCACTGCGGATCCGCCCCGGTACGCGTCGGCAACGGCGCCGCCGGCCAGCTCCAGCTGGACATCTACGGCGCCCTCATCGACTCGATCTACCTCTACGACAAGTGGGCCCAGCCCATCTCCAGCGCCCAGTGGGACGACGTCACCCGCCTCGTGGGCTGGGTCTGCGACCACTGGGACCAGCCCGACGAGGGCGTGTGGGAGACCCGCGGCGGCCGGAAGAACTTCCTCTACTCGCGGCTGATGTGCTGGGTCGCCATCGAGCGCGCGATCCGCCTCGCCAACCGGCGCGGCCTGCCGGCCGACCTGCCCCGCTGGCGGCAGTGCCGCGACACCATCTACCGGCGGATCATGGACCGCGGCTGGTCGGAGCGGCGCGGTGCCTTCGTCCAGTACGAGGGCGGGGACGTGCTGGACGCCTCGCTCCTGATGATGCCGCTGGCCAAGTTCATCGCCCCGACCGACCCCAAGTGGCTCTCCACCCTGGACGCCCTCACCGAGGACCTGGTCTCCGACTCCCTCGTCTACCGCTACGACCCGCAGGCCAGCCCCGACGGACTCCGCGGCGACGAGGGCACCTTCTCCATCTGCTCCTTCTGGTACGTCGAGGCCCTGGTCCGCGCCGGACGCGTGGACGACGCCCGGCTCGCCTTCGAGAAGATGCTCACCTACGCCAACCATCTCGGCCTGTACGCCGAGGAAATCGGCCGCACCGGCGAGCAGCAGGGCAACTTCCCGCAGGCGTTCACCCACCTCGGCCTGATCAGCGCCGCGTTCAACCTGGACCGGGCGCTGGGCTGAGCGCCGGGAGCGGCCACGTCAGGACAGCTGCTGTTCCGCCCAGATGACCTTGCCGGCGGGCGTGTACCGGGTGCCCCAGCGCTCTGCCATCTGCGCGACCAGGAACAGGCCCCGGCCGCCCTCGTCGGTGCTCGCCGCGTACCGCAGGTGCGGGGAGGTCGTGCTGCCGTCGGAGACCTCGCAGATCAGCGTCCGGTCGCAGAGCAGCCGTACCCCGATCGGCTCCCGGCCGTAGCGGATGGCGTTGGTGACCAGCTCGCTGAGGATCAGCTCGGTGGTGAACGACAGCTCGTCCAGGTCCCAGTCCGCCAGCTGCCGGGTCACCCTGGAACGCACCTCGGAGACGGCCGCGGGGTCGGCCGGCACCCGCCACTCGGCGACCCGGTCCGCGCCGAGCGCCCGGGTGCGGGCGACGATCAGCGCGACATCGTCGTCGGGGCGGGCCGGCAGCCGCTCCAGGACGGCCGCGCAGGTCTCGTCGGGGGTGGCGTCGGCCGCCGACTCCAGCGCGCCGGCGAGCAGGTCGAGCCCCTCGTCGATGTCCCGCCGCCGGTCCTCCACCAGCCCGTCGGTGTACAGGACCAGACTGCTGCCCTCGGGCAGCTCCCACTCGGCCGTCTCGAAGGGCAGTCCGCCCAGACCGAGGGGCGGTGCCGCCGGGACGTCCAGGAACTCCACGCTGCCGTCCGGCCTGCGCAGCGCGGGCGGGGGATGACCGGCCCGGGCCACCGTGCAGCGCCGGGAGACGGGGTCGTAGATCGCGTACAGACAGGTCGCGCCGGTGATCGTGGCCGTGTCCGCGGGGGTCTCGTCCTGGTCGATACGGCCCACCAACTCGTCCAGCAGGCCCAGCAGTTCGTCGGGCGGCAGGTCCAGCGCCGCGAAGTTGTGCACGGCCGTGCGCAGCCGGCCCATGGTCGCCGCCGCGTGCAGCCCGTGCCCCACGACGTCCCCGACCACCAGCGCCACCCGGGCCCCGGACAGCGGCAGCACGTCGAACCAGTCGCCGCCCACGCCCGCCTGCGCCGGCAGATAGCGGTAGGCGATCTCCAGGGCGCTCTGCTCGGGCAGGCGGCGCGGCAGCAGACTGCGCTGGAGGGTCACCGCCATGCTGTGCTCGCGCGTGTAGCGGCGGGCGTTGTCGATGGAGACGGCGGCGCGGGCCACCAGCTCCTCCGCGAGGGCCAGCTCCTCCGTGTCGAACGGCGTGAGCTTCTCCGCGCGGCAGAAGTTGGCGAGGCCCAGCACCAGGTTTCCGGCCCGCAGCGGCACCGTGATCAGCGAGTGGATGCCGAACTCCAGGATCCTCCCGGTGAGGTCCACGTCCTGGGCCCGCCAGCCGGGCGCGTCCCGCAGCCGCGGCTCGACCACGGACTCGCCGGTCTCCAGACTGCGGCCCTGCGGCGAGGACGGCACGAACTGGAACCGCTCGCCGACCGGGTACAGCGGGGCGTCCTTGCGGATACCGCTGACCGCCACCCGGCGCAGCGCGTCCCCGCGCTTCGGCTCCTCGCCCTTGAGGACCGCCTCGTACAGGTCGATGGTGGCGTAGTCCGCGAACCGGGGCACGGCCAGCTCCGCCAGTTCCTCGGCGGTCCGGGTGACGTCCAGGCTGGTGCCGATGCCCACCCCGGCGTCGTACAGCATGTTCAGGCGCTCGCGGGCCACCTCGGCGCGCCCGGACAGGGCGCGCAGCTCGGTGGAGTCGCGCAGCGTGGTGACGCTGCCGGGCGGGCCGCCGCGCACCTCGATGGGCCGCTGGTTGACCGCCAGCAGCCGGTCCTTGACCAGGTGCACCTCGTCGGTGGCCACCCGGCCCGAGGCGATCAGCTCCGCCGTGCCGCCGTCCAGGCCGAGGTCCAGGACACGGCGGCGCTCGGCGTCCGCGGGCAGGTCCAGCAGACGCTGTGCCTCGTCGTTGGCGAGCATCAGCCGGCCGTCGCCGCCGACGATCAGCACACCCTCCCGTACGGAGTGCAGCACCGCGTCGTGGTGCTCGTACATGCGGGTCATCTCACCCGGTCCGAGACCGTGCGTCTGGCGCAGCAGCCGCCGGCTGACCAGCGCCGTCCCCGCCGTCGCCAGGGCCAGACCGGCCGCGGCCGCGGTCAGCAGCAGCGGCAGCTGCTGGTTGGCCTCCCCGCCCACGTGCGCGGTGGTGATGCCGGCCGACACCAGGCCCACCACCTTGCCGTCGGCGTCCTTGACCGGGACCACGGCTTGCACCAGCTGGCCGATGGTGCCCTGCACCTCCTCGGTGACGGTACCGCCGGCCAGCGCGGGCCCGATGTTCCCGACGAACTTCTTGCCGATGCGGCCCGGCTTGGGGTGCGTGTAGCGGATCCCGTCGGTGTTCATGACCACGATGAAGTCCACGCCCGTCGCCTTGCGGGCCGCCTCCGCCTTCGGCTGGAGCACGGTCGTCGGGTTCGGCAGCTGCAGCGCCGCCGCCGTGCCGGGCGCGTTGGCGAAGGTCTGGGCGACGGCCACGGACCGGTTGCGGGCCTCCGTGGTGCTGTCGCGCCGCACCTGGAGCACCTGCGCCACCACGGCCGACACGACCAGCAACAGGACGATCACCACCTGCAGCATGAACACCTGTCCGGCCACGCTGCGGCCGCTCACCGTGGACCGCAGCCGCCCGGACCGGATGCGCCCCGACCGGGTCGCCGTCCGCTCGCGCTCGGCGAGCGGGACGCGCGGGCTCCCGGAACCACGGGGCGGCCGAATGTCGGACCGGCCGGGCTGACGGACCATGAGCCCATGTCTACACTGCCCGGCCCCGCGAGGCGAGGGCGTCTTCGGAGGTGACCGGTGTGATGCCCCGATGTGTCATGTCATGGCGGGGCCGGGGCGGCGGGTGGCGAGCAGCAGTGCCACGTCGTCCGGGCGGGCGGCGGAGTGCCTGGCCATGGCGGTGAGCCGGTCGGCCACCGCGGGGAGCGAGCGGCCGCCGCGCCGCCCGGGTGCCGGTCCGGCCTGCGCCAGGGCCACCCGCAGCGCGGTGATGCCGTCGTCGATGTCGGCGCCGGGCCGCTCGACCAGCCCGTCCGTGTACAGGGCGAGGATCGCGTCCGGCGCCAGTTCCAGCTCGGTCACCGGGTACCGGGCCCGCGGGTCCACGCCCAGGACGACTCCGCCGGGGATCTCCAGGACCCGGGTGCGACCGTCCGGGGCGCGCAGCAGGGGCGGCGGATGACCGGCCCGGGCGACCCTGGCGTGCCCGGTGGCGGGGTCCAGGCGCACGTAGCAGCAACTGGCGAACTGGCCCGGGTCGAGGTCGATCAGCAGATGGTTGGTGCCGCTCAGCACCTCGTCGGGCGGCCGGTCACCGAGCGCGAACGCCCTTACCGCACTGCGTAGTTGGCCCATCGTGGCGGCCGCCTGCACCCCGTGCCCCTGCACGTCCCCGATGACCAGGGCCAGACCGTCGCCCGCCTCGACGACGTCGTACCAGTCGCCGCCCACGTCCATCCCCTGGGTGCCCGGCAGATACCGGCCGACGGTCTCCACCAGGGGGTGCGCCGACAGCCGGCGCGGCAGCAGCGCCTGCTGGAGGCCGCGGGCGAGGGCGGCCTCGCTGTCGTACCGCTGGGCCTTCTCCATCGCGTGCGCGATCAGGCCCGCGAGCGCCGTGAGGACCGTGCGCTCCTCGGTGCTGAAGCCGCGCTCGGTGTCGAAGCCGAGGATGCAGGAGCCGACCGGGCGGCCGGAGGCGATCAGCGGCAGGAAGGCGCGGGCGCCCTCGGAGGCGTCCAGGGGGATGCCCGGGTAGGTGTCCGCCAGCTTCTGCATCGACTCGAAGAACAACGGCCTACCGGTGGTGAGCGTCTCGACGCCGGGCAGATGGGCGTCCAGGCCGACGCCGTCGAAGGGCGAGAGGAAGCCCGGCGGGAAGCCGTTCTCCCAGGCCAGGTAGAAGTGCCGGTCCTGGAGCAGGTAGATGGCCAGCCGGCGGCCGCCGAACGCCGGGAGCAGCTCCTGTGTCACCACCGCCGACACCTGCCGGGCGGTCACCGCGTCCGTCAGCGCGATGGCCAGGGCGATCGGCCGGTACAGCGGGGCCATCGAGGGCCGGTCGGCGGTGTCGGACGGGCCCGCCGCATCCGGGTCGGGCGGCCGGGGCAGGTGCACGGCCGGGTCGATCCGGTCGGCGGGGACGACCGTGCAGGTGACGAGCTCCGGGCCCGGGTGCAGGGACAGGGAGAGCCACTCGCCCTCGCCGGTGTCCTCGTGGCGGACCTGGAAGTGCACCGGGCCGGGGGAGAGCAGCGCGCCGCGCCAGTGGTCGTCGTAGGGCGGCCCGCTCAGCCACGGCATGGCCTCCCACACGGGGCGGCCCTGCAGCTCGGCGCGCGGCCGGCCCGCCAGACGGGCCGCGGCCGGGTTGACGTAGAGGACGAGCCCGGTGCGGTCCAGGCAGAAGACGCCGTGGGGGAGCAGGTCGGCCGCCCCGTCGGCGGAGGCGGCCGGACCCGGGTCGACGACGATCCCGGAGACCAGGGACGCCTCGGTGGCGCCGGGCGGCGGCCACAGCTCCAGCAGTCGCGCGGCGCCGTCCCCGGCCCGCACCCGCAGCGGGGACCCCGGGGGCTTGCCGGCCGCGGTCTCGCGCAGCGCGGTCAGCACCTGGTGGGCGTCGGCGGGCGCCACGGCCGCCGCCAGCTCGGCGCCGGTACCGGGGAACTCCGCCGGCGCCACGCCGAGCAGGGCGTGCAGACGATCGTCGCCGTGCACCGCCGAGGTCGCCGGGTCCCAGGTGAAACGGCCGACCCGGGCCGGCCCGGGACGTGCCGCGGGCGGCCGTAGGCAGACCGGCTCGCCCTCCCAGGCGACCGCCGCGTCGCCCTCCTTGGCCACCAGCTCGCGCAGCCCGGCCCCCAGGTCCTCGGCCAGCCGGCCCAGCCGGTCCAGGTCGGGCAGCTCGTCCTCCGTGTCCGGGGTCGCCGGACGCAGCACGGTGAGCACCCCGAAGGCCGACGCCGCCCCGGGCACGGGTGTGTACACCGACCCGAACTGGAAGGGCAGACCGGCCGCGAACTGGGGGTAGCGGCGCACCATCTCGGTGGCGTTCGGCAGCACCACCCGCACCCCGAGCCGGTAGGCGTCCGCGACCGGGAACGGCCGGTCCACCTGCAGCCGCCACCAGGGCCGGAACATCGGGCCGGGCAGCCCCACCAGGGTGGCGAGCCGCAGCAGCCCGGGCGTGCCCGAGCGCAGGTACACCCCGGCGACGTGGCCGCCCGCCGCGCCCAGGGCGCCGATCGAGGCGTCGACCAGCAACGCGGTCAGCCGTTCACGCGCCCGGCCCACGTGCTCCCCGCTCGCAGTCATCCGGTCCTACCTAGTCCGGTCCCGTGTCGTCCGTGCACCGCCGGGTGGGTGACACAGCAAGAATGCGTCAAGACGGCCTGGAATCGCACCTCCGCGGCATGGATTCCGTACGCGATCCGGGGGTTCTTTGCGGATCGGCGCCTCACCCAACCGGACGGAATCCGGCCGGGCCACCCGAAACCGGGCGCAGCACCAAGTGGCCGTCCTCCCGGGCGGCCGCCATGGCGAAGGGGAAGGTGTCCGCCTCCAGACAGAGCGGTACGTCCTCGGGGTCCACGCCCTCCCAGCCGAGCCGTACGCCCTTGGCGAGCCGCGCCGCCGCGCCGGAGTTCCGGGCCCGCTCCACGAACGGTCCCGGGGCGACACCGTCGTCGGCCACGCGCCCGGCGATGTACTGGGCGCAGGCCAGGTCCTCGTCGGCCTGCCCGCCGTCGCCGGTGACGACGAAGGTGACCGCGTCCGGCCGCTCCCGCCGCAGTACGGCGGCGGTGGCCCCGGCGACCACGAAACTCGCGCAGAGCAGCAGCCGGGCGCCGGCGACGGCCAGGGGGTGTCCGGCGGATCAGGCCGGCTGCGAGAAACGGTGCTTCTTGGCCGACCCGAGCGGGTTGTGGTGCGTGCAGCTGCAAGGCGGAGGAGGGAGTCGACGCGGAGCGTCGGCGAGTGACGACAACGCGGCAGATGTGCGTGCCAGACCCCGCGACGCCGGCATGATCCGCCGGACACCCCCTAGCGCCCCGGTGGTCCCGGCGGTGGTCTTCTGGACGACCTTGCGGCCCGCGACGTCCAGTGAACGCAGCCTCGCCGGGGAGTTGGCCAGGTCGAAGCCCGGCACCACCGGGCCGTCCTGGAAGGCCAGCCAGCCGGGGTGACGGGCCTTCAACTCCAGCGCCTCGTCGAGGGTTTCGGCGAAGACGATCCGCTCGGCGCCGAGCCGGAAGGCCCAGGCGGCCACCGTGAAGGCGCGCATCACGTCGATGACGACGGCGACTTCGGGCGTCGAGGACAGACCGGGGACACCGGTGTACGTGGCTCGCATCGCCCCATCATGCCCTGGACACCTCAGAGTTCGGGATCCTCCGTGGGCAGCACCCGGGCCGCGCGCATCGAGCGCAGGGCCAGCAGCAGGACGCCTATGTCGTCCAGGTAGATCGGGTCGGGCAGCAGGTCGGTCGGCAGCACCAGATACAGGACGGCGCCCCAGAAGATCCAGCGCGGGCCGGTCGGCAGCCCGGCCCGGCGCAGTGTGCGCCGGGTGCGCACCAGGCGTACGAGCACGGCGATCGCCCCGGCGAGCAGGGCCGCGGCGACGATCGCGCAGATCAGGAGCACGGTCGTGGTGGTGTCCATGGCTGTCCTGTCGTCCGGCCCCGATCCGGTCCGGGGTCTCTCACTGGTCCGTCTTCCCGGTTTCGTCCCCCGGCATGGCGTCCTTGTCCCGCACGGGACGCAGCCCCTTGAAGGCGCGGGTCAACTGCTGGAAGGGCGAGGCGGGTTGAGCCGCCGGAGCGACGGCGGGCGCGGGCGTGTCACGCAGGGCCGCGAGCGCCTCGTGGGCCAGCTCGGCGGACTCCCGGTACAGGTCCCGCGACCGGGTCATGGCCTCCAGGGCCTCGGCGTACTGCGCGACGAGCCCCCGCTCGCGGGCGAGCTGCTCCTCCAGCGTCATCAGGGTCCAGTTGTCGCGCAGATCGGCCAGCGCCTCCTCGGCGCCCTGCGGCGCGGGCTTGGGCAGGGCGGCGAACCGGCTCACGGCCGCGATCAGCTCGGTGGGCTCCGAGCCGTCCAGGAAGACGCTGCGCACCGCGTACTCCTGCGCCTCGTACCCGGTCGGCGCCGGGTCCGGGGGGAGCAGGACGGCACCGCCGCGGGGCACCTCGACACCGAGGTCGCGCAGCGCCCAGTTGACGGCACGGAACTGCTGGGGCGTGGCCCGGTGCTCCACGACACGGTGGACGAGGCCGGGCGGCAGCCGCCGGACCAGCGGCAGCCGGCCGAGCGTGTCGGGCGTCATCGCCTCGTGCACGACGAGGTTGACGCACCAGGCGTCCTTGGCGGCGTCGCGCAGGACCCGGCGCATGTCCTTGTCGTCGGCGGGCAGCGGGTTCACCGTGCGCAGCCGCAGGCCCGCGACGGCCGGATGGTAGTCCCAGGCGGCCTCGCCGCCGTCACCGGCCTCGTCCCCGTCGGGCCAGAACATCGTCGCCGGGGAGGGCCAGGCCTCGTCCCAGGGCCGCTCGGCCTCGGCGACGAGCTGCCACTCCCGGCCGGCCTGCTGCGCCACGAGGGTGAGCCGGGCGCGCACCGTCACGGTGCCGTCGTCGACGCGCCAGCGGGCCTCGAAGACCCGCCGGGCGGGGTCCTCGGGCACAGGGGGTTCGACGAAGTCGTCCAGGACGCCGGCGTCCTTGCGGCTGCGCAGGATCCGGCGGATCACCTCCTCGGAGTCCGGGCCCGTGTGGCGGCCGCGAGCGGGCCAGACGGTCGGCGGAAGGGCGGCACGGTCGGTGGCGGAGTTCGACATGGGCCAATCTGCTGGTGGGAGAGGGGTGCGTCCTCCAGTATCACCGCTCGGCGGTCTGTTCCACAGGGCGGGGGCCGCCCGCGCACGGCGCGTGCGCCCCGCACCCGGGGTGCGAACCGAGTGCGCCATACGACGCCGGTTCACCCGTGCCCTTGATCCGGCGCACCCCGCACAATGGTGCGGCGAACGGGGCCCGCCCACCCATCCGCTCAGGGGCGGGCCCTGTTCACCGTTGTCCGGCGGGCGGCACGGGCGGCGACGGCGAGCGCGGGGGCGGCCGCGCGCCGGTCGTCCGCCTCCGCCGAGGAATGCAGGAGGGGGGCCGACGGCAATCCGTCGGCCCCCTCCCGGCGTCTCAGCGCGTCACGCGCCGCTCTCCCGGAGCATGTCCTCGCGCTCGACGAGCTTCACGCGCTCGCGGCCCTGCGGCTCGCCCAGCGCCTTCTCGGCGGCGTCCAGCCGGTACCAGCCCTCCCAGGTGGTGAAGCGGACGTCGCGCTCGGCGAGGAAGGCGTCCACGGCCTCCGGTGCGGGCGCCTCGGGGGTGTGCAGCCGGCCGCCGGCGTAGTCGGCCAGCAGGTTGGACACCGTCTCGTTGGCGTCGCCCTTGGTGTGGCCGATCAGGCCGACCGGGCCGCGCCGGATCCAGCCGGTGACGTACGTCGACTGCAGGTGGCTGCCGGACTCCTCGATGACCCGGCCGCCCTCGTCCGGGACGGTGCCCGACTCGATGTCCCAGGGCAGCTTCGGCAGCTTGTCGGAGAGGTAGCCGACCGCGCGGTAGACCGCGGTGACGTCCCAGTCCTTGAACTCGCCGGTGCCCTTCACGTTGCCGGTGCCGTCCAGGGCGGTGCGCTCGGTGCGCAGGCCGGTGACCCTGCCGTCCTCGCCGAGGATCTCGTCCGGCGACTCGAAGAAGTGCAGGAAGAGCTTGTGCGGGCGGTTGCCGACATCGCGGATCGCCCAGTTCTCCAGGGTCTTGGCGACCATGTCGGCCTGCTTGTTGCCGCGCCGGGTCTCGATCGAGCCCTCGTCGTAGTCGATGTCCTCGGGGTCGACGATGACCTCGATGTTGGGGGAGTGGTCCAGCTCCCGCAGCTCCATCGGGGAGAACTTCGCCTGCGCCGGGCCGCGGCGGCCGAAGACGTGGACCTCCAGCGCCTTGTTGGCCTTCAGACCGTCGTAGACGTTCGGCGGGATCTCCGTCGGCAGCAGCTCGTCGGCGGTCTTGGCGAGGATGCGGGCCACGTCCAGGGCCACGTTGCCGACGCCGAGGACCGCGACCTTCTCGGCCTCCAGCGGCCAGGTGCGCGGGACGTCCGGGTGGCCGTCGTACCAGGAGACGAAGTCGGCCGCGCCGTAGGAGCCGTCCAGCTCGATGCCGGGTATGCGCAGCTCGCGGTCGGCGGTCGCGCCGGTCGAGAAGATCACCGCGTCGTAGAAGGAGCGCAGGTCGTCGAGGCTGATGTCGGACGGGTAGTCCACGTTGCCGAAGAGACGGATCTGCGGCTTGTCGAGCACCTGGTGCAGGGCCGTGATGATGCCCTTGATGCGCGGGTGGTCGGGGGCGACGCCGTACCGGATCAGGCCGAACGGGGCGGGCATCCGCTCGAAGAGGTCGATGGACACGCCGGGCTCGGCGGCCACCGCGGACTTGAGCAGGGCGTCGGCGGCGTAGATCCCGGCGGGGCCGGCTCCGACGATGGCTACCCGCAGGGGGCGCGGCATGATCAGGTTCCCTTCGAGTGAGGACAATCGATCTCGAACGGGAAGCCTAAGCTAAGGCAGTCCTAAGTCGGTACGCGGGTCCGGCCTATGACCCCATAAGCCGATCTTATGGCTTGTGTCGGGTCCGGCTTATGTCCCGAGGACCCTACCGGTGCCCTCCCGGTGCTTGGCGGCCGCCCCGGACATGCACCAACCTGTCCTCTGCGGCGCACCGAGGAGCGGTGGCCGGAGGGCGAGGGGTGAGAGCGTGGACGCACGCGGGGAGACGGCCGTCGCGGTGACCGGCGGCAGCGGATTCGTCGGCAGCCATCTGGTACGGCGGCTGCTGGAGCGGGGGTACCGGGTCCACGCCACCGTCCGCAGAGCCGCCGACGCGGCCAAGGTCCGGCCCCTGTGGGAGCTCCAGGAGGCATTCCCCGGGCAACTCACCCTGTTCGAGGCCGACCTGCTCAAGGAGGGCTCCTTCGACGAGGCGTTCCGCGGCTGCGCGACCGTCTTCCACGTGGCCTCGCCGTTCCTGATGCCCGAGCGGATCGAGGACGGCCAACGGGACATGGTGGACCCGGCGTTGCTCGGCACCCGCAACGTGCTCGGCAGCGTGGGGCGCACCCCCGAGATCGAGACCCTGGTCTTCACCTCCACCGTGGGCGCGATCTTCGGCGACTACGCCGACGTCCGCGAGATGGCCGGCCAACTGCTCACGGAGAAGTACTTCAACACCAGCAGCACGGTGGCGAACAACCCCTACCACTACGCCAAGACGGTCGCCGAACGCGCCGCCTGGGACGCCGAGGCCGCCCAGGACCGCTGGCGCATGGTCTCGATCAACCCCGGCCTGATCCTCGGCCCCTCCCTCACGCCCGCCTCCGAGTCCGGCAGCCTGTTCCTGCTGGACGAGCTGTTCAAGGGCTACTTCTGCTACGGCGCCCCGGACTTCAGCTTCACCACCGCGGACGTCCGCGACGTGGCCGACGCGCACATCGCGGCGGCGGAGAACCCGGCGGCCGGGGGCCGGTACATCGTGGCCAACGAGACGATGACGTCCTTCCACGACATGTCCCGCATCATCCGCACCCGGCACCCCCGTGACCTGCGCCTGCCGCGCACCGCGCTCCCGCACTGGCCGGTACGGATCCTGGGCCCCCACTTCGGCCTGACCCAGGACTACATACAGAAGCACCTCGGCATCCGCTTCCGCGTCGACAACAGCCGCAGCGTCAACGAACTGGGCCTCGCCTACCGGCCGATCGAGGAGACCCTCCTGGACCACCACGAGAGCTGGCGCACGCGGCGGCGGAGGGCCTGAGGCGGGGCTGACCTCGACGGCCGGAGGGCCGGACGGCCCGGACGGGCTACGCGGGGCGGACCACCCGGTGGATCGCCGACTCCCCGGCGTTGTAGATCGACTCCTCGCGGATGAGCGCCCCCGGGTTCGACGCGTGGACCATCTGGCCGCCGCCCGCGTAGATCCCGACGTGGCTGTCGTTGTCGAAGAAGAAGATCAGGTCACCCGGCTCGATGGCGGCCAGCGTCATCGGGGTGCCGGCGAAGGTCTGCTCCGCCGCGGTGCGCGGCAGCCAGACACCTGCGGCGCGCCAGGCGGCCTGGGTCAGGCTGGAGCAGTCGTACGACTCCGGCCCGGTCGCCCCCCAGACACACGGCCGCCCGATCTGCGCCCGCGCGAACGCCAGCGCCTTCATGGCCTTCCCAGGCTCGGGCGCGGCGCCCGGCTGGAGGAGGGCGCCGGGGTCGGTGAAGGTGCCGGGGGCGAAGGAGCCGGTGGCGTAGCCGGGAACGGCCATGGGGGGAAGCGGAGCCGCGGTGACCGGGGGCGCGGTGGGGAGCGGCGTGGTGGCGGCCGGGGGTGCGGCGACGGGCATCGGAGCCGGGGCGGCGGGGGGTGCGGCGACGGGCATCGCGGCGGGAGCGGGGGCCATGGTGGCGGCGGCCATGGCTGCGGGGGCGAAAGCCGCGGGGGCAAAGGCCATGTCGTCCACGGGCATCGCCGCGGGGGCGGGGGCCATGGTGCCCGCGGCCATGGCCGCGGGGGTGGGGGCGGGGGCCATGGGCATGGCGGCCATCGTCATGGGGCTCATGGGTTCCGCAGCCATGGGGGCGGCGTACGCGGTGGTGGTGGGCTGCGGCCCGGCGGGATAGGCGTTCGGGGCGGCGGCGGGAGGCGCTGCGGGGAAGCCGCCGCCGGTGGCCTGCGCCATGGGGGCCATCGGGGCCATGGGAGCCATGGGCGTGGCAGCGGGGGCTGCCATGGCGTACGTGCCGGTGGCGTAGACAGGCTCGGCGGGGGCGGGCGCAGGGGCCGGGGCCGGAGCTGCGGCGGCATAGGTGGCGGCCGGGGGCGCTGCGGTGTAGGCGGCGGACGCGCCCGGAGTCATGACCCGGAAGGAGCCGGTGTCCATCGGGTTCTGCGCGGGGAGAACGGCGGTGGCGGCGGCAGCGTCGGCCGCGAAGGTACCGGAGCCCGGGTCCGGTATGGGGGTGTAGGCGGTGGACGCACCGGGGGTCATCACCCGGAACGAGCCGGTGTCCGCCGGGTTCGGGGTGGGGGCGCCGCGCGTCTCCATGGGGGGCACGGTCGGGAAGCTGCCCGTGCTGCCCGGGCTCATCACTCGGTAGGTACCGGTGTCCGCCGGGGACGCGGCCTGAGGGGCGGCGGCCGCGCCCGGGCTCATCACCCGGAACGTGCCCGTGTCGGCCGGGGACGCGGCCTGAGGGGCGGCGGAGGCGCCGGGGGTCATCACCCGGAACCCGCCGGTGTCCGCCGGGGACGGGGCAGGAGCGGCGCCCGCGCTGCCCGGGGTCATCACCCGGAACCCACCGGTATCTGCCGGGTTCGGGGTGGGGGCGGTGTTCGTGTCCATGGGGGGCACGGTCGGGAAGCTGCCCGTGCTGCCGGGGGTCATCACGCGGAAGGAACCCGTGTCCGCGGCGGTCACCGTCGGGAACGCGGCCGTGCCGGTGGGGGCGTTGCCCCGGAAGGAGCCGCTGTCGGTGCGCTGGGCCGGGATGCCGACGGCGGGCGCCTGCCACTGCTGCGCCGGAGCCGGAGCCGGAGCCGGAGCCTGGGCCTCGGGCGTGGGCCAGGGGCTCTGCGCCGCGGGGGCGGGCTGTGCGGCCGGAGCGGGCTGCGCGGCGGGGGCCGTTTCGAGCGCCGCGATCGCCCGCTGCCCGGTGCGCTGGGACAGCACCTCACGCGCCTTGGCGATCTTGAGCTGGCTCTTGGTCTTGGACGTGCCCGGTGCGTGCCGCTGCGGCACGGAGGCGGGCGGGGCCTTGGGCTCCGTCGCCGGGGCCGTGGGCAGCGCCGTGCTGGGACCCGCCGTCAGTTCCAGCTTCGGGCGCTCCGCCGGCAGCTCGCGGACGACCTCGATGTCGCTCTGCGCGGACGACCCCGCGGGCAGCGCCAGACGGGACGGGCCGGAGTCCTCCAACTGGCTGAGCAGGTCGGCGGCCATGGCGCTGACGGGCCGACGCGGGGCCGAACGATCGGGCATCCGGTCGGACGGCAGCGCGGCCGGAACGCTCGGCCCCAGCTTCGTACGCGCCCCCTCGAACCACTCCCGGGCGATGTTGTCGAGGCCCGGGTCGTCACGACGCTGCCGCTTGAACAGCGGAACACCGCGGGAGCGCGAACCCCCGCTCATCGCACGTGTCGCGTTGTAGTTCCCGGTGGCGTTCTCGGCCTGGTCGTAGAGGTTGTTGATCCGCTGCCGAACCTCGTCACGGCTCTCGGACGCCATGGGGGTCGTGCTCCTTCCGTACTCCGCCTACCGGGTTAGCTGTCGGGTTCGGGCGTCGAATCCGGAAGGTATGCCCTACGGCCTTGCCTCGGGGGGCAGTTGGCCGATTCACCCCAGTGCGTCGGTTGGGTCCCCGGCTCCGGATCGCCCTCCAGGGCCCGGACTCGGCGGAGGCCGCGCGGCCCGGCGGGATTCGCCGGGGGGAGCCGAGCGGCTTGGACGTCAACTTAGCCAACTTGTGTCACTCGTGTGAAGGTTGAAGTGCGTAATGTCCGATACGTATTTGTGATGTTCGTCGTACTGTTCGGAACTCGACCGTGAGGGACGGCATTTCGCGCGATGATCGATCGCCCCCGTGCAATCGCCGCTCCAGCAGCGCTTCTCCCGGTGTCCGGGTCGGAACTCCTCGCCAACTCCCCGTCTCCTTGTCGGCGCCCGTGTCGATCGGTGTGACGCGCCTTCCGATGTGAGCACTCCGTTGTCAGTCGATTACTTGATGGAGTCGCTTCCTGTGAGGTCGCCGTGAATTCGTGGGTCTGTTGAACACGGCGGTGTCGCGGGCCGTATGGGGCGGGGGATTTCCATGCCCGGCCGCCCACGACCACGCAGGGGTACGACCGTGAGTAGGACCTTGAGACGCAACAGGCGCAGACGTCCGACCGGTGCACGGCGCGCGACCTTCGCGGCGGTGGCACTCATGCTCGGAGGGGGAGGACTGGTCGCGGTGAACGTCTACGCCTCGGCCACCGAAGGGGGATCGGACCAGCAGCCCTGGCCGAGTGCCCAGGTGCTCTCCGCGCCCACGGTCTACTGCCCCGACGTCGGCAGCAAGTTGACGGCCGTGCCCGACGCGGCCCGGCCCGACGTCGACCGTGAACTCGCCCAGCTGGACCAGCAGATCGCGGCCGCCTACCAGCAACTCAAGGAATCTGCCCAGTCCGTCCAGCAGGACCCCGGGTTCGCCGACCAGGCGATCATGAACCCGCTGAAGGAGAAGCGGTCCGCGACGCTCCAGCGCATCGCCGACGCCATCGGCCGCGAGGGCGACCGCCCCCAGGGCCTCGACGACCTCGCGGCCTGCACCCTGCACTCCTCGAACCAGGGCGGCGAGCAGTCGGCGGCACCCCAGGGCGGCGCCACGCCGAGTCAGGGCAGTGCCGCGCCGAGCCAGGGCACCGGCGCCGGCGGCCAGGGCGGCAACGGACCCGTCGCCGCCGACTACGCCGACATCACCTCCGTCCAGCCGAATGTCGCGACCCCGGCCGAGCAGTCCGGCGGCTCCACCGGCAGCTTCAGCTCCAGCTGTGGTGTGAACGCGAACGGCCTGTTCAACTCGGACAACGTGATCGTCGCGCCCGGTGTCTCCAACGGGGCCCACCACTTCCACGACTATGTCGGCAACCAGTCCAACAACGCCTTCGCCAGTGACCAGGACCTCGCGAACGCCGACACGAGCTGCACGGACCGGGGCGACAAGTCGTCGTACTTCTGGCCCGTGCTGCGGCTGCAGAACGGCAAGCAGGAGCGGGACGCCGGCAAGCCGGGCGGCGGTACCGAGGGCAACGCCGGCCAGATCGTCACGGCCAAGCAGGTCACGCTGACCTTCGAGGGCAACCCGCGCTCCCAGGTGACCGAGATGCCGCGGCTGCTGCGCATCATCACCGGCGACGCCAAGGCCTTCGTCAACGGCCCGGCCAACGCCAACGCCTCCTGGAGCTGCACCGGTTTCGAGGACCGGCAGCTGAAGGACAAATACCCGCTGTGTCCCGCGGGCAGTGACGTCGTGCGGACCTTCAGGTTCCAGAGCTGCTGGGACGGACGGAACATCGACAGCGCCAACCACCGTACGCATGTGGCCTTCGCCGCCCCCGACGGCAGCTGCCCGGCCGGCTTCCGGGCGATCCCGCAGCTGGTGCAGCGCCTCGTCTACGCCGTGGACGCGCCGAGTCTGCAGGACGGCGGTCGTACGGTCCCGCTGTTCGCGGTGGACTCGTTCCCCGAGCAACTGCACAAGCCGGTCACCGACCACGGCGACTTCATCAACGTCTTCGACGAGAGCCTGATGCGGGAGATGGTCGACTGCATCAACTCCGGCCGGACCTGCGGGGCCGGGGCCGCCGAGCAGCCGCCGTCGCAGAGCGCCGAGCCGGACCCGACGGAGACGGCGAGCCCGGTCACCCCGCCGAGCGACACGGCGAGCCCGCCCGACGACACCGCGACCCCGCCGGGCGAGGGCACGGACACCCCGCCGGCCGACGACACGGCGAGCCCGGTCGCCCCGCCTGCGGAGACCGGGAGCGCCCAGCCGTCCGAGCCCCCGGCCGAGACACCGCCGTCGGAGGCGGCCCCCGGCGCCACGGTCACCGGGCTGCCGGAGCTCTACGTGAGTTCGTCGCCCAAGAAGTCGTCGGCCGCCACGTCATCGGCCGCCACGTCGTCGGACGGTGACGTCGGCCGGCCCACCCGGCGCCCCGAGACCCGGACGCCGACCAGTACCGCCGTGGCCGCCCCGGTCGGCCAGGAGACAACCCCGTCCACGGCACCCCAGACGGAACCCCAGACCCAGCCCCAGGCCCAGGGCGGTCTCGCCGCAACCGGTGCCCACCTCTGGCCGGGCGTCATCGGCGCGCTGCTGCTGGCGTCCGGGTTCGTGCTCCTGTGGCGCACCCGGCGGGCCTCGGCCTGACCCCTCTCACGCCGCGCGCAGCGTGTCCTGGGCGAGCTCGAACGCGGGGAGCATCTCGTCGTGCTCCTCGCTGTCGAGCCCGCCCAGGTGCAGGACGACGGGGCCGTGAGGGGTGACCACGGCCAGGGCGGACTCCTTCTTGGTCTCGCCGAGGAGCTCGACGGTGTGGACGTAGTCGACCCGCACCCCGGAGAGCCCGCCCGACCTGAAGGTCCGGTACTCCGCCCGACCGGTGCCGTCCTCGGCGGCCACGAACGCCCGGAGCACCGCGCGGGCGTCACCGCTGCCCGGCTTTCCGGTCGACACCCGCAGGAACCCGACGGCCCCGGCGGGCTTGGCGTCGAGCTCGCAGACGAGCGTCACCGGGCCCTGGCGCAGCAGGCCGTCCGCGGTGTCGCCGTCCGTGCCGCCCGACGCGACGGCGCCGAGGCCGTCGACGGCCGCCGCCTCCCAGCCCTTGGCGATACCGAACGTGACCGGCAGCGCACACGCCGAACCGGCGGCGCCGACCGTGCCCGCTCTCTCGGCCGCCCCGCTCGACCCGTGCCCCGACACCGTGACGTCGGTCGAGCGCGGCGACACATTGCATCCGGTCAGCAGTCCCGCCAGCAGCGCGAGCCACGCCGCTCTCCTCGGTACGGTCACTGTCCTGTGCCTCCCCCTGGTTGACTGACCAGCACATTACTGAACCGTAACCTGACGACTGCTACCGCTGGTAACGCATGACTCGTTACCGTCGAGTAAACGGAACACGCGCCGCACATGTGCCGCACACGCCCCGCCGGCCGCTCCGGGGACGTCCCCGCTCCACCTCCCACGTCCAGCACGTCCAGGAGGTTCCCCATGCCCGTACGCATCCGTCTGCTGGCCACCGCCGTCGCCGCCGTCGCCTGCCTCAGCGTCCAGACGCTGCAGGCCACGGTCTCCCGGGCGGAGGTCTCCCGGGGCGTCACCATCCCCACCTTCTACGACCCGCCGGCCACCCTGCCCACGGCCGACGGCACCCTCATCCGCACCGAACCCCTCCCGCTGGCCCTGAGCCTGCCGACCCTGCCGGGACCGCTGCCCGGCAGCGCGACCCGGCTGATGTACAAGTCCACCGACTCGGCGGGCGAACCGGTCGCGGTCACCGGCGCCTACATCGAGCCGACCGCCCCCTGGCTCGGCCCCGGTGCCCGCCCGCTGGTCGCCCTCGCCCCCGGGACCATGGGCCAGGGCGACCAGTGCGCCGCCTCCATGGGCCTGGAGTACCCGCTGCTCCTCAACGGCGAGACGGTGTCGGTCGGTTACGAGGACCTGTCGGTCTACCGGCTGCTCGCCGAGGGCGTCGCGGTCGTCGTCACCGACTACGTCGGCCTCGGCGCGACCGACCGACTGCACACCTACGTCAACCGGCTCGACGGCGCCCACGCCGTCCTGGACGCCGTGCGCGCGGCCCGGAGCCTGCCCGGCGCCTCGGTCACCACCGCCTCGCGCGTGGGCCTGTTCGGCTACAGCCAGGGCGGCGGCGCCACCGCCGCGGCCGCCGAGCTCCAGCCCGCCTACGCCCCGGACGTCACCCTCTCCGGCAGTTACGCCGGGGCACCGCCCGCCGACCTCACCGCCGTCACCGCGGCCATCGACGGCAGTGACCTCGCCGGCGCCCTCGGCTGGGCGGTGAACGGCTTCGTCCAGGCCGACCCGGCGCTCCGGCCGATCCTCGACGCCCACCTCGGCGCGGCGGGCCGGGCCGCCCTCGCCGACCTGTCGACGATGTGCGTCGCCGACGCGATCCTCGCCTACGGCTCCACCCACAGCACCGCCTGGACCAGCGACGGCAGCTCCCTCTCCGACGTCGTCGGCGAGGAGCCGGCCCTCCAGGCCTTCCTGGACGACCAGCGCATCGGTACGACGGCACCCGCGAGCCCGGTCCGGCTGGCGACCGGCGTCAGCGACGACCTCGTCCCGCACGCCCAGGCCCGGCAGCTCGCCGTCGACTGGTGCGGCAAGGGCGCGAACGTCACCTACGTGCCGGTCGTCCTGCCGGACGCGGGCCGCGCCCTGCTGAACCATCTCGATCCCCTGCTCGCCGACCAGGGTGACGCCGTCGCCTGGCTCACCGCCCGGCTGTCCGGCGTACCGGCCGTCTCCAACTGCTGGACCATGCCCGCACAGCCCTGACCACCGGCCCGCCGGCGGTTGCCGTCGGCGGGCACCGCACGGCAGGGTGCCGGTGTGCCTACCTTGCTGATCGTGCATCACACCCCCTCGCCGAACTGCCAGGCCATGTTCGAGGCCGTCGTCTCCGGGGCGACCACCCCGGAGATCGAGGGGGTGCGGGTGGTGCGCCGGGCGGCCCTGTCCGCCACCGCCTCCGACGTGCTCGCGGCCGACGGATACCTCCTCGGCACCCCGGCCAACCTCGGCTATCTCTCCGGCGCCCTCAAGCATTTCTTCGACCAGATCTACTATCCCTGCCTGGACGAGACACGCGGCCGCCCCTTCGGCGCCTTCGTCCACGGCGGCAACGACGTCACCGGCGCCCTGCGCGCGCTGGACGCCATCACCACCGGCCTCGGCTGGCGCCGCGCGGCCGAGCCGGTCACGGTGACCGGCGAGCCGGCGAAGCCGGACCTGGAGGCGTGCTGGGAACTGGGGGCGACCGTCGCCGCCGGACTCACCGACGGCGACTGAGCGGCCGCCGGCGGCCGACTGATCCTGGCGGAGAGGTGCCGTACCGGTGGACGCGTGTCACCCGAATGGACGAAGGTGCGGGCGGCGGATGCAGGGCAGACGATGGGACGAGGCCATGTCGTCGATCCGAGGGAGCGTCGGATGGCAGCGCACCGCCGTGCCTCCGGGCCGCCCACGACGGAACTGCTGCGCGAGTGCGCCCACGATGTGGTGGACGTCGCCGAGGGCATCCGCGAGGTCTCCGCACGGACCAGCTCCGTCCTGTTCGCCCCGGCGCTGACGGGTTCCGCACACCGCCGCCCGCGCACCGGGTTCGCCGCCCGCTGGGCGCTGCTGCGGGCGCTGACCAACAGGCAGGGGCTCGGCGGTGCGGCGATCGTGGCGCCGGACGGGGTGGGCCGTCTGCTCGGCGCGGCCGGGGAGGCGCTGGGCCGGGAGAGCCTGGCCGCGCTGGTGGCGGTCACCTCGCTGCGGCTGAGGATCGCCGCCGTACTCCTCGACCATCCGGAGTTCCGGCACGACCCGGGCATGCGGCGGCTCGTGGACGCCGTCACCGCCGACCGCGACCTGGAGGCCGTCCGCGCGCTGCGGGCCCTCTTCAAGGACGCGGCCGCTCAGCGCGCCCTCGCCGGACTCGCCCCGATCCTCGCCGAACTCCTTGCCATCCGGGGCCTGTTGGACGAGGACCCGCTGGACGACGAGACCGCCTGGGCGCTCGCCTTCGGCCGCGAGCCGGCCGCCGACCCGGTGACGGGCATCGGCGCCTCCCGCCTCTTCACCGTGCACCGGGGCGAGGGCGCCGCCCAGGCCGTCGAACTGTCCGCGCGGGAGCGCCGGGGCATCGCCGCCGAGGGCTCCTTCCTCGGCTTCCTGCGCAACATCGACCTGCTCTCCGCCGACGGCCGTGTCCTCGTCCAGGAGGTGCGGGGCCCCGACGGTGTGCTCCGGTACGTCGTCCAGGCGCCCGGCATGGCCCCCGGCCACCCCCGCGACGACTCCCCGCAGGACTTCGCCGAGGCCTGGCGCAACCTGTTCCTGACCGACTCGCCGTACGCCCGCTCGATCCTGCTGGCGATCCGGGACCACGGCATCCCGCGCGGCTCGGACCTCGCGCTGGTCGGCCACGGGGAGGGCGGGACCGCACTGATGAACCTCGCTCAGGACGACGAGTTCTGCCGCGCCTACCGGGTCACCCATGTCGTCGCCGTCGGCTCGCCGATCGGCGACAGGAGGCCCGCCGACCCGCGCACCTGGGTCGCCGGCATCACCGACCGGCACGACATCGTCCCGGTCCTCGACGGCCGGGTCGCGGGCCCCGCCTTCGCCCCGCACGCCAACCGGTACGAGGCCGCCTACACCGGTCCCGTCCGCGAGTTCCCGCGCTGCCACCTGCTGCGCGTCTACATCGAGCACCTGGAGACGGTGGTCCCGCAGACCACCGAGGACGTCGACCGGGCCCTCACCCGCTACCGGGGCCAGGTCGAACGCACCCGCGTCTACCGGCTGGAGGACCGCGCCCGCCCGCCCGAGGGCTATCCCTTCCTGACCGTCCCCACCACGAGTGTGTCCACCTCGGCCGGCCCGGTCGACGTCCCGGTCCGCTACTACGACTCCTCCGCCGCCCACCTGTGCTACCCGGTCGACTCCGACGTCGCGCGCAGCCTGCTGCCGGACGTCACCTGGATGGCCCCCACCCGGCTCGGCCGCCGCGCCCTCGCCGTGCTCTCGCTCTACGAGCACCGCTGCACCACCATCGGCCCCTACACCGAACTCGGCCTGTCGGTCCTGGTCGACGACCTGTGGCGGCCGCACGCGTACGACATCGCCGTGGACCTGCTGCGCCGCGCCGACCTGCGCCGCACCGGACGGTACGTCGTCTCGCTCGCCGTCGGCACCGAGGAGGCGCGGGCGGTGGCGGCGGAGGTGTGGGCCCAGCCGGCCGTGCGCGGAACCGCCGCGGTCGACCTCCAGGGGCGCGAACTCCGCGTCGAGGCACCGGAACTGGGGCTCAGCGTCGAGGGCGGCCCGGGCCCCGGGGTGCGCTGCCCGGAGGCGGACTGGGTGCTCTACGGGCGCCGGGGCGACAGCACCGTACGCACCCTCGTCCGCGCCCACGGGAGGCTGCAGGTCCACGCCCGCCCCCGGGTGCGGCTGCGGCTCGACGGCGCCCACGGGCCGCTCGCCCGCCATCTGCAGATCCTCGAACTCGACGCCGTCCGGCCCGGGTTCGTCCTGTCCAGCCCGCGGTTCATGGCCCGCAGAAGCGCCGGCGCGGTGCTGCCCCGCTGAACTCCCGCCCACGTCCTCCGAGCACAGGTGAGCCCCCATGGCGACCGAATCCCGTCCCGCCACCGCGTCCCCGGAACTCCTCGCGTACGTCGACGACCTGAGGGTCGACGCCGACCGGATGGAAGGCTATGCGCAGCGGCTGCGCGGAGTCGCCGCGACCCTGGACGGCCGCGCCGGGACGCCGGAGTGGAGCGGGGCCACGCTGGAGCAGCAGGCGGTGGCCTGCACGACGGCGGCGGCCCAACTCCGCTACGCGGCGACCGCCCTGCTGGCCCACGCGACGGAGCACCGCGCCCGGTGAGAGAACCCCGGAAGACCCACGGGCTCCCGGCGCCGAGCGCGGGGCGCGACAGCGCAAGCCCCCGAACACGCGCATCGAAACAGCCCGGGCCACCCTCGCCCCGGCCCCGGCCCCGGCACCACCACCGGCACCCCGATCGTCCCGACCGGCCACACGAGCGCCCGCCGGGTCTCTGCGGCAGCCGCGCCGTGCTGCTCCCCTGCGTCTCCTGCGGCAGCCGTGCCGAGCCGCCCCCCCCGCATCTCCTCCGGCAACCACGCCGAGCCGCTCGTGGCCTGGGCCGTCGTTGCGGTGCGCGGAGCCGTGTCCTGGTCGGCAGCTGGCGGATGGGGCCCGGGCACCGGGCGGTCCAGTCGCGCCGAGCCGCTCGTGGGCCGGGCCACCGTCCCGATGCGACGGTCCGGGTCCGTACCGGCACCTCGTGGCCCCCGCGCGGGCACCGGTCCACCCGCCGGCGGCCGTGCCGGCCGAGGCCCCGGCGTGCGCCGGGCGCGTGGGTCGGATGGCGCTCGACGGACCGGGCGGCGCCCGGGACTTCGGCGGTGATGTTCGCACTTCCGGGTGGAAGCGGCCCGCCGCCTGGGCCGAACGAGGTGTGGCGGACCGGAACCGCCGTCCGCGCCCCGCATAATCACCGCCCATGCAGCTCGTGAACACAGGTGACGCACGGCGCGCCTCGGTGGCCGTCACCGGCCTCGGACTGGTGACACCGGCCGGTATCGGCAGGGAGGCGGCCTGGGCGGGACTGTGCGCGGGTAACTCCACGGCGCGGCCCGATCCGGAGCTGGAAGGGTTGCCGGTGGCCTTCTCCTGCCGGGTGCCCGACCTGGACACGACGGCCCTGCTCGGGCGCCGGCTCGGCCGCCGCCTCGACCGGTTCACCGTCTTCGCGCTGCTGGCCGCGCGGGAGGCGGTCGCCGACGCCCGGCTCGACCCGGGCACCTGGGACGGGGCGCGGATCGGCGTCGTGATGGGCGTGGGCACCGGATCCATGCAGGGCTGGCAGTCCGAGTTCGACCGGCTGGCGAACCGCACCCCCGAACGCGTCTCCCCGCTGGCCCTGCCGCGCAGCGTGCCCAACATGGCCGCCGCCGAGATCGCGCTGGACCTCGGTGCCACCGGCCCCAACATGGTGGTCAGCACCGCCTGCGCCTCCGGCACCAGCGCGATCGGGCTCGCCCGGGACTGGCTGCTCGCCGGCCGCTGCGACCTCGTGCTCGCCGGGGGCAGCGAGTCGGCCCGGCTGCCGATGACGGCCGCCTGTTTCGCCCAGATGCGGGCGCTGTCCCGCCGCAGCGGCGAACCGCACAGCGCCTCACGGCCGTTCGACCGGGACCGGGACGGCTTCGTCCTCGGCGAGGGGGCGGGCGTACTCGTCCTGGAGCGGGTCGCGGACGCCCGCGCCCGGGGCGTACGGCCCGAGGCGTACCTGGCCGGGTTCGGCGCCTCGTGCGACGCCCACCACGTCACCGCCCCGCACCCGGGCGGCGACGGCGCCGCCCGGGCCCTGCGCGCCGCCCTCGCCGACGCCGGGCTCGCCCCCGAGGACATCGACCACGTCAACGCCCACGGCACCGCCACCCCGCAGGGGGACGCGGCCGAGCACAACGCGCTGCACCAGGTCTTCCGCCGGCCGCCTCCGGTCACCGCAGTCAAGGGCACCATCGGGCACGCCATCGGCGGCGCCGGCGCCATCGAGGCCGCCTGCACCGTGCTGAGCCTGCGCCACCAACTCGTCCCGCCGACCGCCAACCTCGACGTGCTGGACCCGGCGCTGTACCTCGACGTCGTCACCAAGGTGCCCCGGGCCCACCGGATGCGCACGGCCGTCAGCAACTCCTTCGGGTTCGGCGGGCAGAACGCCGTACTCGCCTTCACCGCCGTCGACTAGCGACGCCCCCCGTCCCCGGCCGAAAGACAGGCATGTCCCAGGAACTCAGCTCCGCCCCGGCCCGCGGGCGCGCCCTACCGACCGCCGAACAGTTCATGATCGGCGTCTTCGTCGCCGTACCGTTCCTGGCGCTGCTCGCCGCCGTGCCGCTGGCCTGGCGGCACGGGCTGAGCCCGGTCGACCTGGTCCTCGCCGTCGTCTTCTACCTCGTCAGCGGGCTCGGCATCACCGTCGGCTTCCACCGGCACTTCACGCACGGCTCGTTCAAGGCGCGGCGCCCGCTGAGGATCGCGCTCGCGCTGGCCGGCAGCCTCGCCGTGCAGGGCCCGCTGGTCACCTGGGTCGCCGACCACCGCAAGCACCACCGGTTCTCCGACCAGGACGGCGACCCGCACTCGCCCTGGCGGTACGGCCGGTCACCCGGCGCCCTCGCCAAGGGCATGCTCCACGCCCACCTCGGCTGGTTGTTCGAGACCGAGCACGCCTCGCCCCGGCAGTACGCGCCCGACCTGGTCAAGGACCGGACGCTGATGCTGCTCTCCCGCCGCTTCGGACTGCTGGTCCTCGCCTCGCTCACCCTTCCCGCGCTGCTCGGCGCGGTCCTGACCCGGTCCTGGCAGGGGGCGCTCACCGCGCTCTTCTGGGCCGGGCTGGTGCGGATCTGCCTGGTCCACCATGTCACCTGGTCGATCAACTCCATCTGCCACGCGGCCGGTTCGCGGCCCTTCCGTAGCCGGGACAGGTCCGGGAACGTGTGGTGGCTCGCCCCGCTGTCCTTCGGCGAGTCCTGGCACAACCTGCACCACGCCGACCCCACCAGCGCCCGCCACGGAGTCCTCAGGGGCCAACTGGACGCAAGCGCCCGGCTGATCCGCTGGTTCGAGCGACTGGGCTGGGCCTCCGAGGTGCGCTGGCCGGACCGGCGCAGGGTGGACGCCAAGCGCACCGGCGCGCGTTGAGCGTCGGCCGCGCGGCGCGCGGCCGGCTCCAGGACCTCCGTGCCGCTGTCCAGGCCGCCGAAGCGAACCGTGCCGTGCCGGTGCGAAGGGGCCCGCGTCGGGGAGCGGCCCTCGGGCAGGGGCGGGTCCCCGACGCGGGCGGGAGGGCCGGAGTGGAGTCAGCCGGCCGCTGTGGTGTGCGGTTGTTCCGGGCCCGGCTTGGGGCGGGTGCGGGTCCAGGAGGGGTCGGCGGCGGGGTCAGGAGTGTGGGGACGGTCCATGGGTCGACGGGTCTCCTGAGGTGTGGGGGGTGGTGACAGCTGCGTCCGGTGCCGTCGACAGCTCGGCCCAGACGACGCGTACGGAGGGTCTCTCCGGTGCGACCGTGACGCCCCAGTCGAGGCTGAGCGCGTCGACCAGGAACAGCCCGCGCCCGTTCTGCTCGTCGGGTCTGGCCTGCCGGGGCGCCGGGAGCGTGAAGCCCCCGTCCTGGTCCTCGACCTCGATACGGATCCGGTCGGCGCCGGCGTGCACCCGGCAGACGATCCGCCGGCCGGCCGAGTGGACGATCGCGTTGGTGACCAGTTCCGAGGTCACAAGGACCGCGTTGTCGCGGGCCTCCTCGGGCACGTCCCACGAGGCCAGCAGGTCGCCCACGCTCCGGCGCGCGTTGCCCACCGCCCGCGGTGTCGGAGCGAGGTCGAACACCCGGCTGTGCAGAGGGGGCCGGTCCCCGGAGGCGAACCGGTCGAGGCCTTGCGGCCCAGGGAGTCGACCGAGGCGCTCGCCTCCGGGTGGTCTGGGGATGCCGTCCGTCGTCCCGGACGGGTGGTGCGGACCCTCGGCACCGGCCATCACGGCCGGCCGGGGCAGGCCGGGTATCCGGTCTTCGGGCAGTCGGTCGAGCGGCTGGGGGAGAGAGGGCGGTGCCATCGCCGTGCGCCTTTCGTCCGGCTTCGCAGCGTGGGGAGCTGAGCGGTCGCGTCTGCCCCGGGCCGCTCTGGTGCGCAGACGACGACCCGTGCCTGGACGGCGCGGGATCGCAGTTCGGTTTCCCCCAACGGAACTGCTTCGCCTGCTCCTTGGTCGGCCGGAGCAGTAAGCCCACTCTGACATCTGCCAACATCGGCTCGCAACCAGCAAGTTGAAAATTGCAAGAAGCGAAGTGCATGCTGCTCCCGACAAGAAGTGATCGAATGAGTCCGTGTACCGGTCACGCGCGCGTGAGACGGTGACCCTGAAACCTGGTGTGAGGGGGTAGGGCGTGACCTCGGAGACCGACTGGGGCGGTGCCCCTTCCGTCCTGCGCATGATCCTGGGTCGGCAGCTGGAGGAGATGCGGACCCGCGCCGGTCTGACCTATGAGCAGGCCGGGGCCGCGATCGGCGTCAGCCACTCCACCATCCGCCGGATGGAGGCCGCCAAGGTGGCCCGGCTCCGGCTGGCGGACGCCGAGAAACTGCTGCAGACCTACGGGGTGACGGACCGTCAGGAGGTCGACACCTTCCTGCAGTCCGTGCGCGAGGCCAACAAGCGCGGCTGGTGGCACACCTACCGCGATGTGATGCCGGACTGGTTCGCCGCGTATCTGAGCCTGGAACAGGCGGCGTTGCAGATCCGCGCCTACGAGAACGAGTTCGTGCACGGCCTGTTGCAGACCCGCGCCTACGCCGCCGCCCTGCTCGGCGCCGGCAACCCGCACGCGTCCGCCGAGGCCACCGAGCGCCGGGTGGCGCTGCGCATGCGCCGCCAGGAGCTGCTCACCCGGGAGGCGCAGCCGCGGCTGTGGGTCGTGATGGACGAGACGGTGCTGCGCTGGCCGGTCGGCGGCGCCGAGGTGATGCGGTCCCAGATCGACCACCTCATCGAGATCAACCGGCTGCCCCACGTCACCTTGCAGATCATGCCGTTCGCCAACGGCCCGCACCCCGCGATGCGCGCGGGGGCGTACCACCTCTTCCGGTTCAAGGCCCCGGAACTGCCCGACATCGTCTACCTCAACGGCCTGGTGGGCGCGGTCTACCTGGACAAGGGCGACGACGTCGTGGTCTATCGCGAGGCCCTGGACCGGCTGGGCGCCCAGGCGGCGCCCGCCAGAAAGACCGAGGCCTTCCTCGGTGCGATTCGCAAGGAGCTCTGACGTGCACCACCCGATACACAACGGCATCCCGTCCCGGCAACTCGGCGCGCGCGGCTGGTCCAAGCCGTGGAGCGACGACGCCGGCGGCGCCTGCGTGGAAGTGAAGAAGCTCGCCGACGGCCGGGTCGCGGTACGCCAGTCGACCGACCCCGACGGTCCGGCGCTGGTCTTCACGCCCCGTGAGATGACGAGTTTCCTGTCCGGAGTGAAGGCGGGTGACGCCGACTTCCTGATGTGACCCCTGTTCCCGGAACTTCCTTGCTATAGCTGATCGTTCAACCAACCCCCCACACCCGCAGTCCCGTGAGTGCCTGAACACCCCCGCATCCCTCACCCGAATGGGAGACACGGCGTTGCCCGACAACGGATGGCCGGCCGACCGCATCGACACCGAGAACGCGCACTCCGCGCGGATCTACGACTACATCCTGGGCGGCAAGGACTACTACCCCGCCGACCAGGAGGCGGGTGACGCCATGGCCCATGAGTGGCCCGCGCTCCCGATCCACATGCGCGCCAACCGCGACTGGATGAACCGCGCTGTGCGCTGGCTCGCCGAGGAGGCGGGCATGCGCCAGTTCCTGGACGTCGGGACCGGCATCCCCACCTCCCCGAACCTCCACGAGATAGCCCAGGCGGTGTCCCCGGACTCCCGGGTCGTCTACGTGGACAACGACCCCATCGTCCTCACCCTGTCCCAGGGTCTGCTCTCCAGCACGCCAGAGGGCAGGACGGCGTACATCGAGGCCGACTTCCGTGACCTGACGGACCTCTTCGACGCCCCCGAACTGCGCGAGACCCTCGACCTGGACAAGCCGGTCGCCCTCACGGTGATCGCCATCGTCCACTTCATGCTCGACGCGGACGACGCGGTCGGCGTCGTCCGCCGCCTCCTGGAGCCGCTGCCCTCGGGCAGCTACCTGGCGATGTCCATCGGCACCGCCGAGTTCGCGCCCGAGGAGGTGGGCCGGGTCGCCCGCGAGTACGCGGCCCGCAACATGCCGATGCGGCTGCGCACCATCGACGAGGCCCACGCGTTCTTCGAGGGCCTGGAGCTGGTCGAGCCGGGCATCGTCCAGGTGCACAAGTGGCACCCGGACGGCACCGGCGAGCAGGGCATCCGCGACGAGGACATCGCGATGTACGGAGCGGTCGCCCGCAAGCCGTGACCGGGGGCTCCGTGCCGGGGCCGGGCTCACCTTCCGGGCCCCGGCACGGTCGCTCCGCGCGGCCCCGCCCGACTCAGGCGTTCGGGTCGAACGAGATCCCGGACGGCATGGAGTACGCCAGGTTGGACTCGAACGAACCGTCCTTGATCTTGATGGTGGCGGCGCCGAAGTCCGCGTTCATCAGCTTGTCCCGGTAGCCCGCCGGATAGCCGTCCCAGCCCACCAGGCGCGGGAAGAACCAGCCACCGGTCACGTTCTCCGGCGGGTCGTCGTTGGAGTTGGCGAAGCGGAAGTCGTGGGTGGACAGGCCGTCCTTGTGGTAGACGATCTTCGGGTGGGTGCCGTCGAACCGGATCGCCGAGGCGGCCGCCACCTGGTAACTGCTGTGCTGGGACACCGAGACGTACTGCACCTGGTTGTTCTGGATCCACACGACGACGTGTTCCCAGTCGTGCCGGTGCCCGATGGCCAGCGGCCCGTACGTCGCCTGGTCCTTCTCGAAGTAGCTCGCGTACATCACCGCGCACCAGCCGTTGTCGCACTTCTCGCGCGAGTAGGTGTTGGCGTTGGCGAGCTGCGCGTAGTCGTGGCAGTGGCCGTTGACGTCACCGCCGAGCTTCAGACCCGGGTTGAGGGTGCCGTCGGCGCCGATCGCGGCGGTGGCGTAGCAGCCGTCGCCGTCGTAGTCGTACGCGGGGGAGAAGGTCTGCTCCAGTCCGTCGGCGTTCTGCGGGAGCAGCGTGAGGACGTCGGCGTGTGCGGTGGCGGGCACGGCGACGACCAGTGCGAGGGCGCCCAGGGCGGCGGCGAGGGCCTTGCGGAGCGGCCGTCCGCGGGTGGGGGGTTGCAGGTCGGGCATGTCGACTCCCTGTCTGTGAAAGGCGAAGCGGAGTCTGGCAGGGAGCAAGTGGTCGAGACCACCTGTAGGACTGAACTTCTGCCGGAAGCCGGTTGAACAGCCGCCCCAACTCGGCTGCTGTGCGCGCCTGTTGAGTTGCTGTCAGTCATCCGGATGCGCTTGCCGCGCGGTCCGGCCCGACGCCACGCTTCTCGTCTGCTCGTCCCCCCACCACCCGAAAGGGAGCCCTGTGAGCGACACAGACATGCGTTCCGCCGCGCTGAACCGGCGCGGCTTCCTCGGGGCCGCCGCCGCGGCCGGGCTGCTCGGCACGCTGGCCACCCCGGCCGAGGCGGCGCGGAGCGCGGCCGCCGACCCGGTCACCACGGAGTCCGGACAGGTCACCGGAGTCCAGGGCGGCCTGCGCGGCGTCACCGTCTACAAGGGCATCCCGTACGCCGCCTCCACCGCCGGAACGGACCGCTGGCGCCCGCCCCGGCCGGCCCCGTCCTGGGACGGCGTCCGCGCCGCCGACTCCTTCGGCCCCGCCTGCCCGCAACCGGTCACGGGCATCCCGAGCGACCAGGTGCCCGAGCTGAGCGAGGACTGCCTGAACCTCAACATCTGGACGGCGTCGACCGGTTCGAGCGACGCCCGCCCCGTGCTCGTCTGGCTCTACGGCGGCGACCAGGCCCTGTGGTCGGGCCAGGAGATCTACGACGGGTCCCTCCTCGCGGCCAAGGGCCTCGTCGTCGTCACCCCGAACTACCGCGTCGGGGTGCTCGGCGGTCTCGCCCACCCCGAGCTGACCGCCGAGTCCTCCTACGGCGGCTCCGGCAACTGGGGGATCCTGGACACGGTCGCCGCACTGGAGTGGGTCCAGCGCAACATCGGCGCGTTCGGCGGCGACCCGGACCGGGTGACCCTGGCCGGCTGGTCACAGGGCGCGTCCTTCGTCAACATCCTGCTGGCGTCCCGGCGCGCCAGGGGCCTCTACCACCGCGCCCTGCTCTCCTCCGGCGTCCGGTACACGAAGGACCCGGCGCTCGCCCGGGGAACCGCCCGCTACCGGAGCCTCGCCGACGCCGAGGCGAACGGCACCGATCTCGCCGCCCGGCTGGGCGCCGACGGCCTCGCCGCACTGCGCGCGCTGGACGCCGACGACCTCGTCACCCGGGCCGCCGCCGACACCGCCGCCGACTTCGGCAACGTCCTCGACGGATACGTCCTCCCGGACACCTACACCGCCGTACTGGAGGCCCGCGCCGAGACCGACGTGCCCGTCCTCACCGGCGTCTGCAAGGACGCGAACGGCGCCTCGCCCGACCTGAAGACGACCCTGGACGCGTTCCAGGCGTACGCCCGGTCCGAGTTCGGTCCGCTGGGGCTCGCGGACACCTTCCTGGAGCTGTACCCGGCGGACACCGACACCTCGGCCGCCCAGCAGTACAGCGCCTACGCCCGCGACGAGGAACGTGTCTCCGCCTTTCTGTGGGCCGCAGAGTTCAAGGACACGGCCGGAAACTCCGGCCCCGTGCACACCTACTTCTGGACCCGCGTCCCGCCCGGGTACGACGACACCAACCCGGTCGTCACCACCTCCGCCACCGGCGCCTTCCAGGGCTCTGACGTCTACTACCTGCTCGGCTTCCTCTACGGCACCGACCGCCCCTGGACCTCCAAGGACTACGACACCGCCGACACCACCGCCTCCTACGTCGCGCACTTCGCCGCCACCGGAGACCCGAACGGCACCTCCCTGGCCAACTGGCCCGCCCTCAGCACCGACACCCCGCAGACGATGGAACTCGGCGCGAGTTCGGGCACGCGGGCGGTGGCCGACAGCGACGCCAAGCTCACCTTCCTGAAGACGTATCTGGAGTCACAGACCCAGGAGTTCTGACGTCGGCAGGGACCGGTCGGGACCCGTCAGGACCGGGAGGCGCCATGGCCGAGGACGCCGTGGTGGTGCCGGTGGGGCACGGTCGGGGTGCGGTGCAGGGCGATCAGGGCCGCGTCGTCGCCGAGGTGGCCGCCGGCGTGGGCCAGCAGATCGCGCCGGATGTGATGCATCAGCGCCTCGGGAGCGGAGTCGGTCCACTGCGCCACCCGCTCCACGAGCGGGTAGAAGCGGCCCTGCGCGTCCCGTGCCTCGACGACTCCGTCGGTGTACAGCAGCAGGGTGTCGCCCGGCTCGAAGGAGAAGACGTCCAGCGTGTGTTCGGCGCCGCCTGTGCTGTGCACACCCAGCGGCGGCGAGGGATGCAGGCTCGGGACGGTCACCGCGTGTCCCGGGCTCAGCAGGAGGGGCGGCGGATGGCCGGAGCTGGTCATCCGGGTGACCGGGTCCTCGTCGGGGATCTCGACCAGCAGGGCGGTGACGAACCGCTCGGGCGCCTCCTCCCGGGGCTCCAGATCCGCCGTGTAGCGCTGCACGCTCTGCTCCAGGGCGGCCGCCAGCTCCGGCAGGGTGACATGCCGGTGGGCGGACTCCCGGAAGGCGCTGAGCAGCAGCGCCGCCTCGCCGATCGCGGACAGCCCCTTGCCGCGGACGTCACCGATCAGGACCCGGATCTCGCCGTCGCAGCGGGTGGCGGCGTACAGATCACCGCCGATCTGCGCCTCGTCCTCGGCGGCCAGATACAGCGAGGCGATCCGCAGCGGGCCGATCTGTTCGGGCAGCGGCCACATCAGCACGTGCTGCGCGGCCTCGGCGACGGTGCGCACCTGGGCCAGCTGGGCGCGCCGCCGCTCCCGGACCGCGCTGTAGATCACCACCATCACCGAGAGCACCGTCAGGGTGACGATCTGCACGATGTGGTTCGCGGTGGCCAGCCCGCCGTGAAAGATGGCGATCACCACCTGGGCGGCCACCGCCAGTGCCCCGACCAGCGCGGTCGGCCGGGGGCCGGCGAAGGACGGGGTGAGGGCGGGGGCGATGACCAGGGCGGGGCCCAGATGGATGTCCTCGGGCGTGCGGAGGTCCGCGACCGTGATCACCACGATGAGCGCGATCGGGAGCAGCAGCAGCGCGTGGGACGAGTGCCACGACTGCCGCAGGACCGCCCCACCGATCCGCCGCGTCCCCATGCCACCAGCGTGCGCCACCCCCGCCGGAGCGGCCACCGCGCGGACCCCCGGGGCCTGTCGGGCGGATCAGGCCGGAGGAAGGCAGCGGCGCCTCATCGGCGCACCGGGCCCCGCGTCTGCGGCATGATCCGCCGGACCGGCCTAGAGGTTGACGGAGCGCATCCCGGACTCGTCGTAGCGTGCGCCCGCCGCCCTGGGCACCTCGGCCTCGATGCGGGCCAGGTCCTCCTTGGTCAGCTCGACGTCGACAGCGCCGGCGTTCTGCTCCAGGTAGGTACGGCGCTTGGTGCCCGGGATCGGGACGATGCCGTCGCCCTGCGCCAGCACCCAGGCCAGGGCCAGCTGCGCCGGCGTCACGTCCTTCTCGGCGGCGATCTCCTTCACCTTGGCGGCGAGCCGAAGGTTCGCCTCCAGGTTGTCGCCGGTGAAGCGGGGGCCGGTGCGCCGCCAGTCATTGGCGTCGAGGTCCTCGGGGGAGGAGAACCGGCCGGCCAGGAAGCCACGGCCCAGCGGCGAGTACGGCACGAACCCGATGCCCAGCTCCCGGCAGGTGGGCAGCACCTCGTCCTCCGGGTCCCGGGTCCACAGCGAGTACTCGGTCTGTACGGCCGCGATCGGGTGCACGGCGTGGGCCCGCCGGATCGTCTCGGCGCTCGCCTCGCTCAGCCCGATGTGCCGCACCTTGCCCTCGGCGACCAGTTCGGCCATGGCGCCGACGGTCTCCTCGATCGGCACGTTCGGGTCGACGCGGTGCTGGTAGTACAGGTCGATGTAGTCGGTGCCGAGGCGCCGCAGCGAGCCGTGGACCGAGCTGCGCACATGCTCGGCGGAGCCGTCCTGGCGGCCGATGGTGCTCATGTCGCCGGGGACGGCGTCGTCCATCCGGTAGTTGAACTTCGTCGCGATCACGTACTCGTCCCGGTGGCCCCGGATCGCCTCGCCGATCAGCGACTCGTTGGTCAGCGGCCCGTAGAGCTGCGCGGTGTCGAGGAAGGTGATCCCGAGCTCCAGCGCCCGCCGGATGGTCTCCGTGCCCTCGTCCTGGTCGGTCGTGCCGTAGAAGGCGGACATCCCCATGCAGCCGAGGCCGATGGTGGAGACCTCCAGGTCCCGCAGACTGCGCTGTCGCATGCGACTCCCGCCTTTCTTTCCTTGCCGAGTGGTCGTTTTGACGCTACGACTTCGAGCGCACTCGATGTCAAACGGGCGGCCCCGGTCCGGTAGACCTGGAGCCCACCGCCGATCCCCCATCCGTCGTCGCGGAGGCCGCATGCTGTTGCGCCAGCTCGAATACCTGGTCGCGCTCGCCCGGGAGCGGCACTTCGCCCGGGCGGCCGCCGCCTGTCATGTGTCCCAGCCCTCGCTCTCCGCCGCGATACGCCGGCTCGAACACGAGCTCGACGTGCCGATCGTGCGCCGGGGCCGCCGCTACGAGGGCCTGACCCCCGAGGGCGAGGTCGTGCTGGCCTGGGCGCACCGCATCCTCGCGGAGGGGGACGCGCTGCGCCAGGAGCTGTCGGTGCTGCGGGGCGGTCTGACGGGCACCCTGCGCCTCGGGATCGTCCCCACCGCCGTCCCCGTCGCCTCGCTCCTCACCGGCCCCTTCTGCGACCGGCACCCGCACGCCCGGGTCGCCATGGAGTCCCTGTCCTCCGCCGACATCCGGCGCGGCCTCGCCGAGTTCGAACTGGACGCGGCCATGACCTACCTGGACGACGACGAACTGCGGCAGGTACGCCGTTTCCCGCTGTACGAGGAGCGGTACGTCCTGCTCACCCCGGTCGGCGGCCCCCTCGGCGACGTCGTCACCGCGACCTGGTCGCAGGCCGCCGCCCTCCCGCTCTGCCTGCTCGGACCCCGGATGCGCAACCGGCGGATCATCGACGACTGCTTCGCCGCCGAGGGCGCCGCCCCCGTCCCCGGCATCGAGTCCGACAGCGTGGCCGGGCTCTACGCCCACCTCTCCGGCGGCCGCTGGTCCAGTGTGATCTCGCACGCCTGGCTGCACATGTTCGGCGTACCGGAGGGCATGCGCGTGGTCCCTCTGGAGGGCCCGGCCCACGGCCCCCGCGTCGGACTCGTCATCGCCCGCAGCGAGCCGCAGTCCGTGCTCGCCCAGGCCCTGGTGAAGGTCGCCCGGGAGGCAGGCCTCAGGGACGCCCTCAACAGCCGCCTGGACGCCGTCCTGGAGGCTCGTGGCTGATGGAAACGGGCTGTCACGGCACAGCAACGTTCGCTCTGGCCTGCGCAGTTGCCCCAGAGGATCGTGAAAGCCGCCTTTCCGCAACGGAGTTGAGGAGCCGGCACCCGGGAGATCCCGGAGTGCCGGCACGGGAGCCGGGTCGTGCTCCGTGAACGCCCGTCAGGGGGTGAGCTTCACCGGCAGCTCGAAGAGGTCGTTCTGGGTGACCACCGGCTTGTTGCGCAGCTCCGACGCCGGTACCGCCAGGTCCAGGCCGGGGAAGCGGCCGTAGAGCGCGGGCAGCGCGACGCCCGCCTCCAGACGGGAGAGCGCCGCACCGGGGCAGACGTGCGGACCGTGCCCGAAGGAGATGTGCCGGTTCTTCGACTCCCGGGTGACGTCGAACTCCCCGGCACCCGGCCCGTGCGCGTTCTCGTCACGGCCTATCGCGGCGTACGACACGATGAGCGCGTCCCCTGCGGGCAGCACCTTGTCGCCGACCGGCACGTCCTCGGTGGCGAACCGGATCAGCACGTGCGAGGTCGGGGTGGACCAGCGCAGGGTCTCCTCGACCACCGCCGACCAGTCCACCTCGCCGGAGAGCACCTTGGCGCGCTGGTCGGGGTGGGCGGAGAGGTTGACCACCGCGTTGACGATCAGGGAGATCGTCGTCTCGTGACCGGCCGCCACCATCAGCTGGAGGGTGGAGACGATCTCCTCGTCGGTGAGGTGGTCGCCGTCCTCGGAGGCCAGGATCAGCGCGCTGGTGAGATCGTCGCCGGGCTCGGCCCGCTTGGCGGCGACCGTCGCCGCCATGATCCCGGCCAGCTCGGTGAGGGTGGCGATGACCTCGGCGGGCGGGGTCTGGGTGGAGAAGAACTTCTCGAACAGCACCTTCAGCCGGGGCAGTTCGGCCTCGTCGATGCCCATCAGGTCGGCGACCACGTACATGGGCAGCGGGTAGGCGAAGGCCGCCTTCAGATCGACGCTCTCCGTGTCCTCGGGCAGCGCGTCCAGCAGGTCCTGGGTGAGCTTCTCGATGCGCTCCCGCATCTCCTCCACCCGGCGCGGGGTGAGCGCCTGCGCGACCAGGGTACGCATCCTGCGGTGGTCGGCGCCGTCCACGGTGAGCATCGAACGGCCGGGGTTGGCCAGGCCGATCAGCGGCCAGTCCGGGGCGATCTCCCCGCGCTGCCAGGCACCCCACACATTGATGTCCTTGACCAGACGCGGGTCGGTGAGCAGCGCCTTCGCCTCGGCGTGGTGGGTGACCGCCCACACGGGCACCCCGCCGGGCAGTTCCACCGCGGCCAGCGGACCGGCGGCGCGCAGCCGTGCGCTCTCGCCCTCCAGGTCGGTGACGAAGGGGTCGAGGGCGATCCGGGCTTGTTCGGTACCGGTCGTCATCGTGACGTGCCTCCCAGGGCAGGGTCGGGTAACTGCGCCATGCGGTGCTGCGCCTGTCTCTTGATGCGGATCAGCGGATCAGAGGGCGGGTACGGGGGTGAACCTGACGGGCAGCGCGCTCAGGCCCCGCAGCCACGGAGACGGCCGGCGGGTGAGCGACTCGGCGGGCACCGCGAGGTCGATGTCCGGGAGTCGGTCGAGGACGACCTCGATGCCGGTCCGGGCGACCACCTCGGCGACCTCCTGGGCGGGGAACGGGCAGCGGTGCTCGCCGTGTCCGAAGGAGAAGTGCGCGTTGTTGCCGCCGGTCAGCGCGGAGGCGTCGGTACGCACCTGCGGGTCGGAGTTGGCGCCCTGCAGACCGAGGATCAGCAGGTCACCGGCGCGGATCCGGCGCCCGCCCAGCTGGGTGTCGCGGGACGCCCAGCGGCCGGCGATGTTCTGGCTGGGGGTGTCCTCCCACAGCACCTCGTTCATCGCCTCGGCGACACTGTTGCGCCCGCCGAACAGGGAGGCGGCGAACCGGTTGTCGGTGAGCATCAGACGCAGCGAGTTGCCGATCCAGTCGGCGGTCGGCTGGTGCCCGGCCGCCATCATGACCATCAGGTCCTGCATGACCTCTTCGTCGGTGAACCCGCTCTTGTCCTGGAGCATCCGCGACACCACGTCGTCGGCCGGGTTCGCCTTCCGGTCGGCCAGCAACTGGGCCATGGAACCCGCCAGATGCAGCTGCCCGGGGATCGCCCGCTCGCGCCCGTCGATCATGTCGTTGAGCGCGGTGACCAGCCCGGGGCCCTCCTCGTCGGGGAAGCCGTACAGCCGCGCCAGCACCCGCACGGGCAGCAGCATCGCGTACTGGCCGATCAGGTCGGCCTCGCCGCTGGTGCACAGACCGTCGATGAGCTCGTCCGCGAACCGCTCGGCGTGGCCGCGCAGTTCGAAGGGGTCGACGGCCTCCAGCGCGTCGCTGATCATCCCGGCGCGCTCGCGGTGCCGCTCGCCCACCGTGTAGAGGATCGACGGCTGCTTACGGCCGATCATGGGCAGCAGCGGCCAGTCGTCCGGGATCATGTCCCACTGGTTCCACAGGTCCGAGTCCCGGCTGAACAGCACCGGGTCCCCGGTCACCTGGTGCAGCTCGCGGTAGCCGAGCACCAGCCAGGCAGGGACGTCCCCGTCCAGGACGACAGGGGTGACGGCGCCGTGGTCGCGCCGCATCTCGCGGTACAGACGCGCCGGTTCGGTCTGGAAGCGGGGGCCGCCGAGCGGAACGGCTTCGGGGGTCACACGAACTCCTGTCGGGGCAGGTCCGCCGGTGCGGACGGGCCGGCGTGCCGGTTCTTGACGTGCTCGACCAGCGTGATCAGCACCTGCTTGCCGGACTCCCGGGAGCGGGCGTCGCAGTTCACCAGCGGGACCTGCGGGTCCAGGTCGAGCGCGTGGCGGACGTCCTCGGGCGTGTGCACCGGGCCGCCGAAGTCGTTGCAGGCCACGATGAACGGGGTGCCGTGCTTCTCCAGCCGGTCGATGGCGTACCAGGAGTCGTCGATCCGCCGGGTGTCGACGAGCACGACCGCGCCGAGCGTGCCGGAGAACAGCCGGTCCCACAGGAACCAGAACCGCTCCTGCCCCGGCGCCCCGAACAGGTACAGCACATTGCGGGCGTCCAGCGTGATCCGGCCGAAGTCGAAGGCGACGGTGGTCGCGGACTTGCCGCGCACCTCGCGGATGTCGTCGACCTCCTCGCCGGCCTGCGTCATCGTCTCCTCGGTGTTGAGGGGACGTATCTCGCTGACGGAACGGACCAGAGTGGTCTTGCCGACGCCGAAACCGCCCACGACCACGATCTTGAAACCGTTGTCGGCGGTGGCACCCAACGGGGTGCGCGCGTCAGAGGTTGCGGAGTCCAACGAGCACCTGCTCCAGGATGTCGGGGTCGGTGATGGCCGGGCGGTGCGGGTGGCGGGCGCTGACCCGGCCGGCCACCAGCAGGTCGCCCAGCAGGATCTTGGTGATGCTCACCGGCATCCCGAGCTCCGCGGCGACCTCCACCACGGAGACCGGGAACTCGGCCAGGCGCAGGATCGCCGCGTGCTCCGACTGCATGCCGGGGGCCGGCTCCGACTCGGCGACGACCAGCGTGACCAGGTCGAAGGGGTTGTCGGGACCGGCGCCGCTACGGCCGCCGGTGATGGTGTACAGACGGTCGGGCGCGTCGTCCCTGCCGGGCCGGCTCATGACGTACGGGGCTGCGCGGTCAGGTGTTCGCCGAGCTGCTCGACCAGTTCGCTCATGTTGTGCCCGACGAGCCCGGGGTCCGCGTCCTCGCTGGTCACCACGGCCAGATGGGCGCCCTCACCGGCCTCCACGATGAACAGCACACCCCCGTAGAACTCGGTCATCGCCGACCGCACGCCGCCGCTGCCGTCGCCGAACTCGACGGACGCCCCGTGCGACAGCGACTGGATGCCGGCGGCGATCGCCGCGAGCTGGTCGGCCTGGTCGACGGAGAGCTCCGGCGTACGGCAGAGCTTGAGGCCGTCGCGCGAGAGCACAAGGGCGTGCCGGGCGCCCGGGGTGCGCTCCAGAAGGCCTTCGATGAGCCAGGTGAGCTTGTCGTCGGCGGTGGTCCTGCCGGTCATGAAGTGGTGTCGCCTTCCGGGTACGCGTGCGGATGGGAGGTGTGCTCGGGGTCGGGCTCCGGGTGGGGCGCGGGGACCGGGTCGGGCACGGGGGTGGGGGCGTACGGGGCTGTCGGTCCGTCGGCCGCGCCGAAGCTCTCGGCGCGGCCGGGGTCCGAGTCGGCGCCGGAGTCGGGTGCGGCCGGGCGGACGGCCTGCCGGAAGCTGTTGAAGCGGGCGGCGCGGACCCGGACGTCCTCGGCGGCCGGCGCGGGGCGGTGTTCCGCCGGCTGGGGCGCGGCCCTGCGCTCGGCCTCGGCGAGGGTCCGGCCGCGGCGCCGCCTGGGCAGCCCGGCGGAGCCCTCTGCGTCCTCGGCGGACTCTGCTGACTCTGCGGACTCGCCGGACCCGGTGGGCTCGCCGGACTCGTCCGGCTCGGCGGACTCGTGCACGGGCAGCGGGTCGAGCGAGCCCGTCACCGGCTCGGGCGACGCCGGCTCGGTCTCCTTCAGGAGGGCGGGCTCGTCGGCGACCGGGCGGGTCAGCAGGTCCTGCGGGACCAGCATCAGCACCCCGGTGCCGCCGCGGGCCGACGGCCGGAACGACACCTTCAGGCCGTGCTTGCCGACCAGCCGGCCGACCACCGCGAGCCCGAGCCGGGTGCCGGTGAGACCGCCCAGTTCGGAGGTGTCGCCCGAGACCGCCCGCTCGGCGCGGCGCAGCTGCACATCGCCCATCACCAGACCGCTGTCCTCCACGGACACGATCAGCCCGGCCGGTACCTCCTCCACGTACACATGGACCTCGGCCGTCGGCGGCGAGAAGTTGGCCGCGTTGTCGAGGAGTTCGGCGAGCGCGTGCATGACACCCTCGGCCGCGTGTCCGGCGACGGCCGCCTCGCTCACCGAGTGCACCCGCACCCGGCGGTAGCCGCTGATGCGTCCCATCGCACCGCGCAGGATGGACTCCATGCTGATCGGACGCGCCCAGCGGCGGCCGGAACGCGCCCCGGTCAGTACGGCGATGGAGTCGGCGAGCCGGCCCGCCTGGGCCGTGCGGTGGTCGAGGTGCAGCAGGTCCGCGAGCACGTCCTCGTCGGTGTGCCGCTCCTCCATGGCCCGCAGGTCGGCGAGGGTGGCGGTGGCCAGCGCCTGCATCCGGCCGGCCGCGTTGCCGGCGGAGGCGATCGCGGCGGCGCGCTCCCTGGACGCCCGGTCCAACTCGGCGCCGAGCCGGGCGTTCTCCCCCCGGTACCAGTCCAGCTCCTGGCTGCTGTCCTCGTGGATCCGCGCCCGCTCCTGCTCGAAGGAGTCGGCGAACTCGCTGCGCTGCTGGGCCAGTTCGTCGATGAGCCGCTGCTGCTCCTGGCGGGCCTCCTCGGTCGTCCGGGCCTGCTGCTGGAGCAGCCGCCCGATGTCCTGGCTCACCGCCTCCAGCCGACGCCGGGCGCCGCGGGCGGTCCGCCCCGCGTGGACGGCCCAGGTCACCGACGCGCACAACAGGAGCGCGGCCGCGCTCGCACCCAGTGCGAGGGGCGTACGGACCGAGTCGGGCGCGGCGGTCACCGCGGCGACGACCACGAGGGCCGACACGACAGCGGTCAGCGCGATGGTCGGAGCGAGCATACGAAGGGCAGGTCGATCGCCGGGATGCGTGGGCGCGGTCATCGGTCCGGTCTGGTCCTCGGAGCAGGTAGGGATGTGGATCCGGTGAAGGAGTTGTGACGCTCGGTGCTGAACTGGGCGTCACTATACGAGAGTCCGTGATCGAAACAGAACGGTTCCAGCCTCATTGCATAAAACCGCCGTACGGGAAGGCGATTGACTGTGTGCCGACTGTGAACGATCTTATGCGGCGCGCTGTGTGAACATGTCCGCCACGATCGCGGCGGCCCTTCTCACCAGTGGGGAGTCGGCCTGGGCCGCGGCGTCGGTGTGGGTGGAGAGGACGGCGACGACGACGGGGGCGCGGCCCGGGGGCCGGGCGATCGCGACGTCGTTGGCGGTGCCGTAACCGCCCGTTCCGGTTTTGTCACCCACCGTCCAGTCCGCGGGGAGCCCCGCGCGGATCCGTTCCCCTCCGGTGGTGTTGGCGAGCAGCCAGCCAGTGAGCCGCCGTCGGTCCCCGCCGTCCAGGGCGCGGCCGACGGCCAGTTGCGCGTAGCTCGTGCCGATCGCCAGGGGAGTGGTGGTGTCCGTGACCCGCCCGGGTTCCGCCGAGTTCAGCTCCGGCTCCCACCGGTCCAGACGCGTCACTTCGTCCCCGAGGGAGCGGCACAGCCGCGTCACCGCCACCGGCCCGCCCAGTTGCTCCAGCAACAGGTTCGCCGCGGTGTTGTCGCTGTACGAGATCGCCGCCGCGCACAGGTCCGCCACGGTCATTCCCGCCGCGAGATTCTCGGGCCTGCCGGTGACGGGTGCGCCGCCCGACCGCTCGATGTCGCCCTCGTCGTAGTGGACGACCTCGGTGAGCACGCCCGGGGCGAGGTCGCGCAGCACGGCGGCCACCGCGAGCGTCTTGAACACCGAGCACATCGGGAAGAGTTCGCCCGCGCGGTACCGGACCCGGGCTCCCGAGCCGGTGTCCCAGGCGAACACCCCCAGCCGGGCCCGGTGTTCGCGCTCCAGGGCGCGGAATCGGCCTGCCGGGCCCGGAGTCGCACCGGAGGGCAGCGCGGTTCCCAGGGTCGCGGTCAGCACAACGCGGCGCGACGGATTCTGCATGACCGCTCCTTTACCGAGGCAACGA
Source organism: Streptomyces sp. NPDC048277 (assembly GCF_040652235.1). NCBI lineage: Bacteria > Bacillati > Actinomycetota > Actinomycetes > Kitasatosporales > Streptomycetaceae > Streptomyces > Streptomyces sp. NPDC048277. Next base: position 107,742 of record NZ_JBEZLQ010000006.1, read on the forward strand.
GGAGGGGGACGCGATGACGTCCGGAAGGGTTGACCGATGGACGGGTGATAAACCCGACGGCGAAATTCGACCAGTAGTAGCTCCCGCATCGTCGCAAATGATCCAAACGTCTCTACGATGACGTGGAACGGCCGGGACGCGGCGGACCTCTTCAGGGGCGCAGGCCGGCGGTGGGGGCGGTATCAAGGGGGCGATGCCCTGTATGAAGGGCAACGGAAGCTGGGGGACGGCGGCCGCGCGAGCGGTCCGGTTCGTGCGGCGCACGCTGCGCGACGAATGGCACGGCATCGTGGTGGAGCCGATACGGCAGCTCGTACGCCGTGGTCTCTCCGGGATCGTGCTCGCGTTCGTCGCCGCGTTCGGCGTCATCTTCTTCCACGGCATCGCGCAGCACCCCTTCGGCAGAAGGATGGTGTGGCACCTCGGCGGTGTCACCGCCGACCTGCCCCTGTGGCTCTCCCTGCTGCGCACCCCGGTGTCGCTGTACGTCCCGGCGCTCGACCTGCCGGTCTGGGCGGGCATCACCCAGCTCTTCCTCGCCTTCGCCCTCGCCGAACTCTCCCTGGGCCGCGCCCGCACCCTCGCCGTCGCCTACACCACCACGCTGGCCGGCACCATGACCGCGCGGGTGATGGTCGCGCTGGGCCCCGGCTGGTGGGGTTTCGGTCTGCCCCCGGAGGTCGGGAGGATCCTCGACACGGGGCCGTCCGCCGCCGTGGTGGGCCTGTTCACCTACTTGGCGGTGGTCCGCCGCGCGCCCGTCGTCTTCGCCCTGACCGGCGGCTCGATGGTGTGGGAGTCCATCGCCGTACCGAACCTCGCTGGCCGGGAGCACCTGATCGCGGTGGTCGCGGCGATCGTTCTCGGCCTGATGCACGGCCACCGGCTGCCGGTCCCCGCCCGGCTCGTCGAGCGCCTCGGGACCCAGCCGACACCGCCCTGGTCCGACCCGCCCGTGCACCGGCCGGGACCGCCCCGCCACCCCGTACCGTCCTTCCGGCTGCCCTGAGACCCCCCAACTCGTCCGTCTTCCCCGCAACCCCATATGTCACGCGGCCGACCCGCCGAACTGCTCAACGACGTCAATGTGATGGTTTTCGCACTTCAGCCGGTTCGAGCAACCCCTAATGTTGCGGCGAGCTACGGACGGGCGCGGCTGACACCATGGTGTTCGTCGCCGGCAGGCTGAAGGGATCCAGGGATGTTCCGCAAGGTGCTGGTCGCCAACCGTGGAGAGATCGCCATCCGCGCGTTCCGCGCGGGCTATGAGCTGGGTGCACGCACGGTCGCCGTGTTCCCCCACGAGGACCGAAACTCACTGCACCGGCTGAAGGCCGACGAGGCTTACGAGATCGGGCAACCCGGGCACCCGGTGCGCGCCTACCTCTCCGTCGAGGAGATCGTGGCCGCCGCCCGCCGGGCCGGGGCCGACGCCGTCTACCCGGGCTACGGCTTCCTCTCCGAGAACCCCGAACTCGCCCGCGCCTGCGAGGAGGCGGGCATCACCTTCGTCGGGCCCGACGCCCACACGCTGGAGCTGACCGGCAACAAGGCCCGCGCGGTGGCCGCCGCCCGCGCCGCCGGCGTACCGGTCCTCGGCTCCTCGGCGCCCTCCAACGACATCGACGAACTGGTGCGCGCCGCCGAGGCGATCGGCTTCCCGGTGTTCGTGAAGGCCGTCGCGGGCGGCGGTGGCCGCGGTATGCGCCGGGTCGAGGACCCCGCCGCGCTGCGCGAGTCCATCGAGCAGGCCTCCCGGGAGGCGGCCTCCGCGTTCGGCGACCCGACCGTCTTCCTGGAGAAGGCCGTCGTCGACCCCCGCCACATCGAGGTGCAGATCCTCGCCGACGGCGAGGGCAACGTCATCCACCTCTTCGAGCGGGACTGCTCACTGCAGCGCCGCCACCAGAAGGTCATCGAGCTGGCCCCCGCGCCCAACCTCGATCCCGAGCTCCGGGACCGCATCTGCGCCGACGCCGTCCGCTTCGCCCGCGAGATCGGCTACCGCAACGCGGGCACCGTCGAGTTCCTCCTCGACCCCGCGGGCAACCACGTCTTCATCGAGATGAACCCCCGCATCCAGGTCGAGCACACGGTCACCGAAGAGGTCACCGACGTCGACCTGGTCCAGGCCCAGCTGCGCATCGCCTCCGGCGAGACCCTCGCAGACCTCGGTCTCTCCCAGGAGACCGTGAAGCTGCACGGCGCGGCCCTCCAGTGCCGTATCACCACCGAGGACCCGGCCAACGGCTTCCGCCCCGACACCGGCCGCATCAGCGCCTACCGCTCCCCGGGCGGCTCCGGCATCCGCCTGGACGGCGGAACCACCCACGCGGGTACGGAGATCAGCGCGCACTTCGACTCGATGCTGGTCAAGCTCACCTGCCGGGGCCGGGACTTCAAGGCCGCCATCGGCCGTGCCCGGCGTGCCGTCGCCGAGTTCCGCATCCGCGGGGTGGCCACCAACATCCCGTTCCTCCAGGCCGTCCTGGACGACCCGGACTTCCAGGCGGGGCGGGTCACCACGTCCTTCATCGAGCAGCGCCCGCACCTGCTCACCGCCCGCACCTCCGCCGACCGCGGCACCAAGCTGCTCACCTTCCTGGCGGACGTCACCGTCAACAAGCCGCACGGCGACCGTCCCCACCTGATCGAGTCGACCACCAAGCTGCCCCCGCTGCCCCTCGGGGAGCCGGCGGCGGGCTCGCGTCAGCGCCTGGTCGAACTCGGCCCGGAGGGCTTCGCCCGCCACCTGCGCGAGTCGCCCACCATCGGCATCACCGACACCACCTTCCGCGACGCCCACCAGTCCCTGCTCGCCACCCGCGTGCGCACCAAGGACCTGCTGGCCGTCGCCCCGGTGGTCGCCCGCACCCTGCCCGAGCTGCTCTCCCTGGAGTGCTGGGGCGGCGCCACCTACGACGTCGCCCTGCGCTTCCTCGCCGAGGACCCCTGGGAGCGGCTGGCCGCCCTGCGCGAGGCCGTCCCCAACATCTGCCTCCAGATGCTGCTGCGCGGCCGCAACACCGTGGGCTACACCCCGTACCCGACCGAGGTGACCGACACCTTCGTCCAGGAGGCCGCCGCCACCGGCATCGACATCTTCCGCATCTTCGACGCCCTCAACGACGTCAACCAGATGCGCCCCGCCATCGAGGCCGTTCGCGAGACGGGCACCGCGGTCGCCGAGGTCGCCCTCTGCTACACCGCCGACCTGTCCGACCCGAACGAGCAGCTCTACACCCTCGACTACTACCTGCGGCTCGCCGAGCAGATCGTCCAGGCCGGCGCGCACGTCCTGGCCGTCAAGGACATGGCGGGCCTGCTGCGCGCCCCCGCCGCCGCGAAGCTCGTCTCCGCCCTGCGCCGCGAGTTCGACCTCCCCGTCCACCTCCACACCCATGACACCGCGGGCGGCCAGCTGGCCACCTACCTCGCCGCGATCCAGGCGGGCGCGGACGCGGTGGACGGCGCGGTGGCCTCCATGGCCGGTACGACCTCCCAGCCGTCCCTCTCGGCGATCGTCGCCGCGACCGACTACTCGGACCGTCCCACCGGGCTCGACCTGCGGGCGATCGAGGACCTGGAGCCGTACTGGGAGAGCGTCCGCAAGGTCTACGCCCCCTTCGAGGCGGGCCTCGCCTCCCCGACCGGCCGCGTCTACCACCACGAGATCCCCGGCGGCCAGCTCTCCAACCTGCGCACCCAGGCCGTCGCGCTCGGCCTCGGCGACCGCTTCGAGGACATCGAGGCCATGTACGAGGCCGCCGACCGGATCCTCGGCCGCCTGGTCAAGGTCACCCCGTCCTCCAAGGTGGTCGGCGACCTCGCCCTGCACCTGGTGGGCGCCGGGGTGAGCCCGGAGGACTTCGAGGCGACCCCCGACCGGTTCGACATCCCCGACTCGGTGATCGGCTTCCTCCGTGGCGAGCTGGGCACCCCGCCCGGCGGCTGGCCGGAGCCGTTCCGCACCAAGGCCCTCCAGGGCCGCGCCGCCGCCAAGCCGACGCCGGAGCTGTCCGCCGAGGACCGCGAGGGTCTCGCCAAGGAACCCCGCGCGACCCTCAACCGGCTGCTGTTCCCGGCCCCGACCCGCGAGTTCGAGACCCACCGCCAGACCTACGGCGACACCAGCGTCCTGGACAGCAAGGACTTCTTCTACGGCCTGCGCCCGGGCAAGGAGTACTCGGTCGACCTGGAGCCCGGCGTCCGGCTGCTGATCGAGCTCCAGGCCGTCGGCGAGGCCGACGAGCGCGGTATGCGCACGGTGATGTCCTCGCTCAACGGCCAGCTGCGCCCGATCCAGATCCGGGACCGGGCGGCCGCCTCCGACATCCCGGCCACCGAGAAGGCCGACCGCGCCAACCCCGGGCATGTCCCGGCCCCGTTCGCGGGCGTCGTCACCCTCGCGGTGACCGAGGGCACGGAGGTCGAGGCGGGCGCCACGGTCGCCACGATCGAGGCCATGAAGATGGAGGCCACCATCACCGCCCCGAAGGCCGGCCGGATCTCCCGGCTCGCCATCAACCGCATCCAGCAGGTGGAGGGCGGCGACCTCCTCGTCGAGATCGCCTGAGTCCGGCTCCGGCACGGGAGGGCCGGCGGCCGCCGGCCCTCCCACCGCTACGAGCGGGCGAAGTGGGCGCGCAGCCGCGCCTTCAGCAGGTTCGGATCCCGCTGGGTGAGGTAGGCGGCGTCGGCCACGTGCACATCGCGGCCGCTCACGGCCAGCGAGGTGGGGTTGGACAGGCCGTCCTGCACGCCGAGCACACGGCTGTGGGTACCGTCCGTGCCGACCAGGACGATCTCGTTGGACGTGCCGAGCGCGGCGAGCACGACGTCCGAGTGCCCGGGGAAGACGAAGTCGTCGACGCCGGTGAGCCCGGTGGCTCTCGTCCCGACGGCCCCCGCCGAACCGTCCTTGCGGACCGGGATGCGCAGCAGCGTGGCCCGGTCGGTGTTGGTCACCCACACCGCGTCCTGGTGGACCTTGATCCCGTTGGCGCCGAAGCCGCTCGCCGGCGCGGGGAGCCCGGAGAGCGCGGTGCCCTTGGCCCAGGCCGTCGGTGTGCCGCCCGACACCGGGATCCGCCACACCGTACCCAGCGCCGAGTCGGCGGCGTAGAGCACGCCGTGCCGCTCGTCGAGGGCCAGGCCGTTGGGGAGGCCGTCCGACGGCAGCTGGGCGATCTGCTCGGGTGTGCCGCCGCCCGCCGGGATGCGCCAGACGCCGGTCTTGCCGGTGCCGGTGGCGTAGTTGACGTACAGCGTGCCGTCGTGCGCGCGGGCCAGGCCCTGCGCGACGGCGCTGTTCATCAGGGGCGTGCGGGGGTGGTCCTCGACGGGCAGGTTCGCCAGGACACGGACCCGCCGCTCCCGGGTGACCCTGGCGACCTGCGCGGCGAACGCGAAGGACACGTCGACCGAGCCGCCCCGCTCGGCGACGATGTTCTCGGGTGTCTGCCCGCGGGCCAGGTCGAAGTGGGCGATGACACGGGGATTCGAGACGACCGGCTCGTCGCTCGCGGCCGGAGCCGCCGCGAGCAGGCCGACCGCGACCGCGGCCGGGGCGACGGCGGCCAGGCGGGGGAATCGGGGCATGTGACCTCTTTCGACGGGAGCGCACGGCTCCGGCGTACCGGTCACACCAACATGACGGCCCGTCGGTCCCGGTGGATGTCAGCCCCGGCCGGGACGTCGCCCGCCCGGCGCACGGCGCCGCCCCGCATGCCGCCCACCCGGGTGACCGACCCGTTCAGTTCCACAGCGGGATGGTCATGACCTGCGTGAATCCCTCCGGCCTGGCATCGCGGTAGGTCAGGCTCATGCGCGTGAACTGCTCCACGTTCGCGTGCTTCTTCCAGGCCGTCGGGCGGTCGAGCCGAATGGTCACGGGGTAGCCGTGGAAGGTGCCGGCCGCGCAGTACGGCTTGCAGTCGTTCACCCAGTTCACGCCCTGGGCGACCGCCGCGTTGTCGTCCCACCGGGTCCAGTGCATGGACTTGAGCACACTGTTGCCGTCGCCGCAGGCCACGATGAAGTCGGTCGGCCGGTATCGCTGGTGCCAGAGGCAGTCGACCAGAACCGGGTGCTGGACCGCCCGCGCCGCGGCCGCTGTCGGCGGGGTCGCGGAGGCCGTCGTCATGGCCGCCGTGAGCAGCAGACATGTCCCGAGTCCGATCGCTGTTCCCACCACTGGCTTGCGCATGGTCTCTCCCGCCCGTACCGCCGTACATGTTTCCCTACGACGCTACGACCGTCCTACCGGATGTACCACTTGCACCGGGTTCGCGAGTCCTCTGTAGTCGTGTTCGTCGGCGCTCGGGGCGGTACGGGCGACGATCTGGACGGCCAGGCCGAGCACCAGGAAGGCCCAGATCAGCACCTTCGCGGTGGTGTCCAGGAGCAGTGGCCGGGTGGCGGAGCGGGCCTCCGGCGGCGCCGCCCCGGCCGCCGGCTCGGCTTTGGTGCCCTGCTGGTCGCCCAGGAGCCCCTTGGGGTAGACGGGCGTCAGCATGCTGGCGTAGGCACCGAAGCGCATCCGGTAGCGGGCGACCGCCGCCGACGCCCCGAAGACCGGTTCGGGCTGCCGGCCCAGCACGATCCCGATGATCCAGAAGATCCAGCAGAGTGCGAACCAGCCGCTCGCCACGAGGTTGGCGATGATCGCTGCCGGGATCATCAGGATCAGCCGGAACAGCACCGCCAGGCGGTTCAGCGTGGTGGGCCGCAGTTCGATCTGCACCGGATAGTCGGGCGCGGTGAGCGCGAAGGGCGGATAGCGGTCCACCAGGAGCATGGAGCTGGCGACGATCCGTGTCTCGTACGCCAGGTACTTGCCGAGGAACGAGGCGATCGGGTCGGGCAGCCGGCCCGTGAAGAGCGCGGCGAACCAGCCGGCCACCGTGACGAAGAACGCGGCGATGCCCAGCAGGGTCAGCACGATGTACTGCGGGATCAGCAGCAGCCAGCGCAGCAGCACCGTCCAGCGGCGCTGCGGCCCGGGTGCGGGGATGTCGAGCGCGGGCCGCCATTCGGCGCCGTCCGCCGTGTCGGGAGGGCGCGGCCCCCAGCTCTGCGTCATGAGTCGTCCTCCCGTCGCCCGGCCGCGGCACGGATCGTCCTTCCATCGTGCGGCGGAACGACGGCCCCTGCCAGGCCGGACCGGGCGAACTCAGCCGGGTGCGACAGCCGGCCCGTGGCAGGTGCCCCGGGCTCCGTCGGCGCAATGGCGTAGTGGGTGGTGGTGCCGCTGACGGTCAGCAGGCGCCCTCGTCCTGCCAGGGGCCCCACTCGGAGGCGCCGGGCACCTCGTTCTGGGTCCACCACTTGGCCTTCCAGTCGTGGCTGTTGTACGAGACCTCGTCGCCGGCCGTGTAGACCGCCGTCGCACTCCACGCGGTCTTGCAGGAGGTCGGGGTGGGCGTGGGGGTGGGTGTGGGGGTGGTGGTCGGCGGGGTGACCCCGGCGAACTCCACCGAGTACTTGGCGAAGTCCCAGTCGCCCTGCGCCACGCTGGAGCAGGTCCCGGACGTGGTGCCGTTGTTGTCGACCGGGGTGCACTGGCGGTCGCGGTTCAGGGACCAGAAGGTGAAGCGGTCCATGGCGTGGCTCGTGGCGTAGTCGAGCACGGTCTGGAAGTCGGCCTGGGTGAAGTACTCGCCGGTGTCGCTGCGGCCGTTCATCCCGGAGAAGCCCTCGTGGGCGTACGCGGTCGCCTGGTCCCAGCCGAACGTGGACTGCAGGATCGCGTTGAAGGCGGTGAGCGCGCTGGTCTGCGAGGCCGCCCCGCCGAAGCCGCCGTCGAACGGCATGATGGAGAAGTTGTTCGGCGTGAACCCCTGTGACTTCGCCTCCAGCAGCATCTGCTTGCCGAACCAGCCGGTCCCGTCCGCCGTACCGGCCGTGGTGACCGACACGTACAGGCCGGGATTGTTCTGCTGGAGGATCTTCGCGGCGCCGATCTCGTTCGCGATCGCCGCGGTGTTCTCGTACTCCGGCTCCTCCAGGTCGAAGTCGATCGCGTGCAGCCCGTACTTGGTGATGACCTGCTGGTAGGCCGCTGCCGTCGAGGCCGCGTCCGCGCAGGTCTGGCCCAGCTTGGTGCCGCCGTAGCCGCCGATCGACACGGAGACGTCGCCGCCCTTGGCGCGGATCGTGTCGATCGTCGACTGGACCGCGGTGTCGGAGGAGACGGCCGCCGTGCCGCCCCAGGTCGGCGAGCAGCCCCCGCCGTCGGGTGCCAGGACGAACGCCAGCTGGAAGGCCTTGAGGCCGGTGGCGTCCATGATGGCGGCCGGGTCCGGCGGGTTGTTGTCCAGCGGCATCAGATAGGGGGCGGCCGCGTACCAGCGGTTGCTGAGCGCGGTGGTCGCGCCCGAGGCGTCACCCGCGACGAGCGCGGTCGTGCCGGCGGCGGCCAGCGTGACGGCGGCCGCGGCGCCCAGACATGCGCGGAGTGGTCTCACCGGTGTCTCCAGGGGTGGGGAGGTGGGGTTCCCCAGCATCCGGAGGTGTCGCGGCCACGTCAACGGATTGGACTGGACCAAAGCGCACTTTGGACTAGACCATGCGATTTCTTTACCGGTGGTGCCCGAGTAGCGTCGGCACCCCGAACCGTACTTTCACGCCGGGGGAGTACAGCACGCTGACCGGCGGCCCCTGCGGTGCCGACAGGCCCGCCGCCGCGACCAACTCGTCGTCCAGATCCAGGAGTTCGGCCCGGCGCAACGGCCAGGGCGCGTGCTCGTTCGGGAGGTGCGCGGTGCGGCCGTGCCAGGTGACGTGCAGTCCCCAGCGTGCGGTCAGGAAGTGTTCCAGGGGTGAGGGCTCGGCGATCGGCGGCCCGATCCGTACGACCGCCCGGCTCGCGGCGGCCGGGCGCCGCCGCCGGCAGGTGTAGGTGATCAGATCGCCCTCGTGGCGCAGCCGCATCGCGGACCAGAGGTACGGCAGCCGGACCCCCAGCCGGCCCGCCAGCACGGAGAGCAGCCGGGTCGCGTCCAGGGATCTGAACACCACCCCGCGCCGGCCCTGCTCGTCCACCGAGTACAGCCGTACGTTCGTCTCGCAGAAGGTGCCCAGATAGGGCAGCCCGGGCCCCGGCCCCAGGCCGGTGCGCCGCAGCAGGAACGGAACGAGGCCGACGTAGGTGACCCCGTCCAGGGTGTCCGGCCGGGTACCGGCGGGCAGCAGCCCCGCCACCCGCTCCGGCGCCACCGGCCAGTGCAGAAAGGTGAGTTGATGCCACCCCTGGACCAGGGTCGGCCACCGTACGGGCCGTGGGGTGGACGGGGTGACCGGCTCGGTCGGCACGGGTTCCATGCACAGGGTAATAGCACACCAGTGCGAGGCGGTGGGAGTGTGCGCGGCGAGGCGCTCGGCCGGGCCCCGTGGCGACCTGACCGAAAAGGACCTGGAAAGTCCGAGTCACCCCACCCCCATCTCGCCCTGACAGTGGCACCCTTGACAGCGTGCGTACTGTTTCGCGACGTTTGAGCGACACCTCCGGTCCGGCGACCCGGTCGCCGGCCGTGGAACGACGGTGTGCGGCGGGGAACAGGAGCTGTTCGTAGCAACGGCAGAACGCGGTATACGCGTTATGGGGGGGGAGCGGTCGCCCATGCGATCCAGAAACCAGTGCAGAGGTCCGTCCGGGAGCCGGGCAGGGAGTCATGCGCCACACACCTCGTCGGCCGAAGGGCGGTTGATCTGAGGTGGACATAACGATCCACAGACCCGGCGAGCTGACCCAGGCGCTCTGCCGGGACTGGCACCGTGCGATGGACGAGTCACCGGAGTACGCCAACCCTTTTCTGGCCCCGGAGTTCGCGATCGGCGTGGGCAGACACCGCGCCGGCGTCCGGGTGGCGGTCCTGCGTGAGGACGGCGAACCCGTCGGCTTCCTCCCGTACGAGCGCAACGCCCTCGGCGTCGGCCGGGCCGTGGGTCTCGGTCTCTCCGACTGCCAGGCGCTGGTGCACCGGCCCGGAGTCGCCTGGGACGCCCAGGAGTTGCTGAGCGCCTGCGGGATGTCCATCTTCGAGTTCGACCATCTGGTCGCCGAGCAGAGACCTTTCGCCTCCCATGTCACCGGCTCCTTCGCCTCACCGGTGATCGACGTGAAGCCCGGCGACGGCGGCTACCCCGAGTGGCTGCGCGCCACCTACCCGGGCCAGGCGAAGACCACGCTCAAGAAGGAACGGCGCCTCGGCCGCGACATCGGCGACCTCCGCTTCGAGTTCGACGAGCGCGACCCGGCGGCGCTGCGCACCCTGATGCGCTGGAAGTCGGCCCAGTACCGGCGGACCGGGCGCATGGACCGCTTCGCCCGGCCCTGGATCGTCGACCTCGTGGACCACCTCTTCCATGTCCGCGAGGAACACTTCACCGGCGTGCTGTCCGTGCTCTACGCCGGCGACCGCCCGGTGGCCGCGCACTTCGGCCCGCGGTCCAGCACCGTGCTCGCCGCCTGGTTCACCGCCTACGACCCCGAACTGCACTACTACTCACCCGGGTTGATGATGCATCTGCGCACCGCGGAGGCCGCGGCGCGCGGGGGCGTCACCCTCGTGGACCTCGGGCGCGGCGACAAGGAGTACAAGGACTGGCTCAAGACCCGCGAACTGCGGGTGGGCGAGGGCTTCGTCACCCGCCCCCACCCGGTGGCCGCGGCGCACCGGCTGTGGCGCCGCCCGGTCCGAGGGCTGCGCAACACCGTCCTCGCCCATCCCCGGCTGCGTGAGCCGGCGGACCGGCTGCTCAAGACGGTCGGCACCCTGCGTGCGTCCCGCCGCGCCGAAGGCCTGCACAAGGGGTGAACACACCGTCCTGACCGCGAGCCCGCCCGGGCCGCCGGACCGGCCCGTGGTCAGGACGGCGACGGCCGACCACCGGCCCTCCATTCGAACTATGATCCTGTAAAGGTAAAAAATAGGGGTTTGCCCTGGGAGGGCAGCCGCCTCGGCCGGAGAGATCCATGCCCCGCAAGCGCTCGATGGACGACGACGAGCTGCTGGTCAGACTCAGGTCGCTCACCGCCCAGGCGCGCGAGCGGGCCGAGTACCAGCGCTCGCAGGTCGAGCTGGCCATCGCCCTCCAGCGCGGCATGCTGCCCCGGGACCTGCCCGACACCCCCCGCGTCCATCTGGCCGTCCGGTACGCGCCCGCCTGCTACGGGCTCAACGTGGGCGGCGACTGGTACGACGCGTTCACCCTGCCCGACGGCCGCATCGGCCTGTCCATAGGCGACGTCCAGGGCCACAACATCGAGGCCGCCGCCTTCATGGGCCAGGTCAGGGCGGCCCTGCGGGCGCTCGCCTCGGTGACCAGCGAGCCGGGCGAACTGCTCGCCCGGACGAACGACCTGCTGGTGTCCCTCGGCACCGACCTCTTCGCCACCTGCACCTTCATGCGGCTCGACCCGGCCACCGGGGTCCTGGAGAGCGCCCGGGCCGGCCACATCCCGTTCGTCTGGGCCACCGCCGACGGAAAGTCCGGGATCGGCGAGGACGAGGGCGGACCGCCGCTGGGCATCGAACCGGGCGTCGAGTACCCGGTCGCCCGCTTCCGGCTCACCACCGGAGGCATGTTCGTGCTGCTCACGGACGGGGTGGTGGAGGGGCCGTCGCTGACCGTGGAGGAGGGGCTCGACCAGGTGGTACGACTCGCCGGTATCGCCGCCGTCGCCGGTCTCGAGGCACAGGCCCTGGCCGCCGCCGTGATCAAGGGCGCGGAACAGGTGGGCCACGAGGACGACGCGGCGGTCCTGGTCGTGGGTCACGAAGGCCTCGACACCGGGCCGTAGGACAACCGGACCGTAGGACACCGGGCCCACCCCGTGTCGGCCCGCCGTTCCGCCCCTGCGCGTCCCGCCTGGCCGAGCCGGGCGCCGCGGTGTCTGATGGCTGCTGTGGTGGGTATCCAGGAACTGCGCCGACCGGCTGTCCTCGCCCTCCGGACGCTGGCCGTGGCCACCTGCTACTACGCGGCGGGGCAGCTCGGCCTGCTGCGCCGGCTCACCGTCGAGGGCGCCGTCTTCACCCCCATCTTTCCGTCGACCGGCGTGGCGGTGGCCTGTCTGCTGGTCTTCGGGCTGGGCTGCTGGCCGGGCATCACGCTCGGCGCCTTCTTCCTCGTCCTGTCGCTCGGCCCGCCCGAGCTCGACACCGTGGGCATTCTCATCGGCCAGACGGCCGGGCCCGTCTGCGCGTATCTGATGCTGCGCCGCGTCGGCTTCCGCACCGATCTGAGCCGGCTGCGGGACGGCCTCGCCCTGGTGTTCCTCGGGGCGCTCACCGGCATGGTGGTCAGCTCCACCATCGGTGTGGCCACGCTGGTCCTCGCCGGCAAACTGCCCGCGCACAGCTTCTGGCCGACCTGGCTGGCCTGGTGGACCGGCGACGCGATGGGCGTCCTGATCGTCGCCCCGTTCCTGCTGGTGCTGCTCGGCGCCCGCTGGCCCCCGCCGACGGCCCGCTGGAAGGAGGCCCTGGCCCTCGCGGTCGTCGCGGCCGTCCTGGTCCCGGCGGCCACGTACAGCTCCATGAGCGCGCTCTTCCTCGTCTACCCGCTGCTGACCTGGGCCGCCCTGCGGTTCCGGCTGGCGGGGAGCATGCCGTGCGCCCTGTTCACGTCGATCATGGCCACGGTCGCCGCGACGGACCGGGTCGGCGCGTTCTCCGGACTGTCCCGCGTCGAGGTGATGCTGAAGCTGCAGCTGTTCAACGGCTCCATGGCCCTGACCGCGCTGCTGCTCTCGGCCCTGATCACCGAACAGCGCAACACCAGGCTCTCCGTCGAGGAGGCCTGCCAGGAACTGGCCGAGGCGCTGGAACACCTCACCGCGCACGACACCCCGGCCGCACGTGCCCCGGCGGACACGAAGGAGATGCGGCCCGAACGCGGCGAACGGTGACCGGGCACCACCCGGTCACCGTCCGTCCCGTATACGGGCCCGCCGTCAGACGGTGCCGCTCGCCGTGATCTTGACCTGGGCCTTGGGGGCACCGCTGCGGGTGCCGTAGCCCTCGATCTTGTCGACGATGTCCGAGCCCTCGACGACCTCGCCGAAGACCACGTGCTTGCCGTCCAGCCACGGCGTCAGCACCGTGGTGACGAAGAACTGCGAGCCGTTGGTGTGCGGGCCCGCGTTGGCCATGCTCAGCAGGTACTTGCGGTCGTGCTTGAGCTGGAAGTTCTCGTCCTTGAACTTCTCGCCGTAGATGCTCTTGCCGCCGGTGCCGTCACCGCGCGTGAAGTCACCGCCCTGGAGCATGAACTCGGGGATGATCCGGTGGAACGACGAACCGGCGTAGCCGAAGCCGTGCTGCCCGGTGGCCAGCTCACGGAAGTTGCGGGCCGTGTCGGGCACCACGTCGTCGAACAGGTTGAACACGATCCGGCCGGCCGGCTCGTTGTTGATCGAGATGTCGAAGTAAACGTTGTCGCTCATGCAGGTCAACCTATCGCGAACCGCTCCCCGGTCCCTCCCGTGGGGCGGGAGAGCCCGGGGTTTCGGGGCGCCCGGTGCTAGTACCGCCGGTCCAGCCGCTCCAGCACGGCCTGGGCCATGGCCGCCTCGCCCTTGGCGTTGGGGTGGACGGGGGCGGCCGGTGAGGTCGGCTGCAGGGGCTCGATCCAGCGGTCGGCGGGGGCCTTGCACGCGTCGTGGCCGACGGTCGGGCCGTAGGTGTCCACGTACCGGGCGCCGTTCCAGGCGGCGACCAGGCGCAGCATGAGGTTCAGCCGCTTCCCGGTGTCCCGGAGGTAGGGGAAGTCCTTGGCGGCGAAGGGCAGGGTCGGGTAGCAGCCGCTGCCGTCGTCGGGGAGCAGGTCGGGGTAGCCGACGAGCAGGATCCGGGCGTGCGGGGCCCGGGCGCGGACGGCCCGCAGCACCTTGTCGACCTTGGGCGCGGTCTGCGCGATGTCGAGCGTCAGCTGGTCGGTGCCGGACGCGTTGTAGTACTGCTGGCAGGGGTTGCCCGTCAGGTCCTTGGAGCTGAGGGCCGCGCAGGTGCCGATGACGGAGCTGAACCCCACGTCGTTGCCGCCGATCTGGACCGTCACCAGGTCGGTGTCCCGCCGCACGGCGTCGAGCTGCGGGCCGTTGGTGCCCTGCGCCTTCCACATCTCCGCCGTCGTCGCGCCGGAACAGCTCACGTCCTTGAACGCGCTCACCCGCAGGGCCGCCGCCACCAGCGAGGGGTAGTTGTGGTCGGAGCGGGCGCAGTTCGCGTCGACCTGCGTCGGGATGAGCGGGCCCGAGGTGTAGGAGTCGCCGAGCGCGACATAGCTCGTGCCGCGGTCGTGGCCGGGGCCGCCGCCGTGTGCCGCGGCCGGTGTCGTGGACGCGGCCACGAGGGCGCAGCCGCCCAGCGCCGCCGCCACGGTGGCCTTCCGCCGGTGCCGTCTCGCCGAACCGCCCGACGGGGTGCCGTACGCCATGGAGATCCCCCCTGCAACCAGGACGCGCACGGAACCGGTCCCGGCGGGCGGCCCGTACGCGTGTGTCGGGGGTCTGTATACCGCCCGGTAGGAGTCCGGAGCCAGAGGTCGGACGCAATGAACTTGACCGAGCAACTCACCCTGCCCGTAAGGCGATCCGGGCGCGCGGAGAGCCGGGTGCCGCCCGCCGGGATTGAAGCGGGAAACCGATCGGTTTACGATGGGCCGCAGCCGTTGGAAACCGATCGGTTTCCAGTCTTCGTCCGCAAGTGGAGTGTGAATGTCATGACCGCGATCAAGGACTCCGTCGTCCTCGTCACCGGTGGTAGCCGGGGCGTCGGAAAGGCGCTGGTGGAGGAGGCGTACGCGCGCGGCGCGGGAAAGGTCTACGCCACCGCCCGTGACCCGCGGACCGTCACCCACCCCGACGCCGTACCGCTGGCCCTGGAGGTGACCGACCCCGCCTCAGTGGCCGCCGTCGCCGAGCAGGCGCAGGACGTCACCGTGCTGATCAACAACGCCGGGGTCGCCACCGGCACCCGCTTCCTGACCTCCTCGCTCGACGACATCCGCCACGAGTTCGAGATCAACTTCTACGGCCCGCTGCTGGTCACCCGTGCCTTCGTCCCGGTCGTCGAGCGCAACGGCGGCGGCCACATCCTGAACGTCCACTCGGTCCTGTCCTGGTTCGCCGAGGGCGGCGCCTACAGCGCCTCCAAGTCGGCGCTCTGGTCGCAGACCAACAGCCTGCGCCTGGCCCTGCAGCCGCGGGGCATCGACGTCACCGGTCTGCACATGGGCTACGTGGACACCGACATGACGTCCGGCGTCGACGGACCCAAGGCGAAGGCCGAGGACATCGCGAGGGCCGCCCTCGACGGCGTCGAGTCGGGCGCGTACGAGGTCCTCGCCGACGACATCACCCGCCGGACCAAGAGCGCCCTGTCGGGCGACCTCGCCGCCCTGTACCAGCAGCTCGCCCGGTGACAAGTGCCTAGGCACTCCTCTTCCGCGCCGGACAGCGCAGCAGCAGGCGTCGTGCCGGGCGCTCCACGCCCTCGTACAGGAGCCAGGACAGGCCCAGCGACACGGTGAAGGCGGCGGCGGCCGCGGCCGCGCCCGTGAGCAGGTCGAAGCGCGGGCGGGTGCCGAGCAGATGGGTGCCCGTCCGCAGCACCAGCAGATGGACCATGTAGAACGCGAACGACAGTTCGCCCAGGCGCACCAGCCACCGGCGGCGCCACAGCGAGGGCAGTCCACGCAGGTCGGCCTGGGCCGCCGCCGGGATGAGCAGGGCGAAGCCGGTGATGGTGCAGGCGGTGGCCGCGTAGCCGTCGGTGTCGACCTGCGGGACCAGGAAGTAGCCGATGACGGCCAGCGCGAGCGAGGCCTCCAGTCCGGGCCCGCGCCACCGGCCGAGCAGGACCAGCCGCGCGGTGGCGGCGCCCAGCACGAACTCGGGCAGCCGGGCGGCCGGGAAGGAGCTGATCGGCTGGTCCCACCAGTGGTGGCTGTCCGTCCAGGCCAGCGCCAGCACGGCCAGCAGGGACAGCGCGGCCAGCAGCGCGGCGCCCCGCCCGCCCAGGCGGCGCAGTAGCAGCGCGAGCAGCGGGAACGCGGCGTAGAAGAAGGCCTCGCAGGCCAGCGACCAGCTCACCGGGTCGAGCGTCTGCCACCACGGACGCCACCAGGAGTGCACCAGGAAGACATCGGCCAGGGCCTGCGGAAGCGTCGGCCTCGGCTGGCGGGGCAGCGTGCACAGCATGACCAGCGCGATGACGACGGTGACCAGGTGCACCGGGTAGATCCGGGCCACCCGCCGCCACCAGAAACGCGGCGCACGGTCCCCGGGCCGCGCCGACCACATCAGCACGAACCCGGAGAGCACGAAGAAGAACGACACTCCCGAGGCGCCGGCCTCGAAGCCCCAGTCCATGAGACGGCCGCCGGTGCCGCCGAAATAGCGGAAGTTGTGCACGTGCAGGCCGAAGACCAGCAGCGCGGCCATCCATCTCAGCCCGGTGAGGGACGGCAGCGAGCCGGCGGGTGCGGACGGCTGGGTACGGGACGGTGGCGCGGCGGCCGGAGCGGTCGGAGGGGCCTTGGTCGCCGTCGTCATCGAGTCACCTGCCGGAGGGTTCGCGCGTGGAGCATGAAAGGGAGCGTTGCCCGTTCCGCATCTTTCATTCCGGCCCCGTACGAAACATCACACCAACGCCGAGGAGCGGCCTCGGCCATACGGGCCGCGGTGGCCGGATGGGCGGGTGCGACCCTACCCGGACGGCCGACACCGCCCATGGCCTCCGCCGCGCCCCTCACCCCCGGGCGTGACGCCCTGGCCCGCACCGTTGAAGGGTGGGCGGGGTGCCGAAACGCGGTGGCACGAACGGATGACTCGTCCGGCGCGGAGTTGACGCCGTCATGAGCCGGGCCGGGTGGCGACGGCGCTCGGCAGGCCCTCGGACGGCGTGACCCGGACCGACGAGGGGTCCGCCGACGGTCCACGGGCCGGGGCCTGCGTGGTGCCGCTCCTCGTGGGCGCGACGCTCGGGCTCGGACTGGGGGTGGCGCGGGCCGGAGACGTCGAGGGGCGCTCCGGAGTCGTGGGGCGCGCGGTCGGCGGTGCGAGGGGGACGCTCGGAGTGGTCGGCGCCGACGGTGCCGTCAGGTGCAGCGGCAGGGCGACGAGGAGGGCGACGGCACAGGTCACCCCGGCTCCGGCGGCGGCACGGACCAGTCGGCGGCGGCCCGCGGCACGGCGGATCTCCTGGTAGCGGCCCGGCGGCGGGCCCAGATGGGCGGTGGGCGGTCGCAGGATGACCGCGAGGGGATCGTCCGGGCCGTCGAACTCCGGCTCGTCGTCAAAGCGTGTGGTCAAGGCTTCTCCTCAGATGGACGCGGAGCAGTTCCCGGGCCGCGTGCAGATCGGCCTTGACGGTTCCTTCCTTCCGTCCGGTCAGCTCGGACACCTCCCGGATCGGCATGTCAGCGTAGTAGTGCAGCAGGATCGGGACCCGCAGCCGTTCCGGCAGGGACTGCACCAGCAGCCGTACCGAGGGATCCGCCGGCTCGGCGTGCGGGCGGATCGCCGCCTCCGAGCCGACCCGGCGCACCGCCCGGCGCTCGCGCTCCAGCTTGCGCCAGTGGTCCCGGACGAGGTTGGCCGCGGTGACGTAGAGGAAGCCGCGCGGCTCCTCCACCTTCGTCCACCGGGCCCACAGCCGGGTGAACGCCTCGGAGGCGATCTCGTGCGCCGTCTCGTCGTCGTCGACCAGGCGGCGGCACCAGCCGGCCAGGCGCGGGTACAGGGCGGCGAAGAGCTCGGAGGCCGCCTTGTCACGGGACCGTTTCAACGTTCTCCAGGGTCGTGGGGGGCCACAGCGGGCACGCGGTCGGCACATGGCGGGCGCACAGTGGGTCGCTTGTCGGGGAGGACGCGGGACCGGTGGCGTACGTTCCACCGGTCCCGCGGCCCTTCGGGCGGGTCAGGGTGCGGTGCCGGTCAGCGTGGCGAAGACGATCACGTTGTCGAGGTAGCCGTGGCCGCTGCGCGGACCGCCGCAGGTGATCAGCCGCAGCTCCGGACGGCCCACGTCCCCGTACACGTCCTTCGTCGGGAACGCGGCCTTGGCGACCGTACGCACCTCACCGACGGTGAACACCGCCGATCTGCCGTTCTCCAGACGCGTCACGACCTCGTCGCCCCGGCGCAGCTCCGCCAGGCGCCGGAAGACGCCGTCCCCGTAGGCGCCGACCGTGACATGGCCGAGGATCACCGACGGGCCGACCTCCCCCGGGGTGGGGGAGTAGCGGTACCACCCCGCCTGGTCGTGCGCGGTGATCGGCGGCACCTGCACCGTGCCGTCGGCCGCGAGGCCCAGCCGGAGCAGCGGGGTGTCGACCCCGATCGCCGGGACACGCAGCCGGACCGGCGTGGAACGGCCGAGCGGGGCGGACGCGGCGGGCGCGGTCGTGGTGGCGGACGGCGCGGGCGCCTGACTCCGGTGAGCGGTCGTGGTCACCTGGTGGGGCGCCGCTCCCGCACAGCCCGCCAGCAGCGAGCCCGTCGCGGCGGTGACGAAGGCGCGCCTGGAGAGCGAGGTCATTCCCCGGTGGCCCGGCGGCGACGGACGGTGAACAGCACCGCGCCCGCGGCGAGCACCGCCGCAGCGCCCCCGCCGACCAGCACACCCTCGGAGCCGGAGCCCGAGGAGGAGTCCGTCACCCCGGTGTCGGGCGCGCCCGCGGGCACGGTCGCGACCTGGCCCTTGTCGCGCGACGGGACAGGCGTCGCCACCTGGGCGGGTGCGACGGACGCCACGGGGGAGGGGGCCTCGGACGGGACGGCGGACGGCGCCGCGGACGCGACGACGGTGGGGACGGCGCTCGGAGTCGTGCCGTCGGCGAACGCGGGCACGGTGCCGCCCAGCACGGCGGTGCAGGCGAGTGCCGTGGCGCTCAGGACAATTCGGCGCATGGAGACGCTCTCTTTCGTCGGCCCGCCATGGTCGGGGCGGGCTGAGTTACGAATCGAGCAGAGAGACGACCCGGCCCCACGGCAGGTTGTAAAGAGATGGCAAAGTCGGGCGGGAGGGGGCGGTGGGGCGGGGGGTGTTCGCATCCGGGCCAAACTTGAACTGCTTGTTTTCTTGAATCACTCGTGTTTTTGAGGATAGGTTGGCGTCATGACCGCATCCCAGCCCCCGACGACCGCCGAAGAGCTGCGCGGTGCCGGCCTGCGGGTGACGGCCGCCCGCGTCGCGCTGCTCGAGACCGTCCGCCACGGCGACCACCTCGACGTCGAGACGATCGCCACGGGTGTCCGCGAGCGGGTGGGCCACATATCGCTCCAAGCCGTGTACGACGCGTTGCACGCGCTCACCACGGCAGGACTCATACGCCGTATCGAGCCGGCCGGCAGCCCGGCCCGGTTCGAGGGACGCGTCGGCGACAACCACCACCACGTCCTGTGCCGCTCGTGCGGTGCCGTCGCCGATGTCGACTGTGCGGTCGGCGAGGTTCCTTGCCTGACCGCGTCGGAGGACCACGGCTTCGTGATCGACGAGGCCGAGGTCATCTACTGGGGCCTGTGCCCCGCATGTTCCACCGTCAGCAGTTCCTGAATACGTAGTTCCCGAGCAGTTCCTCAGTACGTAGTTCCTGAGTACGTTGATCCGCCCATTCCGGAAGGATTTCCCCCATGTCCGAGACCCAGGACAACGCCGCGGGCAAGTGCCCGGTCGCGCATGACCGCGCCGCGCACCCCACCCAGGGCGGCGGCAACCGCCAGTGGTGGCCCGAGGGGCTCAACCTGAAGATCCTTGCCAAGAACCCCGCCGTCGCGAACCCGCTCGACGAGGGCTTCGACTACGCCGAGGCGTTCCAGGCCCTTGACCTCGCGGCCGTGAAACGGGACATCGCCGAGGTGCTCACCGACTCCCAGGACTGGTGGCCGGCCGACTTCGGCAACTACGGCCCGCTGATGATCCGGATGGCCTGGCACAGCGCCGGCACCTACCGCATCTCCGACGGCCGTGGCGGCGCCGGCGCGGGCCAGCAGCGCTTCGCCCCCCTCAACAGCTGGCCGGACAACGGCAACCTGGACAAGGCCCGCCGTCTGCTGTGGCCGGTCAAGAAGAAGTACGGCCAGTCCATCTCCTGGGCCGACCTGATGATCCTCACCGGCAACGTCGCCCTGGAGACGATGGGCTTCAAGACCTTCGGCTTCGCCGGCGGCCGCGAGGACGTCTGGGAGCCGGAGGACGACGTCTACTGGGGTCCCGAGAAGGTCTGGCTGGACGACCAGCGCTACACGGGCGACCGTGACCTGGAGAACCCGCTCGGCGCCGTCCAGATGGGCCTGATCTACGTCAACCCCGAGGGCCCCAACGGCAACCCGGACCCGATCGCCGCGGCCCGTGACATCCGCGAGACCTTCCGCCGGATGGCGATGAACGACGAGGAGACCGTCGCGCTCATCGCCGGCGGCCACACCTTCGGCAAGACCCACGGCGCCGGCCCCGCGGAGAACGTGGGCGCCGAGCCCGAGGGCGCGCCGATCGAGCAGCAGGGCCTGGGCTGGAAGAGCACCTACGGCAGCGGCAAGGCCGGCGACGCGATCACCAGTGGTCTTGAGGTCACCTGGACCACCAAGCCCACCCAGTGGAGCAACGACTTCTTCGACATCCTCTTCGGCTACGAGTGGGAGCTGACCGAGTCCCCGGCCGGCGCCAAGCAGTGGGTGGCCAAGGACGCCGAGGCGGTCGTCCCGGACGCGCACGACGCGTCGAAGAAGAAGCTCCCGACGATGCTCACGACCGACCTGTCGCTGCGCTTCGACCCGATCTACGAGCCGATCTCCCGCCGGTTCCACGAGAACCCGGAGGTCTTCGCGGACGCGTTCGCCCGCGCCTGGTACAAGCTGACCCACCGTGACCTGGGCCCGAAGTCCCTGTACCTCGGCCCGGAGGTCCCGGAGGAGACCCTGCTGTGGCAGGACCCGCTGCCGCAGGCCGAGGGCGAGGCCATCGACGCCGCCGACGTCACGGCCCTCAAGGCCAAGCTCCTCGACTCGGGTCTCACGGTCTCCCAGCTGGTCTCCACCGCCTGGGCGTCGGCCTCGACGTTCCGTGGCAGCGACAAGCGGGGCGGTGCCAACGGCGCCCGCATCCGCCTGGAGCCGCAGCGCGGCTGGGAGGCCAACGACCCCGACCAGCTCGCCCAGGTCCTGCGCGTCCTGGAGGGCATCCAGCAGGAGTTCAACTCCGGCGCCAAGAAGGTCTCCCTGGCCGACCTGATCGTCCTCGGCGGTGCCGCCGCCGTGGAGAAGGCCGCCAAGGACGGCGGTGTCGACATCGCGGTGCCCTTCACCCCGGGCCGTGTCGACGCGGCCGAGGAGCACACGGACGCCGAGTCCTTCGCGGCCCTGGAGCCGACCTCGGACGGCTTCCGCAACTACCTCGGCAAGGGCAACCGCCTGCCTGCCGAGTACCTGCTCCTGGACCGTGCCAACCTGCTCGGCCTGAGCGCTCCCGAGCTGACCGTCCTGGTCGGCGGTCTGCGTGTCCTCGGCGCCAACCAGGGCCAGTCGAAGCACGGTGTCCTCACCGAGACCCCGGGCGTGCTCACCAACGACTTCTACGTCAACCTGCTCGACATGGGCACGACCTGGAAGTCGACCTCCGAGGACCAGACCACCTTCGAGGGCCGTGACGCGAGCGGCGCCGTCAAGTGGACCGGCACCCGTGCCGACCTGGTCTTCGGCTCCAACTCCGAGCTGCGCGCCGTCGCGGAGGTCTACGCGAGCGACGACGCCAAGGAGAAGTTCGTGAAGGACTTCGTCGCCGCCTGGACGAAGGTCGCGAACGCGGACCGGTTCGACCTGGTCTGATCCCAAGGTAGAGCCCGGCACACGACGCCCGGGCCGGCCCCCGTCGGCCGGCCCGGGCGTCCCGCATGGGCGCGGCTTTACCCTGACCGTGCGGCTTTGCGGTTCGACTCCCGTGCAATGTGCTGCACATCAGCGGTTCTTTACCCCACCATGACGTCGACTCCCGTTGTTCATGCGACCTTCGCAGACTCTGCACGTCCTGAGTCACCCCCCGTAC
This sequence comes from Streptomyces sp. NPDC048277, assembly GCF_040652235.1. NCBI lineage: Bacteria > Bacillati > Actinomycetota > Actinomycetes > Kitasatosporales > Streptomycetaceae > Streptomyces > Streptomyces sp. NPDC048277. Next base: position 129,794 of record NZ_JBEZLQ010000006.1, read on the forward strand.
CGGCCGCCCACGGGAGTTGCGCGCATGAGCCACGGTCACAGCCACGACCACGGTCACCACCACCATCACCACCACACGGACGCCGACGCCTCGTCGCTGCCGCCCGCCCTCGATCTGTCGGTCCCCGACGAGGAGCTGACGCCCGGTCAGCTCTCCCGCCGCTCGATGTTGCGCCGCACCGGTCTGCTCGGCGCGGGCCTCGCCGCCGGCAGCGTCCTCGCCGGTGCGGGCCAGGCCGCCGCCTCGGTCTCCTCCTCCCACTCCCAGGGCGGCCGCTCCGGCGGCTACCTGTGGCTGGCCGGCGACCACCACATCCACACCCAGCACAGCAACGACGCCAAGTACCGGGTCATCGACCATGTCCGGCAGGCCAACGCGCACGGCCTGGACTGGATGGTCATCACCGACCACGGCAGCGAGACGCACGCCAAGATCGGTGTCGAGATCGTCAACCCGGACATCGTCGCGGCCCGTGACCAGATCGAGGACACGCTGGTCTTCCAGGGCCTGGAGTGGAACATCCCGGCCGCGGAGCACGGCACGGTCTTCGTCCACCCCGGCAAGAACGAGGTGGCCGTCCTCAAGGAGTTCGAGACGTCCTTCGACGGCTCGGTGAAGGGCGCCTCCTCCAACACCCCCGCGAACGAGGCGCTGGCCATCTCCGGCCTCAACTTCCTCGCCGAGCAGGTCCAGCGCCGCAAGGTCAAGGACGCCCTGTTCCTCGCCAACCACCCGGCGCGCAAGGGCATCGACTCCCCGCACGAGATCCGCGCCTGGCGCGACGCGCAGCCGTCGATCGCCGTCGGCATGGAGGGTGCCCCCGGCCACCAGGCCGCCGGCATCAAGGCGCCGCAGGGCCCCGGTTCGGGCCGCGGCTACTACGACAACAGCCCGAGCGCCGACTCCTTCGCCGCCTACCCCCTGGAGAGCTACCGCACCTGGGGCGGCTTCGACTGGATGACCGCCACCGTCGGCGGCCTGTGGGACAGCCTGCTCGCCGAGGGCAAGCCCTGGTGGATCACCGCCAACTCCGACTCCCACAACGTGTACGCCGACTCCGCCGTACGCGGCCCGAACAGCGACTTCAACGCCAACGGCCGGTACAACGACCCGGTCTACGGCGGCGGACTCAACCTCACGGACGGCGACTTCTGGCCCGGCCAGTACTCCCGCACCCATGTCGGTTCCGCCTCCTTCTCCTACCAGGCGGTCATGGACGGCATCCGGGCCGGCCGCGTCTGGGTCGACCACGGCGGCCTGATCAGCGGCCTCAACGCGCAGCTGCGCTCCGGCTCGCGCGCGGTCACCCTCGGTGACGTGCTGCACGTCAAGAAGGGCAGCCAGGTCGACCTGGTCATGGAGATCAGCCTCGCCAACGGCCCCAACTGGGCGCAGTTCGTGCCCAGCCTGGCCCGCGTCGACGTCATCCAGGGCGACGTCACCGGCGCGGTCTCCGACAAGGACACCTTCGCCACGCCCACCACCAAGGTCGTGAAGTCCTTCGAGGTCGACAAGTCCACCGGCACGGTCCGGCTGGCCTACTCCCTCGGCCGCCTCGACAAGCCCGTCTACGTCCGGCTGCGCGGCACCGACGGCAACCGCTCGGCGGTCGGCATCAACGGTGCCGCCGTGGACCCGGCGGGCCCGGCCGTCGACGTCCTCGGCGACGCGGACCCGTGGAAGGACCTGTGGTTCTACTCCAACCCGATGTGGGTCCTGCCCGCATGAGCACACCGCACGACCCGTCCGGCGTCCACTCCGTCATCGGGGTGGACGCCGGTACGGCGACCCTGCGCGAGGCCGACCACCTCATCCACGAGCTGCTGGGGCAACCGGCGCTCGCGGAGGGCGTGTTCGCCTGCACGCACCTGTTCCGCACCGACGAACGCCGGGGTGCGACGATCTCCCTGGCCGTCCCGGACGCGGACGTAGACGCGGTGTGGCGGACGCTGCTGGCGAAGCTGCCGGAGGGCGCCGGCCTGGTCCTGGCCGACCGCACCCATGGTCCGGACGACGCGGTGGACACCGCCCGCCTCGCGGCCGCCGCACCGCGCACCTCCGGCCGCGCCGTCGTCTACCCGGGCGTGGCACACCTGACCGGCACGGTCACCGTGGCGGACGTGCTCGACCGCACCGCCATCGAACGCCTGGTGGTGATGGGCGCGCCCGGTGCCGAACTCCCGCCCACCGCCGAGGTGATGACCCAGAACCACGTGCGCCCGGAGTGGCGCGACGGCACCCTCACCCTCACGCTGGTCCCGGCGGTGGGCGGTCTGCTGGCCCCCTTCGAGGTGCCCAACCCCACCCCCTGCTGCGCGGACCACGCCTGACACGAGGGGAACCCCTTAGTGACATGGCCTGGTCAAATCTGTCAGGCTTCCGACTCGCACCACTTCGTCATGCGTGAGGCCGCCACCGGCGCACCCCAGCCGGACCGGCGGCCACCGAGCAGGCCGGGATCCCGGCCTCCGCAAAGGAGTTCTGTGTGAGATCGACCCCCCACAAGGCCTTCGCCACCAGCGCGTTGGCCATCGCGGCACTCGCCGCCGCCCTGCTGCCCGGCACCTCGGCGTCCGCGGCCGAACCGGCCGCCGAGGCGGCGTGCACCTCGACCCAGCTGATCACCAACGGCGGTTTCGAGGGCGGGAGTTCGCCCTGGACGCAGTCGTCGACCAGTGTGATCACCAACCGCTTCGGCCAGTCCGCGCACGGCGGCACCAGCTTCGCCTGGCTGGACGGCACCGGCTCCACCCACACCGACACGCTCTCGCAGAGCGTGACCGTCCCCTCCGGATGCGCCGCCACCCTCACCTTCTGGATGCACATCGACACCGCCGAGACGACGACCTCGACGGCGTACGACAAGCTCACCGCGAAGATCGGCAGTACGACGCTGGCGAGCTGGTCCAACCTCGACAAGAACACCGGCTACGTCCAGAAGTCGTTCGACGTGTCGTCCTTCGCGGGCCAGACCGTCACCGTCTCCTTCACCGGCACCGAGGACTCCAGTCTCCAGACCAGCTTCGTCCTCGACGACATCGCCCTGGACACCTCGGCCGCCACCACCCCGGGCGACACCACCCGCACCCCGGCCGCGCCGTCGTACACCGTCAGCCTGACCAGCAACTCCACCGGCACCGGCTGGACCGGTCACGAGAGCGTGAGCTTCACCAACGCCTCCGCGACCGCGCTCAGCGAGGTCTACCTCAGGCTGTGGGACAACTACCACGGCACCTGCTCGGCCCCGCCGATCACCGTCAGCAATGTCACCGGCGGCACGGCCGGCGCGCTGTCCGTCGCCTGCACCGCCCTGAAGGTCGACCTGCCGACACCGCTGGCCCAGGGCCAGAGCACCACGATCGGCTTCGACCTCGGGATCACCGTCCCCAGCGGCGCCGACCGCTTCGGCTACGACGGCGCCTTCAGCATGATCGGCAACGCCCTGCCCGTCCTCGCGGTCCGGGACGGCTCCGGCTGGCACCTGGACCCGTACACCAACAACGGCGAGTCCTTCTACTCCCTGGCCGCCGACTTCAAGGTGACCCTGGACCACCCCAGCACCCTGCTGGTCCCGGCGACGGGCACCTCCACCGACACCCCCGGCACCAGCGGCCGTACCGTCACCACCGCCACGGCCGCCAAGGTCCGTGACTTCGCCTGGGCGGCCGGGCCCTTCACCAAGATCTCCGGCACCTCCACCGGCGGAGTCCCGATCAACATCTACTCCGTCTCGGGCATCAGCTCCTCCAACGCCCAGTCCATGCTCAGCACGGCCAAGACGGCCGTCGACGCCCACGCCGGTCGCTTCGGGGCCTACCCCTACGGGGAGTTGGACGCGGTCATCGACAACAACTTCTGGTTCGGCGGCATGGAGTACCCGGGCTTCGTCCTCGACCTCGTCAGCACCACCGCCCTCACCCATGAGATCGGGCACCAGTGGTGGTACGGCATCGTCGGTGACGACGAGTACAACAGCCCCTGGCTGGACGAGGCGTTCACCGACTACGCCACCGATCTGGCTCTCGGCAAGACCGGCACCGGCTGCTGGAGCAGCGTCTCCTGGGCCTCGGCGGACGAGAAGATCACCAACTCGATGGCGTACTGGGACGCCCACTCCTCCCGCTACTCCACCGTCGTCTACGGCTACGGCAAGTGCGCCCTGCACGACCTGCGCCGCCTCATCGGCGACACCGCGATGTCCAACCTCCTGAAGAGCTACGCCACTTCGCACTGGTACGGCGTCTCGACCACCGCCGAGTTCAAGGCGGCGGCCCAGGCGGCCACCAGCACGGACCTGACGTCGTTCTGGAGCACCCACCGCATCGACGGCTGACGGAGGTCAGCTGGGGGTCTCGTCGCGCAGTCTGCCGATGTGGTTGTAGACGGACGCGCGGGAGATCCCCAGCCTCCCGGCCAGCATCGGAACCGCCCGCCGGAGCTGGAAGACCCCCCGCTCGTCGAGGGCCCTGAACACCGACAGCCACTCCGCGGTGGCGAGTTGGGTGAGCGGCTTGCCCAACTGCCCCTCGACCTCGGCGAGCACCGACTCGATGACGGTCTCCGCGTCACTGCCGAAGGTGACCGGCTGCGGCTCCGAGGCGGTTGCCTCGGAGCCGTCGCCGATGACCTCGCTCAGCAGCATCGACGACATACGCAGCTGCGTCACGTCGAGGTTGATGCAGAGCGCCCCCGTCACCGTGCCGTCGGCGAGGCGCAGCAGCATCGTCGTCGACTTCATGACCCGGCCGTCCGGCAGCCGGGTCACGTAGTTGAGCTTGTCCTCGGCCGCATCGCCCTGCCGCAGCAGCGACAGCCCGATCGCGCTCATGGGGGAGCCCGCCCTGCGGTGCGTCACGTCGCCGGCGATCGCGACCACCGAGTGGTCACCACGCCGGAAGTCGTGCAGCACGACCTCGCAGATCCGGCCGAACGTCGCCTGGATCCCGGCCACCAGCGGACGCGCCGTGGCCAGCACCCGGTCGGCCTCCGCGTCGTTCTCGGCGGACCAGGAGCCGGGGCCGGTTGCGCTGTCCATCGTGTTCCTCCGCCTTGACGACGCCGTCGCCCCAACGATAACCGCCGCCCCCGAGCACGCCCCCTCGCGGAGCGTCAGCCGGTACGACCCTCGCCGTGGTCGAACCTCATCGCCTCCTCGGGCATGACGACGAAGGGCCGCATCATGCCCATGTCCTCGTGTCCGAGGAGGTGGCAGTGGTACATGAACCGGCCGTACGCGCCGTCGAACCTCCCCCTGACCCGCAGGACCTGACCGCCCGGCACCCGGAAGACGTCCTCGCGGCCCGGTTCGGTGCTCGCCTGCGGGCGGCCGTCCGTGCGCAGCGGCACCTGCACCGAAGTGACCGGACACTCAATGCCCTTGGGGAACCTGTTGGTCCAGGCGATCCGGACGCGCTGCCCGCGCCGCACCTCGGCGGTCGGGCCCGGCACCTGAGCACGGGCGGGACGGGCGCACCTCGGCACGGTCCGGGGAGGAGGACCGTGCCGAGGTGTCGGGGCCGGGTGTGGGTCAGGCCGTGGTGCGCTGCTTGCGGCGCAGGGTCAGGTACGTGCCCGTGGCGCCGGCGGCCAGCAGGGCCCCCACGCCGAGGCTGACCGGGAGCGTCGGGAACTGGCCGGAGTCGGTCGTCGCGGCCGTGTTCTCCATCGCCGGGCCCGGCGTGATGTGCGTGCTGACCGGGGCCACGTGCTGGATCGGCTTGACGGACTTGACCGAGCCGTCCGAGTTCAGCAGCACCTGCTTGTTGTTCGGGTGCCGGAAGTCGAACATGCCCGTCAGCGAGCCCGCCGTGGCGTCGAAGGAGTGGTCGCCGACGCGGCCGGTGCGCCAGTTGTTCTCGATGAACCGGGTGATCGACGCCTGGTTGGTCAGGGTGTGGTCGACCTTGTTCACCTTGCTGTACGGCGAGATGACCAGCAGCGGCTGCCGGGTACCGGGGCCGCAGCGGTCGGCGTAGCCGCCGGTCGCGGCCGGGCCCGCCTGGCAGGCCGCGCTGTCCAGCGCCTTGCCGTTGGAGCCGAGCGTGCTGTCCTTGGACCCGTTGCGGGGCGTGACGTAGGCGTGGTCGTACCAGCCGTCGGAGTCGTCGTAGGCGACGACGATCGCGGTGGACTTCCACTGCGGCGAGCTCTGGATCGCGTTGATCTCGTTGACCAGGAAGTGCTGCTCGTCCGTCGGGTCGGAGTAGCCGGCGTGGCCGTCCTGGTACTCACCGGCCTTGACGAAGCTGACTGCCGGGAGCTTGCCCGCCTTGGCGGCCGCGGTGAAGTCGGTCAGGTCGTAGTTGTGGTTCGCCTGGCCGTTGTGACCGATCTCGTTCACGTTCTTCGGCGCCACGTGGTGCGGGTTGGCCGTCGACTTGTAGTACGAGAACGGGTTGTGGTGCGGGCTGTAGTCCACCACGGACGCGCCGCCGGTGTTGGTGTGCGTGGTGTCGCACTTGGCGTAGGAGCCGGACGTGCCGTTCCACGCGGTCGACGCACGGAAGCCGCCCTGGAACCAACCCCAGGTCACCTTCTTGGAGTTGAGCAGGTCACCGATGTTCTTGCCCTGCAGCGACGCCAGCGCGCTGGTGCTGGTGTGGTCCTTGTCGGAGCAGTCGTCGTAGGCCGGGTCGGGGTCGTTGATGACCGTGCCGACACCCTTGGCGTTCGGGGAGGCGATGGCGTACGAGTCGGGGGTCGACGTCTGCTTGCCCGTGACCGAGTCCACGGAGATCGCGCCGTGCGTCTGACCCGAGATCAGGTTGAGCGCACCCGGCGTGGAGGGGCCGTAGACCGAGCTGTACGACTTGTCGTTGAGGGCGTAGTGCTGGGCGTAGTTCCACAGCCCCGTCACCGTGTTGCCGTCGTAGTAGTCCATCACCAGGCCGGGCTCGCCGAACAGGCCGCCGCTGCACTTGTCGACCTCGGTGTTCTGCACGAACTGGTCGGCCTTGCCGCCGTCGTAGGCCAGCTGCTCGGGCCCGTAGGAGTGGTTCTGGTCGCAGGTCATCGCCTGCGCCGAGGTGAGCCGCTTGGGCAGGTACTGGTTCGGGTTCTTCGTCAGCAGCCCGGCGTGCGCGAGGGTGTCGATGTCCTTCGGGGTGTTCTTCGCGGCCGTGAACTTCGTGCCGTCGGTGTTGGCGGCCTTCGGGTAGGTCGCGAAGTAGTGGTCGAAGGAGATGTTCTCGTCGAACAGCACGACCACGTGCTTGATCGGCGTCGTGGTCGACGAGCCGCCGGAGTGCCCGGCGGGTACGGCGGCCCAGCTGGGCGCGGTGCCGCCGAGGACCGTGAGTGCGGCGGCCCCCGCGAGAGCGCCGAGGCTCCTGATCGCCGTTCGTCTTCCTGTGCTGGCCATGCTGGTTCCCCTCCGGGCATGAACGTCACTGCGTCGTACAGGCAGGGATGCTTCGCCCGCTTGCGGGCGGGGCGGCGGAGCCATGATGGCGCGCGAATGAACACCGGGTCAGGGATGCTGGGGCAAACCTTGACTGTGTATTGACCGATCGGGCCAGGGACTTGCCATGGAGTTGTTCGAACAAGCTCAGGTGAGGAGAGCGCGTCCGTACCAGTCGTTCCCGTCGACCACACCGGGCAGGGCGTAGAAGTAGCCGCCGCCGAAAGGGGAGACGTAGTCGACCAGCGGTTCGCCGGCCAGCCGCTTCTGCACGGTCTCGAACTGCCGGGCCAGGTCCTGCTGGTAGCAGCTGAACAGCAGGCCCATGTCGAGGTTGCCGTTGCTGTCCATGCCCCGGTCGTAGTTGTAGGCGCGGCGCAGTATCCGCTGTTCGGCCGTGGCCGTGGTGCGCGGGTTGGCGAGCCGGATGTGCGCGTCCAGCGGGATGACGTCGCCCTTGGGATCGTCGGCGTAGTCGGGCGTGTCGTGCTCGGCGTCGCCGTCCAGCGGGGCCCCGGACTCGCGGGAGCGGCCGAACATCCGCTCCTGCTCGCTGAGGGAGACCCGGTCCCAGAACTCCACCAGCATCCTGATGAGCCGCACCACCTGATAGCTGCCGCCGACCGCCCACTCCGGCTCGCCGGAGTCCTTGCCGACCCATATCAGCCGGTCCATCTCGCGGGCGCTGCCGGTCTCCGGGTTGGCGGTGCCGTCCTTGAAGCCGAAGTGGTTGCGCGGGGTGCCGGACGGGCGGGGCGGGCTGGTGAAGCCGTCCAGGCGCCAGCGGACCTGCATACCGCCCCGGGTGTGCCGGGCGATGTCGCGCAGGGCGTGCAGCACGGTGTCGGTGTCGTCGGCGTGGAGTTGCAGACTCAGGTCGCCGTGGCACCACTCGGGCCTGAGGTCGTCGTCGGGGAAGGCCGGCATCGTCGTCAGCCGACGGGGCGTCAGCTTCCCGAGCCCGTACCGGTCGTCGAAGAGCGAGGCGCCGACACCGACGGTCACCGCCAGCGCGCCGGACGGCAGTTGCCCGCCGAGGACGCCCGAGTCGGCCGGCGGGGCGGTGATGCCGACCGGGTCGGGGGCGCCGCCCGAGGTCAGGAAGCGGGCGCGCTCGGTGAGCGTGTGCAGCAGCTCGGCCAGCTCGGCCCGGTCGCCGGCGGTGACGTCGAGGGAGGCGAACACGGTCGTGCGCCGCGGCGCCGCGATCGCGGACTGCTGACGGGGGCCGTGGAAGGGCGCGACCGCGGGCGTGCCGGTGGCGGTGTCCGCGCTTCCGGTGGTGTCCGCGTCGCCTGGGGCGGCCGCGCCTCCGGTGGCCAGCCCCGCACCGGCGAGGGCCGCGCCCCGCAGGAATCCGCGACGGCCCACCCCGCCGGTCTGCTGCTTCTCGCTCACACCGTCCTCCGTGGATCGCACAGGGTCGCCACCGAGGCCAGCCGTTCCACCAGGTCGTCGAGGACGGAGTCGACGTCCTCGCGCTGCCGGTGGCCGATCCGGTCCAGCGGGGTCCAGCTGCCGTTGTGCTCGAAACCGTCCAACGTCTTCCCGGCCCGGCCGAGTTCGCCCTCCAGCTCGGCCAGACCGGCGTACCGGGTGGCGAGCAGCGAGTGCAGCCGGGACATGACCTCGACGGTGCCGTCCAGGTTGGCGCGGGCGGTGGCGAGGCTGCTGCCGCTGCCGTAGTCGGTACGGCCGGTCAGCTCGAACTGCACCGTGTTCTCCAGGATCTCGTGTGCCCGCAGCCCCAGCTGGGCGGGGTCCATCCGGGTCTGCGCCCAGTCGTCGCGCAGTCCGGTGACCGCCTTCAGCAGAGCGGCCGCCGGTGCGCGCAGTCCGGCGGCGGACTCGCCGTGCCACAGGCCGTACTCGACTCGGTGGAACCCGGTGAAGTCCTTGTCGTGCACCCCGCCGGCCAGCCCCGCGTCGGTCCCGTTGATCGCCCCGTCCGCGTCACCGAAGGCGTCGTACGCCGCGCCCATCCGCTCGTACTGCAGATGCGCGGGGAGCCAGGCGGTGCGGGCGGCGCCGAGGTCGCCGCGGTCGATCGCGTCCCGCAGGGCCGTCGTCAGCCGTACGACCTCGGACAGGCCGCTGCCGACCCACTTCTGGTAGGCGAGCGCCGGCGGGATCAGGTCGTGCTCGGTGACCGGGGCGGCGGCCGGACCGCTGCGCCCCTCGGTGATACGGACCGTGGGCCCGGTGACCGCGTCGGCGTCGTCCGGCACGCACTTGAACGCGAAGGCGCCCTTGCCGAGACGGACCGTCAGCTCCCGGGTGGTACCGGGGCCGATGTCCTCCACCTCGCCGTAGACGGCCTGGCTCTTCGGGTCTTCGAGCAGCGCCTCGGCGGCGCCGTCCGTCGGGTTGTGCAGGTCGAAGACCTGGACACCGGGCGTCGGCGCGCTCCAGCCCCGGCCGCAGCGGCTGGGGGACACCTCCACCGTGGTGTGCGGCAGTCCGGCCGACTCGGCGTGTGCGGGGTGCGAGTCGCGCGTGAGCGCCAGGACTCCGGCCACCAGGCATACGACGGCGACACCGACGACCGCCCAGGGACGCAACGACCTCCAGCTGAGGCCGGACAACACCATCCCGAGCTCCAGGGTTCGTACCGTTCGTGATCGCCTCATGTTAGGCAGCCCTTCGTACTCGAACGGCCGTCCAGGGAAACCCATGACCAAGAGTTCCCTGCCGGTTCACCGGACGTCCGCCACCGTACGCACGCGGCAGAGGTGAGGCCGTCGGGGTCACCAGGGCTTGACCGAAGGCCGACCCGCCACGGTCACCGGGGAACTGATCGCGACCCGCCGCGCCCACTACTCCCGGCCCGGCCCGGCCACGCCGCCTCCGCCCTGGTGATCTTGAGCTCCGACGACCCCTCGGGCCCCGCGGCGGCCGGGACGGACACGGCCGGGAAGATCCCGGGCAGGCGGTTCGCCCTGGTGGAGAGCGCCGGGCACCGGCCGCAGTGGGAGCAGGCCGCGCGCTTCGACGGCCTGGTGCCCGCCTTCCTGGCCGAGGGGCGACGACCGGGCGGCCCTGAGCCGTACACGCGACCGGCGTACCGTCGTGTGTGTGGCGCCCGGCAGTCTCCTGTCCCGTGCGGCCCGTGAGCTCGGCTCGCGCGCCGATGAGCTGATCGCCGACGTGGACCGCCGCCTGCGGCGCGAACTGCCCGAGCTGTGGGCGGACCCGGGCGTGGGCCGGATGGCGTCGGAGAGCATCGCCGAGCATGTCTCCGCCGCGCTGTACGGCCTGGAGATCGCCATCGAGCCGAGCCTCATCCAGCAACCGCCCGCCGACGCGGACCGCGCCCGGCGGATGGCCCGGCAGGGCACGCCGCTCAGCAGCATGCTGCGCGCGTTCCGGCTGGGCGAGGAGATCGTCCTCGACTGGCTGCTGGCCGAGCTGCCCCGGCTCAGCGACGATCCCCGGGAGATCAACGAGGCGGCCCGTGAGCTGATGGCGGTGTCCACCGTCTACGTGGACCGCTCGTCGGAGCAGGGCGTGGCGGCCTTCCAGGAGGAGCGGGACCGTCGGCTGCGCTGGCGGATGGCGGTGGTCAACGAGGCGGGCCTGCGCATCGGGACCACCCTCGACATCGTCCGCACCGCACAGGAGCTGGCGGACCTGGCCACCGAGCACTTCGCCGACTGCGTCACCGTCGACCTCGTCGACACCCTGCTGCACGGCCAGGACGCCGTCGGCGAGGGCCCGTTGGTGCTGCGCCGGGTCGCCCTGGCGGAGGCCGACGGGACCGCTCCCGGGGCGCCGCGGGACCGGCACCGCGGGGCCGACACCGGGGCGTCGTGGGAACCGCGCACCGGGGCCGGTCACGGAACGCCGCGGGAACCGCACACCGGGGCCGGCCATGGGATGCCGCAGGAACTGCACACCTGCCCGGACGGATCGCCCCCGGCGCTGGCCCTGGTCTCCGGGCGGCCCACCCGGCACCACAGCGACGGTTCTCCGGACGCCGGGGGAGTGCACTCCACCCTCACCGTGCCGTTGCGTGCCCGGGGGACCACACTCGGCGTCGCCGAGTTCGCGCGGTACCGCAACCCCGACCGTTTCGACGACGAGGATCTGTTCCTGGCCCAGGAGATCGCCGTCAGGGCGGCGGTCGCCGTGGACAACGCCCGCCGCTACACGCACGCCCGCGCCACCGCCCTCACCCTGCAGCGCAGCCTGCTCCCGCGGCACGCGCCCCGGCAGTCGGCGGTGGAGGTCGCCTACCGGTATCTGCCGGCCGGCCCCGAGGCCGGCGTGGGCGGCGACTGGTACGACGTGATCCCGCTGTCCGGGGCCCGGGTGGCGCTCGTGGTCGGCGATGTCGTCGGCCACGGCATCCACGCCGCCGCCACCATGGGCCGGCTGCGGACCGCCGTACGCACCCTGGCCGACATCGACCTGCCGCCCGACGAACTCCTCACCCACCTGGACGACGTCGTCCTGCGGCTGTCCGCCGAGGCGGCCACCGATCCGGACACCGAGCCCGACGCGGACGACCACATCGGCGCCACCTGTCTGTACGCGGTCTACGACCCCGTCTCCCGGTGCTGCACCATGGCCCGCGCGGGCCATGTGCCGCCCGCCGTGGTGATCCGCGACGGAGCGGCGGACCTCCTGGAGCTGCCGCCCGGCCCGCCCCTCGGCCTCGGCGGCCTGCCCTTCGAGACGGTGGAGGTCGGCCTGCCCGAGGGCAGCCTCGTCGCCCTCTACACGGACGGCCTGATCGAGGCCCGCGACCATGACGTCGACGTGGGTCTCACCACCCTGCGGGAGCTGCTCGCGCGGCCCGCGCCCTCCCTGGACGCGGTCTGCGACACCGTGCTCGACGCGCTGCTGACCGGCCGCCATCCCGACGACGACATCGCCCTGCTCCTGGCCCGCACCCACGTCATGGGGGCCGACCGGGTCGCCACCTGGGAGCTGGAGGCGGACCCCGCCGTCGTGGCCCGGGCCCGCGCGGACGTCTCCCGGCAGCTGCGCGACTGGGGGCTGGCGGAGCTGGACTTCACCGCCGAGCTGGTGATCAGCGAACTGGTCACCAACGCCATCCGCTACGGCACGGCCCCGATCACCCTGTGTCTCATCCACGACCGCACGCTGCTGTGCGAGGTGTCCGACGCCAGCAGCACCACCCCGCACATGCGCCGGGCCCGGGTCTTCGACGAGGGCGGACGCGGTCTGCTGCTGGTCGCGCAGCTCGCCGACCGCTGGGGCACCCGGCACGCCCGGCACGGCAAGACGGTCTGGGCCGAGATCGGCGAGTCCACCGGGGTTCCGGCGGCGGCCTTCGGATGAGCGGGCCGGGCGAGGTCCGCTGCGGTTGGGCGGCGCCCTGAGGGGGCGCGGGGCTGTGTTGACGTGCGGGTGCCGCCGCGTGGGCTTGATGTGCGGCTACCGCCACGTTCGCGCGGCCGGTCACGACGGTGCCGCGCATCGGCACAGGACGGTGCCGTGCTTCGGCACAGCCTGCGGAGCGCCCAGCCGGGGGCGCTGCCCTCAGTCGGTTCCGGGTTGCACGAGCTTGAAGAGGAGGCGGGCGCCGGCGCGCTGCGCGCCCCGGCGCAGGCGTACCGGGAGCGGCCGGGCCGGCACCGGCACGGGGGCGCTCCGGGCCAGGCGGGGGAAGAGGCCTTCGGCGTTGTCGCGGTCGACCCCCGGGACGGCGGCGGTGTCGAGTCCGTTGGCGAAGTACAGGCCCGCGGCGGTGGGCGCGAACGGCCAGTCGCTGCCGAACAGGACGTGTCCGGGGCGGGCGAACGCGAGCAGCGTGGGCAGGGCGGCGGGGCTGGAGGAGAGCGCGGTGTCGAAGTAGAAGCCGCGGAGGTCGTCGAGGATGTCGAGGGGGCTGCGTCCGGTGTCGGCGGCGATGGCGACGGCCATGCGGTGGGAGGCGTACGGGACGAAGCCGCCGGCGTGGCTGAGGATGAACCGGATGTTCGGGTACCGGCGTACGACTCCGTTGCGGACGAGCAGGTAGGCGGCCCGGGTGGTGTCGAGGAGGAAGTCGGCGGCGAAGGGCGGGATGCCGTCGACGGCGGGAGAGGGCAGCTCGGCCGGGTGGACCAGGACGACGGCGTGGTGCTCGTCCAGGACCCGCCACAGGGCGTCCTGGCCGTCGGCGCCGAGGTAGTCGCCGTCGTTGTTGGCGAGCAGGGTGACGCCGTCGGCGCCCAGCTCGGTCAGGGCCCGCTCGGCCTCGCCCGCCGAGGCGGTGGCGTCGGGCATGGGCAGGGTGGCGAACCAGCCGAAGCGGCCCGGGTGCCGGGCGGGGAGCGCGGCGGAGAACTCGTTGAGGCGCCGGGCCAGGCCGGCGGCCTCGCCGGGGTCGGTGAGGAACGCGGTGCCGGGCGTGGAGACGGACAGGATCGCGGTCTCGGTGCCCAGCAGGTCCATGGCCTCCAGGGCCGCCTCGGGGCTCCAGTCGGGCAGGGTACGGCCGCCCGCCTCGGTGATGCCGGCTGCGGCGAGCGCGTCGCGGTAGAGGGCGGGCACGAGGTGCTGGTGGACGTCGATCCGGCGGGGCGGGGTGGTCATGGGGGCTGCCTTTCCCGTGGTGACGGCACTTGACCGTCCCTTGCGGCGTGCTTACCGTAGCAACTATTCCAATTGGAGTGAACGCTACAGCAAAGAGCCGCGACAGGAACGACAGTGAGGTGACCGGTGACAGGGACCAGCGCCGAGAACAGAGCCGACGACGTAGCCGACGGCAGCGCCTACGACGTGGCGGTGATCGGATACGGCCCCACAGGGGTGACCGCGGCGAACCTGCTGGGCGCGACGGGCCTCAGGGTCGTCGTGCTGGAGCGGGACGGCGAGGTCTACTCGCGGGCCCGGGCGATCTCCACGGACGAGGAGGTCATCCGGATCTGGCAGCGCATCGGCCTGGCCGACCGGCTGAAGCAGGACATGCTCGGCGAGCGGCCGCTGGACTTCGTCGACGCCCGCGGCCGCACCTTCCTCAGCGCCCGCCCCGCCCCCCGCGGCCACGGCCATCCAGCGCAGATGTTCCTCTACCAGCCCGCCCTGGAGAAGGCCCTGCGCGAGGGCGTCGACCGCTACCCGAACGTCGAAGTCCTGCTGCGCCACGAGTGCCTGAGGGTGCGTCAGGACGCGGACGGCGTGGAGCTGACGGTGGCCGGGACCGCCGACGACTCCGTACGACGGCTGCGCGCGAGGTACGTCATCGCGGCAGACGGCGGCTCCAGCCTCACCCGCGCGCAGCTCAACGTGGGCTACGAGGGGCGGACGTACGAGGACCGCTGGGTGGTCGTCGACACGAAGATGCTGGAGCCGTGGCCGGACCACGACCGGCTGCGGTTCCGCTGTGACCCGGCCCGCCCGGCCGTGGACTGCCCGACCCCGCTGGGGCACCACCGCTGGGAGTTCCCGATCCTGCCCGGCGACGACGAGCAGCGCCTGACCACCGACGACGCGATCCACGCCATGGTGTCCCGGTACGGCATCGGCCCGGACCGGTTCAGGATCCTGCGCGCCACCGTCTACAGCCACCACGTCCGCTTCGCCGCCCGCTTCCGGGTGGGCCGGGTCTTCCTCGCCGGGGACGCCGCGCACGCGATGCCGCCGTGGATCGGCCAGGGCATGGCGGCCGGTGTGCGGGACGCGGCCAACCTGTGCTGGAAGCTCGCCGCCGTGCTGCGCGGCGAACTGCCCGAGTCGGTCCTCGACTCCTACGAGGCCGAACGCAAGCCGCACGTCAGGGAGGTCACCCGGCGGGCCGTGTTCGTCGGCCGGATCATCACCGAACGCCGGCTCCCGGTGGCCCGTGTCCGGGACACGGCGCTGCGTGCGATCCGCCCGCTGTCGGGCCTCACCTCCCGTCTCGCGGACTCCCACTGGATACCGGCCGCGTCCTATGCCAAGGGCTTCCAGGCCCGCCCGCGTACCAAGGCCTCGGGGCACCAGATCCCGCAGCCCTGGGTCACCGCGTCCGACGGCACCCGGGTCCGCCTGGACGACGTCCTCGCCGGCCGCTGGCTGCTGCTGCACGCCCGCACCGCCGACCCCCGCCCCGGGTGGGACGTCCCCTCGCTCACCGTCCTGCCGGCCGGCTCGCGCCCCGCCGGGGGAGCGGTGGTCGACAGCGACGACGTCCTGCTGCCCTGGATGACCGCGTACCGCGCCACCACCCTCGCCCTGCGCCCGGACGCCTACGTCTACGCGGCCGCGCCCGCCGGCGACCGATTCCCGCCACCCCCGGCCGGGTTCGCACCCGCGCCGACCACCACCACCGCCGCCGCACACCAGGGAACGCCATGACCACGCACACCGCGCCCCCGCCGATGCAGGAGTACCTGATCGAGGCCCGGGGCAGGACGATCTTCGTCGCGGAGACCGGTGACGGCCCGCCGGTCCTGCTCCTGCACGGCGGCGGCCCCGGCGCCTCGGGCGTCTCCAACTACAGCCGGAACATCGCCGAGCTGGCCAGGGAGTACCGGGTCATCGTCCCCGACCTGCCCGGCTACGGCCGCAGCAGCAAGGGCGTGGACGGCACCGACCCCTTCGGCCACCTCGCCGACGGCATCCGCGGCCTGCTCGACGGACTCGGCCTGGACAGGGCCCACCTGGTCGGCAACTCCTACGGCGGCGCCTGCGCCCTGCGGCTCGCCCTGGACACCCCCGACCGGGTCGACCGGATGGTCCTGATGGGCCCCGGCGGCATCGGCACCACCCGCGCCCTGCCCACGCCCGGCCTCAACAGCCTCCTCGACTACTACTCCGGGGACGGGCCGTCGCGCCTGAAGCTGGAGAAGTTCATCCGCACCTGGCTGGTCTTCAACGCCGCCGACGTTCCCGACTCGGTGATCGACGCGCGTTACGAGGCCAGCATCGACCCGGAGGTGGTGGCGGCCCCGCCGCTGCGCCGCCCGTCCGGCCCGAACGCGCTGCGCACCCTGTGGAAGACGGACTTCACCCGGGACCGGCGGCTGTCCCGGCTGCCCGTGCCGACCCTGGTGCTGTGGGGCGCCGCCGACAAGGTCAACCGGCCGTCCGGCGGCCGGATGCTGGCCGGCCGGATGCCCAACTGCGATCTGTACGAGGTCGCCAACACCGGGCACTGGGTCCAGTTCGAACGCGCCGGGCTGTTCAACCGGATCTGCGCCGACTTCCTGGCAGGCCGACGATGAACTCCACCCCGGACGCCTCCGTCTTCGGCTCCGTCCACCTCGGCTACCTCGTCATCGAGACGAACAGGTTCGCAGACTGGCGCCGTTTCGGCACCGACGCCATCGGCATGCACCACGACGACCTCGGCACCGGCCTGATGCGGTTCCGGCTGGACGACCAGGAGTGCCGGTTCCTGCTGCGGCGCGGCCCCGCCGAGGACGTCGTCGCCACCGGCTGGCACGTCGACGACCATGTGAGCTTCGAGCGGATCGAGGCCCGCGTCCGCGCCCACGGCGTCCCCGTCGCCGAGGGCACCGCCGAGGAGGCGAGGCAGCGCGGCGTCGAACGGCTGCTGCGCTTCCCCGGCCCCAAGGGCATCACCCAGGAGATCTACACCACCCCGGTCACCTCCGCGGAGCCCCTGAAGATGCTCGCCTCCGGCTGGGTCACCGGCGACGCGGGCATGGGCCATGTCGCCATCACCTCGGCCGAACCCGCCCTGGTGCGCGGCTACTTCGACACCGTCTTCGACGCCCGCCTCACCGACCGCATCGACGAGACCATCAGCGGCGTCAAGCTCAGGATCCGCTTCCTGCGCGTCAACGAACGCCACCACTCGATCGCGATCGCCGCCGTACGGGGCCTGCCGATCGACCCCGTCCGCACCCGCGTCCAGCACCTGAACATCCAGGCCGCCTCCCTGGACGACCTGGCCCGCAGCTACCAGCGGGTGCACGAACTCGGCTTCGACATGGCCCTGTCCGTCGGTCAGCACACCAACGACAAGGAGCTCTCCTACTACGCCCGCACCCCCTCGGGCTTCGAGTGGGAGGTCGGCTGGAACCCCGTCGTCATCGACGAGTCCACCTGGGAACCCGGCACCCACCAGGGCATCAGCGTCTGGGGCCACACCCCGGTCGGCCGGACCATCATCGACAGACTCGACCAGTTCTGGCTCGGCGCCCGCTCCCTGGCCCGCCGCGAGCGGACCGTCCCCGCGCTCGGCGGACCCGGCATCCCCGACGACTGACGACCTCTCGACCGGTCTGCACGCCGCACCGGCGCCCTGTCACAGGGTCGCCGGCGCGTCCCCGTACCGCTGCCGCAGTGCCGCCAGCGCCTCCCGCAGCCCCGGCACCGCGCCCTCCGCCTCGGCCCGCCAGGCGATCCCGACCCGCAGGGACAGTCCGGGTTCGTCGAGCGGTACGAGGCGGAACGCCGGGGTCTCGAAGACACGGGACGCGGGGAGGTCGTCGCCGAGGACGGTGAGCGTCAGGGCGCCGGTGCGCAGGACATGGGCGGCGATCTGCACGGTGTCGTTGTGCGGGAGGGGTACCAGGCGGGTGACCCCGGCCGCCAGCAGCGCCGACCTGTGCTCGGCCATCACGGACGGATGCACCTTGGCCGAGGTCACCAGCACCTGGCGGTGCCGTAGATCCCGCAGTGTCAGCGTCGTGCGGTCGGCCAGCTCGTCGTCCGCCGGCATCGCCACGCCCAGCGGGCCCCGGGCGATGACCAGGCTCTCCAGGTCGGTCCTGCCGAGCGGGAGATGGACGAGGGCGAGGTCGACGCGGTCGGCGGCGAGCCGGTCCAGGAGTTCGGCCGAGGAGGCGAGGGCGACGGGCAGCTCGACCTGAGGGGCCGCCTCCCGGTAGACGGCGAGGACCGCGTCCAGCACCTTCGGCGGGGTCAGGGGAGCCGCCCCGACCCGGCAGCGCGGTGCGTCGGGATGCTCGCGGCCGAGGTCGCGCAGGCCGTCGAAGTCCCGCACCACGTCCCGCGCCGGGCCCCGGAAGACCTCCCCGAAGGAGGTCAGTTCCACATGGTGGTGTTCGCGGACGAACAGATCGCGGCCCAGCTCGTGCTCCAGCTCCCGGATCCGCCGGCTCAGCGGCGAGGCCGTCACATGCAGGCGCTCCGCGGCCCGGCCGAAGTGCAGTTCGTCGGCGACGGCCAGGAAGTAGCGCAGCTGCTGGATGTCCACGAGGCCAGTAGATCACCGTCCCCGCGCCGCCTCCAGAAGCGGTGACGTTGCCGCTGCGGACACGTGCACATCAGCGAAACGGACGTGTACAGCGGCCCTTGCCCGGCGTGAGGCTGAGGGCACGGAAACGCGGAGTTCACATGGCCGACACCCGGCCGCCGCAGCTCTCCGACGCGCGCTGGTACGGGCGTTCCCGCCCCGCACCCCAGGCGTGACCCCCTTGTCCTTCGTGGGTCCGCCCTGCCCTGCGTCGGTGCGGCGCGGCGGCGGCCGGCCAGGCCCGGAGGTGAGTGATGACCGAAGCAACGCCCCTGCACGGAGTCCGAGAAGCGGCACCCCTGCACGGAATCCGAGTGGTCGACACCACCGACGGACGCGGCGAGGGAGCCGGCCGCTTCCTGGCCGCCCTCGGCGCCGACGTGATCCTGGTGGAACCACCGGCCGGCGCCCGCGCCCGCCGCAGGGCCCCGCTCCACCGGGGCACCAGTCTCTACTTCGCCGTCCGCAACGCCGGCAAACGCGGTGTCACCCTCGACCCGGCCACCGAGGACGGCCGCCGCGACCTGCTCGCCCTGCTGGACACGGCCGACATCTGGATCGAGTCGCGGCGGCCCGACAGCCCCGGCCTCGACTACGACACCGTGGCGGCCCGCAACCCCCGGCTCGTGCTGGTCACCGTCACCGACTTCGGACTGACCGGCCCGTACGCCGGATACGCGGCCACCGACGCCGTACACGCGGCCCTCAGCGGTCTGCTGTCCCGCTCCGGCCTGCCCGGCCGCCCGCCGCTGCCGCCGCCCGGGTCGCTCGTGACCGAGTCCGCCAACTTCCAGGCGGCCTGGGTGGCCCTGCTGGCCCACTACAACAGCCTCCGCACCGGCCACGGCGACCACATCGACTTCTCCGTGCACGAGGCGGTCGCCCAGATCATCGACCCCGGCTTCGGCATGGGCGGCTCCGCCACCGGCGGCAGGCGGGCCGCCGACTGGCCCCCCGGCCGGCCCTCCGCCGGACACCTGTACCCGATCTTCCGGTGCGCCGACGGGCTCGTCCGCATCTGCGTGCTCGGCGCCCGGCAGTGGCGCGGGCTGCGGGCCTGGCTGGGCGAGCCCGAGGAGTTCGCAGACCCGCGCTACGAGAGCCTCGCCGTCCGCTTCCAGGAGGCCGACCGTATCCAGGCCCGGATCGCCGCCCACTTCAAGGGCCGCACCCGCGACGACCTCGTACGCCAGGGCCAGGAACACGGCGTGCCCATCGCGGCCGTACTGACCCCCGGCGAGGCCCTGCACGCCGGGCACTACCTGGAGCGCGGCGCCCTGGCGGACCTGGAACTCGCGCCCGGGCTCACCGCCCGGGTGCCCACCGGCTTCCTGGAGGCCGACGGCGGCCGCCTCGCCCCGTCCCGCAGGGCTCCGCTGCCCGGCGAGCACAACGCCGAGGTGTTCGGCGAGACCCGTACGGTCCGTGCCCCGGCCCCGACGGCTCCCGGACGCACCCACCCGCTCACCGGCCTCCGTGTCCTCGACCTCGGGGTCATCGTCGCCGGGGCCGAACTGGGCCGGCTGCTCGCCGACCACGGCGCCGACGTCGTCAAGGTGGAGAACCGCGCCTTCCCCGACGGCGGACGCCAGTCCATGACCGGCGAGGTCGTCACCGCGTCGGCCGCCTGGGGCCACCGCAACAAGCGCAGCCTCGGCCTGAACCTGCGCGATCCGAAGGGCGCCGCCCTCTTCAAGCGGCTCGCCGCCGAGGCGGACGTCGTCCTGTCCAACTTCAAGCCCGGCACCCTCGAAGCCCTCGGCCTCGGCCCGGACGTCCTGCTCGGCCTCAACCCCCGCCTGGTCGTCGCCGACAGCAGCGCCTTCGGCGCGAGCGGACCGTGGAGCCGCCGGATGGGCTACGGCCCCCTGGTCCGCGCGTCGACCGGCCTGAGCGACCTGTGGAGGTACCCCGGCGACCCGGACGGCCACAGCGACTCGATCACCATCTACCCCGACCACGTGGTGGGCCGGGTCGGCGCCGCCGCCGTCGTCGCCCAGCTGATCCGGCTGCGCGGCACCGGACGGGGCGGCACGGTCGGCATCGCGCAGGCGGAGATCATCCTGGACGCGCTGGCCGAGCACCTGGTGGGGGAGTGGCTGGACCCGGGCTCCCCGCAGGCGGCTTCGGACGGGGTGTACCCCTGCGCGGGCGACGACCAGTGGTGCGTGATCGGCGTACGGGACGACACGGACCGCGAGCGCCTGCGTGCCGTCGTCGGGGACGAGGACGTCTCCTCCTGGACCGCCGCCCGCACACCCCACGAGGTCACCGAACTCCTCCAGGCGTCCGGGGTCCCGGCCGCCCCGATGCTCCGCGTCCCGGAACTGCTGACCGATCCGCAGCTGAAGGCCCGCGGCTTCTTCACCGAGCTGCGCCAGCCGACCCTCCCCGAACCGTTGCCCAGCGAGGCCCGTCCGGCCCGCTCGCGCCACCTCGCCGACCCGCCGCAGCGCCCCGCGCCGCTGCCCGCCGAGCACACCCGGGAGATCGCCCGCGACCCGCTCGCCCTGGCCGACGAGGACATCGACAAGCTCATCGCCCGAGGGGTGCTCGAGATCCAGGAGGCGACATCCGCCGTGAGTATCCCCGCCGTCCTCGTGGAACGCCACGACCACGTCATGGTGATCACCCTCAACCGGCCCGAGGCCCGCAACGCCGTCAACGCGGCCGTCGCCCTGGGCGTCGGCGAGGCGCTGGAGGAGGCCGACCGGGACCCGGAGATCCGCGCCGTCGTCATCACCGGCGCCGGCGAGAAGGCCTTCTGCGCGGGCGCCGATCTCAAGGCGGTGGCCCGGGGCGAGAACATCATGCCGCCGGAGACGAAGGACTGGGGCTTCGCCGGGTACGTCAGCCATCACATCGGCAAGCCCACCATCGCCGCCGTGCGTGGCTTCGCCCTCGGCGGCGGCACCGAGATCGCGCTGGCCAGCGACCTCGTCGTGGCGGCCGAGGACGCCTCCTTCGGGCTGCCCGAGGTCAGGCGGGGCATCATCGCGGGCGCCGGCGGCGCCTTCCGCCTCGCCGCGCAGCTGCCGCCCAAGGTCGCCATGGAACTGCTGCTGACCGGCGACACCCTGGACGCGCCCACCGCCCGCGCCCTCGGCCTGGTGAACCGGGTCGTGCCCGCCGACCGGGTCCTGACCGAGGCCCTCGCCCTGGCCGACCGTATCGCCGCCAACGCGCCCCTCGCCGTCCAGGCCAGCAAGCGCATCGCCCGGGGCATCACCACCGGACGCGTCGAGTCCGAGCGCACCGCCTGGGAGCTCACACACCAGGAGGGCCGGGCCGTCATGACCTCCAAGGACGCCCAGGACGGCACCCGCGCCTTCGCCGAGAAGCGTGCCCCGGTCTGGCAGGCCCGCTGAAACGCCGTACAAGGAAAGGCAGTTGACCATCGTGAGCACTGCGGAAAGCCCCGCCCGCGGCCCCGTCATCGCCGGCCTGGGCATCACCGACATGGGCAAGGTGTACGGCCGTGGCGCCGCCGACTTCGCGGCCGACGCCGTGCGCCGGGCCGCCGCCGACGCGGGCCTCGCCCCGACCGACCTCGACGGACTGCTCACCAGCAGCGGGGTCACCGGCGGCGTCGGCCTCGCCCTGCAGAGGCAACTCGGCCTGCGGGACCTCAGGCTGCTGTCCGAGATGCAGGCCTACGGCTCCACCGCCGGCGGCATGGTGCAGTACGCGGCGATGGCGGTCCGCGCCGGCATGGCCGAGGCCGTCGCCTGCGTCTTCGCCGACGCGCCGCTGAGGGAGAAGTCCTCGGCGGGCGCCGCCTACGCCGGAGCCCGCGGCCTCGCCGGCTGGGACGGCCTCATGACCGCGGCCGGCCTCGCGGGCGCCAACCCGATGTACGCGATGGCCGCCCGCCGCCACATGGACACCTACGGCACCACCAGCGAGCAACTCGCCCATGTCGCGGTCGCCCAGCGGGCCTGGGCGGCGATGAACCCCCGCGCCCAGTTCCGCGACCCGATCACGGTCGAGGACCACCAGGCGTCCAGGATGATCGCCGAGCCGTTCCATCTGCTCGACTGCTGCCTGGTCAGCAACGGCGGGGTGGCGGTCGTCGTCACGACGGCGGAACGAGCGGCCCACCTGCGCAGGCCGCCGGTCCATGTGCTCGGCTGGGCCCAGTCCCACCCGGGCCTGCCGATGCACCGCGACAGCGACTTCGGCCTAGTCAGCGGTGCCGCCCAGTCCGGCCCGGCGGCGATGAAGATGGCCGGTGTCGCCGTCGACGACGTGGACGTCGCCGAACTCTACGACTGCTACACCTTCACCGCGCTGCTCACCCTGGAGGACTACGGCTTCTGCGCCAAGGGCGAGGGCGGGGCGTTCGCGGCGAGCGGTGCGCTCGCCCCCGGCGGCTCGCTGCCGGTCAACACGGGCGGCGGCCAGCTCTCCTCCTACTACATGTGGGGCATGACCCCGCTCTCCGAGGCGGTCCTCCAGGCCCGCGGCGAAGCGGGCGAACGCCAGGTGCCCCGCCACGACATCGTCCTGGTCAGCGGCAACGGCGGCATCCTCGACCACCACTCGACGCTGGTCCTCAGCCCCCACCCGCACGCCTGAGCCCCGGAGCCACCATGACCGTCCCCGTCGTACACCGCGATCCCGCCACAACCCCCTTCTTCGACGCCACCGCCCGCGGTCACCTGCTCGTCCGCCGCTGCACCGCCTGCGGCGCACACGCCGCCCCGCAGTGCGACGCCTGCCCCCTGTGCCGGCATGCCACGGCGACCTGGGAACCGGCCGCCGGCACCGGAACCGTCGTCTCCTGGACCGTCGTCCACGGCCGGGCACCCGGCGCGGAGCGGACCGCGGCGCTGATCGAACTCACCGAAGGCCCCTGGCTGTACGCGGCCCTGCACGGCCTGCGGCCCGGCGAGCGCCCCTGGTCCGGCATGCCCGTCACCGTCGCCTTCGAACGCCCCGAGGGCGGCGAGGCGGTCCCCGTCTTCCACCCCGCCGCCTGAAGGGAATTCCTCATGACCACCCTCACCGCACCCCTGCCGGTGGACCCCTCCGCCGTCCGTCAGCGCGCACTTCTGGACGCCCAGCGCGCCGCCTTTCTGGCCGAGGGCCCGCCCGCCCTCGACGTACGGCTCGACCGCATCGACCGCTTCCTCGCCTGCGTCCTGGAGCACACCGAGGAACTGTGCGTAGCCCTGGACGCCGACTTCGGCTCCCGCCCGCTCCTGGCGAACCTGGCCAGTGACATCGTCGGGGTCATCCCCGATGTGCAGCTGATCCGGCGGCACCTGGCGGAGTGGATGGCGGACGAGGAGATCCCGGGCTCCGCCGAGGCCGGCACGCCCGCGTTCGTCCAGACCCGCCCCAAGGGGGTCGTCGGCGTGATCGGCCCCTGGAACTTCCCGGTCACGCTTGTCGTCCAGCCCGCGATCGAGGCGCTGGGGGCCGGCAACCGTGTGATGATCAAGTTCTCGGAGGTGGCCGAGCGTACGGCCGAGGTCTTCGCCCGGGCCGTCGCCACCCGGATGGACCCCGAGGAGGTCGTGGTCGTACGCGGCGGGGTCGTCACCGCGTCGGCGTTCTCGGCGCTCCCCTTCGACCACCTCATCTTCACCGGCTCGCCCGGCGTCGGCGCCAAGGTGGCCGAGGCGGCCGGGGCGAACCTGGTCCCGGTGACGCTGGAGCTCGGCGGCAAGAACCCGGTGGTCCTCGGCTCGGACGCGGACCTCGGCCTGGCCGCCGAACGCGTGGCCGCCATGCGGCTGATGAACGGCGGCCAGATCTGCCTCTGCCCGGACTACGTCTTCGTACCCCGCGCCCGTGTCGACGACTTCGTGACGCGCTACGAGCGTTCGGTACGGTCGTACTTCCCGACCTGGCTGGACAACCCGAACGTGGTCTCGATCGTCGACGACCGCAACTTCGACCGGGTCACGGGCCTGATCGCCGACGCCGAGGCGAAGGGCGCCCGGGTCCGGACCGTCGCCCCGCCGGAGGAGGCCGGTGCCCTGCCCCGGCGCGCGGGCCGCCGTATCGCCCCCACCGTGCTGCTGGACGTGACCGAGGACATGGCGATCGCCTCGGAGGAGATCTTCGGCCCGGTCCTGGTGGTGTACCCGTACGACGAGCTCGACGAGGTCATCACCTACGTGGCCGCCCGTCCCAGCCCCCTGGCCGCCTACTTCTTCGGCTCCGACGGACCGGAGTTCCGCCGGTTCGTCGAACGGACCACCTCCGGCGGTGTCACCCGCAACGACCTCGCCGCGCACTGGGGTGTGGAGGGCGCGCCGTCGGGCGGCATCGGACGCAGCGGTATGGGCGCTTACCACGGGAGGACCGGGTTCCGGACCTTCAGCCACCGCCGGACGATCGCGGCCAGTACCACCGGAACGGGGCTGGCCCAGCGGCTGCTGCCCCCGGCGGGCGAGGCGGAGGCGGAGGCGCTGCGCGGCTTCGTCGCCCAAACACTGACCGACCTCCGCGCCCGTATCAACGGCGCCTGAACCGGAGTTGGTGGAACCATGCGCACTCAGGCAGCCGTGTCGTACGGCCCCGACACCGGATTCACCATCGAGGACGTCGAGATCGCGGACCCGCGCCCCGACGAGATCCTCGTCCGCGTCACCGCGGCGGGCATCTGCCACACCGACCTGGTCACGAAGGCCATGATGCCGGCGGGTGTGCCCGCGGTGTACGGCCACGAGGGCGCCGGAATCGTGGAGGCGACGGGCGCCGAGGTCACGGACGTGCGGCCCGGGGACCGGGTCGTCCTCAGCTACAACAGCTGTGGCACGTGCGGCAGTTGCGCCGCAGGCAGCCGGGCGTACTGCGCCCGGTTCGCCGCCCTGAACAACGCGGGCCGCCGCCCGGACGGCAGCGCGGCCCTCAGCCTGGACGGCAGCGACGTGTGGTCCTCGTTCTTCGGCCAGTCGAGCTTCGCCCGGCACGCGATGGCCACCCGCGAGAACGTCGTGGTGGTCGCGGCGGACACCGACCTGGTGACGGCGGCGCCCATGGGCTGCGGCTTCCAGACCGGCGCGGGATCGGTGGTGAACGTCCTGCGCCCCGAACCGGACTCCAGCCTGGTCGTGTTCGGCTGTGGCGGGGTCGGTCTCGCGGCGGTCATGGCGGCCAACGCCCTGGGTACCGGCACGGTGATCGCCGTGGACCTCGCGAAGCAACGGCGTGACCTGGCGGCACAGTTGGGCGCCACCCACACCCTGGACGGCGCCGACGCGGACCTCGTCGAACGGATCAGGGAGCTCACCGGGGGAGGCGCGACCCACGCCTTCGACACCACCGGAGTCCCGGCGGTCGTCCGCAACGCCGCCCTCGCCCTGGGACGGCTGGGATCCCTGGTCGTCGTCGGCCTCGGCGCGGGAGACCTGAACCTCGACACGATGGACCTCATCGGCGGCGGCAAGACGGTCCGGGGCAGCATCGAGGGCGACGCGAACCCGAAGGAACTCGTCCCGCTGCTGCTCTCATGGCAGGCCGAGGGCCGCTTCCCGGCGGAACGGCTCATCACGGCCCTCCCGTTCGAGAGGATCGACGAAGCGGTCGCACGCATGAGAACGGACGTCGTGAAACCGGTCCTCACCTTCGCCACGTCCTGAGAAGCGCGGCCGCGCGGCGGCTGCCGGCCAGATCGGCCGCGCGGGCGGCTTCCGTAGATTGGGCCCATGATCGAGAAGACGACAACCGAACGCTCGGCACCGTCGCACGCGAAGCCCAAGGCCGGGGGCGGGCTGGTGCGTTCGTCCGCGCTGGTCACGGCCGCCACCGCCGCCGGTGGCGCGGGCTGGTTCATCGACCGTGTCTGCGAACGGAGTTCGGCGTCGGGCTACCTCTCGCTGGTCGCGGGCGGGCTGACGATGGTGCTGCTGTTCCTGGTCTTCGGGCGCCTCCTGCGGACGGCGGAGCTGCGCGGTCTGCCAGGGCTGGGATGACGGGGCGGCGGACCCCGACCGACGTCCACGCCGGCCCCTTCGGCCCGGTACCCCGCCAGGCGCGCCACTCAGGCGAAGGTCACCTCGGCCGTGGCGTGCCGGGGTTCGCGGTGTGAGGCGATGTGGAGCCGGGCCCGGTCGTCGGCGGGTGTGCCGGCGGCCAGGAGGTGTTCGCCCGCGAACGCCGGACTGTGCAGGCGGTAGGAGAGCGAGCGCACGGGGCGCTCGGGGGCGTTGCGGCGGGCCAGATCGAGCATGAGCAGCGCCAGCAGCGGGCCGTGCGTGACGAGACCGGGGTACCCCTCCACGTCACGGCAGTACGGGGTGTCGTAGTGGATGCGGTGGGCGTTGGCGGTGAGTGCGCTGAACCGGAACAGCAGCGTCTCGTCCGGCCGCAGACGCAGCTGCCAGGGCTCCTCCGACCGCGGTACGGCGGAGCGGTCGAGCGTGGCCGGCCAGTGCGGGGCGGACCCCTCGCCCGACCGGTAGACGATGTCCTGCTCCTCGACCAGGCAGACGCTGCCGTGCTGCCGGAACTCCTGGCGTTCGGTGACGAACAGCAACTCGCCGCTGCGGCCCCGCTTGGGGGTGACGGCGGCCAGACTGCTGACCCGCTCCGCCGGTTCGCCCAGGCGCAGGGGCGCGACGACCTCGCAGCGGCCGCCGGCGAACATGCGACGGCGTTCGGGGACGGGCGGGAGGAAGCGGGCGTCCCGGAGGTGGCCGTCCGGGCCGAGGGCCCGCCGGGGTGCCCAGTCCAGGAAGTACAGCCACTGCCACAGCGGGGGCAGCCGGTCGCCGGACGCGGCGGCGGGCCCGGGGAGATCCAGTACCGCGGAGAGGGCCGCCGCCGGACCGGGCGGCAACGCGTCCTCGTCCGTCACCGGTCCGGGATGCCATGACTCCACGTGGGAGGCGAGCGAGGCGGGCATGGGCTCCGTCCTTACGGGGAGGTCGAGTCCGTGGATCACCACTGGGACCATGACACCATGAGCACTCTCGACATCCTGTCCGAGGACGAGCAGTTCGTGGTGCGCACGGTGCGTGACTTCGTCGACAAGGCCGTCAGACCGGTGGTCCGGGAGCTGGAGCACGCCGACACCTACCCCGAGGACCTGATCGAGCGGATGAAACGGCTCGGCATCTTCGGCCTCGCGATCCCCGAGGAGTACGGCGGCACCCCCGTCTCCACGCCCTGCTACGTCCTGGTCACCGAGGAACTCGCGCGCGGCTGGATGAGCCTGGCCGGTGCGATGGGCGGCCACACGGTCGTGGCCAAACTGCTGCTGCACTTCGGTACGCAGGAGCAGAAGCGGCGCTACCTGCCGAGGATGGCGACCGGAGCGATCCGGGCGACCATGGCCCTCACCGAACCGGGCGGCGGCTCGGACCTCCAGGCCCTGCGCACCATCGCCCGCCCGGTCGCCGACGGCTACGCGGTGAACGGTACGAAGACCTGGATCACGAACTCCAGGCGATCGGGCCTGATCGCCCTGCTGTGCAAGACGGATCCCGACGCCGACCCCGCGCACCGGGGCATCTCCGTCCTCCTCGTCGAGCACGGGCCGGGCCTGACCGTCTCCCGCGACCTGCCCAAGCTGGGCTACAAGGGCGTGGAGAGCTGCGAGCTGGTCTTCGAGGACTACCGGGCGCCCGCCGACGCCGTCCTCGGCGGTGCCGAGGGCAAGGGCTTCGCACAGATGATGAAGGGCCTGGAGACCGGCCGACTCCAGGTCGCCGCCCGCGCCCTCGGCGTCGGCCGCGCCGCCCTGGAGGACTCCCTCGCCTACGCGCAGCAGCGTGAGTCGTTCGGCAAGCCCATCTGGCAGCACCAGTCCATCGGCAACTACCTCGCCGACATGGCGACTTCGCTCACCGCCGCCCGCCAGCTCACCCTCCACGCCGCCCGCGAGGCCGACGCGGGGCGCCGGGTGGACATGGAGGCCGGCATGGCCAAGCTCTTCGCCTCCGAGACCGCCATGCAGATCGCGCTCAACGCCGTCCGCATCCACGGCGGTTACGGCTACTCCACCGAGTTCGACGTGGAGCGCTACTTCCGCGACGCCCCGCTGATGATCGTCGGCGAGGGCACGAACGAAATCCAACGCAACGTGATCGCCGCGCAGTTGATGAAGCGCGGCGGACTGGAGGCCTGAGGCGGGGGATCAGACGGCGGCCCGCCGGGACGCCCTCCGGCGGGCCGTCGCGCTGCGGGCGGACCGGCCGCGAGAAGATCGTCCGTGACCGATGTGCCCATCAGACCCTGGAAGGAACCGACGAGATCATGCGTGTCACCGTGGCCCGCGACCTGACGGAGGCGTCCCGATGAGCGACGTCCTGCTGCACACGACCGGCCGGGCCGCACACCTCACCCTCAACCGGCCGAAGGCCATCAACGCGCTCTCGCACGCGATGGTGCTGTGCATCGCCGACGCCCTGACGGCCTGGGAGCACGATCCGGCCGTCGAGACCGTGGTCATCACCGGTGCGGGGGAGCGCGGCCTGTGCGCGGGCGGCGACATCCGCGCCGTCCACGACGACGCCCGCGACGGGGACGGCACCGCCTCGGCCGCCTTCTGGTACGACGAGTACCACCTCAACGCCAGGATCGCCCGCTACCCCAAGCCGTACGTCGCGATCATGGACGGCATCGTGATGGGCGGCGGTGTCGGCGTCTCCGCGCACGGCAGCGTCCGCATCACCACCGAGCGGTCACGGATCGCCATGCCGGAGACGGGCATCGGCTTCGTCCCCGACGTCGGCGGCACCCGTCTGCTCGCCCTGGCCCCCGGCGAACTGGGCACCCATCTCGCCCTGACCGGCGCGGGGATCGGCGCCGCCGACGCGCTGCTGTGCGGACTCGCCGACCACTTCATGCCGTCCGCCTCGATCCCGGCGTTCCTCGACGACCTCGCCGAACTGCCCGTACCGGAAGCGCTCGCGCGCCATGCGCGGTCGGCGCCCGACGGGGAGCTGGCCGGCCACCGGGCGTGGATCGACGCCTGCTACCCGGCCGACACGGTCGAGGAGATCGTCCGGCGGCTGTCGGCGCACGGCGACCCGGCCGCGAAGCAGGCGGCGGAGACCCTCCTCACCAGGTCACCGACCTCCCTCAAGGTCACCCTGGAGGCACTGCGCCGCGCCCGGCGACTCGGTTCGCTGGAGCGGGTCCTGGACCAGGAGTACCGCGTCTCCTGCGCGACCCTCGCCACCCCTGACCTGGTGGAGGGCATCCGCGCCCAGGTCGTCGACAAGGACCGCGACCCGCGCTGGTCCCCGGCCACCCTCGCCGAGGTCACCGACGCCGATGTCGACCGCTTCTTCGCCCCGCTCGGCGAGCGCGAACTGGGTCTCGCCCCGCCCGGATGAGGCGGGCCGTCGACCGCCCAGCAGGCAGGAGATGAAGATCACGCCCGGTGACGCGGTCTTGGCCGTGCCCCTGACACGCGGTACGGTCTGTCCGATATCGACGACGGCGAGACGGAAGCCGGTGGGAATCCGGAACGGTCGCGCCACTGTATGCAAGAGCCCCCGGGCGCTTGTGAGTCAGACCCGTGGCCGTCGTCATGTGCACCACCGAGATGGGACGCGAACTCCCAGAGGAGGTCCTGCCATGGCGCAGACCGTCGCTCCGCCGACAGCCAACACCCCCGCCGTTCCCGCCAAGCTGCCGCTGTCCGCGATAGCTCCCTGGGCGGTCTTCTTCGGCATCCTGATGCTCGTCCTGCTCTACTTCGTCGGCGCCGAGCAGGGCGCCACCTCCGTGTTCAACGGCACGGACGTCCACGAATGGGTGCACGACGCCCGCCACCTGCTCGGCTTCCCCTGCCACTGACGCGAGGGACGCCGAACACCTCATGAACTCCGCAACGGTACGGAACCTCCTGGTACGGGGCATGCTCGCCGGCCTGGCCGCCGGCGCGCTCGCCCTGATCGTCGCCTACCTGCTCGGTGAACCGAACGTCGACAAGGCGATCAGTTTCGAGGACGCCCACTCGCACGAGCACGAGATGGCGGTCGTCTCCCGCTCCCTGCAGTCCACCGCGGGCCTGGCCACCGGCGTGCTGGTCTACGGGGTCGCCTTCGGCGGTATCGCCGCCCTCGCCTTCAGCTTCGCCCTCGGCCGTGTCGGGCGCTTCTCGCCGCGGGCGACGGCGCTGCTGCTGTCGGGCTGCGCGCTGCTCGCCGTGTACGTGGTGCCGTTCCTCAAGTACCCGGCCAACCCGCCGTCGGTGGGCGACCCGGACACCATCGGCAAGCGCACCACCCTGTACTTCCTGATGATGCTGCTCAGCGTGCTGCTGGCGGTGGCCGCGACCATCCTCGGCAAGCGGCTCCGGCCGAGACTGGGCACCTGGTGGGCGACCGTGCTCGCGGTGGTCGCGTTCGCCGTCGTGATCGGGCTGGCGTACCAGTTCCTGCCCGCCGTCAACGAGGTGCCGAAGGACTTCCCGGCCACCCTGCTGTGGCGGTTCCGGCTCTCGGCACTGGCCATCCAGCTGACGCTCTGGGGCGGATTCGGGCTGCTCTTCGGCGAGTTGGCCGAGCGCGTGCTCCACCCGAGGCCGGCGAAGGCTCCGGCCGCCGCGCGGACGGTGTCCGCGGCACACTGAACGACACGCGAGGGCCCTTCGGAACCGTCCGGGGGCCTTCTCGCGTGCGCCCGCACGGTCAGCGCTCGGGGGCGTCCGCCTCCGGCCGGGTGGTCGCGAGGTAGGCCCGCACCAGGGCCTGGCCCGTCCGGCAGCGCACGGGACGGCAGTCGGGGCAGTGCCTCACATGGTCCAGGTAGGTGTCGTAGCGGTCCTGGGCGGCGGGCGCGAGGGAGTTCTCCACGGTGCGTCCTCTCGTGAGGGCCCGGGGGCGCGGGAGTTGACTGATGTTCAGTATGTCCCGTCGGCGGCCTTCCGGAACGTCCGCGGCACCCGTTCGTGAGCGGTTCGCACGACCGTCCACCGCGCGCCGCGTGCTCCGCGTATCCTCGGCGGCCCGCTGTGAACCAGCCGTGAACCCGCCGTGTCTTCGGCGTGCGGCCGGTGCCGCACTCGCGTCCGGTGGCGCAGGCAAGGAAAGATGGGCGTCGAGTGATCGATCAACGACTGCGGAGGAAGTGGACTCATGCCGCATGAGCGAGCGGGCCGGCCGGCGGCTCCGGAGGACCTCGTCGACGTGGCCCGGCTGGTCACGGCCTACTACGCGCTGCACCCCGACCCGGCCGACCCGAACCAGCGGGTCGCGTTCGGCACCTCGGGACACCGCGGATCGTCGCTGACGACCGCGTTCAACGAGGACCACATCGCAGCCACCAGCCAGGCCATCTGCGAGTACCGGAGCGGCCAGGGTACCGACGGCCCCCTCTTCCTGGGCGCCGACACCCACGCCCTGTCCGAGCCCGCCAAGGTCACGGCGCTGGAGGTCTTCGCCGCCAACGGCGTGACCGTCCTCGTCGACAGCGCCGACGGCTACACCCCCACCCCCGCCGTCTCGCACGCCATCCTCACCCACAACCGCGGCCGTACGACCGGCCTCGCGGACGGCGTCGTCGTCACGCCCTCGCACAACCCGCCCGCCGACGGCGGCTTCAAGTACAACCCGCCCAGCGGCGGCCCCGCCGCCTCCGACGCCACCTCCTGGATCCAGGACCGCGCCAACCAGATCATCGCGGGCGGGCTGAAGGACGTACAGCGCATCCCGTACGAGCGTGCGCTGGCCGCGCCCACCACCGGCCGGTACGACTTCATGGGCGTCTACGTCGACGACCTGCCCAGCGTCCTCGACCTCGACGCGATCCGCGCGTCCGGGCTGCGCATCGGCGCCGACCCGCTCGGCGGGGCCTCCGTCGCGTACTGGGGCCGCATCGCCGAACGCCATGGGCTCGACCTCACCGTAGTGAACCCCTACACCGACCCCACTTGGCGGTTCATGACGCTGGACTGGGACGGCAAGATCCGCATGGACTGCTCCTCGCCGTACGCGATGGCCTCGCTGATCGAGAAGCGGGACGAGTTCCGGGTCGCCACCGGCAACGACGCCGACGCCGACCGGCACGGCATCGTCACCCGCGACGCCGGCCTGATGAACCCCAACCACTACCTCGCCGTCGCCATCTCCTACCTCTACCGCCACCGCGAGCAGTGGGCGGCGAGTGCCGGCATCGGCAAGACCCTCGTCTCCTCCTCGATGATCGACCGGGTCGCCGCCGACCTCGGCCGCCAACTCGTCGAGGTGCCGGTCGGGTTCAAGTGGTTCGTGGACGGACTGGTCAGCGGTGCCATCGGGTTCGGCGGCGAGGAGTCGGCCGGCGCGTCCTTCCTGCGCCGGGACGGTTCCGTCTGGACGACCGACAAGGACGGCATCCTCCTCGCCCTGCTCGCCTCCGAGATCACGGCCGTGACGGACAAGACCCCGTCCGAGCACTACGCCGACCTGACCGCCCGCTTCGGCGCACCGGCCTACGCCCGTATCGACGCCCCGGCGACCCGCGAGGAGAAGGCCCTCCTCGCCAAGCTCTCCCCGGCCCAGGTCACCGCCGAGACCCTGGCGGGCGAGCCGGTCACCGCCGTCCTCACGGAGGCGCCGGGCAACGGCGCGGCGATCGGCGGCATCAAGGTGACGACGGAGAACGCCTGGTTCGCGGCCCGCCCGTCCGGCACGGAGGACGTGTACAAGATCTACGCCGAGTCCTTCCAGGGCCCCGACCACCTGGCCCGGGTCCAGCAGGAGGCCAAGGCAGTGGTCGACACCGCCCTCGGCGCCTGACCCCCCCCCGCGTCCCGCCCGGCCACACGACCGGGCGCGACGCACTCGCCGCGGCTCGGCCGGACCACCACGTCCGGCGTCCGCCGGGTTGGGTCCGTGCATCCGCCGGGGCGGCTCTGCGTATCCGCCGGGCCGTCTCGTTCGGCATGCGCCGGGTCGGGTCCGTGCGCCCGCCGGGTTGGGCCCGGGGATCCGCCGGGCGTCTCTCTGGCGTCCGCCGGGTTGGGTCCGCGCGTCCGCCAGGTCGGGCTCACGTATCCGCCGGGCCGTCTCGTTCGGCGTCCGCCGGGTCGGGTCCGTGCGCCCGCCGGGTTGGGCCCGGGGATTCGCCCGGTGTCTCTCCGGCCTTCGCCGGGTCGGGTCCTCCGTGCGCCCGCCGGGTTGGGCCCGGGGATTCGCCCGGTGTCTCTCCGGCCTTCGCCGGGTCGGGTCCGCGCCTCCACCAGGTCGGGCTCACGTATCCGCCGGGGTGTCTTCTCTGGCGTCCGCCGGGTTGGGTCCGCGCGTCCGCCAGGGCGGCTGCGCGTATCCGCCGGGCCGTCTCGTTCGGCGTCCGGCAGGTCGAGTCCGTGCGCCCGCCGGGTTGGGCCCGGGGATTCGCCGGGCGTCTCTCCGGCCTCCGCGGGTTCGGGGCCGCGCGTCGCCGGGGCGGGGCCCGTGTCCGTCCGGTCAGGTTGCGAAGGTGCGTTTGCGGGCTTGGGTGTTCGACAGGTCGGCCGCGGCCCGGCGGGCGTTCGTGGCGAGGTGGGGCGAACCCCAGGCGTGCGCGGTGCGTTCGGCCAGGGCGTAGCCCTCGGCCGCCTCCCGGTCCTCGCCCAGGAGCCGGTGCAGGTCGGCCAGGGCGTGTGCGAGGGGGCGGCTCGCATAGGCCGCGCCCGCCGCGCCGGCCAGCTGGTCCTGCAGTGGCAGCAGGTGCCGGACGAGGGCGACCGCGGCCTCGTGATCCCGGTGGAGGACGGCCAGCTGGGCGCGGAAGTCGAGTTCGAGGCCGTAGAGATGGTCCCGGAGCGGTTCCGGCGAGACGGGTACCGCCAGGGCCTCGTCGAGTCTGCCGAGGCGGGCCAGGACGAGGGCCTGGGCCACCGCCACCGGGCCGCCCGCCGACTCGTACACGGCGTGGACCATCGGCTCGATCTCGGCCGCGCGGTCCTGGGCGAGCCGCATGCTGATGAGCCCGAGCGTGCGCAGCCCGGTCGCGTGGTGGGCGCCGACCCGCTGGAGCAGGGTGTCGGCCTCGGCGTAACCGGCCTCCGCCACCTCGAAACGTCCGGTCACCACGGCCAGCATCGCGGACGTCGCGGCGCTGAGCCCCTGCGCCCACACCAGGCGGTAGCGGCGCGCGAGGACCAGGCCCTGCGCGGTGTGCCGGTGCACGGCGGCGGGGTCGTTGCGGGCGGCGGCGGTCATCGCGTCGAGGTGCTCGCAGACCCAGCGGTAGGCGGGCAGGTCGTGGGCGTGGGCGAGTTCGCGCAACTCGGCGGTGAGCGGCGCTCGCGCGGCCGCCCGGGTCTCGTGCGGCAGCAGCCGCGCCGACGTCATCAACGCGGCCGCCATCAGCCGGGGTTCGCTGTCCGTCCGCGCCAGCGCGAGCTGGGCGTCGGCCGCCTCCAGCGCCCGGGGCGCGTCCTCGGCGGCGACCGCGTCGACGAGGACCTGCAGGACACGCGCTCGGGTCGGGCCGTCCAACCCGGGATCGGACGTGAGCCGTTCGAGGCGGTCCAGCGTGGGCCGGTCGTACGGCCCTTCGAGCCGGCTGCGCCAGGGCGCGGGCTCGGTCCACGCCCCGTAGACGGCCGCGACCAGGTCGCCGCGGTCCGCCTGTTCGGCGAGTTCGACCGCCCGCTGCCGGGTACGCCGGGCCGCGTCCGTGGCACCGGTGCGCACCTGCGCGCCCAGCAGCCGTACCAACAGCTCGATCAGCCGGTCCGGTCGGGCGGCTGCGCCCATGGTCGCCGTGTGCGTGTCGATCGTCTGCTGGAGGAGGGTGACGGCGACGTCGTGGGCGTACCGCCGTTCGGCCGCCTCGGCGGCGCGCAGCGCGTAGTCGACGGCGAGCGGGGCGTCGGCGGCGTTCCCGGAGAGGGCGAAGTGGTGGGCCAGGGCGGCGAGTTCGCCGGGGCGGTGCCGGCGAAGCAGGCGGGCGACCCGGGCGTGCAGCCGGGAGCGCCGGACACCGGACAGGTCGGCGTAGACGGTGTCGCGGACCAGGGCGTGCACGAACCGGACGCGGCCGGGCCCGGGTTCGGCGAGCAGGTCGGCGGCGAGTGCGGCGTCGAGTCCCTCCAGCACCTGCTCCTCGTCCGTCTCCGCGGCGTCGACGAGGAGGGAGACCTCGGCCTCCAGGCCCAGCACGGCGGTGAGCTGGACGGCGGACCGTGCGGCGGCGGGCAGCAGGGCGAGGCGCCGCCGCAGCACGTCGCGCACCCCCTGGGGGACCTCGGAGACCGCGACCAGCGCGCCCTCGTCGGCGAGGAGACGGGCGCTCTCCAGGACGTAGAACGGGTTGCCTCCGGTGCGCTCGGCCAGTGCCGTCACGGTCGCGGGATCCACGGGCGTCCCGCAGACGGCCGCGACCAGGGTGGCGGTGTCGTGCGGGGGCAGGCCGCCGAGCGCGATCCGGTGCGGGGCGGCCGGGGCGAGTTGGGCCAGGGTCTTCAGGAGGTGTCCGCCGACCTCGGCGGGGCGGTAACCGGCGACGGTGAGCAGGGGCGCCCCGGTGACGGCGGCCGCCGCCTCGACCAGGGCGAGGGTCTCGGCGTCCGCGCGGTGGAGGTCGTCCAGCAGGACGGCGAGGGGTGTTCCGCAGGCCGCGGTGCGCAGCCAGGCGGCGAAGGCGCGGTGCATCCGGAAGCGGCCGAGCGGCGCTTCGATCCCGTCAACAGACGATAAGCGCACGGCACGACCAGGTGGAAGCTGGGCCGGTCCCGGTGCACGGCCTGCGCGCCCTGGTGGACGGTGCGCGGGTCGCCGGTCGCGTTGACGAGCAGGGCCGGCAGGTCGTCCCGGATCGTCGTCGGCCGCTCGCGCGGCGGGTCCCAGAAGGCGCACGGCCCGATGCCGTTGGTCACCGGCCCGAACAACGGGTCCTGCGCACGGGCCCGTTGGACGTCACGCCAGTACGTCTGCGGATCGCGGGGTGCGGCGACATCACCGCACAGGAAGGACATCTGAACGCTGCCATACTGCGACTTGTCTCCGGTAAGGAAGAAGCGGAGCAGGCTCTGGCGGGGACGACCGAATGCTGGCCACCGGTGCGGCCGCCAGCACGATCGCCGCCACCGATAACGCCAGGGCGGGCTTCGCGGAAATCGTTGCCATGGACCGTCACGCTAGGCAGGGCCCGCACGGCCCGCCCCGCGATCACTCCAGTGGGCTGCCGCATTCGGAGTGGGGGCAACCCTTGTACCACCTACTCGGACCGGCACTCGGCGAGCCGCCTCTCCAGGAACCTTCGCTCGGCCGCGTTCTCCACCAGTTCCAGTGCGCGCGCGTACGCCTCGGCCGCCTCCCGGTCGCGTCCCATCCGGCGCAGCAGGTCGGCGCGGGTGGCGGGCAGCAGGTGGTAGCCGGTCAGGTCGTCCTCCGCCTCCAGCTCCGCCACCAGGGCGAGCCCCGCCTCTCCGCCCTCGGCCATGCCCACGGCGACCGCGCGGTTCAGGCGGACCACGGGCGAGGGGACGTACCGCTGGAGTTCGCCGTAGAGGCCCGCGATGTCCGCCCAGTCGGTGTCGGCCGCTGTCGGCGCGGTGGTGTGGCAGGCCGCGATGGCGGCCTGGATCTGGTACGGGCCCGGGTGGCCGCGGCGCAGGGCACTGTCCAGCAGGGCCGCGCCCTCGTCGATCTCGGCGCGGTCCCAAGCCGTACGGTCCTGGTCCTCCAGGGTCACCAGGTCGCCCGCCGCGTCCACCCGGGTGTCCCGGCGTGCGTCGTGCAGCAGGAGGAGCGCGAGCAGGCCGACGACCTCGGGCTCGTCGGGCATCAGCCGGGCCAGCAAGCGGGCCAGCCGGATCGCCTCGGCGCACAGGCCGGTCCGCATCAGGTCGGCGCCGGCCGTGGCGGCGTACCCCTCGTTGAACAGCAGGTAGAGCACGCCGAGGACGCCCGTGGTGCGTTCGGGCAGCAGATGCGCGGGCGGCACCCGGTACGGGATGCCGGCGTTGCGGATCTTGCGCTTGGCGCGCACCAGCCGCTGCGCCATCGTCGCCTCGGGGACGAGGAACGCGCGGGCGATCTCGGGCGTGGTCAGCCCGGCGAGGGTGCGCAGCGTCAGCGCGACCCGGGCCTCGATCGGCAGCGCCGGGTGACAGCAGGTGAAGACCAGCCGCAGCCGGTCGTCCCGCACACCGCTGTCGTCGCCCTCGTGGTCCGGGTCGTACGGGTCGTACGGCCTCTCGTCCCGCGCCTGCACCGCCGCCTCCCGCAGCTTCGCCGCCCCCACCGCCTCCCGGCGCAGCACGTCCAGGGCGCGGTTGCGGGCGGTCGTGGTCAGCCAGGCGCCGGGGCGGCGCGGCACTCCGTCGCGCCGCCACCGTTCGAGCGCCTGGGCGAAGGCGTCCTGCGCGCACTCCTCGGCGAGGTCCCAGTCACCGGTCACCCGGATCAGGGTGGCGACGACCTGGGCCCACTCCTCGCGGAAGGCGGCGGCGACGGCCTTCTCGACGTCGTTCAAGGTCGTCACCGGCACTCACTCCCAGACCGGCCGCACCTCCACCGAGCCGCCGGCGAGTGCCGCGGGGTGCCGGGAGGCGAGAGCGATGGCCTCGTCGAGGTCGGCGACCTCGATGATGTCGAGCCCCGCGACGTACTCCTTGGTCTCGGCGAACGGCCCGTCGCTCAGCAGCACTTCGTCGCCCTGGACGCGCACGGTGGTCGCGTCGGCGGCGGGCCGCAGCCGGGCGCCGCCCTTGACGACGTCCCGGGTACGGACCTCGTGGATGTACGAGGTGAAGCGCGGGTCCTGGGCGATCTCGGCGGGGCTGAGCTCCTCGCCGCCGACCGGGGTGCAGATGAACAGGACGTACTTCATGACCGCTCCTTCCCGATTGTCGTCTCCTGGGGCACCGAGACGTGCTCGTGGGCGATCAGCCAGCTGAACCCGGTGTCCCGGTATCCGGTGGTCACGCGCACCACCCGGTCCAGCGGCTCCCCGGTCACCCGGGTGCCGCGCAGCCGGACCAGGGCGTGGCTGAACGTGCTGCCCTCCCCGGGGCGCACACGCAGTTCGAGCACCTCGCGGTGCACGGGTCCGCTCAGCGTCGCGAACCAGGCCTCGACCGCCTTGCGGAGTTCGGCGATCCCCGACTGCGCCTCGACGCCGGCGGGCCCGAAGACCTCCACGTCCGGCGCGTAGCAGGCCGTCGTCCGGTCGACGTCCCGCTCCCGGGCGGCCTCGGTCAGCTCGGCGTCTATACGGCGGACGGCCGTCTCGGCGTCCTCCATGAGCCCCTCGTCCCAGAACGGGCGCACCTCCATGGCCCCGATGGTGGCCACCGGGTGCTGGGCGGCGATCCGTACGGCGTCCTCCAGGCTGTCGCAGTCGAGGACGTCGAACCCGGCGACGTACTCCTTCGTCTCCGCGAACGGCCCGTCGGTCCGCAGTACCTCACCGTCGCGCACCCGCACGGTGACGGCCGTGTCCGGCAGCCGCAGCCGGTGCCCGTAGAGCCGGTCCCCGCGGCGGACACCGTGCTCCTCCACCCAGGGTTCGACCGGCGCCATCCCGGACGCGTCGGCGGAGTCGTCGCCGCAGACCAGCAGCATGTACTTCATGGTTCCTCCCGGTCCTCAAGAGCTTCCTACACCCCACCGACGAACGGCGCCGGGCGGAATCGACACCCCGGCGGAACACGGTGCCGCGCGCCACCGCCCTACGACGGTGTCCACAGGCCGTGCCCCCGGCCCAGCACGCCGTGCGGGTCGTGCACGCTCTTGGCCTCGGCCAGCGTTCCCCACTGGCTGCCGTAGTGCTCGCGCCAGTCGGCGGGGGACATCGGCAGCGCGTTCGCCGGGTAGGCGACGGCGCCCTTGGCCCGCGCGTACTCGTACGCCCGGCGGTTGGCGGCCACCATCGGGTCGGCCTCGCCCGGGGCGGCCGTGCGCAGCAGGGCGAGCAGATGGACGACCTCGCCGCGCGGGCGCCGGAACAGCGGGGCCCACAGGGTGCGGGTGAGGAGGGGGTAGAGCAGAGCCAGGCCGTTCTCGCGCAGGTCCGCGAAGGCGGGGTCGGCGAGGATGTCGGTCACGACGGACGCCGCGGTGTCCTCGGGGAGCAGCAGGTTCAGCCAGGGATGCGGGTGCAGCCACTCTCCGCTCGCGCGCAGGGTCTCCTCGTCGGCCGCGACCCGGTTCGCGAACTCGGCGTAGTCGAGGTCCTCGGTCTCGGCCGTGCCGAACGAGAGGTCGCCGAGGAGCTTTCCGTCGTCGGGCGGGGTCGGGCCCTGGTGGGCGGCCAGGGCCTCGACCATGTAGTGCCAGCCGTCGGCGGTGTCCTCGACGGGGCGGGCCTGGCCTTCGAGGTAGCGGAAGCGCCGGTCCGTCGCCAGCAGGCGCTGGTCGGACAGGTAGGCGTCGAGGTCGGGGTAGTACAGGCAGTAGCGGCGCACCAGGGCGGGCGCGGGGGTGAGGCGCAGGGTGGCCCGGACGATGACGGCGACCTGCCCCAGGCCGGCCAGGACCGTGTGGAAGAGGGCGCCATGGTGGTCCGGCGAGCAGACCAGGTGCTCGCCGGCCCCGGTCACCACCTCCAGTTCCAGTACCGAGTCCGCGACCAGGCCGTGCCGGTGACTGGCGCCGCCCAGCCCGCCCACGCTCAGCACACCGCCGACGCCGGCACCGAGGTAGTCGGTGAGGACGGGCGGCGCGAGCCCGTACGGCAGGGTCGCCGCGAGCACGTCCCGCCACAGCGCCCCGGCCCGCACCTCCACCCGGTCGCCGGCCACCGGCCCGACCGCGCTCAGCTCACCCAGGTCGAGGACGATCCCGCCCCGCGCCTGCCCCTGGCCGTACAGGGAGTGGCCGCCGGCCCGCGCCGCCACCGGGATCCCACGCGGTCCCGCGTACACCAGCGCGTCCCTGACCTCGGCCGCGGAGCGGGGCCGCAGCACGCCGAGCGGCGGTGAGTGCACGAGGTGGCCGAAATCCTGCGCGGCTTCCCGGAGGGTCTCCGGGCGGGTGTCCAGCAGTTCCTCGAATCGTGCGGAGGCCCGGTCCGACGACGTCACGTTGGCACGCTCCCTGGAGATCCCGGTCAACACGGACGGCACCATCTTCGTGGCGCGGCGCGGCGGACGTGCGCGGTTTCCCGCGATGGCACCCGAACAGAAGGGTGGGTTTACTCCGCGGGAATCCGGAGAGCAGCGTGACCGGAGCAGGCCTCCGCATGCCCCGTCCCCCTGTGCCCCGTCGCTCCCCGGAGCGCACGTTCGTATGAGAGGTGTTCTGGTCTGTTCGGCTCCCGCGAGACAGCAACCACAGTCGACGCGTCGCCCGCGCAGCTCGCGGACCGGACACCGGTCCCGCCGCCACGCCCGGGCGCGGCCGACCGGAGCGGCCCGCCCGCCGCGCGGCGCGACGCCCACCGCGACGCCTACTTCGACAACGCGAAGTACCTGGCGATCGTGCTCGTGGCCGTCGGCCACGCCTGGGAGCCGTTGCGCCCGGACAGCCGTACCGTCACCGCGCTCTACACGTTCGTCTACGCCTTCCACATGCCGGCGTTCATCGTCGTCTCCGGCTACTTCTCCCGCACCTTCGACGCGAGCCCGGCCCGGATCAGGCGGCTCGTCACCGGCGTCGCCGTCCCCTATGTCGTCTTCGAGGTCGCCTACACGCTGTTCACCAGGTGGAGCGACCACGCCCCGGACCGCGAGATCAGCCTGCTGGACCCGCTGTATCTGACCTGGTTCCTGGCGGCCCTGTTCATCTGGCGGCTGACGACCCCGATCTGGCGGCTGGTGCGGTGGCCGCTGCCCGTCGCGCTCGCCGTCGCCATGCTCGCGAGCCTCGCGTCGTCCATCGGCAGCGACCTGGATCTGCAGCGCGTCCTGCAGTTCCTGCCGTACTTCGTCCTCGGCCTGTGTCTGCGCCCGGAACACTTCAGCCTGCTGCGCCGCCGGAGCGTGCGCCTGTGCGCCGTGCCCGCCTTCGCGGCAGCCCTCGCCGTCGCGTACTGGTCGGTGCCGTTCCTCGGCTACCGCTGGTTCTTCCACAAGGAGAGCGCCGAGCAGCTGGGCGCGCCCGCCTGGTACGGGCCCGTCATGACCCTCGCCACCTTCGGCTGCTCGCTGGTCCTGGTCGCCTGCTTCCTCGCCTGGGTCCCGGGCCGCCGCACCTGGTTCACCGGTCTCGGCGCGGGCACGCTCTACGGCTATCTGCTGCACGGCTTCCTCGCCCAGGGCGCCAAGCCCGCCCACTGGTACGACCCGGCCTGGATGCACGGCCCGCTCGGCGCGGTGACGGTCACCCTCGTCGCCGCCGTGGCGGTCACGCTGCTGTGCACACCGCCGGTGCGCCGGGTCTTCCGGTTCGTGACGGAGCCCAGGATGGAGTGGGCGTTCCGGGCGCGGGAGGGCCGGGCGGTCCAGGACGGTCGGCGAAACGCCGCAGGGGTCCTTCCCGGAAGCCCCTGAAGCGGCGAATATGCCGCACCATGGACATTCTGCTCGTCGCAAGTGCGTTCAACAGCCTGTCGCAGCGGGTGTACGCCGAACTGTCCGACCTCGGCCACCGGGTGGACGTCGTCCTCGCCGGGCACGGCCCGGACGCCGTCCGTTCCGCCGTACGGGACCGGCGGCCGGAGCTGGTCATCGCCCCCATGCTGAAGACGGCACTCCCCGAGGACGTCTGGCGGGAGCACACCTGCCTGATCGTGCACCCGGGACCGCTCGGCGACCGCGGCCCCTCCTCCCTCGACTGGGCCATCGCCGAACAGGCACCCCACTGGGGGGTGACCGTGCTCCAGGCCGAGGCGGCCATGGACGCGGGCCCCGTCTGGGCGAGCGAGCCGTTCCCGGTGGAACCGGTCGGCAAGAGCGACCTCTACCGCAACGAGGCCGCCGACGCCGCCCTCACCGCCGTCCACAAGGCCGTACGACGGTACGCGGAGGGCTCGTACAAGCCGCGGCCGCAGAGCGATCCCGAGATCCGCGGCAGGGTCGTCTGGCGTGACGTCTTCCGCCGGCAGCGGCGGCGGATCGACTGGGCGGCCGACGACACCGGGACGGTGCTGCGCAAGCTGCGCGGCGCCGACTCGCAGCCGGGCGTGCTGGACGAACTCCTCGGCCGGGAGGTGTTCCTGCACGGAGGCCATCCCGAGGACCGGCTGACCGGCGAGCCCGGCGAGCTGCTCGCGACCCGGGCGGGCGCGGTCTGCCGGGCCACCCGGGACGGCGCCGTGTGGATCCCCGAGCTGCGCCCCCGCAGGAACTCCGGCGACCCCGCCCCGTTCCGCCGCCCCGCGGCCGACATCCTCGCCACCCCGGACCTCGCCGAGAGCCCCGCCCCGCTCGAACTGCCCCCGGACCGTCGCACCTGGACCGACATCCGCTACCGACGGCAGGGTGACGTCGGTTTCGTGAGCTTCTCCTTCCCCGGCGGGGCGATGAGCACCGGCCACTGCCGGCGCCTTCTCGCCGCGTACGAGTACGCCCTCGCCCGCCCCACCCGCGTCCTCGTGCTCGGCGGCCGGCGCGACTTCTTCTCCAACGGCATCCACCTGAACGTCATCGAGGCCGCCCAGGACCCCGCCGAGGAGTCCTGGGACAACCTCAACGCGATGGACGACCTGGTCGAGGCCGTGCTGCGGACCACCGACCGGCTGGTCGTGGCCGCGCTCGGCGGCAACGCGGCGGCCGGCGGCGCCATGCTCGCCCTCGCCGCCGACGAGGTCTGGTGCCGCGCCGGCGCCGTCCTCAACCCGCACTACCGGCGGATGGGCCTGTACGGCTCGGAGTTCTGGACGTACACGCTGCCCCGCCGCGCCGGAGCCGGGACCGCGCGGCGGCTGACCGAGGAGGCACAGCCGGTGAGCGCCGCATCGGCCGCCCGGATCGGGCTCGTCGACCGGCTGGTACCGGTCCCCGCACAGCGTTTCACCGCCGAGGTCGAACAGCTCGCGGTCGCGCTGGCCGGCGCCCCGGACCTCGACCGCCGGATCGCCGCCAAGGCCGCGGCGCGCCGGGCCGACGAGGCGGAACGGCCGCTCGCCGAGTACCGCGGGGACGAACTCGCCCGGATGCACGCCCTGTTCTTCGACCCCGGCGCCGCCTACCACGCGCTGCGCTCGGACTTCGTCCGCAAGGTCCCGGGGGGTGCCCGGTGACGCGGCTGCTGGAGACACGGCTGCTGGTGGCGGGCGTCGGCAACATCTTCCTCGGCGACGACGCCTTCGGCCCCGAGGTGATCCGCGCCCTGGAGCAGCGCCCGCTGCCGCCCGGGGTACGGGTGCGGGACTTCGGCATCCGGGGCATGGACCTCGCCTACGAACTGCTCGACGGCTGGACGGTCGCCGTACTCGTGGACGCGGCCGCCCGGGGCGAACGCCCCGGCACCCTGTCCCTGATCGAGCCCGAACGCCCCGAAGGCCGCCCGGCGGCCCCGCCCGAGGCCCACGGCATGGACCCGGCGAAGGTGCTGGCCCTGGCCGGCCACCTCGGCGACGAACCGCTGCCCCGCGTCCTCGTGCTCGGCTGCGAGCCGGGGGAGCTGCCGCGCGGCGACGAGGACATCGCCCCCGGCCTGAGCGGACCCGTCCGGGACGCGGTCGGGCGGGCCGTCGCGGCCCTGCACGCCCTGGTCCCGGCGCTGCTGGCGGATCCCCTGGTCACGCCTTCGTTGGCCCGCCCGGAGGAATCCGCGGGCCCCGCCGCGGCCGTGCTCCCGCACACCGCCGCCACCGGCGCGGAGGATCGCTAGCGGACCAGGACCGGGATCCGCCCGCTCCGAAGGTCCTTCCCGGTACGGCGATCGAGGAGCACCCATGTGTCAGTCGGAGGAGGTCACCCGGGCCGTCCTGGCCAGGAACGACGGCTTGGCCGCGAGCCTGCGCGACGACCTGGCCGCGCGCGGGGTGAGCGTGGTGAACCTGCTCTCCAGTCCCGGCAGCGGCAAGACCGAAC
Source organism: Streptomyces sp. NPDC048277 (assembly GCF_040652235.1). NCBI lineage: Bacteria > Bacillati > Actinomycetota > Actinomycetes > Kitasatosporales > Streptomycetaceae > Streptomyces > Streptomyces sp. NPDC048277. Next base: position 174,155 of record NZ_JBEZLQ010000006.1, read on the forward strand.
TGCTCGGCCGGGTGCTGGCCCGGGCCCGGGAACGGGACGTGCCCGTCGCCGCCTTCACCGCCGACCTCGCGACCGAGAACGACGCCCGGCGCCTGGCCCGTTCCGGAGCGCCGGTGAAACAGCTGCTGACCGACGGGCTGTGCCACCTGGAGGCCCGGCAGGTCCGCGGCCATCTGGAGGGCTGGCTCCCGGCGGACACCGCGCTGCTGTTCGTCGAGAACGTCGGCAACCTGGTCTGCCCGGCCTCCTACGACCTCGGCGAACACCTGCGGATCGTGCTGATGGCGGTGACGGAGGGCGAGGACAAGCCCTCGAAGTACCCGACGGCCTTCGGCTCCGCACACCTGGTGGTGCTCACCAAGACCGACCTCGCCGGACCGGCCGGCTTCGACGAGACCGACTTCGCCGACCACGTACGGCGGGTCAACCCCGGGGTGGAGATCGTGCGTTCCTGCGCCCGCACCGGCGACGGCGTCGACACGATCCTCGACCGGGTGCTCGCCGCACGGGACGGCGCCCCCGTGCACCGGCCGCCCCTCGCCCCGCATCCGCACGGTCACGTCCACGCCCCGACCGCCTCGTGACCGCCGCTCCCACCACGGCGTCAGCCGTCCGCCGCCGTATCACCGTGCGCGGGACCGTACAGGGCGTGGGCTTCCGCCCGTACGTCCACCGGCTGGCCGCCGATCTCGCGCTGGCCGGATTCGTCGGCAACACCGCGAACGGAGTGGTCATCGAGGTGGAGGGCGCGGCGGCCGAGGTCGAGCGGTTCCGCGAGCGGCTCGCCGACGAGCCGCCGCCGCTGGCCGCCGTGACCGCCGTGGCCGTCGAGGAGGTGCCCGTCACCGGGCTGGACTCCGGTTTCACGATCCGCGCCTCCGAGCAGGCGGCCCCGGGCCGCACGTTCCTCCCGCCCGACACCGCGACCTGCGCCGACTGCCTGCGCGAGCTGGCCGATCCGGCCGACCGCCGGCATCGGCACCCCTTCATCACCTGCACCCACTGCGGGCCCCGCTTCACCATCGCCACCGGGATGCCGTACGACCGCGCGGTCACCACCATGGCCGGCTTCCCCCTGTGTCCCACCTGCGCCCGGGAGTACGGCGCTCCGGCCGACCGCCGCTTCCACGCCCAGCCCGTCGCCTGCCCCGACTGCGGGCCCCGGCTGCGGCTGGTGCCCGCCGCCGGCAGCGGAGTGAGGGCCGCTCGCGATGGTGACGCCCTCTCACGGGCGCGAGAACTGCTCGCCGCCGGGCGGATCGTCGCCGTGAAGGGCGTCGGCGGCTACCACCTGGCCTGCGACGCCGCCAACGCCCGAGCCGTCGACACCCTGCGCACCCGAAAGGCGCGCGGCGACAAGCCCCTTGCGGTGATGTGCGCGGACCTCGACGAGGCGGAGCGGATCGCCGTCGTGGGGACGGCCGAGCGGGCCGCGCTCAGCAGCCCCCGGCGTCCGATCGTCCTCCTCCGCCCCCGTCACGGGGTCCGGCTGGCACCCGGCGTCTGCCCGGGCAGCCCGCACCTGGGCGTGATGCTGCCCTACACCCCCGTCCACGCTCTGCTCTTCGGCCTCCCCGGTGATCCGCCCGGGCCCCGCGTCCTGGTCATGACCAGCGGCAACCGCTCCGGCGAACCGATCGTCACGGACGACGACGAGGCGCTGACCCGGCTGTTCGGACTGGCCGACGCCTGGCTCGCCCACGACCGGCCCATCGCCTCGCCCTGCGACGACTCCCTGCTGCGGGTGCGCGCCGACGGCACCGAGCAGGTGCTCCGCCGCTCCCGAGGCTATGTCCCGCGCCCGCTGCGGCTGCCGGTACCGGTACGGCCCTCACTCGCGGTCGGCGGCGACCTCAAGAACGCGCTGTGCGTCGGCGAGGGCGACCTGGCCTGGTTCGGGCCGCACATCGGCGACATGGGAGACCTGGCCACCCTGGAGGCCGCCACCCGGGCCGAACACCATCTGCACCGGCTGACCGGTGTCCGGCCCGAACTCATCGCGGCCGACCGCCACCCGGGCTACCACTCGGCCGCCCGGGCCCGCCGCCGCGCCGCCCAACTCCGCCTGCAGAGGACCGTGTTCGTCCAGCACCACCACGCCCACATCGCCTCCGCCATGGCGGAGGCCGGCCTCGACGGCACCACGCCCGTCATCGGCGTCGCCTTCGACGGCACCGGCTACGGCGACGACGGCACCGTCTGGGGCGGCGAGGTGCTCGTCGCCGACTACACCGGCTACCGGCGCCTCGCCCATCTCGCCCCGGCCCCCCTCCCCGGCGCGGACGCGGGCGTCGCCAACCCGTGCCGGACGGCGCTGGCCCGGCTCTGGGCGGCCGGACTGCCGTGGGACGCGGACCTGCCCAGCGTCGCCGCCTCCACCCGTGAGGAACTCAGGCTGCTGGCACGGCAGTTGCCCAGCCAGGTCGGCTGTGTGGCCACCTCCAGCATGGGCCGTCTCTTCGACGCCGTGTCGTCCCTCGCCGGGGTCTGCCACCGCGCCGGGTACGAGGCCCAGGCGGCCCTGGAGCTGGAGGCACAGGCCTGCCTGGCCTGGGACCAGGACACGGCCGCCTACCCCTTCGGCGACCGCTTCGACCCGGCCCCCGCCCTGCACGCGATCGTCACCGACCTGCGGCGCGGCACCCCGGCCCCGCTCATCGCGGCCCGCTTCCACCGCGGTGTCGCCCAAGCCGTCCGGCACCTCTGCCGAGAGGCACGCCGGGCCACCGGCCTGACCACCGTCGCCCTCACCGGGGGCGTCTTCGCCAACGCCCTGCTGGAGAGCACGAGCGCCGACCTGCTGCACGGCGACGGATTCAGGGTCCTCACGCACGGCGAAGTCCCCCCGAACGACGGCGGGTTGGCCCTCGGGCAGCTGATGGTCGCGGCCCACGAACCGGCCGTGGCCCGCACACGACCCGACGACGGACGGAAAACAGTCAGCGACGAGACGGAGTGACCCATGTGTCTGGCAGTACCCGGCAGAGTCGTGAGCATCGACGACACCGCCGACCCGCTCACCGGTCTGATCGACTTCGGCGGTGTGCAGAAGCAGGCGTGTCTGGAGTACGTCTCCGATGTGCGGGTGGGCGAGTACGTCATCGTCCATGTGGGCTTCGCCCTGCAGCGGCTTGACGAGGAGTCGGCCCTGGCGTCCCTCAAGCTCTTCGAGGAACTCGGGCTTATGGAGGAGGAGTTCGGCGACGCCTGGCAGCAGGCGGCACGGCAGGCCGAGGGGAGCGAGACCCGGTGAAGTACCTCGACGAGTTCAACGACCCGCAGCTGGCCCGCCGCCTGCTGGACGAGATCCGGGCCACCGTCACCCGGCCCTGGGCCCTGATGGAGGTGTGCGGCGGCCAGACCCACTCCATCATCCGGCACGGCATCGACCAACTCCTCCCGGAAGAGGTCGAGTTGATCCACGGCCCGGGCTGCCCGGTCTGTGTGACGCCCCTGGAGTGCATCGACAAGGCACTGGAGATCGCCGCCCGCCCGGACGTGATCTTCTGCTCGTTCGGCGACATGCTGCGGGTGCCCGGCACCGACCGGGACCTGTTCCGGGTCAAGGGCGAGGGCGGTGACGTGCGGGTGGTGTACTCACCGCTCGACGCGCTCAGGCTCGCCCAGCGCCACCCCGACCGCCAGGTGGTGTTCTTCGCCATCGGCTTCGAGACCACCGCCCCCGCCAACGCCATGGCCGTCCACCAGGCCAAACGCCTGGGCCTGGCCAACTTCACCCTCCTGGTCTCCCATGTCCGGGTCCCCCCGGCCATCGAGGCCATCATGACCGCACCCGCCTGCCGGGTGCAGGGCTTCCTGGCCGCCGGGCACGTGTGCAGCGTGATGGGCATGTCCGAGTACCCCGAGCTGGCCGAACGCCACAAGGTCCCCGTCGTCGTCACCGGCTTCGAACCGCTCGACATCCTGGAGGGCATCCGCCGCACCGTCCGCCAGCTGGAGCGCGGCGAGCACCGGGTGGAGAACGCCTACGCCCGTGCCGTGCGCGAGGACGGCAACCCGGCCGCGATCCGCATGATCGAGGAGGTCTTCGAGGTCACCGACCGCTCCTGGCGCGGCATCGGCCGCATCCCCGCCAGCGGCTGGCGGCTGAGCGAGGCCTACCGCGCGTACGACGCCGAACACCGCTTCGACGTCACCGGCATCCGCACCGAGGAACCGGCCGAATGCCGCGCCGGCGAGGTGCTCCAGGGACTCATCAAGCCCACGGACTGCGCGGCCTTCGGCACCACCTGCACCCCGCGCACCCCGCTCGGCGCCACCATGGTCTCCAGCGAGGGCGCCTGCGCCGCCTACTACCTCTACCGCCGCATGTCCGAACCGGCGCTCCCGCGCGAGGAGATGAACCCCGTTGGCTGAACAGACAGTCGTCGACCCCGCGAACTGGAGCTGCCCGGCGCCGGTCCGCGACCAGCCGGTCGTGGTGATGGGCCACGGCGGCGGCGGCGCCCTCTCCGCCGAACTCATCGAGCAGATCTTCGCCCCCGCCTACGGCAACGCCCTCCTCGCGGGGATGACCGACTCCGCGGTCCTCCACCTCGGCGGGGCCCGGCTGGCCCTCTCCACCGACTCCTACGTCGTACGGCCGCTCTTCTTCCCGGGCGGCTGCCTGGGCGACCTCGCCGTCAACGGCACGGTCAACGACCTGGCGATGAGCGGCGCCCGGCCCGCCTACCTCTCCGCGGCCTTCGTCCTGGAGGAGGGCGTGGAGCTGACCGTCGTGGAGCGCATCGCCCGGGCCATGGGAGCGGCGGCCGAGACGGCCGGAGTCACCATCGCCACCGGCGACACCAAGGTGGTCGAGGCCGGACACGGGGACGGGGTGTACGTCACCACCGCCGGTGTCGGCCTCGTCCCCGAACGGGTCGACATCCGGCCGCAGCGGGCCCGGCCCGGGGACGCCGTCATCGTCAGCGGGCCGATCGGCCTGCACGGTGTCGCCGTACTGAGCGTGCGCGAGGGACTGGAGTTCGGCGTCGAGATCGCCAGCGACACCGCGTCCCTCGCCGACCTGGTGGCGACCATGCTGGACGTCACCCCCGACATCCACGTCCTGCGCGACCCGACCCGGGGCGGTCTGGCCGCCTCGCTGAACGAGATCGCCCGCGCCTCGGGAACCGGGGTCCGGCTGAACGAACGGGCCGTCCCGGTGCCGGACGCGGTCGCGAACGCCTGCGGTTTTCTCGGGCTCGACCCGCTCTACGTCGCCAACGAGGGCCGCCTGGTGGCCTTCGTACCGCCGACGGAGGCCGATGCCGTACTGGAGGCGATGCGCGCCCATCCACAGGGGGCGGGCGCGACCCGGATCGGCGAGTGCGTGACCGAGCACCCCGGGATGGTGGTCGTGGCGACCGGCCTGGGCGGCACCCGGGTCGTGGACCTGCCGCTGGGGGAGCAGCTGCCCCGTATCTGCTGACGACAGGGCGATGACCCCGCCCGTGCCCCGGGCCGAGCCGGGCACCGGCGGGGTCATTCCACTGCGGTGATCTCCAGTTCCCGGCCGCTGCGCAGCTCGGTGGAGGGCCGGTCGCAGCGCGGGCACCAGAAGAACGGCGGCATGCCCACCGCGAACTCCTCGGCGCACGGGCCGCACCAGGCCTGGGCGGACACCTGCTCGACCACGAGCCGCGCGTCCGCCAGGGCCGTGCCGTCGCGGGCCATCTCGAAGGCGAAGCTCAGGGCGTCGGGGACGACCCCGGACAGCTCGCCGACCCGGACGGACACCGTCGACACGGTGTCCGCCCCGTCCGCCCGGGCCCAGTCGTCCGCCTGCTCCACGATCGCGGTCGCGATCGACAGTTCGTGCACGCCCGGCTCACGGATACCGGTTGCCCGGGCGCAGGCCACCGGCGATGCGCCAGATCTTCAGCTCACGCACGAGGCTGGGCATCTGGCTGACGACCAGCGCCAGGACCAGTGCGCCCACCACGGCGATCTCGGCCGTCACCACGCGCTGGGCCGTCGTGCCTTTTCTTGTCCGTCGGACCGTCATCATCTGCGGAACTCCCTGTTCTGTGTCATCCGGGCGGGATGTTCGGCATGACGTCCAGCAGGGTGTCGTGCCGCTTCCAGTCGATACCGGTCGAGCGCCGCGCGTCGGCGGTGCCGTCCCGGTGGTGTCCCTTCTGGGTGGTGTACGGGCCCTCGTTGCCCTCGTGTATGCCGGGCACGTGGGACGGCGTGTCGGGCTTCGCCTGGGGTCGGCCGACTCTGATGCTGCCCATGGGGTTTCTCCTTCCTGTGTTGCCGTTCTCCGAGGCCGACCGGTCTCAGGACCGCTCGGTGAGCTCCTCGAAGAAACGCTCCACGGCCGGCCACATCCGGCCGCCGCCGGACAGACCGCGCCATTCCCGGCGGATCACGGCGAGCATGCGGAAGCAGTCGTCGACCGGCGCGATCCAGTGGTGGTCCTGGCCGTGGACGGTGTTGACCAGCAACGCCTCCACATCGGGGGTCATCGTGGCCAGGGGCGGACAGCCGGCGACCGCCCGCTGCCAGGCCGCCGCCTCCACCTCCCAGCGCATGGCACCCGCCGGGCTCGGCCCCTCCGCGGTGACCGAGCCGTCGGCGCGCGGTACGAAGAAGACCAGGCCGACCGGGACCCCGAGGGCCGCCGTGTCGACCTTCGGCAGGCGGACCCGGCGGGTGGGGACCAGCCGGAGCCGGCCCTCACCCTGCTGGGTCTCGGCGAACAGCACCGAGCAGGGACGACAGGCGCAGCGGACCTCGGCCTGCCCGGTGTCGTACAGATGCGAATGCCCCTCGGGCACCGGAGCGGCACACAGGTCGCACACCTCCGTCTCCGCCGCCGGCCGGTGGTCGGCAGCGGACCGGATGAGGCGGGCCAGGGCTCCGTCCGCAGTCACCGGGCCTCCTGTGGCCGGCGCAGGGAGTCCAGGGGGACGAAGGCGGGCGCCGGGGGCTGGGGCACCGGCTGCACGTCGGCCAGCTCGGGAGCCGCGGCGAGCACCGCCTCCCGGACCGCGTCGGTCACCTCCGTGGTACCTCCGCCGCACCCGGAGCCGCAACCGCTGCCCGTCGCCAGCCGCACCCGGCCCACCTCGCCCTCCACCCCGGCCCACTCGACGTCACCGCCACGCTCCCGCACGGCGGGGCGCAGCCGCTCGACCGCGCGGGCCGCCCGGCACTCGGGGGAGTCGGGATGGATGTCGTGCAGGACCATGAGGTGGTCGAGGAGCTCGTCGTCGGCGAGCCGCTCGGCCAGGGGCGGGTCGGCGCGGTCGAGGACACGGGCGAGCGCCTCGCCGTAGACCTCGGTCAGCAGCCGGATCGCCTCGACGGCCGAGCGGCCGGCCGGGCCCTGGGCGGTCTCCAGGCCCTCAAGGAGCGTGTCGAGGCGGGCCAGCCGGGCCTCGACCGCCGGGCCGTCGAGCCGCCCGGGGTCAGCCATGACTCGCTCCGTACGTCGGCGAGTGCGTGACGGACACCGTCTTGCCCTTGCCCGTGTACATGTGGACACCGCACGGCAGACAGGGGTCGAAGCTGCGGACCGTGCGCATGATGTCGACGCCCTTGAAGTCGTCCGGGCCGTTCTCCTCGAAGATCGGCTGGCCCATGACCGCGTCCTCGTACGGGCCCGGGGTGCCGAACTTGTCGCGGGGGCTGGCGTTCCACGGGGTCGGCGGGTACGGGTGGTAGTTGGCGATCTTCTTGTCCTTGATCACCAGGTGGTGGGAGAGGACCCCGCGCACGGCCTCGTGGAAGCCGCAGCCGATCGCCTCGTCCGGCACCTCGAAGTCCTGGAACACCTTGGTGTCGCCGGCCCGGACCAGGCCCATCGCCTCGTCCAGGAACTGCAGGGCCATGGCGGCCGCGTAGGCGACGAAGTACGGCCGGGCGCGGTCCCGTTCGAGGGTGTTGGACCACTTCGGGATCTTCCACTCCAGCGTGGTCTCCGGCAGGGACTCGCCCTTGGGCAGGGAGATCCGGACGCTGTGGCCGGTGGCCTTGATGTACGGCGTGTCGACGATGCCGCTCAGCGCGGTCGACCAGAGCCGGGCCAGCGGGCCGCCGCCGGTGTCGAGGGCGAGATGGTCGCCGGTGCGCTGGTCGAACCAGCGCGGGCTCATCACCCAGCTGTAGTTGCCCTCGAAGTCCCGCTTCTGCGGCACCGGGAGGGTGGTCTGGTTCCACGGGTGCCGCATGTCGACGGGGTTGCCGAGCGGGTCGTGGGTGACGAACGGGTCCTCGTTGACCCAGTCCTCGTAGAACGAGCTGCCCAGCATGATCCGCAGGCCGAGGTTGATGTCGACCAGGCTGTTGGTGACCAGCTGGCCGTCGACCACGATGCCCGGGGTGACGTACATCGCCTTGCCCCAGCGCTCCATGTTCTCGTACCGGTAGTCGACGACGTCCGGGTTCTGCCAGGCGCCCCAGCAGCCGAGCAGGATACGGCGCTTGCCGACCTCCTCGTAGCCGGGCAGCGCCTCGTAGAAGAAGTCGAAGACGTCGTCGTTCATGGCGACGGCCTTCTTCACGAAGTCGATGACGTGCATCAGCCGGCTGAGGTAGTCGGTGAACGCGGTCGGCGACGGCATGGTGCCGACACCGCCCGGATAGAGCGTGGAGGGGTGCACATGGCGGCCCTCCATCAGGCAGAACATCTCGCGGGTGGTCCGGGAGACCTTCAGGGCCTCCTTGTAGACCTCGCCCTCGAAGGGGTTGAAGGCCTTCATGATGTCCGCGATCGTCCGGTAGCCGTGGATGTCACCGCGGGGCGCGGTGGTCTTCTGCGCACGGGCCAGGACGCTCGGGTTGGTGGCCTTGACCATCTGCTCGCAGAAGTCCACGAAGACCAGGTTGTCCTGGAAGATCGTGTGGTCGAACATGTACTCGGCCGCCTCGCCGAGGTTCACGATGTGCTCGGCCAGCGGCGGCGGCTTCACGCCGTACGCCATCTGCTGGGCGTAGTCGGAGCAGGTGGTGTGGTTGTCGCCGCAGATGCCGCAGATCCGCGAGGTGATGAAGCCCGCGTCGCGCGGGTCCTTCCCCTTCATGAAGACGGAGTAGCCGCGGAAGAGGGAGGAGGTGCTGTGGCACTCCACCACCTCCCGGTTGGCGAAGTCGATCTTCGTGTAGATGCCCAGGTTTCCGATGATCCGGGTGATCGGATCCCAGGACATGTCCACGATCTGCTCGGGCTTGCGCCCTTTCTGCCGGGCCTCTGTTGTCATCCGCTCGCTGACCTTTGCTGTGGGGGGAGTCGGTCGGTGGGGGTGGGGTCCGCCGTGGCGCGTCAGGGGCGCCAGCGCGGGGCGTAACCGCTGGTGAGCTTGCGCTTGTTGTGGCGCCACCGGGGCTCGTGGTTCACCAGCTCGTTGGTGAAGCCGCGCAGCCGGCGGATGACCGCCCCGTACGGCTTGATGGCCAGCGAGGAGAGGGTGCCGCCGGGCGGCTCGTCCATGAACGGCATGAACGCGTCCGGGAAGCCGGGCATGGTGCAGCCGATGCAGATGCCGCCGACGTTCGGACAGCCGCCGACGCCCGCCATCCAGCCCCGCTTGGGCACGTTGCAGTTCACCACCGGACCCCAGCAGCCGGTCTTCACCAGGCACTTGGGCGAGTTGTAGTCCGTCGCGAAGGTCGCCTGCTCGTAGTAGGCGGCGCGGTCGCAGCCCTCGTGCACCGTGCGGCCGAACAGCCACTGCGGGCGCAGCATGTGGTCCAGCGGGGGCGGCGGAGCGGTGCCGGCGGCGTGGTAGAGCACCCAGACCAGGGTCTCCATGAAGTTCTCCGGCTGGACCGGGCAGCCCGGGATGTTCACCACGGGCAGTCCGCCCTGGGACTTGAACTCCCAGCCCAGATAGTCCGCGAGGCCCATGGAGCCGGTCGGGTTGCCGGCCATCGCGTGGATGCCGCCGAAGGTGGCGCAGGTGCCGACGGCCACCACCGCCCAGGCCTTGGGCGCCAGTTGGTCGATCCAGTCGTTGATGGTCTGCGGCTGGCCGGTCTCCGGGTCGTTGCCGAAGGAGGTCCAGTAGCCGTCGCCCTCGATGATGTTCTGGTTCGGGATCGAGCCCTCGATGACGAGGATGAACGGCTCCAGCTCGCCCCGCGCCGCCTTCCGGTAGGGGGCGAGGAAGTCCTCGCCGCCCAGGCTCGGCGAGAGCACCTTGTTGACCAGGTTGACCTTCGGGACGCCCGGGATCAGGCCGAGCACCAGGTCCTCGATGGACGGCTGGTCGGCGGCCGTCACGGAGACGGTGTCGCCGTCGCAGCTCATGCCCTCCGAGATCCACAGGATGGTGATCTCGTCGAACCCCTGGTGCTCGCCGGCTGCGCCGGGTTCCCCGCCGGCGGCGGTGGTGGTGCCGTTCTTGGTCCTCATGCGCTAGGCCTCCGATGGAGAGGGCCCCGGGGACGGCGTGGTCGCCGCCGCAGGATCCGGGACGTCGGTGCCCCCGAGCGGCTCGACTTCGTCGGGCCGGAAGTAGTGGAAACGGCCGTACCAGCCGTGCAGTTCGGCCGCCGGGTCGTCGTCGACGGTGACGGCGAGACGGGTGCTGCCGTCCACGTCGTGGAAGACGGCGGCCACGGTCGCGGTGCGGCCGACGAGGAACATGTCCTGGGCATCGGCACCCCGGCCGCGCGGGCACAGCCGCACCCGGGCGCCGCCGCCGACCCGCACCCCGTCGACCAGGACGGTGTCGGTGGCCGGGCACAGCCCGTCGTCGCCGCCCTCCTGCCACCAGGCGGGGCGGTCGCCGACAGGCGGCGGGTCGGTGGCGGGGTGCAGCGAGCGGATCGCGCCGTGGAGGCGCTCGAAGACCTCCGGCGGCATGGTGTCCACCCGGTCGAGGATCTCGGCGGCCCGCGGATCGGTGGCCCGGGCCTCCCGCTTCTCCTCGTCCGTCAGCAGCATCGTGCGCAGGGTGAGGATCTCGTCGATCTCACCGGCGTCGTGCAGATCCCCCGGGCTCTCCGGCGCCACCTGCGGATGGTCGGGGAGGATGATCGGCGAGGAGAGCAGCAGGGCGGACGCCGAGCCGTCCTCGGGGGCGGTGGCGGGCGGTGCGCCGCCGAGCACCGGGAAGGTGAAGTCGTTGCGGCAGCCCCGGGCGGCCTCCTGGAGACCGGTGCCCGGGTCGATCAGCGAGACGAACTCCCCGCCCTCGACGCCGAGGAGGGTGTGGGTGGCGATGAGGGCGTGGCGCAGGGCCCGGTCGCGGGGGGCGTGCGGATCCGCCGAATGCCCGTCGTTGGCGGTGCGCACCCGGAGCCGGAGGAGATCCTCGCCGAGCCGCTCGGCCACGAGGGTGGTGCGCGCCCGCAGCTCTTCCCGGCGCCGTACCACCCGCCCGGCGCCGGCGGGCAGTACCTCCGTGTCGACCCCGGCCGGGGAGCCCACGGCGAAGGTGTGCTCACCCCCGTCCAGGGGGACCGTGAGGTCGGCCGTCCGCGGCACCGCCTCCTCGAAGGTCAGCTGGACCGTGCCGTCGTCGCAGGTGAGCGACTCGACCGCCCGCTGCCGGCCGTCCTCGACCTGCTTGTGCTGCATCTGCAGGTACCGCACCCGCAGCCGCAGGACCGCCGTGTCCGGCCGCCGTACCCGCACCAGGCACTCCGTCTGCTGGTACCAGGAGTCCGCCGAACCCGACACGCCCGGGCGCACCGGACCGTCGGCCTCCACCCAGTCCCGGGGAAGGAGGACCCCGAACTGCCAGCGGGCGCGGTTCTTCGGCGAGGACCGCCGATAGGGGTAGAGGAGGTAGCCCTCGTAGAGGACGGCGTCGGCGACGGCGATCTGCTCGAAGGTCGGTACGGGGCGGTCGGAGCCGTCCGCCAGGGCAGTGCGGGGCGCTCTGCCGTAGACCAGTCCCTCGGCCATGCAGCCTCCTCGGATCCGTGGGCGCGCCCATACCTTCCACCACGGTCACATCGGTCACGCCGGCGCGCCTCTTCTGGCTGAGCGGCATTGGGCCGTACGGGGGGAGGAGGGGAGGAGGCGACCGGCGGATCGTGCCGGCGTCGCGGGGGCCGGCACGCACTGCCCGGAGGGGGCGCCCCTGAGCGAGGTCAGGGGGCGACGAACAGGGCGGGGAAGCGGGGCCCGAGCCAGGGCTTGCGGCCGTAGGCGAGCACCTGGCCCCGGGCCATGGCCGACCACGGGTTGCGGCGGCCCAGGGCGATGAGCAGGAAGGCGACGGGATCGATGAGGATCGTGCAGTCGGGGCGCTCCCGCGGCTCCGGCGCCACGTGCACGGCGCCGTCGGCGATCGTGACTTCGAACGCGCTGCCGCCACCGCGCAACCGGATCGCGTAGCGGGCGGTCAGCCCGGCGGTGGCCGAACCGTCCGCCACGGCCGGCATGACCGAGAGCAGGAACGGCATGCACCACGCGACCCGCTCGGCATCGACCATGTGCGGCCGACGCAGCGCACGGGCGAGGTCGTAGCCGTGGCCCAGCATGTGCGTGAGCAGGTAGGAGGCGAGGACGGACCGGTCCATCGGGCCGAGCGGGGTGACCGGCGCCGGACCGTCGGCCGTGGCGGCCAGGGCGTCCACACAGCGCCCGGCCTGTTCGCCGATCATCGCCGCGAGCGGCTCGGCCCGGCGCTCGCCGAACACGGCCAGCGACTCGGCGTTGGCCGCCGCCAGGCTCTGCGGGGTGCCGTCCCCGTAGGGGCGTTCCCGGCCCTCCGCGAGCTCGGCCATCAGCTCGTTGGCCAGCGCCAGATGCGCCGCCGCCTCGCCGACCGTCCACGTCGACCCCGGTACGGCGGCACTTGTGTCGGTCGCACGGGCCAGGACCGCGGCGATGTCGTCGGCGGTCTGCCGTATCGCCTGCCCGAGCTCTTCGTGCAGCGCCCCCCGGACGTTCTGCCGTGCCCTCTGATCCATGCCGTACGCCCCCGTTCTGTCGCGCGGTACCCAATCAGACGTACGGACGTACGACAAGCCCCGCGGCCGTCACCGTGAGCCGAGCCCACGGAGAAAGGTGTCGACGACCGTGTCGGCGGCCTGTGCGGCGCTGAGTTCGGGCAGCTCCTGCGACGCCAGGTGCATGAGCTGCGGCAGCAGCGAACTCGCCCAGGAGAGGGGGAGATCCGCGCGCAGGAGCCCCTCGTCGACGGCGCGCCGCAGGAAGTCGTCGACCTCCCGGATCAGGGCGTCCCGGCGCGCCTGGATCGCGTCGTCCGCGCGCAGCCGGGTGAGCTCCACCGGCCACGTGCGGTTGACGTCGATGACGTCCTCCACATACCGGTGCAGCGCCACGGCGACGGGAGCCTCGCGCAGCCTGGCGTGCTCCACGGCCCGCTCGACCGCGTCGTAGCGCGCCTCGTAGATCGCCGCCAGCAACTCCTCGCGGGACGCGAACCGCCGGTAGACGGTGCGCCGGTCGACGCCGGCCTCGGCGGCGATCGCGGCGATGCTCGCGGCCGGGTCGACGGCGAGCATACGGGCCCCGGTCGTCAGGACGGCTTCCAGATTGCGCGCTGCGTCTGCTCTCACCGGGTGAGCATAGCCCGGGGTGTGGAACCTGTCTCACCTTCCACCACATGACTGAGGTAGTAGAAAATCTAAGTGCTACATTGATGTGACAGATGGCGAAGTCGATTCGCCTGATTCGCTCGAATCCTCCGGAGAGGGCACATGATCACCTACGACCGTCTCTTCATCGCGGGCACATGGACCGCCCCCAGCAGCCCGGACCTGCTCGACATCCGGTCGCCGCACGACCGGGCGGTCATCGGACGTGCCGCCCAGGCGCGGCCCGCCGACATCGACCGCGCCGTCGCCGCCGCCCGCGCCGCCTTCGACGAGGGCCCCTGGCCACGCACCGCACCGGCGGAGCGCATCGCCGTCATACGGCGGCTGAACGCGCTGCGCGAGGCCGCCGCCGAGCAGATCGCCGGGCTGATCTCCGCCGAGAACGGCTCGGCCGCCTGGTTCACCAGGGCCGGACAGCCGGGGCTCACCCGGCAGGCGGACGCCTATCTCCGGGCGGCGGAGGGGTTCGGCTGGGAGGAGACGCTGGAGTCCGCCGCGGCCAGGAGCGTCGTGCGCCGTGAGCCCATCGGAGTCGTGGCCGCCGTCATTCCCTGGAACTCGCCGTTCTCGTCGGCCATGGCGAAGATCATCCCGGCCTTGCTGGCCGGCAACACGGTCGTCCTCAAGGTCTCCCCGGAGAACTCGCTGAGCATGGGGTTCCTCGCCGGACTGGTGGAGCGGGCCGGTCTGCCGGAAGGGGTGATCAGCGTGCTCCCCGCCGACCGGGAGACCAGTGAGTACCTCGTGTCGCACCGCGACATCGACAAGATCGCGTTCACCGGCTCCACCCGGGCCGGCCGCAGGATCGCCGCCATCGCGGGCGAGCGGCTGAAGCGGGTCAGCCTGGAACTGGGCGGCAAGTCGGCCGCGATCGTCCTGCCCGACGCCGATGTCGACCAGGCGGTGCGGGGGCTGAAGTTCGCCTCGCTGCTCAACAACGGCGAGTCGTGCATCGCGCAGACCCGCGTCCTCGCGCCGCGCACCCGGTACGAGGAGGTCGTCACCGCCGTCAAGGACCTCGTGGAGTCGCTGAAGGTCGGCGACCCCCGCGACCCCGACACCTTCATCGGCCCGATGGTCCGCCGCGACCAGCAGCAGCGCGTGCGCGACTACATCGAACTCGGCATCAAGGAGGGCGCCCGACTCGTCACCGGCGGCCCCGAGGTCCCGCAGGGGCTGGAGCACGGCAACTACGTCACCCCGACCGTGTTCGCCGACGTCGACAACTCCATGCGGATCGCCCAGGAGGAGATCTTCGGCCCGGTCCTGGTGGTCATCCCCTACGACGACGAGGACGACGCCGTCCGGATCGCCAACGACTCCGAGTACGGCCTCTCGGGCGGCGTGTGGTCCGCCGACGAGGCCCATGCCCTCGAAGTCGCCCGCCGCCTCCGCACCGGCACGGTCACCGTCAACGGCGCGCCCATCGCCTTCGACGGCCCGTTCGGCGGCTACAAGGCGAGCGGGGTCGGCCGGGAGTACGGCGCGGTCGGACTCGCCCAGTACGTCGAGTACAAGACGGTCACGCTGGCGGCATCCTCGGTCTGAGCCGGGGCGCCGCCGGCCCTGGTGACCTTTCTGCCTGCCGACAGCCCCAACTGCCGCTGCGGTCAGGAGTCTTGACGGGTATTCACCCCGGCAGAATACTGCCGTCCGCAGGACGCACGACTGTGCGACTGACGAACAGACTGCGGCCGCCGGGAGACGAAGATGTCGCCAGGATCGATGCTCAGAACCGCTTTCACGACGAAGCTCTACGTCACCGTGCTGGTGGCCATCGTGCTCGGGGCGGCCGTGGGACTGGCCTTCCCCGGTGCCGGCGCTTCCCTCCAGCCGATCGGCACCAGCTTCATCGCGCTGATCCAGATGCTCATCGGCCCCGTGGTGTTCTGCACCATCGTCACGGGCGTCGCGTCGGCGGGGGAGCTGGCGAGCGTGGGCCGCATCGGCGTGAAGGCGCTCGTCTACTTCGAGGTCCTCACCACGATCGCCCTGGCCATCGGTCTGGTCGTGATGGACGTGGCGGCGCCCGGCAGGGGAGTGCACGCCGACCCTCATGCCATCACCATCAGTGACGCGGCCAAGGTGTACGTCAGCACCGGAGAGTCACAGCACTGGTACGACTTCCTCGTCAACATCATCCCCGGCAGCGTCGTCAGCGCCTTCACCGAGGGCAACGTGCTGCAGATCCTGTTGGTGTCCGTCCTGTTCGCCATCGCCGTCAAGGCCCTGGGAGAACGCGGGGAACCACTGGTCAGGGGGATCGGGCGGATCGGCGACGCGGTCTTCGTGATCGTACGGATGATCATGTATCTGGCGCCCGTCGGGGCGTTCGGCGCGATGGCCTACACCGTCGGGGCGTTCGGTACGCACACCTTGGTGAGCCTCGCCGGTGTCGTGCTGCTGTTCTGGGGTACCGGCGTCTTCTTCGCCGTGGTCGTGCTCGGCCTGGTGGCCCGGCTGTGCGGGCTGCGCGTGCTGCGGCTGTACCGGCACTTCAAGGCGGAGCTCCTCATCACGCTGGGGACCGCCAACTACGAGGCGGTCATGCCCCGGTTGATGACGAAGCTGGTGAACCTGGGCTGTCCCCGGCGCATCGTGGGACTGACCGTCCCCTCCGGATACGCGTTCAACGGCGACGGCGTCTGCCTCTATCTCGGGTTCGCCGCCCTCTACATCGCGCAGGCCTTCGACATCCACCTGTCGCTGTGGCAGCAGATCGGCATGCTCGCCGTCTTCATGATCACGTCCAAGGGGAGCGCCGGGGTGGCCGGGGCCGGTTTCGTCATCCTCGCGGCCACGCTGTCCACGACGGCGACGGTTCCGGTGGCGGGCATCATGCTGCTGCTGGGCGTGGACCGCTTCCTGTCGACGATGCGCGGACTGGTCAGCCTCTGCGGTCAGATCCTCGGCAGCATCGTCGTCAGCCGCTGGGAGGGGGAGCTGGACCTGGACCGGGCACGTGCCGTGCTCGCGGGGGAGCAGGTGCCGGACAGCCCGGCCGGCGGCGATCTCCCGCCGGCCGAGTCCGCACTCGCCCCGTCGAGCTGAGCCGCGGCCCGGACAGAGTTCACCGGGCACACACACCACCTAGGCACCAGGGGAAACACATGGCCAGGCTCGAATACGTCCGTCATCGCGGTGAGGTCGCCGACCGCATCAGGCTGCGCAGGGGCGGACGCCTGACTCCGCTGGACGGCATGCTGCTGCACAGCCCGCCCGTGGCCGACGGATGGAACAGCCTGCTCGGAGCCATCCGCACGCGGTGCACGCTGCCCGACGACATCCGCGAACTGGCGATCCTGCGGGTGGCCGAACTGAACGGGGCCGTCTACGAATGGCGGGCGCACGAGCCCGTCGCCCGGGCCGCCGGTCTGACCGACGACCGGCTGACCGCGCTGAGAGCCGAAGGCGACCGGACCTCACTGACGCCGGCCCAGGCCGCCGCCCTGCGGTACACGGACGCCATGACGAAGAACGTGACAGTGCCCGCGGAGGTCTTCGAGGAGGTACGCGGCCACTTCGACGACCGCCAACTGGTCGAGCTGACGGCCACGATCGGTACCTACAACCTCGTCTCCCGGTTCCTGGTCGCCCTGGAGGTCGGCTCGGAGCAGGGCGAACCGGGGCGGGGGGAGTCCCTGTCGCCGGGTGAGTCCCTGTCGCCGGGCGACGGGGAGTTGAGCGCATGACGGGCCGGCCGGCCGGGAGGACGGCGACGGACGCGGGCATCGGCGACGGCAGCACGGCCCAGGGGCCGGGGCCGGGGAACGGCCTGAGCACGGTCGGCCGGACCGCGGTGCCGCACCTCACACGCGTGCGCGCGGGGCAGTACCTGCCCGGCGCGGCCTACGACCGACATCGCCAGGGAGCGCACATGCGATGGACCTGCGCATGACCGCGCACCGGGCGGCCACGCCCCCACCGCCCGAGCCGACCTGTCCGGGGCCCGTCGAGACGCCCCGGCGCCCGGTACTGGAGTTGCCCCGGGGCTCCGTCGACGCGCACTGCCATGTCTTCGGGCCCGTCGACGCCTTCCCGTACGCCGAGGGCCGCGCCTTCACCCCGCCCGAGGCGCCCTTCGGCCGGCTCCTCGCACTGCACGCGCTGCTCGGGCTCGATCGGGGCGTCATCGTGCAGTCCGCCTGCCACGGCACCGACCACTCCGCGTTGCTGGACGCCCTGGCCCGGGGCGCCGGACGTTACCGTGGCGTCGCCCTGATCACTCCGGACACCCCGCCGGCGGCCGTACAGGAGCTGCACGAGGCCGGAGTGCGCGGCGCGCGGCTGCACTTCACACCGCATCTCGGTCCTGCCCCCACCACGGACCACATCCGCGCGGTCGTCGACCGGATCCGCCCCTACGACTGGCACATCGCCCTGCACGTCGCCGGTGACGGTGTCGCCGCGTACGAGGGGATGATCCGCGCACTGCCGCTCACCGTCGTCGTCGACCACATGGCCCGGGTCGATCTCGCCCAGGGCCTGGACTCACCCGCGGTGCACGCCCTGCGCCGGCTCCTCGACGGCGGCCGGGTCTGGGTCAAGCTCAGCGCCGCCGACCGCCTGGCCCTGCGGCCCCCGGCGATGGACGACGCGGCCGGGCTCGCGGCCGTGCTCGCCGCGCACGCACCGGACCGGGTGCTGTGGGGAACCGACTTCCCCCACCCCAACACCCACGGTTTCATGCCCGACGAAGGCGACCTGGTCGATCTGCTGGCGGTGATCGCGCCCGGTCCCGCGGACCGGCACCGCCTCCTGGTGGAGAACCCGGTCAGGTGCTTCGACTTCGAGCCTGCCGGGTGAGCGCCGGATCCGGCGCCGGGCCCGAGGGGACATCCGACGGGGCGTCAGTGCAGGCCCGTCCAGCCGAGTTCGAGGGTGAGGGCGTCGGCGGTCTGGACGATGCGCGGGACGAACTCCGTCCTCAGTTCCTCCAGCGACACCCGCCCGGCGTTGGCGGAGACGTTCAGCGCCGCCAGCACCCGACCGCCGCGACCGCGTACCGGTGCGGCCGCCGACCGCACCCCCTCCTCGCGCTCCCCGTCCACGACGGCGTAGCCCTGCTCCCTGACCCGCTCCAGTTCGGCCAGCAGCACCGCCCGGTCCGTCACCGTACGAGCGGTGAGCGGCAGCAACTCCACACCCTCCAGGGCACCTTCCAACTCGTCGGGGGTGAGGGACGCCAGCAGCACCCGGCCCATCGACGTGGCGTAGGCGGGCAGCCGCGACCCCGTGCTCAAGGTGATGGACATGCTGCGCGCGGCCGGTACACGCGCCACGTAGACGATCTCGGAGCGGTCCAGTACCGCCATGGAGCAGGATTCGCGCAACTCGTCGGCGAGGGCCCGCATATGGGGCTGGGCCGTCTCCCAGTAGGGCAGGGCCGAGAGATAGCCGAACCCCAGGCGCAGCACTCGCGGGGTCAGACCGAAGGAGCGGCCGTCGCTCTCGGCGAAGCCGAGCCGTTCGAAGGTCAGCAGCAGCCGGCGGGCGGTGGCCCGGCTCAGCCCGGCCGCCTGGGCGGCCTCGCTGACCGTCATCCGCGACTGCTGCGCGGAGAAGCACTGCATCAACCGGAATGCCTTCTCCACCGAGTCGATGACATCGGGATCGTGCCTCGACACCCCGTGACTCCCGCCCTTGCTCCGCTCCGGCCCGCCGTCCGCGGTCGTGGACGCCGTACGCGAACCGCCGCCGCACCGCCCGGCCGGACCTGCGTACCGCCCGGCCGGCACCTGTGAACCGGTCAAACGCTACACCGGCCCTGCCGGAGAAGGGGACTTGCCCGATGACGGACGGACTGCTGTACGTGCTCACCGATCCCGGCCGGGTGCCGACAGCCGAGTTCCACCGGTGGTACGACACGGATCACGCCCCCAGACGGCTCGCTGTGCCCGGCATCCGCAGCGGGGCGCGGTACCGGGCCGTGGACGGGGCGAGCCCGCAGTGGATGGCGTGCTACGACGTGGACCTGGCGGCGCTGGACTCCCCGGCGTACCTGCGGCTGCGGAGCCGATCCGGCTACGAGCAGGAGCTGGTCGACCGGTTCGAGGTCCTGGACCGCAGGGTGTACGAACTCCTGGAGGAGCACGGCGGCCCTCCCCGGCCGCCGGGTCCGGCCATGCTGGTCAGCGTCGCGCTGAGCAGCAGCGACGAG
This sequence comes from Streptomyces sp. NPDC048277, assembly GCF_040652235.1. Lineage (NCBI taxonomy): Bacteria > Bacillati > Actinomycetota > Actinomycetes > Kitasatosporales > Streptomycetaceae > Streptomyces > Streptomyces sp. NPDC048277. Next base: position 193,845 of record NZ_JBEZLQ010000006.1, read on the forward strand.
GACGCACTGCAACGGTGGTACACGGAGGAACACATCCCCCTGCTCCATGCCGTCCCCGGCTGGCGACGCAGCCGCCGCTACCGCCTCAGGTCCGGAGCGGGCCCGCACCTGCTGACACTCCACGACATCGACGGGCCCGACGTCTTCGACAGCCCCGGCTATCTGCGCGCCACCACCACGGCACGAGGCGCCCGGGTGAGGGCCGACGTGACGGCCCGGGAACGACGTGTGTACACGCTCCACAACACGGTGAACGCTCCGGGGGCGGCCATCTCCTGAGCGTGGCGCGGCCGTTCGACCTCCTCCCGCCTCGACGCCGGGGGCTCGACGAACTCCCGGGCAACCGCAGTGTGCCCGTCCGACTGAACCGATGTCGTATTCCGGCCGTGTCGACGGCGGGGCCCGCATCGGGCGGCCCCGGTGATGACGATGCCCGTGTCCCACACGCATCGAGGTACGCCCCGTCCGAGCGGGCAGAGACCGGCAGCGCCGCCGGAGGCGCTGCCCGTCGCACCATGCGCCTGTGAGGAGTCGACATGGCACAACCCCCGCTGCGGACCGAGTCGCCGTTCGGCCCGGTCGACGTCACGAGACCGGCCGTCGTGCGGGACGTCCGGACCCCCGCCGCCCCCGCCGCGCGGCGCACCGCGCTGCCTCACGGCACACCACCCGGCGGCATCGGCCGGCGCGGCGAGGCGGCCGTCATGGTGGGCGTGGCCGACCACGAGGTGCTGGTACGCGGCGGCATCCGGGCGGCGCTCGAACGGGCCCACGGCATCGACGTCGTCGCGGACACGGGCGACGAGGGCGCCGTGATCGAGATGACACTGCGCCACCGACTCGGCGTGCTGCTGATCGGCAGCGGCATGGCGGGCACGCAGGGGGCCGGGGTCATACGCGCGGTGCGCCGTCTGTCCCCCTCGACGGCCGTGGTGGTGCTCGCGTCCTCGCCGGGCGACGGCCACCTCGACCGTGTCCTGCGGGCCGGTGTCGCCGGCTGTCTGCTCAAGAGCGGCAACCCGCAGGACCTGGTCGCGGCGGTACGGGTGGTGGCCGCGGGCGGAGCGGTCCTGTGCCCGGAGGTCACCCGGCACGTCCTCGACAGCGTCGCCCGGATCGACACCGAACGCGTCGAGCGGGCGCGTGAACTCATCGGCGGCCTCACCCCGCGCGAGCGCGAGGTCCTGGCGCTGGTCGCCCAGGGCATGGCGAACAGCGAGATCGGACGCGCGCTGCACCTGAGCGAGGGCGGCGTGAAGGCCCACATCAGCCGACTGCTGACCAAGCTCGGCTGCGGGAACCGCGTACGCGCCGCCCTCATCGCACGTGACGCCGGGCTCACCGACCGGCCGTGAACGGCAGGACCGCCGCGCTCACGCGGCCCTGCCGGCCGGCCAGTCCAGCCAGTCCAGGGCCGCGTCGCCCATGATCCACCGGAGGTCGTCGGCGCTCAGGAACGACAAGGCATCGGTGAACAGCTCGACGTTCTCGCGGTAGGGGCACGGCAGTCGGGTCCAGTCGCTGCCCCAGAGCATCCGGCGCGGCCCGAAGGCGTCGAACACGCGCTCCAAGGGCTCGTGGAGGTCCGGGAACGGAAACGGCAGCCGCGAGTGGCAGGGCAGTGCGGTGGCCTTGACCGCGACCCGCGGCTGCCGCGCCAGCGCGATCAGGTCGCCGAGGTGTGCGAACGCCTCGGGGGACTTGGCGTCCACCGGCACGGCCAGGTGGTCGACGATGAGACGGAGGCCGGGGAAGCGCCGGGCGACCTCGCCCAGCGCCGCGCTCATGCCGGGTGCGTAGACCATGACCGGCAGCCCGGCCGCGTCCGCCGCGGCCCAGAACCAGTCCAGGCCGCCGGCCCGGAACAGGGACCGCCACGGGTCGCGGTGCAGTGTCAGCCGGACGCCCAGGCTGCCCGGGCGGTCCCGCCAGCGGGCCAGCCGCTCCGCCTTCGCGGGGCCGGTCAACGGGACCCGGCCCATCACCGCCAGCCGGTCGGGATGCCGCGCCGCGGCCGCCCACGCGAGGTCGTTGCGGTCGCCCTCCCAGGACGGCGGCACGAGGACCGCGCGCTGCACCCCCGCGGCGTCCAGCACCGCGAGGGTCTCGTCCACCGTGACCGGCCTCGCGCGGTGGGCGGTCGCCGCACCACCGGCCGGCCACGGCCGGGCCGGTGTGTCGGCGCCCCAGACATGGACCTGCGCGTCGACCAGCCTCATACCCGCACGGGCACGCAGCGCTGCGGCGACAGATCGCTGATGTACTTCGCCTCGATGCCCGACTTGGCCAGGTACTCCAAGCACAGCGCGACACGCTGGACACGCTGGCGGATGGTGTTCTCGTTGACCGGGTCGTGCGGGTGGGACTGGGCGCTCGCCCCGATCTTCAGCATCATCGGCGAGCAGATCTGCACCAGTTCGGGCACCTCGTAGAAGCGTATGAAGCCGCCCTTGCTGCCGTAGACGTCCGTCGGCAGGTCGATGGTCAGCTGCGGGGAGCCCTTGCGGATCTCCTGGAGCACCGAGAGCCCGAGGTCGTGGGTGGTGGTGACGCTGTCCGCGCCGTTCTCCGCGTAGATCCGCGAGGTCATCGGGTTCGACACGATGCAGTGCGAGGACGCCTTGAGCATGAGGTCGGCGGGCAGTTCGCCGGCGGCGCGCATGTCCGACAGCAGCCGGATGACGCCGAGGTCGTACGAGATCAGGCCGCGGCAGCCCAGTTCGGTCAGCCGGTACGCCTCCTCGACGCTCTGCGCGATGGCGTCGTTGTTGTTGATCCGCCGGCCCTGGGAGGCGCCGAACCCACCGCGGTAGAAGGCCGCCTTGCGGTCGTACTCCGGGCGCGGGCCGAGCGCGAACACCATTCCGGCGCCGTTCTCCCGGCACAGGTCGAGCATGTCCCTGACCTCGGAGTCGGACAACAGCATCGCGCCGAGCGTCTCGTTGAAGCGGGTGACCGGCAATTCCTCGGCCTGCAGCAGGCGGAGCGTCGCGTCGAGCACCTTGAAGCTGTTGACGACCGGGATTTCGACGCCGTAATGCCCGCCGTCCGCGAACTCCACTCCGGAGGGCTTGAGTTCGATCTCGTCGCTGTACGGCAGGCCGTTGTCGATCAGGTACCGGCGGGCCCGTGACGCGCCGCGGGTGACGGCGGTTCCGAAGTCGCTCGACATGTTTTCCCTTTCTGAACCCGATTTCTGAACCCGAAGTGATTCCAGTAGCGCGGTCCGAGGCTAGCGGCGGCGTTCCGCCCGGTGCGGAATCCCGGGAATCTGTAGCCGAAATTCCCGTCCGCGCAAGCCTCCGGGTATCCGAAGGATTCAATTTCTCGACATCCGTATTCCCGCCATGTACTCGTAGCTGGAACGGACTTCGGGCCACGAGGAGGGCACGGATGAGCCATGCCAACACCGCGACGGTCGGCCTGCTGCACCCCGGCCGGATGGGCGGCGGGTTCGGCGGCGCGCTGGCCGACGCGGGTCACCGGGTGCTGTGGTGCCCAGCGGGTCGAAGCGCCGCCACGGCGCGGCGGGCCGCGGAGTTCGGCCTGGAAGCGGTGGACGACCTCGCGCAACTCGCCGCGCACAGTGACGTGATCGTCTCGATCTGCCCGCCGCACAAGGCGCCGCAGGTCGCCGCGGCGGTCGCCGAGACCGGATTCCGGGGACTGTTCCTGGATGCCAACGGCACGACCCGCACGGTTCTGCTCGATCTGGCCGGAAAGCTCTCGGCGGCGGACATCCGCGTCGTCGACGGCTCCGTCATCGGCCCTTGTCCCCAAGACGCTCCGGGCGTCCGGCTGCACCTCGCCGGCGACAAGGACGAGGTCGCGCGGATCACCGCGCTGTTCGAGGGGACCGGAATTCGGGTGCGGGACACCGGCGGACCGCTCGGTGCCGCCTCGGCCCTCAAGACGGCCTACGCCACGTATCAGAAAGTCGCCTATGTGGTGGCCGGAATCGCATACGCATACGCAGACGCCCACGGCGTCGTCGAACCGCTCATCGGGGAGGCATCGTTGATAACCCGTTCGCCTTTGACCGAAGTACTCGAAGACGAAATGCTGCCCAGTGTCGCGTCACGCGCATGGCGATGGGGGCCCGAACTCACGCAATGCGCCGCTGCCTTGCGCGAGGAAGGTCTCCCGGGCGACACGGCCGACGCGGCGGTGCGGGTCCTTGAACGCTGGTTCCCGGCCCGCGACGCGTTCGACGGGGACACCCGCCGCGCCCTCGACCTGCTGGGCGGCCGGCTGTGAGCGCGCCGCAGGAACCCGCGCGCGTGGAGCCCGTGCGCGCGGAAGCCGTGGTCGTCGGGGCCGGGCTGATCGGCATGTTCACCGCCCTGTCGCTGGCCCAGCGCGGCATCGACGTCGTACTGATCGACGACATCGTCCACCAGAAGCGCAGCTTCAAGGTCGGCGAGTCGTTCCTGGTGTCCACGGCCCTGCCGCGCACCATCGGCCGGCTCGACACGTTCCTCGACGAGGAGTGCTTCGTCAAACTCGGGGTCTGGTTCACCGAGGGCATGGAGGGCGCCGAGAGCTTCGCCCCGCGCAGCGAATGGAGCATCGCGCCCCTCAGCGAGCACACCCTCGCCCGGTCGTCCGAAGACCACCGGGACCACTACCTGTTCAAGAGCGCCGAGGACAAACTGTGGTTCCGCTGCCTGGCGGTGGACCAGCAGATCGTGCGCCCGGAGGCCGAGGACGAGATCCGCACCACGGTGCGCGCACACCCGCGCATCCGCTTCCTCGACAGCGCACGTGTCGTGGACGTGCACGTCGAGGCCGACGCCCCGAACACCGTGCGCTGGGACGACCGCAACGCCGCCACGAGCGGAGAAGCGGTCGCCGACTGGATCGTGGACTGCTCGGGGCGCAACCGGATGCTCACACGGAAGTTCGGCCACGCGATCGAGAAGGAGATCATCGCGCGGGATGGATTCCAGACCACCTCGATCTGGGGCCAGTTCACCGGCATCACCGACGAACAGTTCGCACCGGTCTGGGAGTACCGGGATCCGAACGGCGGCTCGACCCCGCGCGACAAGTACACCGTCCACCTGTGGGGCGAGGGCTACTGGATCTGGGTCATCCGCCTGTCCAAGGATCGCATCAGCGTCGGCGTGATCTTCGACCAGCGCACCCCGCTGCCCGGCGACACGCCCCGCGAACAGTTCTTCGGCCTCATCGACCGCTATCCGGTGCTGCGCGACGTGCTGACCGAGCCGCGGCTGCTGGAGTTCCGGATGTACCGCAACACCCAGTACATGACCGACACGTTCGTGCATCCGGACGGCTACGGCATGGTCGGCGACTCCTCCTCGATCATCGACGCCTACTACAGCCAGGGCATCGGCCTCTCCTGCCAGCAGCTGTGGCACCTCACCAACGTCATCGAGGCACACGTGCACGGCGGCACGCTGGAGCGCGCGTACATCGACCGGATCAACCGCAACGCGCGGCAGGACTGGCTGATGATCCGCAACATGCTGCGCGAGAAGTTCACGCCCGCCATCCACGACCCGCGCTACTTCCTGCTCACGCACCTGGCGGACCTGGTCGTGCTCTGGTCGACCGGAACCGCGCGCTCGGACTTCGCCACCTGGCTGGTGCGCACCGACGGCGAGACCAAGCGCGAGGGCCCTCGTGAACGGCGGTTGCGCCGCCGGCTGAGCAAACGCCTGTTCTACAGCAGGTCCCAGCCGTGGGCCTGGCTGCCGCCGGAGACGGTGCAGCGCGTCCAGTCGCACCTGCAGCGGAAGATCGCCGAACGGGCGCGCTGGCGGCTGGACCACGACAGCGAGGTACCCGGCTTCCACTGCCAGATCTCGATCGCGCGACCGCTGCCGCGGCTGTGGCGTGTGTTCACGGCCCGCGCGACCGACGTCGTGGACGTCTCGCCGCTCGACCGGATCGCGCCCGCGGCGCTGCGGCGGCCCTCGGCCCGCCGGCCCTTGACGCACCGGATCCCGATGAGCGTCAACACGCGCCTGACCTGGGTTCTCAACCTGCGCACGCACGGGGTCATCGGCATCTTCGTGTACGGCTATCTGCTGGACGCGGCGGACACGGCGGTACGCAAGGCCCGCCACCGCCTCGCAGGCCGCCGAGCAGTCACCGTCCCGGCCCCGACGGCCGCCGCCGGCACCTCTGGAGCAGAGGTGCCCGCCGAGCGACTCCCGCCCACCGCCACGACACCCTCGTGACGGCCTGACCCGAGCGGGTCCGGCGGCCGACCACCAGCCGATCACCGGTCGATCACCACAGGAGGCAGGTCCACGATGCTCAACGACTCGACGACCGCCGCGGTCCTCGCCGCGCTCGCCGTGGCCGCGTTCACCTGCGCGCTGTTCGGCGCCGGGGCACGTGTCCTGCGGCAGCCCCCGGTGATCGGACAGATCCTCGCCGGGATCGCGCTCGGCCCGAGCCTGCTCGGCCGGCTGCCCGGCGATCCGACCGCACGGCTGTTCCCGGCACACGTGCTGCCGTACCTGGGCATGCTCGGGCAGGTCGCGGTGACGGTCTTCATGTTCTCCGTCGGACACGAACTGACCGCCCACCGCCGTCAGGCGGCCGGCCGCGCCGTGGTCACGGTCGCGGTCGGCGCCCTCGTGGTGCCGATGGGACTCGGTGCCGCCATGGCCGTGCTGGGCCGCGCCGCGTTCGGCGCCGCCGGAGAACCGCGGGCCGGCAGCGGCACGTTCGTCCCCTTCATCGCGGTGGCCGTCGCCATCACCGCGCTGCCGGTCCTCGCCGCGATCGTCCGGGACCGCGCTCTCGACGGCACCCGCGCGGGTACGGTGGCACTGGCCGCGTCGGGCCTGATGGACGCGGTGGCCTGGCTCACCCTCGCGGCGATCACGCTCGGTGCCGGAACCGCGGGCGGGCGGCGCGCCGGGGTGCAGCAGGTGGGCCTGCGGCTCCTCCTGCTGCTCGGGCTCGCCGCGGTGCTGCTGGGTGCCGTCAGGCCCCTGTTGAGCCGGTGGATGCGCAGCTCCGCCACGGTGCCGTACCACCTGCCCGTCGCGTTCGCCCTCGCCGCGGGTGCGGCGGCGGCGACCACCGCCCTCGGACTGCACGCGGTCTTCGGCGGTCTGCTCGCGGGCGCCGCGATGCCCCACCGGCACGAGAGCCCCGATCCAAGCCCCGGTCCGAACGCGGACCCGACTCCCGGTCCGCACTCTGATCCAAAGCCTGATCGCGTCCCCATCCCCTTCCTGACCGCCTCCATCCATGCGGTCGAATCCCTCCTCCTGCCTCTCTTCTTCGTCACCACCGGCCTCGCCCTCGACGTCGGATCGCTGCGGCTCGGCGACTTCGTCCTCCTCGCGGTGGTCTGTGTCGTCGCCTGCGCGGGCAAGCTCGGCGGCGGATACCTCGGTGCCCGCCTCGGCGGTCTGCCCCGGCAGTCGAGCGCGACCGTCGCGGCCCTGCTCAACACGCGTGGCCTGACCGAACTCATCGCCCTCAACCTCGGCCTGGCCTCGGGCGTCATCCACAAGCGCCTGTTCACCGTCCTGGTGCTGATGGCCGTCATCACGACGCTGATGACGAGCCCGCTCCTGACCGCCCTCGGCCATGGCGCGAACCCTCGCGGAAAGCGCGGGTCCCGCCCCGTCGAGCCCACCCCGGCGTCGACCTATGTGTGAATGGGTGATCCCGAAAGCGGTTGACTTTCGGTTGGATGAGCCACAGGATTCCCGGGGTGATCCGAGATGCGCACGGCCCCGGCGCCCTGTCCGAGAGCCTGGACGAGGCCGCACACCGCTGCCTGGTCGCGGGATTCGACGGTACGACGGCCGTCCCCGACACCCTGAAACGGCTCGTCGACCGCGGCCTGGGCGGTGTCATCCTCTTCACCCGCAACATCCGCGACGCCGACCAGGTCCGTGAACTCACCGGCACACTGCGGGAGTTGCGCCCCGATCTGCTGGTGGCCATCGACAACGAGGGCGGCGGCATCGGCCACCTGGTCGGCGCGGGCGCCCCCGAGGTCCCCGGCAACCAGGCCCTCGGTGCCGCCGACGATCCCGCACTCACGGCGGCCTGCGCCGACGCCCTCGCCGGTCACCTGGCCACGCTCGGCATCACGGTCTCCTACGCGCCGGTCGCCGACCTCCAGCACCGCCCCGAGAACCCGATCGTCCGCACCCGCTCCTTCGGTGCCGACCCCGACCTGGTCTCCCGTCATCTGCGCGCCTGGATCGCCGCCACCGAGGCGCGGGGCATCGCCTCCTGCGCCAAGCACTTCCCCGGCCACGGCGGCACCGTCACCGACAGCCACCACGAGACGGCCGTCGACCCGAGGCCGTACGGCGAACTCGATCTCGCCCCCTTCCGCGCGGCCGTCGACGCGGGCGTGCCGATGCTGATGAGCGCCCATGTCGTCTTCCCCGCCCTCGACCCCGACCACCCCGCCACGCTCAGCCCCCGCATCCTCGGCGACCTGCTGCGCGGCCGGCTCGGCTTCGACGGCGTCCTGGTGAGCGACGCGCTGGAGATGAAGGCCATCGCCGACCGCTACGGCGAGGCGGCCGGCGCCCGGATCGCCCTCGCCGCCGGAGCGGACCAGGTCATCGTCGCCGTACCGCACCTGGAGACCACCCTCGCCTGCCGCGACGCCGTCCTCGACGCGCTGGGGTCGGGGGAGTTGGCACGGGAGCGGATCGAGGAGGCGGCGGCTCGGGTACGACGGCTCGCGCAGCGGTACGCCACCCCGCCCGCCGTGGTGGCCCCGTGGGACGCGGACGCCGGGCCGGAGGCGGCGCGCCGGGCGGTGCGGAGCCGGGGCGGGCTGCCCTCGCCGGTGCCCGGCGCGTACGTCGTCGACCTGTTCCCGCCGCCGCACCCCGCGCTGAACTGGGGCGGGGAGGACCTGCTCACCGAAGTGCGGACCCTGGACCCGGCGGCCACGGGGACGGCCCTCACGAGCGAGCCCGGCGAGGCCGTCGTGGCGGAGGTGCTGCGGGCGGCGGCGGGGCGGCCGCTCGTGGTCGCCGTCTGCGATTCCGGGCTTTATGCCTGGCAGGGGCGGGTGCGGGACGCGCTGCTGGCCGCCCGGCCGGACGCGGTGCTCGTGTCGACCGGGCTGCCGGAGGCGGCGGCGCTGTGCTCCTACGGACGGGGGCGGGCCAACCTCCGTGCGGTGGCCGAGGTGTTGGCGGGGAGCCCGCCTACGGCCGGATCAGCACTTTGAGGCCCCGGGCCGCGAGATGGTGCTCGTCCTCGGCCCGCTCCGCCAGGACGACGGCCGGCCGGGCACCTTCCGTGCGCAGTCCCATCCACGCCTCGAAGAAGGCGCCGCCCGGACCCGAGACCGACCGGGTGGCCGGGGTGCAGTTCAGGACCAGCGCGGTGTCCCGGGCCCGCACCGAGCGCTTCCCGCGCAGCTCCGCAACGGTCTCCGCGAGCGCGGCGGCGATCGGTTTCGGGCGGCCCTGCGCGTCGAACAGGCCCAGCGTGTACTCCAGTTCGGGGAAATCGGCCAGGGCCCGGTCCACGTCGTGGGAGCACCACCAGGTCACCCCCCACAGATCCGTGCAGTCCGCCGCGTTCAGCAGGGTCGCGCGGGCGAAGTCCGGGGCGTCGGCGGCCGGGATGTGCGGCTCGGGCGCGCCGGTCTCCTGGACCCAGACCGGGCGGCCGGGTGCGGTCGCATAGGCCTTGGCGAGCTCGGTGCCGTACTCGGCGAGGTGCCGCACCTGAGGGGAGCGGGGGCCGTAGCGGCGGGCGCAGTCGGCGGAGAACACCCACGGGTGGACGGTGGTCAGGTCGCCCTTGCGGGCCGAGGCCTGCGGGGTGAAGGGGTGGCCGTCGCCGTACCAGGCCGCGTCGTAGGCGGAGTGGGTGACCAGTCCGACTCCGTCGCCCAGCCCCTCCCGGGCCGCCGCCAGCAGCGTGTCCAGGTAGTGGTCCACCTCGGCGAGCGTCACCGGGTTGTGCTCGACCAGGTTGTTGAGTTCGTTGCCGAGCTGGAGGCCGATGAGGTTCGGACGGCTGGCCAGGGCGCGGCCGAGGGTGCGCAGAAGGGTGGCCTGGGCCGCGATGGCGTCGGGGTCGGTGAAGACGTTGCGGTGGTGCCAACTGCGGGTCCACTCCGGGTAGAAGTCGAAACTCGACAGATGACCCTGGACGCCGTCCACGAGGACATCGAGACCGGACTCGGCCGCCAGGTCGACCAGTTGGACGAGCTGGTCCACCGCGGCGGTCCGGACGAGGGCGCGGTTGGGCTGCAGGAGGGGCCAGAGGTGGAAGACACGGATGTGGTCGAGGCCCAGCCCGGCGATCTGTGCCAGGTCCTCGCGGGTGTGGTCGGCGTGGAAGTCCTGCCATGCGTGGAACCAGCCGCGACGCGGGGTGTAGTTGACGCCGAAGCGGAGTTCGGGGGCGGGCGGGGGCGTGCTGATGGCGTCCTCCTCGGGGCCTCGGACACGTCTGCTCGGACCTTGTCTGGGGGGAATGTATCAACCACCATGGGTGTCAATGAATAGTGATTTGAACCAGCGGTCGGGGTGGGTCGTCGGGATCGATACCGGTGGCACCCGCACCCGTGCCGTGCTCGCGGACGGGCATGACGGACGGACTCTCGGGGAGGGCACGGCCGGGCCGGGTAATCCGCTGGCCGTCCCGGGGCCGGAACTCGCCGACCACCTGGCGGAGGCGGTCGCGTCGGCCGTGCCGGCGGCCGGGCGCGGACGCGTGGTCGCGGTGGTCGGCGGTTTCGCGGGGGCTGCCCGGGCCCCCGAGGAAGAGCCGGGCCGGATGCGGGCGCGGGCCGCCCTCACCGAGGCGCTGACCCGGCTGGGGATCGCCGCCGGGGCCGTCGAGGTGTACAGCGACATCGAGGCGGCCTTCGCCGGGGCGCCCGGGCATCCGGCCGACGGGCTCGCCCTGGTGGCCGGCACCGGCGCGGTCGCCGCCCGGATCGAGGGGCGTGTCCTGAGGGCGACCTCCGGCGGCGACGGCTGGCTGCTCGGGGACGACGGCGGCGGGTTCTGGATCGGACGCGAGGCGGCGCGGGCGGCCCTGCGGGCGGCGGACGGACGGGGCGAACCGACCGCGCTGGCGGAGGCGGTCGGCCGGGCCCTGGGGATTCCGGAGACCGTGCTGCCCCCGGTCGGCGGCGGGCGCTGGACACCGGACCGGCGGGCTGCCTACCGGGCCCGGCTCCTGCCCGCCGTGATGGACCGCCCGCCCGTACGGCTGGCCGACCTCGCCCCGCTGGTGGTGCGTGCGGCACAGGAGAAGGACGCGACGGCCGGGACCATCCTCGAAGAGGCGGGCGCTCATCTCGCCGCAACGGTCGCCGCGTTGGGACCGCGTCCGGGCGAGGCCCTGGTCGTCACGGGCGGGCTGGTCGCCCCGGAGGGCCCGTTGCTGACACCGCTGGCCGGACGACTTGCCCGCCTCGACCTCACGATCACCCCCGTGACAGACGGCTGCGCGGGGGCCGTGGCCCTGGCACGCCTCATCGCCACAGGCCCCTGACCCGCTCGCGGAGGCACCCCCGTGACCACCCCCACCTACCGCAACCCCACCGCCCCCCTCGACGCCCGCGTCAGCGACCTCCTCTCCCGGATGACCCTCCGTGAGAAGGCCGGCCAGCTCAACCAGCGCATGTACGGCTGGGACGCCTACCGCCGGACCCCCGACGGCGGCTACGAGCTCACCGACGCCCTGTATGCCGAGACCGACCGCTTCGAGGGACTCGGCGCCCTCTACGGGCTGATGCGAGCCGACGCCTGGTCCGGTGTCGGCCACGGCGGCGGACCGGGCGCCCAGGACAGCGCGGCGCTCGCCGAGGCGGTGCAACGGCATGTCGTGGAGCGCAGTCGCCTAGGCATCCCCGCCCTCTTCGTCGAAGAGGTCCCGCACGGCCACCTGGCCCTGGACGGCACGGTCCTCCCGGTCAACCTCGCCGTCGGCGCCGGCTGGGACCCCGCACTGTACGAACGCGCCGCCGCGCACGCCGCCGCCGAACTACGGGCCCGCGGCGGCCACGTGGCCCTCGTCTCCGCCCTCGACATCACCCGCGACCCCCGCTGGGGGCGTACCGAGGAGTGCTTCGGCGAGGACTCGTACCTGGCGGCGAGGCTCACCGAAGCACTCGTCCGCGGCATGCAGGGACCCCCCGCCGACCGTTTCTCCGCCGACAAGGCCCCCGTCGTCCTCAAGCACTTCGCCGGACAGGGCGCCACCGTCGGCGGCCGCAACTCCGCCGAGTCCGAACTCGGCCCGCGCGAACTGCACGACATCCACCTCCCCGCCGCCCAGGCAGGAATCCGCGCCGGCGCCGCCGCCGTCATGGCCGCCTACAACGAGGTCGACGGCCTGCCGTGCGCGGGCAACCACGCCCTGCTCACCGGACTCCTCAGGGGCAGGTGGGGGTTCGAGGGTCTGGTGATGGCCGACGGACTCGCGGTCGACCGGTTGGCCCGGATCACCGGTGACAAGGTCTCCGCAGGCGCCCTCGCCCTCAACTCCGGCGTGGACCTCAGCCTCTGGGACGACGGTTTCACCCATCTTGAGGAGGCCGTCGGGAGGGGGCTCGTCGAGGAGTCCGTCCTCGACTCCGCCGTCGCCCGCGTGCTGAGGCTCAAGTTCCGCCTCGGACTCTTCGAGCCGCCAGAAAGGCCAGAAGGGCCGGAACGGCACCAACAGCCGGGCAGCCGCGCCCAGTTGCCATCCCCCGCACAGGGCCGCGCGCTGAGCACCGACCTGGCCCGCGCCTCGATCACCCTCCTCCGCAACCGCGCGGGCCTCCTCCCCGTCCCCCCGGCCACCTCCCGCATCGCCGTCCTCGGCCCCCAGTCCGCCACGGTGGCCCACCAGTCGGGCGACTACACGGCCCCACAGCGCCCCGGCACCGGTACCAGCGTTCTCGACGGGCTACGACGGCTCGCCCCGCCCGGCGTCGACATCCGGCACGCCCGCGGCTGCGCCCTGACCGGCGACGACCTCTCCGGCATCCCCGAGGCGGTCGCCGCGGCCGCCGGCTCCGACCTCGCCGTGCTGGTGCTGGGCGGCAGCAGCGCCCGTACGACCGGGACGGACTTCGCCGCCAACGGGGCCGCGGCCACCGCCGCTTCGCACCTGACCTGCGGCGAGGGCGTCGACCTCGCCGGACTGGGGCTCGGCGGGGCGCAGTACGCGCTGCTGGACGCCGTCGTGGCGACCGGCACGCCCACGGCCGTGGTCCTGGTGCAAGGGCGCCCGCATGTCGTGCCCGACACCGCGGGCGCCCTGCTCACCGCCTGGTACCCGGGCCCCTGGGGCGGCGAGGCGATCGCCGAGGTGCTGTTCGGGCTGGCCGAACCGCGCGGCCGGCTCTCCGTGTCCGTGCCGCGCTCGGTCGCCCAACTCCCGGTGTACTACAACCACAAGGACACCGAGTACGGCGGCTACGTCGACGAGAGCGCCGAGCCGCTCTTCGCCTTCGGCCACGGGCTGTCGTACACGAGCTTCGCGTACGGCCCCCCGCGCACGGACGGCCGTACCGTCACCGTCGACGTCACCAACACCGGTGCGCGGCAGGGCCGTACGGTCGTGCAGGTCTATCTCCGACGGCTGATCACCACCACCTGGCCGCGCACCCTCGAACTGTGCGCGTTCGAGGGCGTCGACCTGGTCCCGGGCGAGCGCCGCACGGTCACCCTGCGGCTCGGCGCCGATCTCACCGGCACCGCCGCCGCGGAGATCCGGGTCGCCGAATCCGCGCGGGACGCGCTCACCGCCGTACCCGTTGTCCTGCCCGTCACCGCCCGTCAGAGCTTTACGGCTCCGGAGGACACACCCTTGTAGAACCACCGCTGGGTGATCACGAAGAGCAGCAGCACCGGGACGATCGAGATGACGGAGCCGGCCATGACCACCCGCTGGTCGTAGCCGAAGGACGAGCTCTGCAGCCGGGACAGGCCCAGCGTCAGTGTCATGTGGTTCTCCGAGCGGAGCACGATCAGCGGCCAGAGGAAGTCGTCCCAGGCGCTGATGAACGTGTTGATGACCACCACCGTGATCGCGCCCCAGGCGGAGGGAAGGTAGAGGTGGCGGAAGCGCTGCCACTCGCCCGCGCCGTCCAGCATCGCCGAGTCCTCGATCTCACGCGGGACCGCCAGGAACGCGCCGCGCATCAGCAGGACGTTGATCGCTCCGACGAACCCGGGCAGCCACACGCCGACCAGGTTGTCGACCAGGCCCAGGTCGCGGATGCTCAGGAACAGCGACACCATGATCGACTCGAAGGGGAACATCATCGAGGCGACCAGCACCACCCAGACCGCCCTGCGGCCCTTCCAGCCGGGCTTGGAGAGCATGTACCCCGCGGTGGTGGAGAACACCAGCTGGCTGGCGATGGACAGGGCGACCACGATCAGGCTGTTCCTGATGTACGTGGCCACCGGGACCTGTTCGAAGACCTCGCGGTAGGCGCGCAGGGTGGGATGGCGCGGGAGCAGGGTGGCGTTCGCGCCGAAGACGTCCTCGCCCGTGCTTTTCAGCGACGCGAGCAGCTGCCAGAGCAGCGGGCCCACGGTGAGGCCCAGAATGAGCAGCAACAGCAGGTAGCGGACGACGAGTTCGCGGGGGCGGCCGTAGTCCCGCCAGCGGGGCACGAGGCGCCGGGGCCTCCGGACTGCGGTCGTCATGCCTCGTCCTCCTTCGTCAGGCGCTGGGCGAGCAGGGTCAGGCCGAGGGTCAGCACGAACAGGGCGACGCTGACCGCCGAGCCGTAACCGGCGTTGCCGGTGAGCGGGTCCAGGCCGACGTCCCGGATGTAGAAGGGCAGGGTGCGGTCGGCGCCGCCGGGGCCGCCGGTGGAACTGCCCAGCATGTAGATCTCGGTGAAGACCCGGAGCGAGCCGATGCCGGTGAGCGTGCCGACCAGCATCATGGCGTGCCGGACACCCGGCATGGTGATGTGCCAGAAGCGGCGGACCGCGCCGGCGCCGTCCATGGCGGCGGCCTCGTGCAGCTCCTTCGGCACGTTCCCGAGCGCGGCCAGGTAGAAGACCATGTACCAGCCGAGGCCCTTCCACAGGGTCAGCCCCATCGCCGACAACAGGATCAGCCAGGAGTCGGACAGGAACGGGATGGCGGACCTGATCAAGTGGGCCTTCTGCAACCAGGTGTTGACCAGGCCGTCGTCGGCCAGCAGCCACTGCCAGCTCAGGCCCACCACCACGCTGGAGGCGAGCACCGGCGTGTAGAAGGCGGAGCGGAAGAAGCCGATGCCGGGGAGGTTCTTCTCCACGAGCACGGCCAGCATCAGCGGCAGCAGCACCATCAGCGGGACGACGACCACCGCGTAGAGGATGCTGTTGCGGGTGGCCAGCCAGAAGTCGGAATCGCCGAGCATCCGGGTGTAGTTGTCGAGACCCACGAAGCCCGCGGCACCGCCGAGCGGCTTGGCGTCGGTGAACGACAGCAGGAGGGTGTTGAAGAAGGGGAACACGCCGAAGACCACGGCGCAGACGATCGCGGGCGCGGTCCACAGCCACGGCAGCCACCAACGGCGGTACAGAGCGGCCCCGTTGGCGCCCGGGGCGGGGCCGGGCAGCAGCCTTCGCAGGCGGGAAGGGGCCGTGCCCGGTGCGGCGGCGGTCCGCTCCGCCCCGGGCACGGACACCGGACGAGCGGTCTCGGTCGCCACCCTCAGCCCGCCTGCTTCAGCAGCTCATCGGCCTTGTCCTGCGCGTCCTTGACGGCCTGCTCGGGGCTCTTCTTGCCCTGCATGGCCAGCTGTACCTGGGCCACGATCGCGTTCTGCACCGCCGGGGAGAGGTTGGTCTGGTAGGCGGTCGCGGTCTTCAGCTGCTCGGCGACCAGCTTGCGGGCCTGTGCGAACGGGTCGTTCCCGGAGACCTTCTGGAAGAACGGGTCGTCCAGTGACGCCGTGGTCGTCGGGAAGATCACGACGTTCGGATCCTTGCACCAGGCCGTCTGGTTCTCGGCGTTGGTCAGGAACTCGGCGAACGCGAGCGCCACGGGCGCGTGCTTGCTGGTCGCGGCGACGGATATGTACTGCGGGGCACCGGTGGTGTGGCCGAGCGCGTCGAACGGCTGCTGACCCACGCCCGTCTTCGCGTAGACCGACGGGCTGTTCTGCTTCACGAAGCGCACGAAACTCGGGTTCGTGGAGCCGTAGGCCACCTTGCCCTGGCTGTACAGCGTGGACGGGTCGTTGCTGGAGGACAGCGAGTCCTTGGGCATCGCGCCCTCCTTGTACAGCTTCGCCATCCAGGCGACCCACTGCACAGTCCTCGGATCTTTCGCGAAGACGGCGGACTTGCCGTCGTCGGAGAGGGTCTTGATGTTCATCTGGTCGAAGTCGGCCGGGATCCGCCAGACCGGGTTCGCCATCGTCGCGTAGAACGTGCCGCCGGCCGCCTTGGCGATCTTCTCGTAGTCGGCGAACAGGCCGAACACCGTCGTCGGCGGCTTCGCCGGGTCCACCCCGGCCTTCGTCAGCAGATCGGTGTTGTACGTCAGCACGATGCCGCCCGTGTACCAGGGGAGAACCGTGTGGACGGTCGCGCCCGAGGAGTCCGTCATCGTGCTCGACTTCCAGAACGCGGGGACGAACGGCTTGGCGGCGTCCGGGTCCTTGACGCCCAGGTCGAGGAGGTAACCCGCCTTGGTGAGGGCCGTGGCGGTCTCCGAGTTGAGGTTGACGACGTCCGGCAGGGTGCAGGCCTGGGCGTCGGCGACCGTGCGGGTGGTGAATGTGTTGTCACCGGGGTCGTCGATCCACTTCACCTTCGCTCCGGCGTGCGCCTTCTCGAAGTCCTTGATGACCCCGTCGAAGAACGCACCGAAGTCTTTCTTCAAGTTGGTGGTCTGGAAGGTGATCTGGCCCTTGACGTCCCCGGTGAGCTTCCCGGAGCCGACGTTCCCCTTGTCGACCTTGCAGCCGCCGGCCGTCGCGTCCCCGTCCCCGGAGCCGCCCGACAGTCCGCAGCCCGCGGCCGTCAGGGCGAGGACGAGAACGCCCGCCACGGATCCGGTCAGTCTCTTCGCACGCATGGTTGCCCTCCTGCGGCCGTTCAGATGCCGATGTGGCTGGTTCGCGCCACCCGTTGCTGGTTCAAATCACCAACTTGGACTTCGGTTGATGAAAAGGTGGACCAGAATTCATCGGAGGTCAATGGCTTGCGTGTTGCGTTTCGGTTCCGGGCGCCGTGAGGAGGGCTCAGTGCCGGTGTTCGTGGTCCGGATGCGCGGGGTCGCCGGGGTGCTCGTGCCCGGCCGTGTACTCGACGCCGGCCCGCGCTCCGTCCAGCCAGTCGAAGAAGGCCAGCCGTCCCCGCGCCCGCCGCAACTCCCGCATCACGTCGTCCCGTACCCGCTCGTACGGCTGGAAGTCCCCGGCATCCGCCGTCGAGAAGGGGTCGACCCCGCGCCGTAGCGCGTCCTTGGTGAGGAAGCGGTCCCGGTTGCGGACGTAGTAGTCCCGAACGGTCTCCTCCGGCACCCGCTGTTCGGCCTCCAGAGCGGCCAACAGGGCACGGGCGGCGGGGGAGTGGGCGAGGGCGACCGCCACGATGCTGCCCAGGTCGGCGACATCGGTTCCGGACACGGCCGGCACCCGCTCCGGGGACACCTCGGCAGGCGGTGCGAGACCGCGCTCCACGCAGGCCCGGCGCGCGAGTTCGTCGGTGACGACGACCTGGGTCGCCCATCGCCGACGCTGCCGTTCGGCCCGCGCGAAAGCCTCCGTGCGGGTCTCCACGTCCCGTGCGGGTACGGCCGCCAGCAGCGCCTCCACTCGCTCCACCGGAACCGTCTCCCCGCCCACCACGGCCGCGTGCTCGCTCACGGCGTCACCTCCAGAACGATCGCCTCGGTGTAGGCGACACACCCGTGCCAGCCGACCTTCGCCATCAGCCAGTACGACCCCGGCGGCACCGCCGAGGCGTCCACCTCGATCCCGCACTCCAGCGACTCCCCGGCGCCCACCGTGAACCCCTGGCAGCCCGGGGCGACTCCGGCCCAGGTGCCCCACGGCGACACCGCCCAGAGCGTGCCGTCGACCGGCCCCCGGGTCGTGTTCCGCAGCAGGACCGGGACCGTCGCCCGCTCACCCCGTCGCACGCCGACCCGCCCGACTCCCGGACGGGACACGAGAGTCCGTCCGTCCGGCTCGCCCTCCGGTACGCTCCCCGGCACGTCGAGGGCGACCACGTCCTCGTACGCCTGCCCGTCGCGGGTGAGCCGCGCGGCCAGCCAGTGACGGCCGGGTGGCGCGTCGGGCGGCGGGGTGACCGTGACCTCGGTGAAGGTGAAGCCGCCCGGACCCAACTCGTAGGGCAGCAGGGCGGGTTCGGCCGCCCAGCCGGGCGGGGGGCGGAAGCGGACGGTGCCCGAGGCCGGTGCGTCGGTGAGCTCCGAGGAGATCCGGACCGTCGCGGTGACGGGCCCCGAGGCGGTGAGCGCGGCCGGCGCGAGACAGACGGTGACGGGCAGATTGCCGCGTGGTGCGGGCCCGGAGTTGTGCAGCCAGTACCGGGTGAAGACCGGCTGCGCGGGCTCGTGCGCGGCGACACCGGGACCGCCTTCGGAGTGCCGCCCGTCCTCGGGAGTCGCCAGCAGGGTGGCCACCTCGAAGCCGGTGAGCTCGAACTCCAGCCCCTCGCCGACGGGCGCCAGCCGCTGCCCCGGCGTTTCCAGTACGTCGGCCCGCGCGGCCTCCGCCCACGGCCGAGGTCCGGCCACCCGGGCCCGCACCGGCCGCCCGTCCACCTCGTGCAGCCGTACGACGACCCCGGCCGCCGGATCCGCGGCCGCCACGCTCCCGCGTGCCAGGGGCGAACCGATCGGCTTCAACGCGTCGAGCAGCACCCGGCCCTCGGGCTCCAGGGAGAGCAGGGTCGCGGTGCGCGGCAGAGACCCGGGATGCTCGGCGGGCCGCCTGATCCGTGCGGTGAGCGGGCGGTTGTAGGCGTGCCCAGCCCGCGGCAGCCCCAACTCCCGCCAGTCGCCCGCGCCCGCGACGACCGCGTACTCGAACGTGTGCGACCAGCGCTGGAGTTGGAAGCCGGATCCGTCGGGTGCGGTACGGCGGGGCGGGTCGACCCAGATGCCGGAGGGCCAGCCGGTGCAGGACCGCATCAGGGACATGTGGAGATCGCCGGAAGAGGTGACCACACAGCCGGGCGTCCCCCGGTTCAGGACGGCGAAGCTGCGGCCGTCCCAGGCGTCGTCGGGCGGGAGCGCCTCGTCGCTTCCGGGGGCCGTGGCCCGTACGACCGCGTCGTCCAGGTCGGCGATCAGCGCGTCGACCGCCTTCGCGTCGTCCGCGGCCCGGGCGCCGGCCACCACGAGCAGCGGCAGCCGCTCCGGGCCGCGCAGGTCGGCGCCGGGCACCCACTCCTCGCGCAGGGAGGCACGCGGCGCCACCCACACGGACGCCAGCCCGCCCCCGGCCAGCTGACGGTTCAGCTCCCGCGCCGCCGCGGGGTCCCGGCCCAGTGCCTCGGCGACCATCGGGTTGCGGTCCGGGCCGCCGACGGCGATGCGGATGTCGGGGAGGTTGGAGTCCACCTCCAGGTCGCCGTAGCGCGGGCCGCCCGCGATCGTCGAGGTCGCCGTGACACCCGCGCGGACCAGGGCCGCCGCCAGTGGGGTGCCCAGCTCACCGGCGATGTCCCAGTCGGGGTGGACGAGTTCGGCGACCCCGATCGCCCGGTGGCCGAGCAGCCGCCCGGTGCCGTCGTGCACGGCGACGCGGGCCGTGGATCCCAGGCCGAACCAGGTGTTGGCCGGATTGTCGAGCGTCCACGGGAACCGCTCGCTGTCCACCTCCACGAACCCGAACCCGCGCCCGATCACCGCGTCCGCGACCTCGTGCACGGGCAGCCCGCCCCGCACGTCCGAGGGCCAGCGCACCCGGATCAGCCGGTCGGCGCCGTCGTACCCGTCGACGGTGGTCGTGACATCGAGCCGGTCGACGCCCGTCCAGAGCGTCAACCGCTGTGTGTACCGGAGGAGCCCGAGGTCGCCGCGGACGGTGATCCGCGACCCGGCGGGGGAGTGCTCGACATCGATGTCGGCGGTGACGTCCCGACTCCGCGCGACGGTCGTTCCGGTGGGGGTGAGATGCCAGGGCCCTTCGCCGAAGCGCGGATGCCGTGGGTACTCCTCCTGTACGACCAGTTCGTTGCCGATGTCCCCGGGGCGCAGCACCTCCCGTCCGCCCTCGGTGAGTCTGCGCAGTTCCGAGACACCGCCTCCGCGTGCGGGATCGACGGCGACCTCGTAGAACTCGTTGCGGATGGTGAGTCCTTCGCCCGGGGTCCAGCGGGGCGCCGAACCCTTCGCCAACGAGAGGGCCTTGAGCCCCATGCCGGGTACGTCCGGGACGACGACCCGGAGGCGATCCTCCTCGCGTACGGCGGGCAGGGGGAGGCCGGTGTCGTCCAGCGGGACCAGGCCCTCCGGGGCGTCTACCGTGAGCACGTCCCGCCGTTGCCAGGTCGCGGAGTTGAAGACGACCAGGTCCGGGGCGCCGCCGGGCGCTCCGGCGACCTCGCGGGCCAGCGCGTCGGTGGCATCGGTGTGGACGGTCCCGGCAAGGTCGTACAACTCCCGCCAGCCGGTGAGGAGATCGATGTACACCTGGTCCGACTCCGAGCCGGTGATGGCGTCGTGGTGGGCGCCGTAGACCAGCTGCCGCCAGGCCTTGTCGAGGGCCGCGTCGGGATACGGGTGCCCGGTGACGAGCGAGGCCAGGGTCGCCCAGGCCTCCGCGTCGGCGAGCAGCGTCTCGCCGTACCGCTGGGCCTGCTTGGTGTCGATGTAGGAGACGTCCTTGCCGGTGTAGACCGGGTTCATGTCGCGCGTCTGCGGCGAGGCCTTGTGCCCCTCGGCCGCCAACTCGGCGCGCACGGCGGCGAAGAAGTCCCGGGGGACGGCGCTGACGAAGCGCGGCCAGACGTACCGCTCGTTCCAGTCGCGGTGGATGCCCATCACCCAGCGGCACGGCGGCGCGTAGTCCCCGCCGACCGGCAGCAGCACGTTCCTGGTGAGCGCGACCTTCTTGAGCCCCCGGAATAGCTTGAACGCGGCCGCCTCCGCCTCGGGCAGGGTGGGTGCGTTGTCGATCGCCCAGCCGGCGCCGTAGTGGTTGACCATGTAGGCGGTCAGCAGTCCGCGACCCGAGGGCGCGATCCAGCTGAACTCGGCCGGGAACTGCATGCGTCGGGGATCGCGTGGCTCTTCGCCGAAGACGGAGAGGGTCGGCCCCCACTGGTGGAACGGTCCGCGCGCCCAGGAGCTGGACGTGATCCCGGCGTCCGCCATCAGCCCCGGGAACTGCGGATCGTGCCCGAACGCGTCCAGCTGCCAGGCGGTCTCGGGTGCCGCGCCCATGATCCGGCGCTGGAAGCCGTCACCGTACAGGGCGTTGCGTACGGTGGCCTCGGTGCCGGTGAGGTTGGTGTTGGGCTCGTTGTAGGTGCCGCCCATGATCTCGACGCGGCCGGAGCGGATCAACTGCCGCAGAAAGGACCGCTCCTCGGGGAAGGCGTCCCAGTAGGGCTTGAGGTAGTCGACCTCGGCGAGCACGAAGGTGTAGGCCGGGTCGCGCCGGGCCAGGTCGCAGTGGGCGCGCACCAGGCTCATCCCGGACTGGCCGCGCGAGTCGAAGGTGCGGGCGGGCAGACCGGTGACGGCGGGGTCGTCGGCGACGTCCCAGGTCTCGGTGTAGGCGGCCTGGGTGTTCCACCAGACGGGGTCGTAGTGGAAGTGGCTGACCATGAACATGGTCCAGCCCGGTTCGGCGGCCGTGAACTCGGCGGAGTGGCGCAGGAGTTGACCGGTGCCGGTGTCCTCCACGGTGACCGTGACGGCGCGCCGGTCGCCGGGCGCGAGCGACTCGGCGGCCACGGGGACCTCCGCGCGTACCGTTCCCTCCGGGCCGATCGTGGCACGGTTCTCGCCGACGCTGCGGACCTCCGGCCCCTCGACGGTCAGCAGTACCGGGCGGCCCGGAGCGTGCTCCACCTCGACGACGACTACTTGGTGCGGCTGCTGGGCGGTGCCGGTGAAGAGCTCGGTCGACTCGACAGAGATGACGCGCATGAGACTCCCACGAGTGCTCGGCGGAGCCCCATCCTGGCATCGAGGGGTGGTTCAATCAACCATGAACATTGTTCATTGATGGTTCATCCATGCGGCCGCAGGCCACGATCAGCGCGACCGCCGGGACTTCACCGCGTGCTCTCCGGCGATGTGGTCGGTCAACGCCAGTGAGGCACTGGCCCGTTGGTAGGAGAGCTGGGCCACCCGGACGTACAGGCAGTCGATGAGCACCAGCACCGAGTGGCGGGCGCCGATGATGCCGGTGGGGAAGCTGGTCTCCGAGGTGGAGGAGACGAGCCGGATGTCCGCGGCCCGGGCGAGCGGTGAACGCGGGTCGGCGGTC
This sequence comes from Streptomyces sp. NPDC048277, assembly GCF_040652235.1. NCBI lineage: Bacteria > Bacillati > Actinomycetota > Actinomycetes > Kitasatosporales > Streptomycetaceae > Streptomyces > Streptomyces sp. NPDC048277. The sequence continues at coordinate 216,265 of NZ_JBEZLQ010000006.1, forward strand.
AGGGCGATGGTGGTCGCACCGCGCTCCTTGGCCGTCTCGAACGGCTCGATCGTCTCGCGGGTCGCCCCGGAGTGGGAGATGCCGATCGCGACGTCGGCCGGGGTGAGCAGCGCGGCGGAGGTGGCCGCCGCGTGCACCTCGGTCCAGCCGCGCACCGAGCAGCCGATCCGGAACAGCCGGGTCTCGGTCTCCTGCGCCACCGCGCCGCTGCCGCCCACGCCGTAGACGTCGATCCTGCGCGCCCTGGCCATGGCCTGCGCGGCCCGCTCGACCGCGTCCAGGTCGATACGGTCGATCGTCTGCTGGACGGCCCGCAGGTCCGCGGTGCCGACGACCTTCACCACCCGCTCCAGGCTGTCGTCCGGGGAGATGTCCGGACCGATCTCCGCCGTGCCCCAGTCGGAGACCTCGCCGCGGCCCCGTTCCTGCGCCAGCGCGATGAGCAGATGCTGGTAGGAGTCGAGGCCGACGGCCCGGCAGAAGCGGGTCACGGTCGCCTGGGAGGTGCCGGTGCGGCGGCCCAGCTCCGCGGCCGAGCAGTGGGTGACGGCGGCCGGATCCTCCAGGATCAGCTCGCCGACCTTCCGCAGGGAGCCGGCCAGGCGCGGCAGCTCGGTGCGGATCAGTGTGGTGACGTCGGTCGAGGGCATGAGGAGAAGGTATCAGCCACCGTTTGAGTCATCCGGTGAATACCAGGACCAGAGCGACGCGCCATTGCACCGCGCCTGGAGTGCGTGATTTATTGATTCATCGATAGGTGCGTATGTGGGGTGGTTCAATCCACCGTTGTCCGTCAGTGGGGAGTGAGTGCGTGTCCGTCCAGTCCGCCAGCGGGTCCGTCAACGCCGAGCGCTTCGCGCGCGAGGGCCTGACCGTCCTCCACCGCCTCACCGAGTCCGCCCGCGCCGACGTGACCCGGGCCGCCGGACTGATCGCCGACTGCGTCCGTGCCGACGGGGTGATCCAGGCCTTCGGCACCGGCCACTCCCAGGCCATGGTCCTCGAAGTCGCCGGCCGCGCGGGCGGGCTGGTGCCCACCAACCGGATCAGCATCGCCGACCTCGTCCTCTACGGCGGCGCACCCCCGAGCGTCCTCGACGACCCGCTGCTCGAACGCGAGCCGGGCGTCGCCGCCCGCCTCTACGACCTCGCCGCCCCGCAGCCCCAGGACCTCTTCGTCGTCATCTCCAACTCCGGGGTGAACAACGTGATCGTGGAGATGGCCCTGCACGCCAGGGAACACGGCCACCGGGTCCTCGCCCTCACCTCCCTCGCCCACACCCGGGCGGTCCCGGCCGGCCACCCCAGCGGCAGGAAGCTCGCCGACCTGGCCGACGTGGTCCTCGACAACGCGGCCCCGCCCGGCGACGCCCTCCTCGAACTCCCGGGCGGCGGCGCGGTCTGCGCCCTGTCCACGCTGACCGGGGTCATGCTCGTCCAGATGGCGGTGGCCGAGGCGGCCGGCCTCCTGCTCGCCTCCGGCGACCGGCCCCCGGTCTATGTCTCGGCCAACGTGCCCGGCGGCTTCGAGGGCAACCTGGAACTGGAGAAGCGGTACGCGGGACGGATCAGGCGGACGGCGAGCTGATCAACTCCCCTTCCGTGAACGGCAGTCACGGTAGATTCGGTCAGGTGAACGATCCCGGTGTCATCATCCGCGCCGCCACCCGCGCCGACTCTTCCGACGTCTACCGCCTCCTGACCGGGTTCGTGACGAGTCACCGCCCCGACCGCGCGGTCTTCGACGGGACCACGTTCCCGCGGATCATCGAGGCCGCCGAGGCGGGCGGTGCCGAGTTCCTGGTCGCCTCGCAGGGCGCACGGGTGGCCGGATACGTCCTCGCCGTACGCATGCCCACCCTGTTCGCGGGCGGCACGGTCCTGGAACTGCTGGAGCTCACCGTGGACGCCCCGTTGCGCGGCCGTGGCACGGGCTCCGCACTGATCCGGGCGGTGCAGGCGCGGGCGAAGGAGGCGGACGACGTGGAGGTGACCGTTCCCACACGCCGGGCCGCCGTGTTCTACCGCGCCCTGGGATTCCACGAGACCGCCGCCTACCTCAAGTGGCCCACGGCCTGAGGGATACGACCTCAGCGCACCGGGAAGCCGAAGGAATACCCCTGTTCCTTCAGCCAGGGCAGCACCTCGCGCAGTGCGGCCACGGTCTCGGAGCGGTCGCCGCCGGCGTCGTGGAAGAGGATCGTCGGGCCGTTGGGCAGCTCGTTCTTGACAGTGGTGACGATGGTGGCCGTACCGGGGCGCTCGAAGTCCTTCGAGTCGACGTTCCAGCCGAGCGGCCGCATACCGTGCGAGGCGGCGAGCTTCCTGCTGTACGGGGTGAAGGCGCCGCCCGGGGCACGGTAGTAGAGCGGCCGTACGCCCCCGGACGCCTCGGTGATCATGCGCTCGGCGTCGAGGATCTCCTTCGACTGGTAGGCCTCGGACTTGTGGTCCATGGTCGTGTCGTGCGACACCGTGTGGTCGCACAGCCGGTGCCCGGCCGCCACCACCGCCTTGACCAGGTCGGGGTGTGCCTGAGCTTCCGGCCCGATCATGCAGAACGTGGCCTTGACGCCGTACTCCTTCAGTACCTGAAGCACCTGGGGCGTCCACACGGGATCCGGTCCGTCGTCGATGGTGATGTTCACGCCCCGGGCACCCCGGTCCGAGGCGTGCGCGATCAGCTCCGACACAGGGGCCACCTTCGCAACGGAGTGGCGCGCCGAAGTCCCCGCTTGTGTATGCCCGTTGACGGGGCCGGCCTGTGCGGTCCACAGCGAGGCGGCCACGGCCAGTCCCGCGACCCCGACCGCGGCCGCGATCACCTGGCCGTACCAACCCCGTCCGCCGTGCCGCGCCATGTCCGCCCCGATCCTTGTCGTTCCGTCGATCCCGTGCACTCGTGAGGACGGATGACGGCGGGCGTCGGATCCATCCGTTACCGATCACGGACAATTCCGCGAGAGTTCTGCGACAGGCTCTCTGCGTTTCCTTTAACGCCCGGCGGGGCGAACGGTGTTGGACGTGCCGGAACAACCCGGAACAACATGGACGGGAACAACGCGGAGGGGAGCGGCCGGTTGTCCGGCCGGTCGACTCCCGGGTACGGCGGCCTCGACGGCGTCGCGGGCTCAGGCGGCCCCGTCGACCTCCCGGACCAGCTCGATCGCCCTCGCCAGTGTGGTCAGCCGGTCCTCCAGGGTCTCCCCGGCCGGATAGAGGCGGACGGTGTCGACACCGGCGTCGCGCCAGACCCCGAGCCGCTCGCGCACCATGGCCTCCGTGCCGATCAGCGTCGTACCGAGCACCATCTCGTCGGTCACCAGGGCGGCCGCGCCGTCCCGGTCGCCGCCCTGCCAGCGTTCGCGCACCTCGGCGGCGACCTCGGCCCAGCCCTGGCGGCTGTAGGCGTTGTTGTAGAAGTTGGTGGACGACGACCCCATCCCGCCGAGGCTGAAGGCGAGTTCCTTCCTGCGTCCGGCGACCATCGCGCCGAGCGCCTCCTCGTCGGGCGCGAAGGCGACCTCGGCGCCCTGGCAGACGTCCAGGTCCGCGCGGGTACGGCCGGCGCGGGCCAGGCCCTCGTCGAGATGGGCGAAGTAGGCGTCGCCCGCGCCCTCGGGCACGAAGCTGGTCCCCAGCCAGCCGTCGGCGACCTCGCCGGTCAGCCGCAGCATCGCGGGGGACAGCGCGGCCAGGTAGACGGGGATGCGGTGCTCGGCACGCATCGACAGCCGCATCGGCACGGCCTCGCCGCCGGGCAGCGGGAGGGTGAACTCGGCGCCGGAGTAGGCGAGTCGGCCGCCGTCGACCACCCGTCGAACGATCTCCACCGTCTCGCGCATCCGCCGCAGCGGCCGGGCGAACGGCACGCCGTGCAACCCCTCGATCACCTGCGGTCCGGAAGCCCCGAGGCCGAGGAGAAAACGGCCGCCGGACAGGTTGGAGAGCGTGATGGCCGTCTGTGCCACGGCGGTCGGGGTCCGGGTGCCCAGTTGCATGACACCGGAGCCGAGCAGCATCCGGTCGGTGAGTGCCGCGTAGTAGCCGAGCGCGGAGGGGGCGTCGGAGCCCCAGGCCTCGGCGACCCAGCAGACGTCCAGCCCCAGCTTCTCCGCCTCGACGACGAAGTCGGCCTGCCGGGACCAGTGTTCGCCGCCCGAGGCCTCGATCGTGGTGGCCGTCCGCATCACGCCTCCGCCCGCTGCTTGATCTGCGCGAGGGTGGCGGTGATGGCACGCTCGAACTCCCGCAGCCGTACGAACACGATCTTCTGTTCCTTGTCCGGCATCCGGTCGATCGCCACCGACAGCCCGGAACGCCCCGGCCCCAGCTGCATCCACTGCGACAGCTCGGTCCCGCCGCCCTCGGGACGGAGCCGGAACCGCCAGACCGCGGAGGGGGCCGCGGGGTCCTGCACGGCCCAGGCCAGGACCGACTCCGGCTCGTACTCGATCACGTGGGAGGTGGTCTCCCAGGTGCCGAACGCCTTGTGCTCGCTGCGGCCGACGAACCTGGCCCCCACCGCCGGGCCGGCGGCGCCGTCGAGCCAGGCGACGGACCGGAGTTCCTCGCTCATGCCCGGCATCAGTTCGATGTCGCTGACCAGGGCCCACACCTTCTCCGGCGGGGCGTCGATCCAGGTCCGCGCCTCGACCGTGGGTGTGTCCGCGTACCGCGCGCCCGTCCAGTCCAAGATCGTCCGCCTCCTCGCCGTCAAGGGGTCCGACCTTCAGAGTTGCGATATGAGACTCTGCCTGTCAAGAGGGAGCGCAGGTGCTCAGTCGGTGCCGAACCGCCGTCGGACGTCCGGGCGCCGCCCGAGCCGCTCGGGGTATCCGGGACCCATCCGCATCGAGGTCTCCTCGGACCGCAGCGGCGTCCGGCACTGCGAGCAGACGACCTCGGGTGTGGTGTCGTGGCCGCACGCCTCGTGATGGAACACCACCGGGACACCCTGCTCCCCGGCCAGCCACCGGTCGCCCCACGCGGACATCGCGGCGAGCACCGCGAACAGGTCCCGCCCCTTCTCCGTGAGGACGTAGTCGTAACGCGGCGGCTCGCTCTCGTACAGCCGCTTCTCCAGGATCCGCTCGTCCACCAGCAGGCGCAGCCGGTCGGTCAGGGTGTTGCGGGCGATGCCCAGTTCCCGCTGGAAACCGTCGAAGCGGCGGATCCCGTAGAACGCCTCCCGCACCACCAGCGGCGTCCAGTGGTCACCCAGCAGATCGACGGTCCGTGCGATGGAGCACGGCCACTCGGCGAACGACGTCCGTTTCATGTCCTTACGATAGGCCTACGAGAGCGAGTCTCACCGTGAAACCCAGCAGGCGGCGGGGTTTCACGGCGGTGGCGGGATGCGCGCGGCACGGGCACGGAAAACCATGAACTCCTGGACCGTGGCAAACCGTGAGACGAGGTGTCCGACGATGAGGATCGAGGGATCTGTCGCGCTGGTGACCGGAGCCAACCGGGGGATCGGACTGGCGTTCTCGCGCGCCCTGCTGGCCCGGGGCGCCGCCAAGGTGTACGCGGGCGTCCGCCGGCCGGAGGACTTCGAGGAACCCGGACCGGAACCGCTGCGCCTCGACGTCACCGACCTCGAACAGGTCGCGGCCGTCGCCCGGACGGCGTCCGACGCGAGCATCGTCATCAACAACGCCGGCATCCAGGCCGGGCCGGGCCTGCTGGAGGAGGGGTCCCTGGACGGCGCGCGCCGCGAGATGGAGGTGAACTACCTGGGCACCTGGGCCGTCTCCCGGGCCTTCGCGCCGGTGCTCGCCGCCCATGGCGGCGGTGCCCTGGTGAACATGCTGTCCGTGGCCTCGTGGCGCTCCACCGAGCGGTTCCCCAGCTACGCCGCGTCGAAGGCGGCCCAGTGGTCGCTGACGAACGCCCTGCGGGTCGCCCTGCGGGAGCAGGGGACGCTGGTCGTCGGCGTGCACGTCGGCTGGGTGGGCACCGACCTCACCGTGGGGATCGACGAGCCGAAGTCGGATCCTGCCGAGGTGGCCGCACAGACCATGGACGCGATCGAGCGCGACGAGCCCGAGGTGCTCGTCGACGACACGTCCCGTCGGGTGCGTGCCGCGCTGTCCGGGCCCCTGGACCTCCTCTACCCGAGCGCCTGACCGTGCGACGGTGGACCCTGGAGAACGACTCGACACAACGGTGAGGTGGAGCGATGCAGACCGACTTCGACGTCGTCGTCCTGGGAGCCGGGCCGGGCGGCTATGTGGCCGCGATCCGCGCCGCTCAGCTGGGTCTGCGCACCGCCATTGTGGAGGCCCGTTTCTGGGGTGGCGTCTGCCTGAACATCGGCTGCATCCCGGCGAAGGCGCTGCTGCGCAACGCCGAGGTCGCCCAGCTGATCCAGCACGACGCGGAGAAGTTCGGCGTGAAGATCAGCGGTGCGGTGAGCCTGGACTACCGCGCCGCCTACGAGCGCAGCCGGGTGGTCGCCGACGGACGGGTCAAGGGCGTCGGCTACCTCATGCGCAAGAACAAGATCGAGCAGTTCGACGGGCAGGGCACCTTCCTCGACCCGCACACCCTGCAGGTGCGGATGCGGGACGGCGAGACGACGCTCTCCTTCCGCTCCTGCATCATCGCGACCGGCTCGACCGTGAAACTGCTGCCCGGTACGACCCTGGGCCGGCGCGTCGTCACCTACGAGGAGCAGATCCTCTCCGACAGCCTCCCGTCGAGCCTGGTCATCGCGGGTGCCGGGGCCATCGGCGTCGAGTTCGCCTATCTGCTGCGGTCGTACGGCGTCGAGGTCACCCTGGTGGAGTTCCTCGACCGGATCGCACCGCTGGAGGACGAGGAGGTCTCGGCCGAGCTCACCCGGCGTTTCAAACGGCAGGGCATCAACATCCTGACCTCGACGGCCGTGCGGTCCATCGAGGAGACCGAGCACGGCGTCCGGGTGACCGTCCGCAAGGGCGACACGGAGCAGGTCCTCGAAGCGGAGAAGGTCCTGCAGGCCACCGGCTTCCAGCCGCGCACGGCCGGCTACGGCCTGAGCGGCGCCGGGGTACGGCTCACCGAGCGCGGGGCCATCGACATTGACGGGCACTGCCGCACCAGCCAACCGCACATCTACGCCATCGGTGACGTCACCGCGAAACTGATGCTGGCGCACACCGCCGAGGCGATGGGCATCGTCGCGGCGGAGAGCATCGCCGGCGCGGAGACCATGGAGCTGGACTACCGCATGATCCCGCGCGCGACGTTCTGCCAACCCCAGATCGCCAGCTTCGGCTGGACCGAGGCCGAGGCGCGCGCCGAGGGCTTCGACGTGCGCGTGGCGAAGTTCCCCTTCACGGCCAACGCCAAGGCGCACGGCTTCGGTGACACCGTCGGCTTCGTGAAACTGGTCGGCGACACCCGGTACGGGGAACTGCTCGGCGCCCACTTGATCGGACCGGACGTGACCGAGCTGCTCCCCGAACTGACGCTGGCCCAGAAATGGGACCTCACCGTCGACGAACTCGCCAGGAACGTCCACGCCCATCCGACCCTGAGCGAGGCGGTCCAGGACGCCCTGCACGGGCTCGCCGGACACATGATCAACCTCTGACGGCGCCCTCCGGGGCACCGCCGGAGCCGGTTACGGCCGGATGTACGGCCGCGTCATGATCTCCATGTTGTGGCCGTCCGGGTCCTCGAAGTAGGCGCCCCGACCCCCGAACAGGCCGTTGATCCGGCCGGGTTCGGTGTGGTGCGGGTCGGCGTAGTACGTGACCCCGTCCGCTTCCAGCCGGGCGATCATGCCGTCGAACCGCTCCTCGGGCACGAGGAAGGCGTAGTGCTGCGACTGGATCGGCTCGTCACGCTTCTCGTAGTAGTCGAGCGTCACGCCGTTGCCGAGGTCGACGGGCAGGAACGGCCCCAGCGGGGTGCCGACCTCCAGGCCCAGGACCGCCGCGAGGAACCCGGCGGACCGGTGCCGGTCGCGGGCGTAGACGGCGGTGTGGTTGAGCTGGACGGCGGTTGCCGATATGTCGGAGTCGTGCGGGTGCTGCTGCTCAAGTGGCATGGGTGTCTCCGGTCTTGGGATCCGCTTGGATGAGGCGCCGCAGACGGGCGCCGGGGGAAGACGCGGAGAAGGCGGGCGGGCCCCTGGCCCGCCTCGTGCTCACGCCGAGGCCGGGAACCTCTCTCGTGCATGGCCCAAGGCCGACCCGGCAGTCACCCGGCCGATCCTAGCGGCCCCGGTCGTGGTTTCGACGGCGGTCGTACGATGACGTGACCGTTCCGAAGCCGCCCCGAGGAGTGACCGTGGCCCGCCCCCGTAGCAGCCCACGCACTGTGGAGCACCCCGACCTGGCGGAGGTCTCGCTCCAGCAGGTGCTGGAGGCGCTGGGGGATCCGGTGCGGCGGACGGTGGTCGCGCAGCTGTCCCGCGCGGACGAGGACCTGAGCTGCGGGACGTTCGACGCGCCGGTGTCCCTCTCCACGCTGACACACCACTTCAACGTGCTGCGCGAGGCCGGCGTCATCCGCCAGTACTACGTCGGAACGGCGAAGCTGAACACGCTGCGCACCGAAGAGATGGAGCAGCGGTTTCCCGGTCTCCTCTCCGCCGTGCTGTCCGCCTCGGCCCTGGAGGGCGAGCGGGGCGCGGTCAGGGCGCCGACCCCGCCGCCATCCGGGTCGCGGCGTCGTAGATGAGCCGGGCGTGCAGCTCGAACAGGGAGACCAGGTCGACGGAGTCGCCGTTGACCTCCCGGTGCACGAACAGGCCGTCGGCGCCGGCCACGGCGTAGGTGGTCAGGGTGTCCACGGCCGCCTCGTCCAGGGCCGGGAAGAGGACGCCGATCACCTCGGCGATCCGCCGCCGGGAGACGGCGCGGACCTGGAGGAAGACAGTACGGCCGCGCGGCTCGGCGGGGCGGCGTTCCAGCGCGAGCATGAGGCCGAGGCGCAGGAAGTCCGGTGCGGCGACCAGGGACCTGGCCACGTTCGCGGCCATGAGGGTGACCCGCTCCAGCGGGGTGCCCGCGTCGTCGCCCGGGAGTTCGACGGCCGTGAGCCAGGTCTCGAAGCTGCGCTCGATGACGGCGGCGATCAGGTCGTCCTTGTCCTTGAAGTGCCAGTAGATCGAGCTGGCAGGCAGCCCGCACTTGGCGCTGACGGCCGCGATGGAGGTGCCGTCGTAACCGCGCTCGCCCGCGATCTCGACCGTGGCGTCGAGAATGCGCCGGCGCGACTCCACCCCGTTCGCGCGCTTCCTGCGTGCCGTCTGCGGCCCGGTCATCTCTGCGCCTTTCGGAGATCATGGCGGCCGCCGGGGCGGACCGCCGCTGAAGCCTCCACTCTAATTGGAACGGCCCCTACAGCAGGACCGGTGGGGGGCGCTCGTCCGATGATCGCGCCGGGCCGGGTCTCAGCCGTGGCCGCCGCGTGACTCCATGGCCTCGACCAGGCGGTGCAGCGCCTCCGTCACCCGTGCGCGGTCCGCTCCCAGGCCCGCCAGCAGGCCGACCTCGATGGAGAGTTGCCGGGGAAAGAGGTCGTCGACCGCCCTGGTGCCGGCCTCGGTGATGGTGACCAGGGCGGCGCGCCGGTCGGCGGGGTTGGGGGTGCGGGTGATGAAGCCGCGTTTCTCCAGCTTGCCGAGGGTCTTGCTGACACCCGCCCGGGACAGGCCCAGCCGCTCGGCGAGGCTCCGGGCGATGAACGGCTCGGTCGCGTGCCGGAGCGGGATCAGCATGTCGACCTCGGGCGCGGTGAGGGCGGCCCCCGCGTAGAGGGGTTCCACGGCGCGGTTGAGCAGCCCGGTCGCGTGCTTGAGCAGTCCGACCAGCTCCATGGGGGAGGTGTCCAGGCCGGGGTCGTGGGCGGCCCACTGGGCGCCGACGTCGGCGGCGGAGGGCGTGGAGAAGGGCGTGGCGGGGCTGGAGGGGGTGGGCATGCTGCTCGACTTCTCGCTCTCCATATTTGTTAGCTGGTGAACTATCGGCTACCTTTATTTTCATGGTAGCTCCGTCATCCTCGCGCAACCGCGCCGACGCCGTCCCCCACGCCGCCGGACCTGCCCCTTCGGGTCGTACCACCACCGCTCTCATCGCCGTGCTCGGCGCCCTGACCGCGGTCGCCCCGCTCGCGACCGACATGTACGTCCCCGGGTTCCCCGCGCTGGGGGAGGCGCTCGGGGCGAGCAGTCCGGCCGTGCAGCTGACGATGACCGCGTTCCTGGCCGGACTCGTCGTCGGCCAGCTGGTCATCGGCCCGCTCAGCGACGGGCTCGGCCGGCGCCGGTTGCTGATAGCCGGTGCGGCCGGGTTCATCCTCTTCTCCCTCGCCTGTGCCGCCGCCCCGAACATCGCCGTGCTGACCGGCGTCCGCTTCCTGCAGGGGGTGGCCGGTGCGGCGGGCATGGTGCTGGCCCGGGCCGTCCTCACGGACCGCTTCCACGGGCCCGAACTGCCGCGCTACTTCGCGGTGTTGTCCCAGGTGGTCGGGGTGGCACCGGTGGCCGCGCCGGTGCTGGGCGGGGCCGTGCTCTCGGTGTCCACCTGGCGGACGGTGTTCATGGTGCTGGCCGTGCTCGGGGTGCTGCTCCTGCTCGCCGTGGTGCGGGCGGTCCCCGAGTCGCTGCCGCCCGAGCGGCGCCACGGCGGCGGACTGGCCGGCACCTTCCGGGCCATGGGCGCGCTGCTCACCGGCCGCACGTTCATGGGGTACGTGCTGGTCGTCGCCCTCGTCTCGGCCGCGCTGTTCGCGTACATCGGCGGTTCCAGCTTCGTCTTCGAGAACCTCCACGGGGTCTCCTCGACGACGTACTCCCTCATCTTCGCCGCGAACGCGGGCGCGATGCTGGCCGCCGGGGCCCTGTTCGCCCGCCTGGCCGGGCGCGGCGTGCGCCTCAACACCCTGCTCTGCGCCGGAGTCGCCACCGCCCTGCTGGGAGCGCTGGCACAGGTCCTGCTGGTGCTGACCGCGGGCGAGACCCTCGCCGGCACCTGGATCACCCTGTTCGTGACCGCCGGCGGTATCGGCCTGGTCTTTCCGAGCGTCATGAGCATCGGCCAGGCGGTGGGCCGTACGGCGCCGGGCGCGGCGTCCGCACTCCTGGGCGGCCTGCAGTTCCTCTTCGGGGCGCTGGCCTCACCGCTGGTGGGGGTGTTCGGGGAGAACAGCTCCCTGCCGATGGCGCTCGTCATGCTGGTCGCGCTGGCGGGGGCGGGGCTGGCACTCGTGGGGCTGGCCCGGCCCTGGGAGGGGCATGGGGAGCCGGAGCCTACGGCGGCGATGCGTTAGCCGATACGGCGGCGCGCGCGAGCTGTTCGGGGACAGACGCGCGTACCGATTCGAGCCGTGCACACTGGCCGTCCCGCGCGCCCTGGCCCGGTCGGCCACCGAGAGGCCGCGATGAACGCCGGTACCCGTCGTACAGAGTCGGCCGAGGGCCCCGTCGAACTCGCCGGCCCCGTCCGGGCCGCGACGGTGCGATCACGGAAGCTGCCGGTGCGACTGCGACGCCCGGAGGAGATCAGCTCGACGGCGGGCTGAGCAGTCCGTCCACGATGTCGCGGAGCGGGCCCAGGAGATCGTCGGGGGTCGCGTCGGCCAGCGGGCGCAGGCCCACGGCGGAGCGTACGACGGCGACCCCGACGCCCAGGGCGACCAGCAGCTCCGCCCGCAGCAGGGCGTCGGGGGCCGGCGCGGCGCCCGACGCTTCGAGCACCTGCCGGCTGAACTCCTCCAGGGCCCGCCGGCGCAGCTCCGCCACCTGCTCGTCGCCGGAGTCCCGCAAGAGCATCAGCACCGGATGCTCGCCGAACTCCGCCCATGCCCCGGCCGCCAGCTGACGGCTGAGGGCCTCGGCCAGGGCGGCGGGGTCGCGCGGGAACTCCGCCTCGCCGCCCAGCAGCCGGGGTGTCGACGCCAGCGCCGCCTTGAACAGGCCTTCCTTGGAGCCGAAGTACCGCTTGATCAGCGCCAGGTTGACCCCGGCGTCCGCGGCGACATCCCGCAGCGTGGTGCGGTCGTACCCCAGCTGGGTGAACCGGGCGCGGGCGGCCAGGAGCAGGGCACGGCGTGTTGCCGCCGCGTCCCGGCGCCGGCGCCCGTCGGCGGCCTGATCGGTCGTGTCGTCCGATGACACAGCGGCTCCTCTCGTCAGCACAGAGTGTTCCTTCGGCGGACCGAGGTCGCGCCACCGGGTAATCATGCGTTGACATCGTCCCGGAGCGGTACTACGTTCCTAAGTAATCACTTGATGACTAACCCGGTCAGTGTGGAAGGAACAGCGACGGTGCCTCAGCAAGCCCTCCTCGTCATGGATGTCCAGCAGGTCGTCGCCGACCGCTTCCCCGCCCCCGATTACCTCCCACGCCTGAGCAAGGCGATCGACGCCGCCCGCGCGGGCGGCGTCCCGGTGATCTACGTGATCGTCGGCTTCCGCCCGGGATACCCGGAGGTCAGCCCCCGCAACAAGATGTTCCGCGGCCTCGTGGGCGCCGCACCCCGGCCGGCCGGTGACGACCGGGCCACGCAGGTCCATCCGGAGGTGGCTCCCGCGCCCGGCGAGACCGTCGTCACCAAGCGACGCGTCAGCGCCTTCGCCGGCAGCGACCTCGACATGGTGCTGCGGGCCCGCGGGATCGATCACCTCGTCCTCACCGGCATCGCCACCAGCGGCGTCGTGCTGTCCACCCTGCGCCAGGCCGCCGACCTCGACTTCGAGCTCACCGTCCTGTCCGACGGCTGCCTCGACTCCGACCCGGAGGTGCACCGGGTGCTCACGGAGAAGGTGTTCCCCATGCAGGCGGAGGTCACGACCGTCGACGAGTGGGTGGCGGCACTCTGACGCCTGCCGTCAGGCGAGGGTCACCTCCACCGGCAGCTTCTTGATGCCGTTCACGAAGTTCGAGCGCACCCGCGGCACCTCGCCGACCAGGCGGATGTCGGCGAGCCGCGGGATCAGCTCCTCGAACATGATCCGGATCTCGGTGCGGGCCAGCAGGTTGCCCAGGCACAGGTGCGGGCTGCCCTTGCCGAAGGTGACATGGTCGTTGTCCTGCCGGGCCACGTCGAAGTCGTACGGGTTCCCGAAGACCTCCTCGTCGCGGTTGCCCGAGGCGTACCACATGACGACCTTGTCGCCCTCCTTGATGTTCTTGCCGCCGAGCTCGACGTCGCGGGTCGCCGTGCGCCGGAAGTGGTAGACGGGGGACGCCCAGCGCAGGAACTCCTCCACCGCCGTCGGGATCAGCGACGGGTCGTCCCGGAGACGGGCCAGTTGCTCGGGGTGCTGGAGGAGGGCCAGCATGGAGTGGGTGATGGTGTGCCGGGTGGTCTCGTTGCCGGCCACCACCAGGAGCAGGAAGTAGTTGTCGAAGTCCTGCGCGGACAGCGGGACTCCGTCGCGCGGGGTGGTGTTGACCAGTTTGGAGATCAGGTCGGTCCCCTCGCCGCCGCGCCGCTGCCGGGCCAGCTCCCGCCCGTACTCGAAGACTTCGAGCGAGGCGGGGGAGCGGAACGGCAGGTCGCGGTACTTCTCGCTCTCCGCGCTGTGCAGCAGGACGTCCGCGTAGTCGGGGTCGGTGTTCCCGATGATGCGGTTGCCCCAGTCGATCAACTGCTGGTTGTCCTCCGGCGGTACGTCGAGGAGCCGGGCGAGCACGTTGATGGGGAAGTCGGCGGAGACCTCGCGCACGAAGTCGAACCGCCCTTTCGCCAGCGCCGCGTCGAGCGTCTTCGCGGTCAGCCCGCGCAGGAAGTCGGTGTAGCTGTTGATGACACCGGCGCCGAACTGGCGCTGGATCACGCTGCGCAGGGCGCGGTGCCGGACGCCGTCCAGCTCCAGGATGGAGGCGCGCTTCTTGATCTGGTCCTCGTCGACCTCCTCCAGGTTCACGAACTTCGTGGAGGTGAACGTCTCGGCGTCCCGGTCGACGCGTGCGACGTCGGCGTGCCGGGTCACCGCCCAGAAACCGGAGTTGGGCGCCTCCTCCGGCTGCCAGTGCACCGGGTCCTCGTGACGCAGGGTGTGGAACATTCGCCAGGGGGTGACCCCGTCGGTGAAGTTGTCGAGGTTCGCGAGGTCGACGTCGGCGAGGGCGACGGGCTCGACGCCGGTGGCGGCTGTGGTCATCGCTGATCCTTCACAGGTGGTAGGCGTACTCGGTGAACTCCCAGTCGGTGACGTGCCGTTGGAAGCGTTCGACCTCGTTGCGCTTGTAGGAGAGGTAGGAGTCGGTGAAGTCCTTGCCGAGCAGCTCGGCCAGGTCGGTGTCCGCCTCCAGCGCGTCCAGCGCGGCGGACAGGTCCATGGGCAGCACGGCCGCCTTCGAGGTGTCGTAGCCGTAGCCCTCCAGCGGGGCCGGCGGCTCCTCGCCCGCCAGGACGCCGAGCAGCGCGGCGGCCGTGGTCGCGGCGATCGCCAGATACGGGTTGGCGCTCGCGTCGCCGAGGCGCAGTTCGAGCCGGGCGCCGGTAGCCCGCTCGGGCGGGACCCGCACCATCGCGCTGCGGTTGTCCAGGCCCCAGTCGATCAGCCAGGGAGCGAGGGTGTCCGGGCCGAAGCGCTTGTACGAGTTGACGGTCGGGTTGAGCAGTGCGGCCAGGGCGGGCGCGTGGGCGAGGATGCCCGCGATCGCGTGCCGGGCGGTGGCGGACAGGCCGTAGGCGCCGGAAGGTTCGTCGAAGGCGTTGCGGCCCTCGGGGTCGGCGCAGGACAGATGCAGATGGAAGCCGGAGCCGCCCGCGTCGTTGAAGGGCTTCGCCATGAAGGTGGCCAGTCGGCCCTCGCGCCGGGCCAGCTCCTTGATCGCGGCCTTGAAGCGGAACGCCCGGTCGGCGGCGGACAGGGCCTCGGAGTGCAGCAGGTTGATCTCGAACTGCCCGCCGTCGAACTCGTGGTTCCCGCTCAGCACCCCCAGGTCGAGGCCGCGCACCTGCCGCAGGGTGCGCAGCAGGTGGTTGTCGGGGTCGGCGCGCAGGCCCGCGGTGTAGACGACACCGGGGTTGCCGCCGTAGCGCCGCCAGCCGCCGGACGGGTCCGGCTCGCACAGGAAGTACTCCAGCTCGGGTCCGACGACCGGGCTCAGCCCGTGCTCCTGGCACCGGCCCAGCACCGACCGCAGCAGATCGCGCGGCGACTCGGGCGCGGGGGCCCCGGTCGCCGGATCGATCACATCGGCCAGACAGGCGGCCACCCCCGGCTCCCAGGGCAGTGCGACCAGGGTGCCGAGGTCCGGCCGTACACAGATGTCCGGCAGACCCGCGTCCAGACCGCCGCTGACCGGGACCACATCGCCCTGCGGACTGGTGTGGTACACGGCCCGGCAGAAGGCCAGCCCGTGCTCCACGGCCCGGGGCAGCTCCTCCAGCAGGACGTCGCGGGCCCGGTCGGTGCCGATGAGGTCGGGAAAGGTCACCCGGACGACATCGATGCCGTCGGCGGCGAGCCGGTCCATGTGCCGGCGGACTTCTGACAGGTCTTGATCGCTCACCGTTGTCTCCTCGGGCGGACGGACGTCGGGGCACCGCCTCCGGGAATCCGGGAATCCGGGGATCCGGGAATTCATGGATCCGGGGATTCGTGGGTCCCGGGAGGCGGGTGGCGTGGGACATGAGGGCCGGGGCGCGTCTACTCGGCAGCTCTCCGGCCTGCTGTTTGAAGCCAAACGGTAGGCAGGGGTGCGTCTTGCCGCAAGGGGGCGGCGGAAAGAATTTATCCATACGGATAGGTATTGACCAGGGGGTGGCGCCTGCCTACCTTGTTTGAAGCCAAACGAGTTCGGGTCGCGGCTCGCCGCAACCCGTTGGCAGGGCCCGGTCGGCACGACCGGCCGGGCCCACTTCCTCCCCTCCCTTCGCTTCCGCTCCCTCAGGAGGACCGGCCATGAAGGTCGTCGTCGACATGAACAAGTGCCAGGACCACGGCCAGTGCGTCTTCGCGGCCCCCGACGTCTTCTCGATGGACGACGCGGGCCACCTCGTGTACGTCTCCGACCCGGACGACGCACTGCGCGACGAGGTCGAGGAAGCGGCCGACGTCTGCCCGCTCCAGGCCATCCGGATCGAGGCCTGACCGTGGACGCGCGCATCGTCGTGGCCGGCGCCTCCATGGCCGGCCTGCGCGCCGCCGAGCAACTGCGGGCTGCGGGCTGGACCGGCGCGATCACCCTCGTCGGCGACGAACCGCACATGCCCTACAACCGGCCGCCCCTCTCCAAGGAGGTCCTGGCCGGCAAGGCGCCCTTCGAGTCCCTCGCCTTCCGTCCGCGCGCGAGCGTGTCGGACGTCGAGTGGCGGCTGGGCAGGAGGGTCGTCTCGGCCGGGCTGGACGAGCGGACGGTCCGGCTCGACGACGGCGGTGCGCTGTCGTACGACGGACTGGTCGTCGCCACCGGGATGCGCCCCCGGCGTCTGAACTGCCCGGGACCGCTCGCCGGCCGGCACACCGTCCGCACCCTCGACGACGCCCAGGGCCTGCGCGAGGCACTGACCCGGCCCGGTGCCCGGGTCGTCGTGGTCGGCGCGGGATTCATCGGCTGCGAGGTCGCCGCGACCGCGGTGGGCCTCGGTGTCGCCGAGGTGACGGTCGTCGACCCGCTGCCGCTGCCGATGGCCGGGCCGCTCGGGGAACTGCTGGGCCGTTCCCTGCGCAAGCGGCACGAGGAGCGCGGGGTGCGCTTCGCGCTGGGGGTCGGCGTGGCCGGGTTCGCGGGCGAGGAGCAGGTCACCGGCGTGGTGCTGAGTGACGGCTCCCTGCTGCCCGCGGACGTGGTGGTCGAGTCGGTCGGGTCGGTCGCCAACACGGAATGGCTCGACGGCAACGGACTGGATCTGACCGACGGGGTCCTCACCGACGCGTACCTGCGGGTCGGCGGCCGGCCGGAGGTGGTCGCGGTGGGTGACGTGGCACGGTTCCCCAACGCCCGCTACGACGGCGTCCCACGCCGGGTCGAGCACTGGAGCATTCCGACCGACACTGCCAAGCATGCGGCGAAGACGCTGGTCGCCGGTGCCGAGCCGGTGCCCTTCGCGCCGCTGCCCACGTTCTGGAGCGACCAGCACGAATTCCGGCTCCAGTCCTTCGGCGCGCCCGTGCTCGGCAAGGACGACGTCCGGATCCTCGACGGCGACCCCGACGGGGACGTGCTCGTCGGGTACCACCGCGACGGCCGGCTCGTCGGTGTCGTGGCACTCGGCGGCCAGGCCGTCGCCGCGTCCGCCGCCCGTTACCGCACCGAGCTGCTCAAGCAGCCCGCCCTCACTGTTTAAGGAGCCCCAAGTGGCCAGTCTCCGTGGTTACTTCCATCCGAAGACGGCGAGCGGTGCCTCGTCGCTGATCCCCTCGCCGCCGTGGCGGTACTCCGGTGACCTGCTCACGATCGAGTACCGGACCGACCCCGCGCGGGTGCGTGAACTGCTGCCCGAGCCGCTGGAGCTGGCCGACGAGGATCCCGGGGCGGTCGCCCTGATCTGGGCCGACTGGCAGTCCTGCTCGGCGTCGGGGGAGGAGCTGCTCGATCCCGTGCGGGCGCAGTACAAGGAGGCCTTCGCGGTCGTGCGCTGCACGTACCGGGGGCAGACGTACTCGCGGTGCGTCTACATCTGGGTCGACAAGGACTTCGCGATCGCGCGGGGACTGCACCAGGGGTATCCGAAGAAGCTCGGGTCGATTCACCAGACCCGTCCGCATCCTTATGGGCCGGCGCCCCGGATCGAGGCCGGGGCCCGGTTCGGGGCGACGCTGGCGGCCGCGGACCGGCGGTTGGCGCAGGCGGTGGTGACCCTGCGGGAGCCGTCCGGGACCAACGGGTTCGTCAATGGGCACCCGATGGCTCATCACCGGTGGCTGCCTTCGATCGAGAAGGGGAAGGGGCTGGCGCTGGATGAGTTGATCGAGTCCGGGGCGGCGTCCTTCGAGGGCGGTCAGCCGTGGGTGGGGGACGCGGAGTTGGAGCTGTTCGAGGCGCCCACCGAGGAACTGGCCCGCCTGGAGATCCATGAACCGATCGCCGCGTACTACCGCCAGGTCGGGGTCGTGTGGGACGGCGGTCGCCTGCTGGAGAGCGGGATGTCCGGAGCGGCTGCCGGGTGAGCTGCGTGGTCGGGTGCGGGTGCGTTGTGGCTGGTCGCGCCCACGCGGCGGTAGCCGCAAATTCAACACAGCCCCGCGCCCCTGAGGTAAGTGGCGGACCCCTTCGTATGAATGGAAACCCTTCTCATGCCTGACAAGATCATCGTTGCCGGTGTGTCCGTCGATACCCGGCACTGGATCGGTGGTGAGCGTGTCGCCTCTGCCGAGACGTTCACCGACCACTCGCCCATCGACGGGCAGCCGGTCGGCGAGATCGCCCGCGGCGGTCCCGCCGAAGCCCAAGCCGCCGTCGCCGCTGCCAAGGCGGCTTTCCCCTCCTGGGCCGCCACCTCCCGCGCCGAGCGCGCACGCCTCCTCCACGCCATTGCCGACGGTGTCGAGAAGCGGCTCGAAGAGCTCGCGATCGTCGAGACCACCGACAACGGCGCACTGCTCCGGTCCCACCGCCGTGGCGTGATGCCTCGCGTCGCCCACAACTTCCGGTTCTTCGCCGACTGGCTGCTGACGCTGGAGCACGAGGACTTCGAGACCCGCGGGCACACGAACCACGTCAGCTGGGATCCGGCGGGTCCGTGCGTGCTGATCACCCCGTGGAACGCCCCGCTCATGCTGTCCACCTGGAAGGTCGCCCCGGCCCTCGCCGCCGGGAACACCGTGATCCTCAAGCCCGCCGAGTGGTCCCCGCTCACCGCCTCCCTCCTCGCCGACATCGCCGCCGAGGCCGGGCTGCCCGCCGGTGTGCTGAACGTCGTGCAGGGGTACGGCGCCGAGATCGGCGACGCGCTGACCTCGCACCCGGACGTACGCCGGATCAGCTTCACGGGGTCCGTGCCGACGGCCACCCGGATCGCCGCCTCGGCCGCCGCCAACCTGACGCCCCTGAGTCTCGAACTCGGCGGCAAGTCGCCTCTGTTGGTGTTCGCCGATGCCGATCTCGACCTCGCCGTGGACCTCGCGGTGGAGCAGTACGACAACGCCGGGCAGGTGTGTCTGGCCGCCACCCGGTTCCTTGTCGAGGAGCCTGTTGCCGAGGAGTTCACGCGGCGGTTCGTCGAGAAGGCCACGGCCCTGAGGCAGGGCGACCCGCGCGACGAGGCCACCGACATCGGGCCCAACATCCATCCCCGTCAGCTGGAGAAGATCGACGGGTTCGTGCAGCGGGCGGTCGCCGCAGGGGCGCGGGCCGTGATCGGAGGGCAGCGCAAGGACGGGCAGTTCTACGCGCCGACGCTCCTCACCGATGTCGCGCAGGACTCCGAGATCGTCCAGGAGGAGGTCTTCGGGCCGGTCCTGACCCTCCAGACCTTCACCGACGAGGAGGAGGCAGTACGCCTCGCCAACGACACCCGGTTCGGGCTCGCCGCCACCCTCGCCACCGGCGACCCCGAGCGTGCCGAGCGCGTCACCGCGCAGCTGGTCGCCGGCACCGTCTGGGTCAACTGCTTCTTCGTCCGCGACCTCCAGGCACCCTTCGGCGGCTCCCGCCTCTCCGGTGTCGGGCGCGAGGGCGGCACCTGGAGCTTCGACTTCTACTGCGACCTGAAGAACACCGTCACCGCACCGAAGGGCTGGAAGGACCATGGGTGAGATCGTCGGGGCGGGGCTTCTCGCCCATGTCCCCACCATCGTGCTGCCGGAGGCCGACCGGCTGGAGCTCAACGAGGGCAAGGAGATCACCCTCGTCACCGGACTGCGGGAGCTGCGCCGCGAGGTGTTCGAGCGGGACGACTACGACACCGTCGTCGTCCTCGACTCGCACTGGGCGACCACCGTCGAGTTCGTCGTCACCGCCCAGCAGCGGCGGGCCGGGCTGTTCACCTCCGAGGAACTGCCGCGCGGGATGTGCCGGATGCCGTACGACTTTCCCGGTGACCCCGAACTCGCCCGGAACATCGAGCAGTTCGCCGACAAGCACGGCACCTGGATCACCGCGATCGACGACGAGTACCTGCCGATCTACTACGCCACCCTCAACCTCTGGAAGTACCTGGGCGAGGGTCTGCCCGACAAGCGGTGGGTGACCATCGGGGTCTGCCAGACCGGGGACATGGAGGATCATCTGCGGTTGGGGCGGGCGCTCGCCGACGGTATCGCCGCGACCCCGGGGCGACGGGTGCTGCTCATCGCCTCCGGCGCCCTCTCGCACACCTTCTGGCCGCTGCGCGAGCTGCGCGACCACGAGGCCAGCGACCCGGTGCACATCCGGACCCCGGAAGCGCGCGAGGCCGACTACCAGCGCATCGCCTGGTTCAAGGAGGGCCGTCACGACAAGGTCCTCGACACCATGGACGAGTTCTGGAGGTTCAAGCCCGAGGCGAAGTTCTTCCACTACCTGATGATGGCCGGCGCCCTCGGCGAGCAGGCGTGCGTCGCCAAGGCCCGGCAGTACGGCGCGTACGAGAACTCCGTCGGCACCGGCCAGGTCCACCTCTGGTTCGACCGGCCCGCCGACGGCTGGACCGGCACGGAGGCATCCGCGACCACCGCGCCCCGGAACCCGCACCGTCGCCCCTAGGAAGGCAGCCATGCCCGAATACCGCCGTATCCTCCTCGACGGCGCCGCCGTCCAGGTCACCGTCGACGGGGACGAACTCGTCGCCGGGGACGGCCGCCGCGTGAAGACCGAGGACGCTCAGCACCTGCCGCCGGTCGTGCCGTCGAAGGTGATCGCCGTCCACCTCAACCACCGCAGCCGGGTGGACGAGTTCCGGATCGAGCTGCCCGACACGCCGACGTACTTCCACAAGCCGACCTCCTCCCTCAACTCCCACAAGGGCGCGATCGTCCGGCCCGAGGGCTGCAAGTGGCTCAACTACGAGGGCGAGGTCGCCATCGTCATCGGGAGGACCGCCCGGAACATCTCCCCGGCCGAGGCGGGGGAGTACATCGCCGGGTACACCGTCGCCAACGACTACGGGCTGCACGACTTCCGGGACACCGACGCCGGGTCCATGCTGCGGGTCAAGGGGTCGGACACGCTGTGCCCGCTGGGCCCGGGGCTGGTGACCGACTGGGACTTCCACGGCAAGCGGCTGCGGACGTACGTCAACGGCGAGGTCGTCCAGGACGGTTCGACCGACGAGATGAAGTGGGACATGCACTACCTCGTCGCCGACATCGCCCGGACCATCACGCTGTACCCCGGTGACGTGCTGCTGTCCGGGACCCCTGCCAACTCGCGGCCCGTCCAGCCGGGCGATGTCGTCGAGGTGGAGGTGGAGGGCCTCGGGCGGCTGACCAACCACATCGTCACCGGGCCCACCCCGGTCCGCAGCGACGTCGGCGCGCAGCCCACCGAGTCCGAGGAGGTGCTGTCCACGGCCCTCGGCGGCGACTGGGAGTTCCGTGGCATCCGCGCGCCCCGCAGGTAGACGTCACGACAGGCGCCGGGACCCGGCGGGTAGGGTCGCGACCATGACCGAATCCGCCGGGACCCCGCAGCCGTCCGACGCCCGGTCGCGCAAGCGGCTCGGGTACGGGGAGGGGCGCGAGGCGCTGCTCAAGGCCGCGGTCCGGGTCGTGGGGCGGCGGGGGCTGCGCCACCTCACCTACCGCGCCGTGGCCGAGGAGGCCGGGGTCACCCACGGCCTGGTCGTCCACCACTTCGGCTCCCGCGACGCGCTGATCGAGGAGTCCCTCGCCTACGCCATCCGCCTCAGCCTCAGCAGCAGCCTGCTGGAGCCCGGCACCGGGAAGCCCGAGGACTTCGTGGCCGGGCTGACCGACATGGTGGAGGACGACGCGGACGGGCAGGCGTACCAGTACGAGCTGCTCCTTGAGGCACGGCGCCGCCCCGAGCTGCTGCCGCAGGTCCGCGCGCTGTACGACGAGTACTTCGGCGCCTCCCAGCGCGAGCTGGCCCGCATACTGCCCGGCGACGCGAGCCCGGCGTTCAACCGGCTGGTCTTCGCCGCGCTGGACGGCCTGGTGCTGCACCAGCTCACCGGGCTGGGTGACCGCACCGACACCGAGGCCGCGCTCGCCGAGCTGCGTGCGCTGCTGCGCACGCTGGGTGAGCGTCCGCCGGAGAACCACGACTGAGCGTGCCCGACCCGGAACCCCCCGTCGCGGTCGCGCCGGGGGGTTTGCCATGCCTGGGGAGCGCCGGTTTCCCTGGCGTAAATTCCCTTTCCCACCCCCTTGTCAGATGGATAGTTCCGGCCCACCATGAGGCAACTCGTTTGGCTCAAAACGAAAACTCCTCCCTTCCCCTCAGCAGGTGATCCGAGTGGACAGTCAGACGGTCGACGCCTCTCCGCAGACCGGAGAGGGCAGCCGCCCCGCGGCCACCCTCAAACGCAACGCCCTGGGTGTCCTGGGCATCCTCTTCTTCGTCCTGTCCGCCCAGGCGCCGCTCACCGGTATCGCGGGCGCCGTCCCGATCGCCGTGGCCGTCGGCAACGGCGCCGGGGCCCCGGCCGCCTACGCCATCGCCGGAGCCGTGATCCTGCTCTTCTCGGTGGGCTTCGTGGCCATGGGCCGACACGTCGTGAACGCCGGCGCCTTCTACACGTACATCGGCAAGGGGCTGGGCCGGACGACGGGCAGCGGCAGCGCCGCGGTCGCGCTGTTCGCCTACTGCACGGTCCAGGCCGCCATGTACGGCCTGTACGGGTTCACCGTCAGCGGCCTGGTCGAGCACTACTCCGGCGCGCACATCGCCTGGTGGGTGTGGGCCCTGGTGACCATGGTCGTCGTCCAGGTGCTGGGCGCCGCGGGCATCGAACTGGGCGCCAAGGTGCTCGCCGTGTTCGTGCTGGCCGAGTTCAGCATCCTGCTCGTCTTCGCCCTGGTCACCTTCGTCAAGGGCGGCGGCCCCGAGGGCCTCGACTTCGGCGGCACCTTCTCGCCCGGTGCCGTGCTCCAGGGCGCGCCCGGCGTGGCCCTGATGTTCGCCGTCGCGTCGATGTTCGGCTTCGAGGCCACCGCCATCTACGGCGAGGAGGCCCGCGAGCCCCACAAGACCGTCCCCCGGGCCACCTATCTGTCGGTCGCCGTCGTCACCGGCTTCTTCGCCTTCGTCTCCTGGATGCTGGTCTCCTCGTACGGCCCCTCGAAGGTCACCGCGGCCGCGGGCAAGGCCCTGTCCGGCGGCGACTCCACCGTGTTCGTCTTCGCGCCGATCGCCGCCCAGTTCGGCGGCTGGGTCAACGACGTGCTGCCGATCCTGCTCGGCACCTCCCTCTTCGCCGGCATCCTCGCCTTCCACAACTCCGCCAACCGCTACCTCTTCTCGCTCAGCCGCGAGGGCCTGCTGCCGGGCCGGCTGCGCACCCTCAACCACCGGCACTCGCCGTGGGCCGCGGGCCTCGTCCAGACGGTGATCGCCGTGCTCCTCGTGATGCCCTTCGCCCTCGCCGGCAAGGACCCGGTCCTCACCCTCTTCTCCTGGTTCAGCGGTGTCGGGGTCCTGGCCTGCATGCTCCTGTACTTCCTGACCTCGGTCTCGGTGATCGTCTTCTTCCGCCGGGAGCGCCTCGACACCCGGCGCTGGAACACGCTGATCGCCCCGGCCCTCGGCGCCCTCGGCATCGCCGCCGTGATCTGGGTGGTCCTCACCAACTTCACGACCCTCATCGGCGGCGACCCCACCACGGCCACCTGGCTGGTCCTGGCCGTACCCGCGGTGCTGCTGCTCGGGGCGGGGACCGCACGGGTCGTCCGCGGTCGCTGACCCACCTTCGCCGGGCCCGGCCGCCACGCGGCCGGGCCCCCGACCCCCCGACGGGACCCCCATGCTGGATCTCACCCACGACGAACTGCTCCACCGGGCCAAGGCTCTCGACCTGCCCGCGCAGCACCACATCGACGGAACCGACGAACCCGGCGCGGGGGCGGCCTTCGAGGTCGTCTCGCCCCGCGACGGACAGGTCCTCACCCGGGTCGGCGACGCAGGCCAGGCCGAGGTCGACCACGCGGTCGCCGCCGCCCGCCGCGCCTTCGACTCCGGCCCCTGGCCACGCCTCGCCCCCGCCGAGCGCGGCCGGATCCTGCTGCGGATGGCCGAACTCCTCGAAGAGCAGCGGGAGAAGCTCGCCCTCACCATCACCCTGGAGATGGGCAAGCCGATCACCGAGTCGTACGCCATCGAACTGCGCGCCGCGATCAACACCTTCCGCTGGTACGGGCAGTTGGCCGACAAGCTCACCGACGAGTCCCCGCACACCGCCCCCGACGCCCTCGCCCTGATCACCCGCGAGCCGACCGGTGTCGTCGGCGCGGTGGTCCCCTGGAACTTCCCCCTCACCCTGGCGAGTTGGAAGGTGGCCCCGGCGCTCGCGGCCGGCTGCACGGTCGTCCTCAAGCCGTCGGAGTCCTCCCCGCTCTCCGCCCTGCTGCTCGGCCGCATCGGCACCGAGGCCGGACTCCCGCCGGGCGTCCTGAACGTCGTCACCGGCGACGGCCCCACCGCCGGCCGCGCCCTCGGCCTCCACCCGGACGTCGACGTCCTGGCCTTCACCGGCTCCACCGCCGTCGGCCGCCACTTCCTGCGCTACTCCGCCGACTCCAACCTCAAGCGCGTCTGGCTGGAGCTCGGCGGCAAGTCGCCCAACATCATCCTCCCGGACGCCCCCGACCTGGACCGGGCCGCCGCCACCGCCGCCTGGGGCATCTTCTTCAACCAGGGCGAGATGTGCACCGCGCCCTCCCGGCTCCTGGTCCACTCCTCGATCGCCGAGCGCGTCACGGACGCGATCGTGCGCCGCGCCGAGGAACTGCGGATCGGCGACCCGCTCGACCCCGCGACCGAGATGGGCGCGCTGGTCGGGGAGGCCCACCTGGGGCGCGTACAGGACCACATCGCCGACGGCCGATCGCAGGGTGCCAGGCTGCGTACGGGCGGCGAGCGCGCGCTGGCGGAGACCGGCGGCAGCTATCTGCGGCCGACCGTCTTCGACCGCGTCGACCCCGGGATGCGCCTGGCCCGGGAGGAGATCTTCGGCCCCGTGCTGTCCGTGCTCGCCTTCGACGACCTCGACGAGGCGGTCCGGCTCGCCAACGCCACCGAGTACGGGCTCGCGGCCGGACTGTGGACCTCCGACCTGTCCACCGCGCACCGGGTCTCCCGCGCCCTCAAGGCCGGCACGGTCTGGGTCAACTGCTACGAGGAGGGCGACCTGACCGTGCCCTTCGGCGGGATGAAGCAGTCCGGCAACGGGCGGGACAAGTCCGCGCACGCGATCGACAAGTACACCGAACTCAAGACGACCTGGATCCAGCTGTGACCCGTCCGCTCATCGCCGTACCCGCCCGCTTCTCCGCCACCACCTCGGCCCTCCGCTTCGCCGCCGAGGTCAACGCCCGCGCCCTGATCGAGGCCGTCTGGCGGGCCGGCGGCGAACCCGCGAGCATCCACCCCGCCGACACCGACGTGGCAGGCCGGCTCGCCCGCTTCGACGGGGTGCTGCTGCCCGGCGGCGGCGACCTCGCCCCGTACCGCTACGGCGCCGGCGACACCCACGAGAGCGTCTACGACGTCGACGACCTCCAGGACACCTTCGATCTCGAAGTCGCCCGCCGCGCACTGGAGTCGGGGCTGCCGCTGCTGGCGATCTGCCGGGGGCTCCAGGCCGTGAACGTGGCGCTCGGCGGCACCCTGGAGCAGGACATGGGCGGCCCGGACCGCACCCACCGGCACCTGCGGCACCCGGTGACCGTGCGAGCCGGCTCCCATGTCGCCCGGGCGCTGGGGGAGGAGAAGGCGGACGCCTCCTGCTACCACCACCAGCGGGTGGACCGGCTCGGCGACGGGCTCACCGTCACCGCGACCGCCGCGGACGGCACGGTCGAGGGACTGGAACTCCCCGGCGCCCGGGGCTGGTTCACCGCCGTGCAGTGGCATCCGGAGGACACCGCGCACGAGGACCCCGTCCAGCAGCGGCTCTTCGACGCGCTGGTGCGGGCCGCCGCCTGATCAGGCCTTCGGGCGGCGCCCGCTGCGACGCGGTGCGGGCTCGGCCCCGTCGAGCAGCTCGCGGCGCCGCTCCTCACCGTGCTCCTCCACCTGGAGCACGACCCGCCGCAGCCCCTCCGCGAGACCCCGGCACTCGGCGTCGCTGAGCCCGGAGGTCACGAAGGCCTCCTCCTCGTTGAACGCCGGGAACACCCGCTGCATCAGCTCCTCGCCCTTGTCGGTGAGGCTGAGCAGCACCAGCCGGCCGTCGCGCGGATGCCCGGACCTGCTGAGCAGCCCGCGAGACTCCAGCGTCCTGGCCACCCCGGTGAGCGTGCCCTTGGAGATCCCGGCCTCCTCCGCCACATGCCGGGTCTCCGACTCGCCCCACACCCAAACGACCCACAGCACCACGAACGCCGTCCAGGTCAGGTCGGAGCCGCGCAGCACGGAGTTCTCCAGGTGCTGGCGCACGGCGGAGGCGGCCCGGTAGATGTTCGCCACGGTCGCCATCTGGTCCCGGCGGATCGGGGTGCCGCCGAGCTTCGCCGAGGCGAGCTTCTCGGCTTCGGTGATGGACCGCTGACCGGGCACGGGTGGCTCCTTCGCGAATTTCGTTCGGCCTCAAATTGTACGGAACGCCGCGTGCCCTCAGCGCGCGGCCGGATGGGGCAGGTCGTGGGCCTCCAGACTGATCAGCTGCTCCGGCGTCGGGGCGGCGAGCTCGGCGACGCGCTGGGCCTGGCGTTCGGTCGTCTCCTGGAAGATCTGCCGGGCCGAACGGCCGTTGCCGAAGCCCTCGCCCCGGGGCATGGCCTCGAAGAGGCCGACGAGCTCGGTGCGGGCCGTGGGCGTGAGCTCGTAGCGGTGCTGGCCGGCCTGGTACTCGACGATCGACACCAGCTCGGCCGGCTCGTAGTCCTCGAAGAGCAGGGTGCGGCCGAACCGGGAGGCGAGGCCGGGGTTGGATCCGATGAAGCGGTGCATGTCGCCCGGGTAGCCGGCGGCGATGACCACCACGTCGTCGCGGTGGTCCTCCATCAGCTTCACCAGGGTCGCCACGGCCTCGGTGCCGAAGTCGTTGCCCGCGAAGGCCGGGGCCAGCGAGTAGGCCTCGTCGATGAAGAGCACACCGCCGAGGGCCCGGTTGAAGGCGGCGGTGGTCTTCGGGCCGGTGTGGCCGACGTACTCGCCCACGAGCGCGGTCCGGTCGACCTCGACCAGATGACCCCGGCGGAGCAGGCCGAGGGCCTTGAGGAGGCGGCCGTAGAGGCGGGCGACCGTGGTCTTCCCGGTGCCGGGGTTGCCGGCGAACACCAGGTGGCGGCTGAGCGGCGGGGCGGGCAGCCCGGCCTCCTCACGGCGGCGGACCGTCTGCATCAGCTTGACCAGGGAACCGACGTCCTGCTTGACGCGGTCCAGGCCGACCAGCTCGTGGAGTTCGCCGAGCAGGTCCTCCAGGTTCTCCTCCTCCGGCTCCTCCGCGTCGGCGGCGGACTTGGCGGCAGTGGGGGAGGGGGCCGTGCCGGGCGTACCGTTCGCCGGGGCCGCGGCCGGGGTGCCGAAGGTCAGCGGGGTGCCGTCGGCCGAGCAGTCCTGCAGGACCGGCTTGGCGCCGTCGTCCGTGCCCAGCGCCTCCGCGCAGTCACGGATACGGCAGTGCCGGAAGACCGGGTCGGCGCCCTTGGCGACATGCAGCGCGGGGAAGCCGGAGCGGGTGACGTCGAGGGAGGTGAACGTGCCGCCCGCGCCCTCCGCCAGGAACACGCCGTTCTTGCCGGGCCGGTCGATGTGCAGCCCGGTGACCTCGGGTCTGGCGCCGGTCCACACGACCGCGCCGGAGCCCGCGCAGTCCTCGACCCAGCCGCCGGTGACCGTCGCCTCGGCGCCCTCGTCGACCACCAGCCCGGCCGCCCCGGCGCCGCTGATCCGGATCCCGGCGAGCGAGGCGACGGCGCCCTTGGCGACCTGGACGCCGATCTCCTTCGTCCCGGTGACCGTGCTGTCGGCGACCGTGCTGCCGGCGGGCGAGCCGATACCGATCCCGGCGGCGGACCCGGCGACCCGGCAGCCGGTGAGCGTGGCCGTCGCCCGCTCCAGGACGCTGATCCCGGTCATGGCGACGTCGGCGATCCCGCAGTCGGTGAGCTCCACCCGCGCCTCGCCGGTGGCGTGCACACCGTGCTCGGCGCCGCCGCGCACCCGGCAGTCGGCGAGCCGGCCGACCGCCGTGCCCGCCAGGTGGATCGCGCTGAAGGCGCTCCGGTCGATCCGGCAGTCGGCCAGGTCCGCCTCGGCCGAGCCCGTGACCAGCAGCCCGTTGGCCCCGGCATCGGCCACCGAGCAGCCGGAGGCGCTGAGCCGGGCCGTCTCCTGCACGACCAGTCCGCTCGCGGCCGCGCCACGGATCCGGCAGTCGGTCAGCTCGGCACACGCCGACCCGGTCAGATGCACCCCCGCCGCACCGGACGTCTCGATCCGCGACTCCCCGGCCGTGGCCTCGGTGGAGTCCTCCAGGAGCAGCCCCGCACGACCGCTCCCGGCCAGCACCGAGTCCGTCAGCCGCAGCCGGGCCCGGCCGCGCAGCCGTACCCCGGACCCGGTCGTGCGCTCCAGACGCAGCCGTACGGCGTCCAGGCTCGCCGTACCGGACAGGACGACGCCGGTGCCGTCGATGCCGGTGACCGCCGTGTCCTCCACACGCGCGCGGACACCCCCCGCGAGGTGCAGACCCGCCAGCCGGGCGCCCTCCACACGGCAGCGGCGCAGTACGACGGCCGTCGTACCGCCCTCCTCGTCCTCCGGGCCCTTCACCTGCACCCGGCCGCCTTCCACCGAGCACTCCTCCAGGACCAGCCCGGCGCCGGGCGACACGCTCACGGCCGGCAGGCTCGCGTCGGAACCCCACACGGTGATGTTGTGCAGGGCGCAGTCCGGCCCGTCCACGGCCACCGCGGGTGCCTCACCGGGCGGCGCCGCGATCACCACGCTGCCCCGGCCGTGCTCAGCCGTGAGCACCACGGCACGGTCGAGGACCAGGTTCTCGGTCCAGGTGCCGGGGGCGATCACCACCAGATCGCCGGGCGAGGCGGCGCGTACCGCCTCGCCGATGGTCCGGTACGCGCCCCGGCCGCCCTGTCCCTTGGGCGCCACGGTGTGACGGGTGGTCATCTACGTTCCTCAGTCCTCGGTGATCGCCGCTGCCTTGATCACGGTGCCTGGTAATAGGTGGGATTGATGCTCGCACGGTAGGTACTGGTCAGGTACAGCGACTGGATCGACTTCTCGAAGATCTTGAAGGGTAGCTGGATCCAGAAGTCGGCGAAGCCCTGGCGGTGGAAGAGCCGGCTGCCGGCGCTCATCACGAAGACGTTCTTGACCAGTCCGGTGGTCGCGGCCGTGGTGACGGAGGCGGCGGCGTTGATCCCGCCCTCCCACACCGCGTCCCCGCCGTGCAGCTTCACGGTCTGCCCGTCGGCGTTGGTGACGCCCCAGACGGCCGCGTTCATACTGCCGTTGACCCAGCCGGACAGCGCGCTGCTGAACACACCGAACGAGTAGTCGTAGATGCCGCCGCGCCAGCGGGTCGGCGTCTCGTTGCCCGCCCACTCGTTGACCCAGGTCTTGTCGTGGTTGAGCGGACGCCGGGTCCACGGCTTGCCGCCGTCCACGTTGGCGATGCCCGCCTTGAACTTGCCGAGATTCTCGAACCCGAGGGCCCGGTTCTCGTGCACCGCGGTGCTCAGACCGGTCTTGATACCCGCGCCGACCGCCGCGTTCGCGAACGACTTGAGCGCGTCCTTGCCGGTGAACGGCTTGTTCTGGACGGCGGCCACGATCCCGTTGACGGCGAGGTTCGCACCGAACTCCAGGATGAACTCCTGACCGAACTCCAGCGCCGCCTTCTTGGCCACGCTCTTCCAGTACGGCTCGTAACGCGCCTCGCGCAGCGCCGCGTTGCCGTCCGGCAGGACGGTCCCCGACCAGGGCATGCGCTGGGCCTCACGGGTCGTACGGCCCCAGCCGCGGATCTCGGTGAGCGGACCGCGGAAGTCGTACTCGTTGCCCACCAGCCGCCAGGTGTTGAACGTGTCCCGCTCGAACACCAGCCCGTTGGCGGTGCGTTGGGCGATCAGATCACCGTTCCCGTTGTAGCGGTTCCACTGGCCGCGCCAGGCGTCGGTCTCCAGGAACCCCCCGCCGTCCGCCTTGCGTTCCCGGACCACAGCGCCGTGGTCGAACTCCTTCCAGACCGAACCGGCCGGGGTGTTCGGGGTGACCGCCGTGCTGTACGCCCGTACCCGCACCGGACCGCCGTTGTGCAGCGGCGTCTCGCGCAGCACGACGGGCGGTGCCTGACCGGGACCGCGCAGCTCGTCCCGGAAGTGCCGGGCGCCGTCCGTCCACCGGTCCTGCCAGGCACGGCCGTTCCACCAGCGGCGGACCTGGTCGCCGTTGCCCACGGCGATGGGAGTGCCGTTGCGTTCACGGGCACCGGCGTGCCAGGCGCCCTGGTTGTCGCGCCAGGCGTCGACATACCGGCCCGAGTCGAGCATGCGGCGTTCGCGCACCAGGTTCCCGTGGGCGTCGTAGTCCCGGTAGGAGTCGTCCCACGGGAGCCGGGAGTCGGTGGAACCGCGGAAGAACTCCCGCCGTCCGGACCCGACTTCGGCACCCTGGGCGTCGAACTCGCGCCAGGTCCAGCGGCCGGAGTCGGCGCGGCCGGAGCCCTGGACCACATGACCGGCGGTGCCGTCCGGGTTGGCATGGCTCTGCCCGACGAGATTGCCGTGCGGGTCGCGGTCGACCCACAGGCGGTCACCGGTGAACTCCCGGACGACCCCGCCGGGGCGGCCCTCCCGGGCCACCTGGAGGTTGCCCGCGTCCATGTGGACGTCCCGCCAGAGCACACCGTTCGGGTCGTTCTGAACCTGCACGCGGAAGCCCCGGCGGCCACCGGACTCCGACCAGGCGTGGGCGTTGCCACCGGCGGGCGGCTGGTGGACGGCCGGGTCCGGGACCTGGGCGTGGTCGCCGACCTTCAGGGTGCTGCCGTCGTGCAGCTTGCCGCTGAACCGTGCGAAACCGCCGTCGGCCGCCAGGTCGAGGGCGCTGCCGTCCATGCCGACGTACCGCACACCGGAGCCGCTCACGGTGCCGTCGCCGGCCTCCCTGCTCCAGGTGAACACCTGGTAGGTGTCGTCGCCCCGGACATGGGCGTATGGCGGCCGGGTGTGTTCGGCGCCGGCCAGCCAGCGGGTACGGACCCAGGTGGGCGGGCGCTGCTCGCGCCACCGGTCGGTGGTGAGGAAGCCGTCGCCGAACACCTCGTGCTTGCCGACCTCCTTGCCGTGCGGGGACTGCCGCTCCCAGGTGCCGCGCAGGGAGCCGTCCGCGTTCATGGCGTGCTCCTGGTACTGGCCGGCCCGCTCGGGCCACTCGGCCATGCCCCACTGCCGCTGGGCGAGGTCACCGCCCGCGGTGCGGTCGGTCCAGCCGCTGCCGACGTGCTCACGGGTCCGCGGACCCGAGGCGATCTCCGTGCCGGTGCCGTCGTAACGGTGCCAGGTCCAGGCGCCGTTGCCGTTGTCGACGCCCAGGGTGTGCCCGGCCCGGCCGTTGAACTTCTGCAGCCCGTCGCGGTACTCGCGCACCGTGCGGCCCCAGCCGTCGGTGTCGCGCCAGCCGGTGCCCGCCGTGTCGTAGTGCCGGCTGCCGGTGCCCACCGGAGTCCCGGTGTCGTCCCAGCGCACCCAGTGGGTACGGGGGTTGGTACGGGCGAAGGCGATCGTGTCGGTACGGCGGAAGGAGTCGACGACATCGCCGGCCGCACCCGGCAGCACCCGCCGCTCGAAGACCGGCACCTGCGTCCTGGTCGAGCCGAGCAGCCGGATCTGCCCGCGGGCGGCACCGGAGAGGTCGGCGGTGCCGTGGTGGAACGCACCCGCGGCCGTGGGAGCCCCGGCCCGGGTGGTCCGTCGCCAGGTACCGGCGTTGTGGTCGACGACGTACAGGAAGTCCGTGCGCCGTCCCTTGTCCAGCACGTTGAAGCCCTGCCGGACCGCGGCGCCGCCCGCGTCCAGCTCCAGGAACTCGCCGTGCCGCGGACTCGTGCGTCCGTTGAACTCGATGCGCGTGGTGCCCTGGGGCCGGTGTACGACGTCCCAGTGCGGGAGCCTGGTGCCCGCCGCGTCCTCCAGCCAGGCGCCGGGACGCGCGGCGGTCGGCGGCTCCATGACGAGGAAGCGTCCGCCCTGGCCCGCGGGCAGCGGTGAGCCGGTGGCCGTGACGGCGCCCTGGCCGTCGTACCGGGTGAAGGTCCGGTCGGACAGGGTGATCCGGTGGCCGCCGCCGGGCAACCCGACCCGGTCCCCGACGAACAGGCCGGTGTTCCGGTCGAAGAGCTCGTGGCCGCCACCCGGCAGCGCGATCTCGATCCGGCCGGCCGCATCGATGGTGACCGCGCGCGTCGGGTCCGGTGCGAAGCCGTCGTCGAGGCGGCGGGGGGCGTGGCCGCGCGGGCGGTCGAGATGTCCGGCCGGACCGCCGTCGCGTCCCGTCAGCCGCAGTCCGTCGCCGGCGAAGTCGCCGTTGGGCCCGAAGGTGTGGTGGCCGGTGGCGTGGACGGTGCGGAAGCCGCCGTTGCCCGGGAGGGCGGTGACCGCGTCGGGCAGCGGGTTGCCGTCGGCGTCCGTGAGGCGGTGGCCGCCCGCCCCGTCGGGTCCGGCGAACCGCCCGCCGCGCTGCCCGCCGGCCGGGTCCGCCAGCGCGGTCGAGGTGCCGGCCGGGCGGCCCTGCGGGTCGTGCAGCACGGAGTCGCCGGTGATGTCGTCGATGGTGCGCAGCCGGTTGCCGCCCACCTCCACGACCCGCTGCGGCAGCGGCTGCCCTGCCATGTCGGTGAGCCGGTGGCCGCCCGCGCCGTCCGGTACGGCGATCCGGCCGCCGCGCGCGTTCGCCGCCGGGTCGAACAGGGCCACGCCGGTGTCCTGGAAACGGCCGTCGACCGCGTACCGGGTGGTGACACCGGTCGTGTCGTCGGTGACCCGGAACCCGGCGCCGCCGGGCAGCTCGGTGACCGTCCCGGTCCCCCGGGTGCCGGCCGCGTCGGTGAGGGCGAAGCCGCCGGGGCCGTCGTCGGCCAGGAAGCGCTGCCCGCGCCCGCCCTGCGGGTCGGTGAGCGACACACCGGTCTCCTGGAGCCGGCCCTGGCCGTCATGACGCACGGACACGCCGGTCGTCCCGTCGGTGACCCTGACCCCGTTCCCGTCACCCAGGTCCTGGACGTGCCGGTCCAGGCGGTCGCCCGCGAGATCGGTGACATGGACGCCCGTGCCGTCGGCGACCCGGACCAGGTCGCCCTCGGCCGGGACGCCGTTCCGGCCGGTGAGCTGGACGCCCTCGTCGAGCCGGAGGCCCAGCGTGTCGACGCGGTGGGTGACGCCGGTGTCGAGGTGGGTGATCCGCGTCGTGTCGCCGGGCAGCGTGAAGGCGGTCAGACGGTCCGCGCCGGGGCCCTCGACGGTCACGGTCGCCGGACGGCCGTGACCGTCGAGATCCGTGTGCAGACGCAGGCCCGTAGGCTGCCCGCCGCCGTCGTACAGCGGGATGTCGTCGGCGATCCGGTGACCGTCCGCGGTGTACGTCGTGACGGTGTCCGACGCGGTGTGCCGCACGTCGAAGCCGCCGTCCTGTTGACGGGGGGTGACCGTGCGTCCCGGGTCCGGCTGCAGCTGCCCGTCGAGCACCCGCAGCGTCACCGCGCCGTTCTCGCCCACGCTGCGCTCGATGGTGAGGTGGTTCGGCCCGGACACACCGGAGTTGCTCAGCGCGATGTGGTTGACCGTGGCCGGGACGGAGTCGGGCAGCGTGTTCAATTTGCCCGCGCCCAGCGTCGCGCCGCGCCGGGTGGCCTCCACGTCGATCTCGTGGATCCGCGCCTCGATGTCGGTCGGACGGACGCCGATGTCCTCCAGCCTCTGGTACGCGGCGCGGAAGTTGTCCTGGGCGGCGATCAGTTCGTGGTTGAGCTGCACGTCGAAGGCGCTGACACCCTGCGAGGTGCTGGCTCCGCCCGGTCCACGGCGCAGTTCCTCGACCCGGTTCAGCTCCTGCCGGGCCGACGCGAGGTCGGTCCAGGCCTCGCGCAACGGCCGGCCCTCGCCGCCGAGGAACTCGTCGAGCTGGGCGGAATCCCCGGCCCACGGCGTCTCACCGCCCTGCTGCGCAGGCATGGCCCGGCCCTTGCCGCGGCCTTGGCCGGGCGGCGTGGTGATGGTGGTGTCGCCGTCTTGGAGGTGGGGTGTGGTGATGGTCGGGTCGCCGTCCTGGCGGTGGGGTGTGGTGATGGTCGGGTCGCCGTCATGGCGGAGGGGGGTGGTGACGGTCGTGTCGACGTCCTGGCGAAGGGGGGTGGTGACTGCGGTGTCGTCGCCCTGCCGGACGGGTGCCGCGGGGGTGGTGTCGCTGTCCAGTCGGACCGGTGCCGCGGGGGTCGTGTCGCCGTCCAGGCGGACCGGTGCGGGCGGAAGTGTGTCCCCGCCGTTCCTGACCGGTGCGGGCGGGGCGATGTCGAGGAGGTCCAGGGCGTCGGTCCGGCGCTGGGCCTGCTGGATCCGTTCGAGGCTGCCGAGCATGGTCTCGAGCCGGGTGCGCGTTTCCGGGCCGGTGCCGCCGGTCGCGAGGGCGGAACGAGTGCGGTCGGCCAGCCCGTTCGCGCCGCCGAACCGCCGGTAGTCGTCGAGCAGACGGTACGCGTCCGCCTCGGCCCGTACCTGGTGCAGGAGCCGTTCCACACCGGCCCTGCGCACCGACTCCGGACGGACCCCCAGGAAGTGCTCGGCGGCTCCGGCCAGGTTGTCGAGGGCCTCGGCCCGCCGAGCCAACTGGTCGGCGGGGACGCGGTGGAAGGCGGCCAGCGCGTCGTCGACATGGCGGATCTGCGACTCGGAGCGGATGCCGGTCGTGCGCCAGGTACTGCGCCGGAAGACGGCCCGGTCGAGGAGGTCGGGCGCGGCGGCCTGGTGACTGGTGCCGCCGGGCGCGGTCGTGCTCGGGGTGGTGTCGGTGTTCCGCCGCGGGGGCTGGAGCATGTCGTCGAGGACGGAGTCACCGAGCGGCCGCCCGGAGCCGCCGCGACCCGGCCGGCCGCTGTCGTTCGGGGACAGCGGCGCGGTGCCGCCGGTGTCGCTGTGGTGGGGCGCCGGCGTGTGGATGTCGCCGAAGTCGCGCACGACGGTGCCGGTTTCGGTGTCGGCGGTGTGCGGGGTGATCGGGTGCGTGTCCGCGGGGTGCGGCGTGATGGTGTGCGTGTCCGAGAGGTGCGGTGCGGTCGTGTCCGTGTCCGCGAGGTGGTGCGTGACGGTCTCGGTGTCGGCGAGGTGCGGTGTGGTCGTGTCGGTGTCCGCGAGGTGGGGCGCCGTCGTGTCGGTGTCGAGTGGGTGAGGGCGGAAGGAGTCCGTCTCCGTGAGGCGGGACGGTGTGGTGGTGTCCGTCAGGCGCGGGGGTGCTGCCGTCTCCGTGTCGGTCGGGTGCCCGATGGTCACGGGGTCGTCGATGCGCGGCGGTGGCGTGCCGGTGTCGATGCGGTGCGGTGCGGGGGAGTGGGTGTCGAAGGCGTGCGCCGTGGTGCCGTCCGAGGCGAGGGCCGGCGGCTTGGTCTCGGGGCCGAACGGAGCGTGTCCGAGGGGCGGTTGGCTGTGCGCCGGGCCCGCGAGGCCCTCGGTCACGGTGGACGTGGAGGGCACCGGCAGGTCGGTGTCGGGCTTTGCCGGCAGCAGCAGCCTGCGGCCGTCGGCGGTGAGGCGGAGACCCTCCGGTTCCCCCTGTACCAGCCCGGCCTTGTGCATGTGCTCGAACGCGGCCTTGAACTCGGTCTTGCCGAGACCGACCGCCGCCTTGGTGTGGGAGGGCCTGCTGGCGTTCTTGAGAACGCGGAAGCCGTCCGAGTGGCCGAGCGCCCGGGCCATCTGCTTCATGTCCTCGGTGATGCCGGGGATCGACGCCAGCGCGTGCTCGGCCCGCTGCGGCAGCTCGCTCAGGTCGACCGTGCCCGCGCCGGGGGCCGCCGTGGAGGTCCCGGCATCCGGGGTCTTGACGGCCGGGGCCTTGGCCGCCTTCGGCTCCGTCCTCAGCTGTGTGATGCGGTCGTCGATGTCGCCCAGGAGCTTCACACGCTCTCCGAGCAGCTTCTGCGCCATGTCCTTGCGCGGGCCGTCGGCGACGGCGTGGAACTCCCGCGTCAGGTCGACCGACTGCTCCGCGTGCGGTCGCGCCTTGTTGAGGTTGTAGCGGAGCCCCTTGTTGTTGCCGCTCTTGACGGCGTTGTCCGCCTGGCGCACCCGGTCGGACGCCTCGTCGAACGCCTTGCCCGCCGCCCGTGCGGCCGGGTCGACCGTGCCGTCGGCGAGATAGCGTCCGTCGCCGTCCTTGTCGTGGACTTCGAGGGGTTGCGGCCACTCGGTCCTGACGTCGCTCCCGTGCGGGTTGATGGGCAGTCCGGAACCGAACTTCGCCTCCGGCCGATACAGCTTGGAGATGACCGCGCCCAGTTCCTCCGGGCTCTTGGCGTCGGCGAGCAGCCGGAAGACGTCGTCCTTGAAGGTGCCGCCGATGAGGTGCACTTCGCGCACCACCGACAGGGAGAGCGCCTCCCGCACGTGCTCACCGTGGAAGACCTCCTGCTCGAAGGAGACCTGGCGGGTTCTCGTGCCGTTGTACGTGTACGTCCAGCGGCCGCGCTTGCCGACCTCGTCGAAGCCGTCGTCGTACTTCGCGCTGCGGACGACGTCGTCGCCGACCTTGAGCCGGCTCATCGTGTCACGGTCGAGCGGGTGCAGCTGGTCGTGCAGCGAGACCCAGCCGCCCCGCTCCTCGAGCACCTTCGCGTCGAAGACGAGGGTGGTCGGCCCGTACCGGGTCGCCATCGGCTTGTCGCCGACCTCCATACGGAAGAACACGAAGTCGTCGTTGCCGAGGTTGGAGGTGTTCTTCGCCGAGCTCTTGCCGGAGGCGAGGAACTTCATGCCCCGGCGGGCGAGGTCGCCCTGGGACGACATCACACCGCTGTTGGCGATGGCGTGGTAGGCCGGAGTGGCGTGCTTGATCCGGTAGGGCAGGTCCTGAAGCCTGTCCAGCAGCTGCTCGAACTGCGCGCGCTCCGTGGCCGGCATGTTCTTCAGCAGGTCGTCGACCTCGGTGCGCAGGTCCTTGATGTTCTTCTCGGAGAGCGCGCGCACGAACCCGTGCTGCTGGGACCGCGACAGCTTGTCGAAGTCCTGGAACTTGTCGAACACCTTCTGCCACTGTGCCTCGGTGCCGGGCAGCACGGCTTTCCACTGGGTTCCGGTGTGCACGTCCCCGAACGCCTGGTTCTCGCGGTAGCGCCGGACCAGAGCGGGCAGATCGCGCTGCACATGGGCCACCGAGGCGTCGGTGCCGAGGAAGCGCTCGAGGACGATGGAGTCGCCCGGCTTGGCGGCCTGGGCGGCCTCGTCGACCAGCTTGGCGAGGTGGTGGGCGACGGCGGCGACGGGACCGTGCTCGTTGCGCAGGGTGTAGCCGCCGCCGAACCGGGCGGCGTCGGTGACATGGCCCTGCAGTGCCGCGTCGAGTTCGGTGGCGGCCTTGTCGAGCTTGCCGGCCAGCTCCTTGAGTTCCGCCGGGGCCATCGAGCCCGCCTTGACGTGCCCTTCGAGGTCGTTGGCGAGCTGCTGCACATGGCGCGACTGGTCCTGGATCTCCTGGCCGGTCCTGATGAACTGGTCAGGGCGGGCCGAACCGTCGGCCGTGGCGCGGGTCCGGACGTCGAGCTCCAGCGCGTGGCTCTGCAGGGCCCGTGCCCGCCCGATGTCGCCCGCGCCCGCGAACTGGTCGACGAGCTGGTTCAGTTCACGCTGTGAGAGCCGGCTGTTGTCCAGCTCGTGCTGGAACGCGTCGTCCAGTTCGCGGGAGGTCTCCTTGAACTTCGTGTCCGCCTGGGTGAACTCGTCCTTCGCCTCCGCGATCTTGTCGGCGTCCTTGCCGGCCTGCGTCCGCTTGATCTCCGCCTGCTGCAGCTCCTGATGGGCCTTGGCCTGGTCGTTGAGGATCTCACCGAGCCGGCGGGGCGGCGGCGCGGCGGCGGCCGCGTTCGTCTCGCCGTGGACGGCGGGAGCGGGCGTCGCGGGCGTGGGTGTCGCGTCGCTCGCCGGGGTGGCCGTGCCGCCGGTCAGCCGGGGCCGTTCCTTCAGGCTGAGCTGGCGCAGGGCGGTGAGGTCGGCCTCCATGCGTACCGGGTCGATGCCGAGTTCGGACAACCGGTGGTGGGTGGCGTCGTACCGCTGCTGCGCCATGTCGACGTTCTCGCGGGCGCGGATCTCGTCGGGGCTGGGGCCACGGGAGCCGCCCGCGAGGCCGTGGTCGGGCAGCAGTTGCTCGGCGCGGCCCAGGTCGTAGCGGGCCTGCACATGATCCCGCCAGGCCTCGCGGCGGGCCTGGCGCAGCGGGTTGTCCACGTGGCCGAACAGCGCGTCGACCCGCTGGCCGTCCCGGAACCACGCCTGCTCGATCTCGGCCGGAGTGAGCCGCGCCCCGCGCCCCGGCAGCTCCTGGCCCCCGGCGTGCGGGGCGTCCGGCCGCGGCGCGGTCGTCGTGCCGGGGGTGGAGTGGGTCGGGCTCGGGACGGTCGTCTCGGCGTCGGGGGTGGTGTGGACCGTGGCGGGGACGGCGGTGTCCGTGTCGGGGTTGGTGTGGACCGTGGCCGGGACGGTCGTCTCCGTGTCGGGCGTGGCGTGGGTCGGGCCGGGGACCGCCGTCTCCGTGTCGGGTGTGCCGCGCGTCGGGCTCGGGACGGTCGTGTCCGCGTGGGTGGTGGGGCCGGTCGGGCGTGGGACCGTCGTCTCTGCGTGGGTCGTGGGGTGGACCGGGCTCGGCAGCTCCTTGCCCCATGACGTGGGTGTGGGCAGGGAGTTGAGCAGCTCGTTGTTGTGGAGCACATGGCCGCGCAGGTCGGCGGCGAGCTCGTTGAAGCCCGTTCCGCTCCACTCCTTGCTGAACGTGCGGGCACCGCCGGTCATCGTCACCGAGACGGCGTTGTCGTCCACCTTGTGGGTGACGGCGATGGTCATCTCGTCCGCGAAGCCCGGTCGGCTGACGGTGAACGTCTTCACATGCGGGCCGTCACCGCCCTCCCGTACGACCGCGTCGCCCAGGCCCTCCCAGCGGCGCACCGCGTCCTGCCCGAAGGCGCGGCCGAAGTCCTCGAACGCCTCGCCCGACGGCAGCCCTTGCCACTTCTCCTCGATGAGCTTCCCGAGCTGGCCGTCCGGAATCTGCTTGGCGCGCACCGGGACGATCGTGATGCCGTCCTCGACCCGGGCCGGTCCGGTGCGCTCGAGCCGGGTCGGGGAGAGGGTGATCTCCCACTGGTCCTGGTTGAGCGCGACCGCGTCGTCGGCGGCCCGCTCGTATCCCGGCGGGTAGGCCATGGCGACCTTGCCGTGGTCGGCCGGTACGTCGATCTCGAAGACGACCCGGTTGCTGTTGACGCCGTTCTTCGCCCACTCCGCCTGGAAGGCGCGGTTGTTGGAGGTCGAGGCGGGCAGCCGCTCCACGAACACGTCGGCCTGGGCCGCCCGCGGGTCCATGGACACGCCCCGCCACACGGTCATGCGCTGGTTGGGACCCTCGAACATCAGGTCGGTGGCGACCTTGTTGAACCGCTCGACCTTGCCGACCAGGCCCGGACTCGCCTCCAGGGCACTGGGGTTGACGAAGCCGCCGTACCCCTTCTTCGAGGTGAAGGCGCCGCCGATGACGCCCTGCATGAACAGCTTGACGTCGGTGTCGGCCGCGGCCGTGCCCATGTGGCCGCGGGCCGCGTGGGCGGCGGCGTCCCAGCTGTCCGCGGCCGCGCCGGTGAGCTCGGCCGGACGCGGGGGCAGGGCGACGTCCGCCGTCGCGGAGTGGAGGAGTTCGCCGGTGGACCGGTTGTAGACATGGCTGCCGGAGGACGAGGCGATCATGATCCGGTTGTCGCCGAGCAGCTTCGCCGGCCAGGTGCCCGTGCCGTCGGTCACGGCGCCGACGGACCTGCCCGCGACCTTGACGCTCACGCCGCCGAACGGTCCGTCGCCGAACCGCACGGTCTCCTCGGCGAGGCGGATGCCGCCCAGCCGCTTGAAGGTCCAGGTGTGCACGACGGTGCCGCCGACGGAGTCCAGCTGCTGTACGACGAAGCCCATGCCCTGCTTCTGGACGGAGTACAGGCCCGAGTCGACCGCGGTGCCGTGGAGTTCGGGGGTGCCGCCGCGCGGGGCCTTGACCGCCAGCTCGTGGTTGCCGGGGACCCTGATGACGTCGGCGTCCTGGAGGAGCTGGTGGAAGGGGACGCCGCCGTCGGCCGTGTGCGGCGCGGGCGCCGGGGTGTGCTGCCCGGCGAGCGGCGTGTGGGTCTCCGGCGGGGTCGGCGTGGTGTGCGGCGACAGGCTCTCCGGGGTGTGCCCGGAGGCACCCGAGGCCGAGCCGGCCAGGCCCTTGTCGGTGTCCGTATGGGCGGGGGTACCGGCGAGGGCGGGGGTGTCGGTCCCACGGGCGCTGCGACCGGTGTCGACGAGGCCGAGCGCGGAACGGCCGTGGTCACCGCCACCGGGGCCGCCCGGGTGCCCGGAGCCGCC
This sequence comes from Streptomyces sp. NPDC048277, assembly GCF_040652235.1. Lineage (NCBI taxonomy): Bacteria > Bacillati > Actinomycetota > Actinomycetes > Kitasatosporales > Streptomycetaceae > Streptomyces > Streptomyces sp. NPDC048277. The sequence continues at coordinate 256,880 of NZ_JBEZLQ010000006.1, forward strand.
GACGGGGGCGGGAGCCGACTCGTGCGTGCCGGGGTTGACCGTGACCCGGTCGGGGGTCGTGGAGGACCCGGGGCCGACCGTGAGCCGGTCGGGCGTGGCGGGGTGCACGGTCAGCCGGTCCGGTGTCGCCGGAGTGATCGTGAGCCGGTCCGACGCGCCGGGGCGGACGGTCAGCCCGTCCGACGCACCGGGGTTGACCGTCAGCCGGTCCGGCGTGCCCGGCGCCGGGCTCGGCGAGCCGTGCGGCAGTTGCTCCGGCGGGGTGCCGGGGCGCGGCGAGCCCGGGTGGTGGACCAGTTCGTCGAGGTGGAGCCGGGTCTGGTTGGCGTGCAGGGCGCTGGTGGTGCGGTCGGCGAGGGTGCTGCCGGTGCCGGGGGCCACGGGGGTGTTCGGTGTGTTGCGGTGGCCGCCCGCCAGCAGGTCGAACGCCGAAACGTTGGCGTCGACGGCGCCCGGCCCGCCGTGCCCGATCCCGGTCGGGGACGGGTGGGCCACCGTCGTCGGGCCGGTGAGCAGGCTGTTCGGGGCCGTCACGTCGTGCGGGGCCCCCGGCGCGGGGGACGAGTTGAGTGCGGTGTGCGCGAGGTTCGTGCCCGGCGTGCCGGTCAGCGTGGTGTGGACGGCGCCGAGGCCGGGGGTGCCGGGCGCGTGGACGGTGCCCACGCCCGGGTTGCCGGTGAACGCGGAGTGCAGGGTGCCCGCCGTCGGCGAGCCCGGCGTGGACAGGTCGCCGAGCGTGGCGGCCACCGGGGGCGGCGAGGCGTGGGTGCCGGTGAGGATCGAGGTGCCCGGTGCGTGCGTGCTGCCGTGCGCGCCGCCCGGCACCAGGACCTCGCCGGTGGCGGTGACGGCGTGCGGGGTCGCGGGCAGCCCGGTGAGCGTGGTGTGGGCGCCCCCGGAGACGGCCGTGACCGGGGTGTTGGTGATGCCGTGCGTGGCGCCGGGGACACCGGCCGACGCGGGCACATGGAGGCCGGACGCGGTGGTGATGGTCGGCGTGGCACCGACGCTCACCCCGACCGGCTCCGAACGCCCGCCCAGCGCCCCGAAGTTCTCCACGTGGACGTTGCCCAGCTGCACATGGGGCATGTCGACCAGCGCGTCCACCGTACGCGCCGCGTGGACACCGAAGTTGCCGCGGTGGGCGATCGCGCCCACGTCACCCAGGTTCAGGGTCGGCGGGCGCAGGGTCGAGGTGACGTCCAGATGCGTGCTGGGGATGTTGAGGTCGAGGTTGCGGATGCTGCTCTGCCCGGAACCCGTCCCGAACCGCACCTCGTTCAGCTGGATGCGCGGCATGTCGACGAGGGCGTCGACGGTGCGCGGGTCGACCGGGACCGAGCTGATCGTGCGGCCGACGGCACCGGTGATCGGGGCGCCGAAGACGTGCTGCCCGAGCACTCCGCGGTCGAAGAGGCTGATCCGCAGGGCGCGCGCGAAGCCGTACTCGCCGATCTCCGCCGCGTCCACCGGCAGGAAGATCCGCAGCCACTTGGTGCCGCCGAACTCCTGGCCCACCCATGTCTTGGTGGCCTGCCAGCCCCGGGAGAAGGTCTCGGGCAGTCCGCGGACGAACCCGGGGATCGCCTTGAAGCCCTGCACGATCGTCAGGCCGACGGAGTTGACGCCGTGGCTGATGATGTTGGGCAGGTTGTGGATGCCGTCCAGCACCCACAGGCCGCCCTTGTAGACCCAGGTGCTGCCGAGCCGGACCAGGTCCCTCAGCCCGAGCAGCAGGGTGGTGGGGCGGAACCCGTTGGTGAACAGGTTGCGCAGGGCCTGGAAGGTGCCCCGGGCGATGTTGGCGAAGCCCTTGGCGAAGGCCGTCGTACCGACACCCTTGATGATCTGGAAGATCGGCAGCGCCTTGGTGGTGGGCGCCAGGATGCCGAGCCCGGCGAGGAACAGGTCGAGGAAGCTGGCGTCACCGTTGGCGAAGTCGACGATCGTCTTGATGAAGAGGGTCAGGTTGACGCCGAGGGCGAGCAGCGCGATCGGGCCGCCGAAGATGAGGGCGGGCACGATCAGGATGATCGCCAGCCACTGGAACGCCTCCCAGAAGATCTGGCACTTGGAGATCGGCAGCTGGATGTTGGAGACGCCCGAGATGCTGCCCGCCGCCGTGGCGGCGCCCTCGCCGTGCTCGGTGCCGGCCTGCCGGGCCGTCGAGGCGTAGGTGTCCCGGTTCGGATCGTCCTCGGACAGCCCCCGGCCCGAGTTGAGGGCGCCGTCGGCGCGTGACTGGAGATCGACCAGCTTGTCCGCCCAGGTGGTCAGCGCGCTCGCCGCGGTCTCGAAGGACTGCGCCACGTCCTCGATGTGCCCGCGCAACCGGTCGTTGACCTTGTCCCGCAGGGCGTTGGCGGCCTCGCCGACGAAGACGCTGTCACCGGCGGTGTTCATCACCGCGTCGATCGCCGTGCTGATCCGCCGGGCTTCGGAGCCCAGGTTGTTGAGCTCGGTGGACAGGGTCCGGATCTGGTCGGGATCGCCCGGTGTGGGGTCGCCGTCGAGCCCGATCGCGTTCCAGTCGGTCGGGCGTGGCATACGAGTTCCTCCCGGAAGCTGCGGGGCTCGGGGCGGTCACTCCCCAACAGACCACGCCACAGCGGCCGATGCGGTTCACGTGATCTGAGTTACACCCTCCGTTTGCGGTGAACCGGCGGGGCGTGTGCGGCGTGGTCCAACTGACCGGAGTCTCGACTGGGAGGCCCACGCATGGCCGATTCACTGAAAATCGAATACAACGTCCTGAACGACGCCAAACGGGACCTGGAGAACCTGGCCGGTGACATCGGTCCGCTCCTCGACAACAGCACGTTCTCCCGGCTGGGCCAGACGGACTACGACGGCTACACCTCCAGCGACGCCCTGACGGTCCTCGGCGACCAGACCCTGGCCGACGCGCTCGCGGGCTTCTACGACAACGCCAGCAGCACCATGTCCCACGCGGACAAGGGCCTCAAGGAACTGGCGGGCGCCTTCGGCTCGGTGGGCGAGGCCTTCCTGTCGTTCGACTCCGAACTGGCCCAGGGCATGGGCATCACGGGCAGCAACCTGGGTCTGCAGAACTACTTCCGGGACAAGGACCTGTGGGACTACAAGCAGTCCCACCTGGACCAGTGCGTGCCGGGCCCGGACGGCACGATGCCGGACTTCTGCTCCGCCACCGATCCCGGGGACCCGCCGCTGGACCAGACGATCACCACGGAGCGGGGCAGCGTCCACACGCATCTCACCCTGGACGACCAGCACCATGTGATCAAGGAGGAGTCCACGGTCACCTACGACGGCAAGACGTACACGTCGGTGACCAACTACTCCAGCGACGGCAACCACTACACCACGGACACCTCCTACCCGGACGGCAGCACCGTCCACTCGGAGACCAACCTCAACTCCGACGGCAGCGGCACGATGGTCACCACCGGCAGTGACGGCGACCGCACCGAGTACACCCGCGGCCCCAAGGACGCCAACGGCAACCAGCCGGACTGGCAGCAGGTGGGCGGCAACACCGACGACGGCGGCGGGAACGACGACTACAACTCCACCCCCGCCGCCTGGTGACGAGCCGACAACCGCAACGAGACCGACAGGAACGGACAGGAACCCCATGGCCAGCTACAACGGCATCAACCTCGACTACCACAAGATCGAGGAGGTCGTGAGCCTGCTGCACGACGCCCACGAGAACCTGCTGCCGGTGCTCAGCAACCTGCGCAACCGGGTCAACACCCTCGTCGACGACGGCATGGTCTTCCAGCAGTCCAGCGAGGTCATCCGGACCACCTACAACAACTTCGACACCAGCCTGCTGGCCGCCGTGAAGGGCATCAACGACTTCTCGGAGATGTTCAACGGCATCAAGGAGAACGCGATCCAGTTCGACCAGGGCATCAGCAGCAGCCTGCAGAACAACTCGTAGGACCCCGGCACGTGAAAGGGCCCTCCCGGACGCGCCGGGAGGGCCCTCTCACGTCGTACGGTCAGGCCCGCAGCGGCGTCAGCGGCACCTGGAGGGCCAGCAGCGCGCCGCCGGGCCCGGCCATCCACGCCCGGCCCGGGTGCGTCGTCGCCCGCACCACACTGGGCATCAGCCGTACGCCGACCAGGTCGCCCTCGGTGAGGTTCTTCGGCGCGAGCAGCAGACCGCGCCGCGCCCGCCGGGCCGCGAGCGTCCAGCCGCTCATCCCGCTCTGGAAACCCTCCGCCGAGGCCGCGTAGACCAGTCCGAGTCCCTGGTCCCGGCCGGAGACGGCGATCTCCTTGAGGAGCTTGTCCGCCGCCGAGCTGGTGATCAGATCGGCGTCGTCGATCATCACCACCCGCGGCCCCGGCAGCGCGTCCAGCGCCGCCCGCACGGCGTCCGCCGACGGGTCGTTCTCGGTGAGCACGGTGGCCGTGGCGTGCCGCTCCAGGGCACGCAGCGGCGACTCCCGCGGGGTGAGGACGACCAGCGAGGTGCCGCCGGCCAGCAGCGACACGGCGATCGACGCGAGGGCGTTGCTGCGGCCCGACCCGGCCGGGCCGAACACCCCGAACGCCGACGCGGAACCCGCGAGGTCCGCGCCGACCGCGCCGCCCTCGTCGCCGCCGACACCGAGCAGCCCCCACATCGGCCGCCGGTCGGTCTCGGCGACCTTCTCATAGGCCTCGGCGAACTCCACCGAGCGCGGCAGCACCGCGACCTGGAACGGCCGCCGGGCGTCCGGGACCCGGGCGTCCCGCTTGCGGGCACTCTCGCCGATCGCCCGCAGCGCCTCGGCCTGCTCCGTGCCGCCGCCGGCGGCCAGCAGCGCCACCTGGGTCTCGGTGCCGCTGAGGACGTGCCAGCCGCGGCCCGGCGGAATGTCGGCCGGGATCTTGTTGGGCATCATGCCGACGGCCTGGTAGTCACTGCGGTCGCCCTGCCGCAGCAGCAGCTTGTGGTCGTTGTGCGCGGCCATCCGCCCGCCCAGCAGGGAGCGTTCGGAGGTGGCGATGACATGGATGCCCGCGGCGGCTCCCTCGCGGATGAGCCGGGTCACCTCCTGCACCAGCTGACCGTGGTCGTGCTCGTCGATGATGACCGAGAGCGAGTCCCAGCCGTCGATGAACAGCAGGATGTGCGCGGGCCGCTCGGCCTTCGGCAGCAGCTTGCGCAGCTCCCCGATGCCGGTCGCGCTGTGCGTCTGCGCCAGGTCCTGGCGGTCGGTCAGCTCCCGGTTCAGCCGGCGCAGCATCCGGCCCAGCCGCTCCAGGTCGTGCCGGGAGACCACACCGCCGCAGTGCGGCAGCGCGCCGAGGGCGGTGAGGCCGCCGCCGCCCGCGTCGATGCCGTAGATGTGCACGTCGGCGGTGCTCGCCGTCCGGGCCGCGGACCCGGCGATGGTCCGCAGCACCTGGGTACGGCCGGAGCGCGGGGCGCCGATGACGTACAGGTGCCCGAAGGTGGCCAGGTCGGCCACGGCCACCCGGCGCTGCTGGAGCTGCGGCACGTCCTCCAGGGCGTACGGGACGATCAGCCGGCCCTCGCGGGTGGCGCCGAGCTCGTCCAGGTCGTCCAGGACCAGTTCGCGCTGGAGCGGGGGCAGCCAGGGGCTGGGCTGCGGGGTGAAGTCGTCGAGGAGGTCGGCGGTGGTGCGGATCTCCTCGACGAGGGCCTGGAGGTCGGTGGGCGCCGGGCCCTGCGGCGAGGAGACCGTCACCGTCCGTGCCTCCGGCGGGAGTTCGGCGGGCCGGCCGAGCGCGTCCCAGCCGACGTCCACCGCGCGCACCGGCTTGCGGGGACCGGCCTCCGGCTCGGCCGTCGCGGCCGGGGTCTGACGGGGACGCTCCCCGCCCACCCAGGCGGTCTGGAACGGGTCGGCCTGCTTCGGCCCGCGCCGGACCAGGGCACGGCCGGGCGTGCCGGAGGAGATGTCGACGGCGTCCTTGACGTCGATGATGTCCTGGCTCTCGGTCATGTCCGTCACCCGCAGCGCGATCCGCAGGTTGGTGTTGGCGCGGATGTCACCGGTGACCACACCGGCCGGGCGCTGCGTGGCCAGGATCAGGTGGATGCCGAGGGAACGGCCCCGCTGGGCGATGCTGATCAACCCGGGCACGAAGTCGGGGACTTCGCGGACCAGGGTGGCGAACTCGTCGATGACCAGCAGCAGTCGGGGCAGCGGCGCCAGGGAGGGATCGGCGGCCCGCTTGGCCCGGTACTCCGGGTGGTCCTTGGCGTCCGCGGCGGCCAGCACCTGCTCACGGCGGCGCAGTTCGGCCGCGAGGGACTCCAGGGCCCGCTCCACGAGGTGGGCGTCGAGGTCGGTGACCATGCCGAGGGTGTGCGGCAGGTTGGCGCACTCCTTGAAGGCGCTGCCGCCCTTGTAGTCGACCAGCACGAAGGTGAGTTCGTCGGGCCGGTTGGCGGCGGCCAGCGAGGCCACGAACGTCTGCAGCAGCTCCGACTTGCCGGAACCCGTCGTACCGGCGACCAGACCGTGCGGCCCGTCCTGTACCAGGTCCAGCGAGAGCGGCCCGTCGAAGCCGGTGCCGATCACGAAGGAGGTGGAGGCGGGCTCGGACTGCCAACGCTCCAACAGGGCCTGGGCGTTGGGCGGTTCCTGCGCCAGCAGGTCGAGCAGGCGCACCCGCTGGGGGAGTCCGGCGTCGTGCTCGGGGCTGACGTCACGGATCGGGGCCAACGCACGGGCCAGTTGCTCGCACCACTCGGGCGAGACCCGGTCGGCGCGCACCGCGGGCAGGTCCGGAGCGCCGGGGCGCCGCACGGTCAGTCGGCCGTCGGCCGCCAGCACCACACCCGTGCTCTCCTCGGGCAGCAGCCGCTCCTGCTCGTCCAGACAGACACTGAAGATCCGCACCCGCGGGCCGTCGGTGAGCACCTGGACCATGCCGGGAACGTCGCGCAGCCGCCGCGCCCCGTCCGCGATCACCAGCACATCGGGGTCGGTGAAGACCACGTCACGGTCGTTGCCGGCCTGCCGGCGGCGCGACTGCACCTGGGAGACCAGCTCGCTGATCCGGGCCGAGGTGGACTCGGGGTCGTTGCCGATCAGCACCACGGGACCACCCGCCGTACCAGGCCTCAGATGCGGCAGCCAGCGCGTCCACGCCCAGTCCGCCACCCGGTCCGGCTCGGTCAGGACGACGATCCTCAGGTCGCGCGGACTGTGCAGCACACCCGCCTGCGCCACCAGCCAGCGGGCCAGCGGCTGCACCTCGGAGGCCGGACCCGCGACGCCCACGACTCCGTGCGCCGCGATGTCGACGCCGATCGGCGTGTCGGGGATGTTCCAGCGGATGGAGCGGTGGTTCTCGTCCCGCGCCGGGTCCTCCAGCTCCCGTACCGACGGCTGGTCCACCGTGCCGAGGCGCAGCACCAGATGGTCGGGATCGCGGCGGCGCCGCTCCCACAGCCGGCCGCCGGGTCCGGTCGCGATCAGGGCGACGGCCGCCGGGTCCGGACCGGTCTTGTCCCGCACCCGGCGCTCGCCCACCACCGCGTCCCGGACCTGCTCCTCGAGGACGTCACGGCGGCGCTCGTAGGCCGCCTCCGACTCCAGGAACTGCTTGCGGGCCGCACGCCGGCCCGTCGCCCAGTTCGACAGCATCATCATCGGGCTGAGGAACAGGAACACCAGGAAGTAGTACGACTTGAAGATGCTGACCATGAACAGACCGAGGGCGATCGGGGAGATCATCATCACGGTCGGGAACGGCCGCTTCTGCGGCGGCGACGGCGGCTGCGGCAGCCGCACCCGCTCCGCGTCCAGGTGCGGGGCGATCCGCGGCGGCCGGTTGTAGTCCACGCCGTAGCCGTCGGCGGACGGGGTGACCGCCGCGTCGGCCTCGACCGGCGCGCTCATCCGCAGCAGCAGCGGACCCACGGTCAGGTCCTCTCCGGCCGGCCACGGCACCGGGCCGGGCCCCGCCGGACGTTCGCGCGGCGGCTGGGGACGGGGCCGGCGCAGCTGGGTGATGGCGTCGTCGGGCGGCGGCGAGGCGAGCCGGGCCCGGACCGCGTCCTCGGGGTCGTCGTCGATGCGGTGCCAGGTCGCGGTGCCGTCCGCGCCGACCGTCACCCACAGCCCGGACTCGGGCACCCCGTCCGCGGCGTCGAGCCGCAGGGCGCACAGCGGGTCGGTGCCGATCTCGTGGCTGCCCGCCCCGAGCCGCCAGGTACGTCCGGCACCCGGCCCGGAGACGATGTGCACCTCGGCGAGCACACCCTCCGGGTCACCGTCGTCATGGACCCGGACCAGGTCGGCCGGGCGCGCCGGACCGCCGAGCCCGAGCAGCCCGCCGTCGTGGATCCCGCTGCCGGACACCGGCGTGGCGGGGTCGAGCCGGTGGCCGTCGGCGTAGAGGTTCCGGGCGCGCGGCGCGCCGGCCGCGGCCCAGTCCGCACCGCCGCCGACGGCGGCCTCGTCCTGGGTCAGGGCGGCGGCGAGATCGCCGACGGTGGCGTTCGAGGGCAGCCGGACCTGGTGGTCGCGGCGCTGTCCGTCCGTGGCGTCCACGGTGGTGATGGTGAGGTTCACGGCTCCCAGCCGGGCGGTCGTTCGTACGGGATCGGGGGACGGGTACGGCGGTTGCGCCGGTTACGGCGCCGGCGGCGAGGCCGCGGAGACACCGGCCGTACCGGAGGTGCTCGGCTCCGCGAAGTCGTCGTCGCTCCCGACGGCCGCGGCCGGAGCGGGGACCGGCGCGGCGGCGGGCTCGGGCTCGGGGGCCGGCCGGGTCGCGGAGACACCGGTCGGACGGGCGGCGACGGGTGCCGCGCCGGCGTCCAGGTCCGGCTCGTCCGCCAGCAGGTCGGGATCGGCGGTGGCCGGCACGTCCGCCGGACGCGCGCCCTCCTCGTCCGGCCGGTCGGGGTACGGCGGCAGCGCGGGCAGTGTGCGGGCGACGGCCCGCGACAGCGGGAGTACGTCGACCCGGGCGGCGGCGGGAGCGCCGTGGACCGTGAGCATCGCCTCCGGGCCGATCTCCAGCAGCCGGGTCCGGCCCCGGGCGACGCCCAGGCTCAGCAGCCGGACACCGGACGGCAGCGGCCGCTCCAGCGGGTCGGCGCACACCGCGACCTCGATGCCGGGTTGCCCGACGGTCGCCGCGGCCGGCAGCCCCGGATGCCGGGGGTGCACCCCGTCGGCGATGGCGACCCGGCCCTCGGGCAGCCGGGTGTCCAGCTGGGCGGCGAGCGCCTGGAGCACGGCGCGGGCCGTACGGGCGGCGCGCGGCGGCCCGTACACGGACAGCGCGGGCGGACCGGAGCGCACGTCGAGCAGGACGGCGTGCCCCATGTGGTGTCCCACGCACACCAGCAGCGGTACGGCGGACTCCGCGCCGTCGTCCGTCAGATCGGACCGGTCGATCCACCACAGGCGCGGGTCGGTCTCGTCCGCGGCCCAGGGCTCCGGAGGCTCGCGCAGCGCGTCGCCGTCCGCCGCGACGAACACGGCCATCCACTCCGGCCCGGCCAGCACACCGTAGGGACGGACCCCGGGCCGGACGGACGCGGCCAGGGCCGTGGCCCGCTCGGCGTCGGCCCACACGGCCGGGTCGCGCAGCAGCCGGACCAGCAGGCGCAGCCCGCGCCGGTAGCGCAGCTCGGTCCGTACCGGACCGGTGAACGCCCGGACGGTGAGGGCGGTCTCACGCCGGAGCCGGCGCCACAGGGCCTTCCAGCCGCCGCCGCGCCGCACCAGCCAGTGGGTGACGGCGAGGACGAGGACCAGGATGCCGACAAGGCCGAGCAGGGTGGTGATGGTGTCGGAGGTCATCGCGTCTCTCTCCGGAGATTCTCGGTTCCGGTCGCGTACAGGCCATGGGGTTCCAGGGCGGCGCGCAGCGCGCGCACGCCGTGATGGGTGCGGGACTTGACCGTGCCCGGGGGCAGCCCGAGCTGGCGGGCCACGTCGTCGCCGGGCTGCCCCAGCAGATGGACGCGGGCCACGGCTTCGCGGTGTGCGGGAGCCAGGGTGCGCAGCGCGGAGACCAGCACCCTGCGGTCACCGACCTGTTCGGCGTGGTCGGGCACGGGCGCCGGCCCGGCAGTACCGAAGTCCGCCGCCGTGATCCCCACCGGAACGGTCCGGTCCCGGCGCCGGCCGTCGACCACGAGGTTGCGGGCCACCCGGAACAGCCACATACGGATGGGCCGGTCCCGCCAGTCAAGCCGGCCGGCCGACTGCCAGGCCCGCAACAGGGTTTCCTGGACGACGTCCTCCGCACCGTGGGGGTCGCGCCCCATCATGCCGGTCACGAAGCGGCGCAGACTGTCGCGCTCCGCGAGCAGGAGGCCGAGCGTCCGGTCCGCGCCGTCGGCGCGGTCATGGTCGATGAGGCTCACGGCCTCCGCCTTCCGGTGTCGGGTGTAGCTGTCGTGCTGTCATGCCAGGTCGCTGTGGTGCCCTGGGTCGCTGTGATGCGCTGCAGAGGCGAACGCTAGCGCGAAGAACGGAAGATCCCGAAGTCGCCCTTGCCGCGGATCTCAACAAAGTCGTCACAGCCAACTTCCCATAGGTGGACGGAAGGTGACGTTCGGCGGGATCTTCGTGGTCGAGCGGGCGGATCGGCCCCGGCCCTTCGTTACTGTTCCTGTGTCCGGCCCGTCCCGGGCGTTCCGGGACCTTCACGAGACCTGCAGGAGACGACGTGCCGCCCCTTCGCAAACCCCGGCCCTCAGCGGACCGGCCCGGCACCCCGGCGGGACGTTTCAGCGACACCTTCGCCCGCCGTCCCGCCATGCCCCGTCGCGGTCTGGTGCCCGGCCTGCGGGTGTGGGCGACCGTCGGCGGGGCGGCCGCACTGACCGTCGTCACCGCCCTGGCCGTACCGCTGTTGAGTCATGTCGACCTCTTCCCGGACCCGGACACCACGACGGCCGCCGCGGTGGCGGCGGGGGAGCCGACAACGCTGTCCAGCACCTCCGAATCCCCGTCGCCGTCCCCGTCACCGACGCCCTCCCACACCCCCTCCCACAAGCCCGCGAAGACCACCTCCGGCGGTTCCGGGTCGGCCGGCGGAACGGGCGGCGGCTCGACCGGGCAGCAGTCCGGCGGCGGTTCCGTCAGCTCCGGTTCGAACTCGGACTCGGGCTCCACGTCGTCCGGTTCGAAGTCCAGCGGCTCCAAGTCCTCCTCGTCCGGCTCGTCCGGGAAGTCCTCCTCCGGGAGCTCCTCGTCGAGCGGCGGCACCAAGACCACCACCGTCCCCGGCGTGGCGCTGATCGGCACCGGATCCAACCGCTGCATCGACGTCACCAACGCGGGCGGGGACGGCACCCGGCTGCAGATCGCGGACTGCTCCGGCGCCGCCCGGCAGAAGTGGGTCTTCAACTCGGACGGCACCATCCGCTCGCTCGGCCTGTGCATGGACCTGGCCTGGGGGAACAGCGCCGACGGCACCGCCATCCAGGTCGCCAACTGCAGCGGCAACCGCGCCCAGCTGTTCTACCTCAGCTCGGCCGGCGACCTGGTCAGCGCCCTGGCCGACAAGTGCGTCGACGTCACCGACAACGGCACGGCGAGCGGCACCAAGCTCCAGCTGTGGACCTGTGCCGGCACCGCCAACCAGAAGTGGCGCAAGGGCTGACCGAGGCCGGTCACCTGGTCCAGTAGCGGAGGTTGCGGAAGCGGGCCTCGGCGCGGCCGGTGCCGTGGTTGTAGACGCCGTTCTTGAAGTAGCGGGTGGCCGGGCCCCGGTCGTCGACCGTCAGGACGAGGGAGTCGTCGAAGTAGACCCTGATGGTGCCGGTCCCGCTGCCCGCCTCGTGGGCGATCTTGACGTTGAACCAGGTGTCGTACGCGTCGGTCTTGAGCACCGTGCCGTCGTAGCGGCGCACGGTGCCGCCGCCGGTGTCGTACACGTCGAGCATGATGTCGGTGGCCGGGGTGCCCGAGGGGTGGACGCTGCGCAGGATCTGGACGAAGGTCGCGCCGTCGGTGCCGGACGGAAGGTAGACGTCGGCGTCCCACATGTGGTCGCCCGTGCTGTAGTCGACCTTCCAGCGCATCTCGGTGCGCGGGTCGGTGTCGCTGCCCTCCTCGAACGGCTCGTCGGTGGCGTACACCCACATCCGGTCGACGCCCCCGCTGGAGCTGTGCCGGTCGCTCAGGTCCAGGTTCCAGGGTTTCTGCCAGCTGTAGGTGAACGAGGTCTGCGTCCAGCCGTCGGTGGGGTCGGTGGCCGCGACGGCGACGCCGGTGGTCAGCGGGAGGGCGAACAGCGCTCCGGCGCCGGCCCATAAGACGGTTCTCCGGTTCATCGAGTGTCCTTTCCGGTGAGGGAGTCGAGGTCGACGGCGTCGGCCATCGCCTGCAACCCCGTGTCGTCGAAGTGCAGATGGTCGCCGGCGTCGTAGGCCGGCAGGATCCGGTCGGGTGCGGCGGGGTCGCGGACGACGGCGTCGAAGTCCACCACCGCGTCGAAGATCCCGCCGTACCGGATCAGCTCGTTGACCGACTGCCGTACCGCCTCGCGGGCGGCGGTCCAGCCGCCGTTGCCGCCGTACGGCGTGATGGTGCCGCCGACGGCCCGGATGCCGTGGGCGTGCGCGCGGGCCACGATCTCCCGGTACGCGGCCGCGAAGGCGGCCGGATCGGTCTGCTCGGGGCTGCCCTTGATGTCGTTGATGCCTTCCATGACGACCAGCGCACGCACCCCGCTGCGGGAGAGCACATCGGCGTCCAGCCGGGACAACGCGCTGGGGCCGGTGCCGTCGAGGAGCACCCGGTTGCCCGCGACACCGGCGTTCAGCACGCCCAGCCGTGTGCGCGGGGGCAGTTCGCGCAGCCGGGCGGCGAGCCGGTCGGGCCAGCGGTGGTTGGCGCTCGACGTGGAACCGGAGCCGTCGGTGATCGAGTCGCCCAGCGTCACGACACTGCCCACGGCCGGGGCGGCGAGCACGTCGACGCCGGTCAGGTAGTACCAGGAGCCGGTCGTCGTGGTGTACGACGTGCCGTCCGGGTCGGCGGTGTGGTCGCCGTCCGGGGCGATGAAGGAGGTCTGGAGGGCGGAGCGGTGATATGTCGCCGGGCCCGAGTCGGCCGGGGTGTACAGGCTGACCATGAGGTTGGCACCGGACGGCACCCGCAGGGGTACCGGGTCGCTCACCGCGTCCCGACCCGCCGGTACGTCGGTGGTGGCGGCGCCGTGGAAGCTGACCGTCCGCACCGAACCCGGCACGGTGTTCGGGCTCTTGGGAGCACCGGCCTCCTGTACGGCGACGGTCACGGCGCCGAGGCGCAGCGGAGCCGTGCCGAGCCGGTTGGAGATCCGGATACGGGCCGCGCGGCCCCCGACGCTGGTGTGGATCACGTTGCGCACGGTCTGCCCGGGGAGTTCGGCGACCGTGCCGGAGGCGGCGGCCTCCCAGGTGCCGGTCCAGCGGGCGGCTTCCCGGTGGTGGGCCGCGGCCGCCGGTAGTGGCTGCAGAGCGAGGGCCAGTGCGGCCGTGACAGCCGCGAACATCGACGCGATCGTGCCTCTGCGCATGGGGTGCCGTCCTTTCCGTCGGGTGGCGGAGGCGGGGCGGGAGAGCGGGAACGCGATGGCAGGCAACCTCAATACATCGGAGGAGTCAAGGACTTGAGTAGGGGTTATTGATATGAACGCGAAGCTCAAGGCCGCTTCTCGGCCTCAAGGTGGCGTGATCCTGTAACTGTTGGGATTGTTGACAGGTGCTCGCGCGGTCCCTAGGTTCCCCGATACACCCGATGTATCGATGATCCGTCAGGTCTGGAGGACGATGATGACCTCGCAGCCGGAGGAACGTTCACCGGTGCGCCGCAGAGCCGTGCTCGGCACCGCGCTGGGCGGAGCGGCGGTCGCCGCCCTGCCCGCAACCGCCCACGCGGCCCAGGCGGGACCGCCCGGCGCCCGGGCCGCACGCCCCTGGAAACTCCGCGACACCATGACCACCGACAGCGCCTGGGACCGCTTCCTGCGCGACCAGGACCTGCTGTGGAGCAAACTGCCCACCCTCTGGTACGAGGGCCCGTTCCTCGGCGACGGGCTGCTCGGCAGCATGATCTACCAGGAGCCGGGCGCCAACCAGGTCCGCTTCACCGTCCAGCACGGCCGGGTCCAGGACCACCGGCCGGAGTTCGGCAGCGGCTGGGGCACCGCCCGCCTCCCGGTCGGGCACCTCACGCTCGAACCGGTCGGCACCATCACCGCCGTCGACTGGCGGCTGAGCCTGTGGAACGCCGAACTCACCGGCACCGTCACCACCACCGCCGGCACCCTCACCCTCGCCGCCCTCATCCACGACGAGGTGCTGGCCCTCCGCGCCACGGCCGCAGGCGGCGAACAGGTCACCTGGACCTTCCACCCCGAGGAGGCCATCAGCCCCCGCAAGATCCAGGAGTCACCGCCCGCCGGATACACCGCCAACCCGCCCTGGACCACCAGGACTTCGGCCGACGGCACCGAACAGGTCCTCCAACCCCTCACCGGCGGCGGCCAGACGGCCACCTCCTACCGCCGTACCGGCGACGAACTGCTGGTGAGCGTCGGGCACAGCTTCCCCTCGGACACCGCCGCCGAGACCGGCTCCCGGCGGAACCTGGACCGTGCCGTGTCCTACAGCACTCTCAGAGGGCGCCACACCCGCTGGTGGCACGCCTTCTACCAGAAGAGCTTCGTGTCGTTCCCCGACCAGCGGCTGCAGAGCTTCCACTGGATCCAGCTCTACAAGGTCGCCTCCGCCAGCCGCGCCGACGGCCCCACCATGGCGACCTCGGGACCCTGGCTGGAGCCCACACCCTGGCCCGCGATCTGGTGGAACCTCAACGTCCAGCTCGAATACTGGCTCATCCACGGCTTCAACCACCCGGAACTGGACGCCCTCGCCACCACCCTGCGCCAGAGCCAGGAGCAGCTCACCGCCAACGTCCCCGCCGCCTACCGCTCGGACAGCTCCGGCATCGGCCGCAGCTCCGACATGTTCGCCGACCGGGAGGTGGGCCAGCCGGGCACCGGCGCCGAGACCGGCGACCTCACCTGGGCACTGCACAACGTCTGGCTGTCGTACCGCCACTCGATGGACGAGTCCCTCCTCCGCGACACGATCTACCCGGTGCTGCGCCGCGCGATCACCTACTACCTGCACTTCCTCACCCCGGGCAGCGACGGCAGGCTGCACCTGCCGAGCACGCTCTCGCCCGAGTACCCGATCGTCCCGCCGCAGGACACCAACTACGACCTCGCGCTGATCCGCTGGGGCTGCCGGACCCTCCTCGACTCCGCCGAACTGCTCGGCATCGACGACGAGTTGGCCCCGCGCTGGCAGGAGGTGCTGGCCCGGCTCACCCCGTACCCGGTCGACGACAACGGCTTCATGATCGGCGCCGACACCCCGTACGCGCAGTCCCACCGCCACTACTCGCACATGCTGATGGTGTACCCCCTCTACCTCGTCAACTGGGACCAGCCCGAGAACCGCGACCTGATCACCAGGTCCGTCGTCCGCTGGCACGCGCTCACCGGCGCCCATCGCGGCTACAGCTACACCGGGGCCGCCTCGATGTACGCGATGACCGGCGACGGCGACACCGCGATCGGCTATCTCCGCAAGTTCTTCGACCCCACCACCCGCTATCCCTGCCGGGCCAACACCCACTACACCGAGGCCGGTCCGGTCATCGAGACCCCGCTGTCCGCCTCCCAGTCCCTGCACGACATGTTCTGCCAGAGCTGGGGCGGGATCATCCGCGTCTTCCCGGCCGTCCCGACCGCCTGGGCGGACCTCACCCTGCACAACTTCCGCACCCAGGGCGCCTTCCTGGTCAGCGCGGTGCGCAAGGCGGGCAGTACCCGGTTCATCCGGATCCGCAGCCTGGCGGGCGAGCCGCTGTGGCTCCGGCACGGTCTGACCGGCCGGCTCACCGTCCTGCTCGACGACGGCTCCCCGGCCCGCACCCACGACCTCGGCGACGGCACCCTCGCCATCGACCTGCCCCGCGGCCGCGAGGTCCTCGTGCACTCCGGCTCCCGCCCCGACCTCGTCGTCGCACCCGTCGCCGTCAGCGAACCGGGCGCGGCGTGGGGACTGCCGTAACCACCGACCGGAAGGCAGGGTTCTCATGGCTGTTCCACCGGCCGTTCCCATCAGACGAACCGTGGTCGCCGCGCTCTGCGCCGGACTGGCCGCCGCTTTTCTCACCACCGCCCCCGCACGGGCCGGGCAGCGGCAGGCGCACGCCTGGACCGTGACCGAGGCGGCCCACGCACCCCGCGCGAGCATCGCCCTCGACGACAGCACCGGCACACTGAGCCTCTCGGTCACCCGTGACGGCCGTACCGTCATCGAGCCGTCGCCCGTCGGCATCGTCACCGAACAGGCCGATCTGTCCCAGGGGTTGCGCTTCCTGAACCGCAGGGACCGTACGGTCGACGAGCGTTACCGGGCGAAGTCCGGCAAACGCCTGGACCGCAGGGTGCACATGAACGAGACCCGGCTGTCCTTCGCCACCGCCGCGGGCGCCCGCCTCGACCTCGTCGTCCGCGCCTCGGCCGACGGCATCGCCTACCGGTACGTCCTGCCCACGGGGTACGGCGACGTCCTCGGCGAGACCTCCGCCTTCAACCTGCCGTCGGACGCGGGCGCCTGGCTCAGCACCTACCGGGTCGACAACGAGGGCCAGTTCAACCAGTACACCGCGGCCACCGCCCCCACCGCCGCCTACTCGGACCAGGCCCTGTTCGCCACCGACGGCGGCTACACCCTGCTCGCCGAGTCCGACCTCTCCGGCACCTACTCCGGCGCGCGACTCGCCCACACCCAGGGCACCGGCACCTACCGCGTCCAGCTCGCCGACGACCGCGTCCACACCGACGGCCCCCTCACCACCCCCTGGCGGGCCATGATCACCGGCGACCTCGCCACCGTCACCCGGTCCACCTTCACCGACGACCTCGCCCCCGCCTCGAAGGTCGCCGACACCTCCTGGATCCGCCCGGGCACGGTGCTGTGGACCTGGCTGGCCGGCGGCCGCACGGCGGGCCAGAGCCTCGACGCGCAGAAGGCGTACGTCGACTACGCGGCCCAACACCACTGGCCCTACGAGGCGGTGGACTCCGGCTGGTACTTCAAGAAGGACGAGTGGGACGTCACCGACCCCGACTGGGCGACCGACAGCTGGATGCCGGAACTGGTCGACTACGCACGCGCCAAGGGCGTCGGGATCATCGTCTGGATCCACCAGCGCGACCTCGACACCCCCGAGGAACGCGCCCAGTGGCTGCCCACCCTGGAACGCTGGGGCGTCAAGGGAGTCAAGATCGACTTCATGAACTCCGAGGCGCAGTCGATGTTCCAGTGGTACGACACGATCCTCGCGGAGACCGCCGCGCACCACCTCATGGTCGACTTCCACGGCGCCACCCTGCCCAAGGGCATCCAGCGCACCTGGCCCCAGGTGATGAGCATGGAGGCCGTCGGCGGCGAGGAGAAGCGCACCAACACCGCCGCCCACCTCACCACCCTCCCCTTCACCCGCAACGTCATCGGCTCCATGGACTTCACCCCCGGCGGCTTCCAGCGCGTCGGCCTGCGCCCCAACTCCGACGCGGCCGAGGTCGGGCTCACCGTCGCCTACGAGTCGGGGCTCCAGATGTTCGCGGGCACCCCCGAGTCGTACGACGCCCGACCGCTCGCCCGGGACTTCCTCGACCAGGAGCCCGCGGCCTGGGACGACACCCGTCTGCTGGCCGGCAGCCCCGCCCAGGAAGCCGTCCTGGCCCGCCGCAGCGGGGACCGCTGGTTCCTGGGCGGGGTGTACGCGGGCGCCGCCCACACGGCCACGGTGCCGCTGACCATCGGCCGCGGCCGCTGGCTGGTGGAGACGATCCGGGACGGCGCCGACGGCCTCGTCCAGGACCGGCAAGTGCTGCGCGGTGGCGAGGAGTTCAGCGTCGACGTCGTCGCCAACGGCGGTTTCGCGGGGATCGCCTGCCCCTGGCACCCGGGCCTCACCACCTGCTACCGCTGACCGCTCACCTCGTACGCGGACGCCGTCCCCGGCGACGGCGTCCGCGCCCGGCGGCCCCGGAGCACCCGCGAGCCGCAGCCCATGCCGGTCGGCGCCGGCACCCGCGGCGCCGGGCAGGCATGGATCAGCGGGCCGCCCGGGCCCTGCGGCGGGCGTCGCGCAGCACCCGGAGCGTGGCCGGCACGGGCGGCGACGCCGAGCCGCGCAGTACGTCGGCACCCTTCGTGAGCAGCGCCTCGGCGGTCAGCAGTTCGATCTCGATGAGCGCGCCCACCATCGGACGGTTGGCGGCCGGGATCAGGTCGAGCACCGCCCGGGCGGACCGCAGGTCGGCCCGGGCCGCCTCGACTTCGTGCTCCACGAGCGGGCGGAGGCCGGGGGAGGCCTGGCCCGCCGCCAGTTCCTCCACCGTGACCGAGAAATGCTTCAGGGTCTCCGCCGGGATGCCCGGCCGCCCCTCCCGCAGGTCCTCGGCGAGGTCGTTGACGAAGTCCAGCCGCTGGCTGCCGTCGACGAGCGTGCGGCAGGCGGCCCGGAACGCGCCGTCGGGATCGGTCTCGGGACCCATCAGTGCCGCGATGGTGAAGAAGGCCGGAAGCGAATAGGCGTCCACGTAGGCTTGGTAGTCGCCCTCGGTGACGAAACCGGTGAACTCCAACTCGGCGCCGGCGGTGGGCAGATACGACTCCACGACCTCCCGGTGACGGGGGTGCGCGGTGAGCGTGTGCAGCAGGGTGCGGATCAGCGGGTCGTCGCTGGTGCCCGTCTCCAGGGCCGTGCGGACCTGCTGTTCCCAGGCGGCCCAGGCCGCCGCCCGCTGCGGCTTCGGGCCCGTGTCCAGGAGGTTGTCGCCGTGATGCATCACGGCCGTCGCCGCCATGACATGGGGCAGCACCGCAGGCGGCAGCAGCAGCCGGCAGGCCAGGTAGGCGCTGCGCCGGTACCGCCGCACCACGCGCCGTTGGGTGCTGTAGTCCCGGCGCAGCCGCGGCTCCCGGATCCCGGCCGCGGTCAGGCTCTGATTCCACGTGCTCACGAGATGATCGTAGAGGTAGGCGTGGAGAGGGAGCCCGACCGCTCGGGAAGCTCAGGTAAGGGACTTGAGGAAGTCGAGGAGCGCCGCGTTCACCTCGTTCGGGCGCTCCTGCTGCGTCCAGTGGCCGCAGCCCGCCAGTTCGAGGGGCTTGCGCACCAGGTTGGGCATCAGGTCGGGGAGGGCCTCGATGAGTTCGGGCGTACCGGGGAACGCGGGAACCACGTCCCGGTCGCCGTAGACGTACAGCGCGGGCGGGGTGACGACGGCGCCCTGCCAGGGAGCGGTCAGTTCCCAGTTGCGATCGAGGTTGCGGTACCAGTTGAGCGCCCCGGTGAAGCCCTGGGAGAAGCTCTCGGTGAGGGCGTCGAGGTCCGCCTCGGTGAACCACTCCGGCAGCTCCTCCGGCTCCGGCATGTCCGCGAGCCAGCCGCGCTCGGGGTCCACCAGCGGCTGCGCGATCTCACCGGAGCCGTCGCCCGCCGCCATGGTGAAGAACTTCCGCAGCGTGGTGCGCGTGTCGCGGGCGAACTCGGCGTCGGCGACACCCGGGAGGTTGAAGTAGTTCCAGTAGAAGTGGCCCCCGAACATCTTGTTCATGACCTGCAGCGGCGGCTCGTCCCCCCGGAACGGCGGCGGCACGCTCAGCCCGGCCACCCCGCGCACCAGGTCCGGACGCAGCAGCGCGGTGTGCCAGGCCACCGGCGCACCCCAGTCGTGCCCGACGACGAACGCCTTCTCCTCGCCCAACTCCCGGATCAGCCCGACCACATCGCCGACCAGGTGGAAGATGCTGTACGCCTCGACATCCCCGGGGTGGTCACTGCTCCCGTACCCGCGCTGGTCGGGCGCGACCACGTGGTAGCCGGCCGCGGCCAGCGGGCCGAACTGGTGCTGCCAGGAGTGCCAGGACTCGGGGAAGCCGTGCAGCAGCACCACCAGCGGGCCGGAACCCTCTTCCGCGATGTGCAGCCGGATCCCGTTCACGTCGATCATTCGATGCTGAACCATGTGCACGAGCGTACGCGCAACGATCTTCGACGCGAGTCTCCGGCGTGGATTACCGGCCGTCGGCGATCGACGCCCGGGTCGGCCTCCCCAGCGCCCAGAACAGCACGCCGAGCAGCATGAACCCGACGAGCGGCACCAGCTCCGTCAGCAGGTACTTCCCGCGCTCGGCGTGGGTCCAGCCGGCCGGCGCGTAGGCGGTGCCGAACCAGTGGTCGCCGGCCCCTGGCGCGATCAGCTGCACGCTGGCGAACAGGATGAGCAGGGTGAGCACCACGCTGATGGTCCACGGGAACGGGGTCCGGTACGGGCGGGGCGTGTCCGGGAACTTGCGGCGCAGGAACGGCAGCGCCGGGAAGATGCCCAGGTAGCTGACGAGCGTGGTGGACACGGCGAGCCCGAGGACCGCACCGAAGAGCTTGGCCGCGCTGCCGTTGGTCAGCTGGTGGGCGAGGATCAGCACGCCGGTGGAGACCAGCCCGCTCAGGATGTTCACCCGGACCGGGGTGCCGAACCGGCTGGAGATGACGCCCAGGAAGCGGGGCGCCGCACCGTCGTAGCCGGAGACGGCCAGGGCGCGGTCGGAGCCCATGATCCAGGTGACGCCGGAGGACAGCACCGTGAGGATGAACATGATCGCGGCCAGGTCGCCGAGCACACTGCCGACCCCGCTGAGCGTGGCCGTGCCGTCGGCGGAGACATGGCCGCCGTACACGGTGAACACCTGCCGGATGGCGTCGACGAAGCCGCCGAGGCCGGTGATCGCCTTGACCGGCAGGACGAGCAGGATGCCGAGGATCGGCAGCGCGTAGAGCAGGACGGAGAGGACGGCGCTGCGGAAAATGCCGTAGGGGACGTCCTTCTGCGGGTTCGTCATCTCGTCGCCGGCCGTGTTGGGCAGCTCGAAACCGACGTAGTTGAACATCAGGACCGGCACCAGGCCGACGAAGCCCGCGTACGTCGGCGAGAAGTCGCCGATGCCGAAGCCGTGCAGACCGTGCTTGACGCCGTAGACCACGACCGTGACCGTGAACAGGCCGAGCAGCAGGAAGCGGCTCCAGGCGCCGATGGTCGGGATCCACTTGCCGATGTCGAAGGAGAGGATCGCGGCGAGCACGCCCACCCAGACGAAGACCAGGGTGAAGGCGTAGAAGGCGGGGGTGCTCAGGTCCTTCCCGTCGTTGAAGAACGTGGTGTAGGCCGTGACGGCGGATACGGCGAGGGTGCCGCCCAGCCACACCGGGTTGGTGATCCAGTACAGGAAGTTGTTGACGGCGCCCGCGAGCCGCCCGAAGGCCCGGCTGGTCCAGATGTACGGGCCGCCCTCGTCGGGGAACGCGGCCCCGAGCTCGGCGATCAGCAGCGCGGACGGTACGAAGAACACCACGGCCAGCACGATGAGCCAGGTGAACGCCTCGGCACCGCGGGAGGCCACGGCTCCGATGGTGTCCACGCCGACGATCGTGCAGAGCAGGAAGAACAGGATGTCGAAGCGGCCGAAGTGCTTGCGCAGCTTCTGGCGCTCGGTCTGCGCCGCGGCCGGCGCGTCGACCGGCTCGGATGCGATGGGGCCAGCGGTCACCGGGAGCTCCAGCGTGCGTGCGAGAGGGGCGGGATCCGGCCAATGATCCGCTGCGCCGCACAACCGCACAAGCGCTCAGGTACAAGTCTTGACCATTACTTCTCCACTGAAAGCCGACGGAAATCCCACCGAAACAGAGTGGCTATCAGCCGTGCTCGTGGTGGTTCTCGTCCATGGCATCCGGTGCGCCGCCCATCATGGCGAGCATCCGGCGGCCTCCGGTGCGGAAGAACCGGACCAGGAGCGCGGCGGCCAGCAGCAGGAAGGCGATGTTGAGGAACGTGGTGTAGTTCCAGCTCACCCCCTCCATCGGGATCTTCGCGTCGGCCTGGTCGGGCACCAGCCCGAGGCCGCCGAAGAGGAGCTCCACCACGTAGCCGGCGGCCACCATGGCGGCGTAGAAGGTGGCGGCGAGGTAGAGAGCCGTCCTGAGGCCGTAGTACTTCCGGTAGATGCTGAGGATCGGCAGGATCAGCAGGTCCGCGAAGATGAACGCGACCACGCCCCCGAAGCTGATCCCGCCCTTCCACAGCACCACGGCCAGCGGCACGTTCCCGATCGAGCAGACGAACGAGATCAGCGCCACGACCGGGCCGATCAGCGGTCCCCAGACCTTCGACAGCAGGGGGTGGCCCGCGAAGAAGAAGTTCTGCCAGAAGGAGTCCGGCACCCAGGCCGCGATCGCGCCCGCGATCAGCAGGCCGAGGACGAGGTCGCGCAGGATCGCCGCCCACTCCATCGTGAAGACGTGGGAGACCGAGGTGAAGCCCCGGGGTGACAGCAGCCGGCGCCAGAACGATCCGGTGCCGCCGACGGACATGTCCATCGCGGCGTGCCCCTCCATCGAACCGGCCAGTCCGCGGGCGGCCTGCTCGCGGGCCTCGCTCAGCAGGCGGCTGCGCAGAGTCAGCCGGAACAGCAGGGCGAGTACCACGATCATGACCGGCCCGCCGACGAACTCGGCCAGCGTGAACTGCCAGCCCATCAACAGGGCGAGGATCACCCCGAGTTCGACGACCAGGTTGGTGGACGCGATCTCGAAGGCCATCGCCGCGGTGAAGTTCGCGCCCTTGCGGAAGAGCGAGCGGGCCAGCGCGACGGCGGCGTAGGAGCAGGACGAGGAGGCCATCCCGAACAGGGAGGCCAGGGTGAGGGTGCGGGGCCGGTCGTCGCCCAGCAGCCGGACGACCGTCTCCTTGCGGACGACCGCCTGGACGATCGCCGAGAGCAGGAAGCCCAGGATCAGCGCCCAGGTGATCTCCCAGGTCATCGACCCTGTGATGGACAGGGCGTGGAGGACCGCATGCGCCACCGACATCGTCTGATCATCTCCGGATCGTCCGCGTGGCACGGAACCATACCCCCATGGGGTATGCAGGGCAAGTCGCGCCGGCTCACGGTTGCCGTGCCTCTCAGCCGATCGGGTGCCGCGGTCCGGCCGCGCGGGTGTTTCACGGCGGTGGGCCACTCGCCTCGTGCCTGCCGGGCAAGGGATGCCGAGAGCGAGGAGGGCGCTGGGTGAATCCTGGGCACGGTTCGGCGGGAGAGCGGCTCGCGGACGCGGTCGACGCCCGGCTGCCCGTCCACGACGGGCCCGGTCGGCTGCTGCGCAAGGCATTCCCCGACCACTGGTCGTTCCTGCTGGGCGAGATCGCCCTCTACAGCCTGATCGCCCTGGTGCTCACGGGCGTGTGGCTGACGTTCTTCTTCACACCCGAGATGAGCGAAGTCGTGTACCACGGGTCGTACGTCCCCCTGCGCGGGCAGCTCATGTCCCGGGCCTTCGACTCCACCCTCCACATCAGCTTCGACATCCGCGGCGGACTGCTCATGCGCCAGGCCCACCACTGGGCCGCGCTGGTCTTCGTCGCCGCGGTCGGCGTGCACCTGCTGCGGATCTTCTTCACCGGCGCGTTCCGCCGGCCCCGGGAGATGAACTGGGTCATCGGCGTCACCCTCCTCGTGCTCGCCCTGGCCGAGGGATTCGCCGGCTACTCCCTCCCCGACGACCTGCTCTCCGGCACCGGCCTGCGGATCGCCCAGGGCATCATGCTGTCGATCCCGGTGGCCGGAACCTATGTGAGCATGTTCGCCTTCGGCGCCCTGTTCCCCGGCCACGACATCGTCCCCCGGCTGTACAGCCTGCACATCCTGCTGCTGCCGGGCGCGCTGATCGCCCTGCTCACCGTCCACCTGATCCTGGTCTTCTACCTGAAGCACACCCACTGGCGCGGCCCGCGCCGCAGGAACTCCAACGCGGTCGGCAAGCCGCTCTACCCCCAGTTCACGGCCTCCTCCCTGGGCCTGTCCCTCACCGTCTCGGGCGTGCTGGTGCTGCTCGCCGGGGTCGCCCAGATCAACCCGGTCTGGGTGTACGGCCCCTACCGCCCCGACCAGGCGTCGACCGGCTCCCAGCCGGACTGGTACGTCGGCTTCCTGGAAGGCTCGCTGCGGCTCGTCCCGCCCTGGGAGACGAACCTCGCCGGGCACACCCTCATGTGGAACGTGCTGCTGCCGGCCGTGGTGCTGCCCGGGGTGCTCTTCCTCGTCCTGTACGCCTACCCCTTCGTCGAACAGCGACTGACCGGGGAGTGGCGGCAGGAGCAGCACTTCTGCGACCGCCCCCGCGAGCGGCCCGTCCGCACCGGCCTGGGCGCGGCCGGCATCACCTTCTACGCCGTGCTGCTGCTGGCCGGCGGCAACGACGTCATCGCGCAGTCCTTCCGGATCTCGGTGAACGCCCTGACCTGGATCTTCCGGATCTCCCTGGTCGTCGCCCCGGTCCTGGCCCTCTTCCTCACCCGCGCGCTGTGCCGTGCCCTGCTGCACGCGGAACAGGAGCGGCTGACCGAGGGCGAGGAGACCGGCGAGGTACGGCAGACCCTCGCCGGCGGCTACGAGAGCGGCCACCGCCCGGTGACCTCGTTCCGGCCGGGCGCCCCACGGCAACCGCTCAGTCCGCCTGATCATCCCCCCGGTTCACGTACTGGAACACCAGCCCGGCAACACCCCGAGCCAGAACCCCGAAGCCGATGAGGAACAGCCACAGCCCGAACACCACCCCGGTCGCCGCGACGGCGAACCCGAACGCCGTGACGATCGGCCAGGGGCTGTGCGGCGGGAAGAACTCCAGCGGCCCGGCGGAGTCCGCCACCTCGACCTCGGTACGGTCCTGGGGGCGCGGGCCGCGCCGGACGTAGTGCGTCGCGCAGAAGAACGACACCACGGAGGCCATCCCGAACGCCACGACGAGCGCCGTCGTTCCCGCGGGGTCGGCGTGCGACCACACCCCGTAGAGCGCGGCGGCGGCGCCGAAGAAGACGGCCACACCACCGAAGAGCAGCGCCTCGACCTTCACCGGAGACCTTCTTTCACCGCTTGCTCTCCTTCACCGCAGGCCTTCCTCCTCCGTCTGGCGGACGATCTCCGGATGGTGCAGGTCGAACGCGGGCGACTCCGACCGCACCCGGGGCAGCGCCACGAAGTTGTGCCGCGGCGGCGGGCAGGAGGTGGCCCACTCCAGGCCACGCCCGAACCCCCACGGGTCGTCCTCCTCGACCTGCCGTCCCCGGTGGGCCGTACGCCAGACGTTGTAGAGGAACGGCAGGGTGGAGACGCCGAGCAAGAAGGCGCCCGCCGACGAGATGGTGTTCAGGAGGGTGAACCCGTCGCTGGGCAGGTAGTCGGCGTACCGGCGGGGCATGCCCTCCGCGCCGAGCCAGTGCTGCACCAGGAACGTCAGCTGGAACCCCGGGAAGAGCAGCCAGAAGTGCACCTTGCCGAGCCGCTCGTCGAGCATCCTCCCGGTGAACTTGGGCCACCAGAAGTAGAACCCGGCGAACATCGCGAACACCACGGTCCCGAACAGCACATAGTGCAGATGGGCGACGATGAAGTACGAGTCGGTGACATGGAAGTCGATCGGCGGCGACGCGACCAGCACCCCGCTCAGCCCGCCCAGCAGGAACGACACCAGGAACCCCGTCGCCCACAGCATCGGCGTCTCGAAGGAGAGCGAGCCGTGGTGCATGGTCCCGATCCAGGCGAAGAACTTGATCCCGGTCGGCACGGCGATCAGGAACGACATGACCGAGAAGAACGGCAGCAACACCGCCCCGGTGGCGAACATGTGGTGCGCCCATACGACCGCGGACAGCATGGTGATGGCGATCGTGGCCCCGATCATCGGCAGGTAGCCGAACATCGGCTTGCGCGAGAACACCGGGATGATCTCGGAGATGATCCCGAAGAACGGCAGCGCGACGATGTACACCTCGGGATGCCCGAAGAACCAGAAGAGGTGCTGCCACAGCAGCGCCCCGCCGTTGTGCGCGTCGAAGACGTGCGAGCCGAACTTCCGGTCGCACTCCAGGGCGAGGAGGGCGGCGGTGAGCACCGGGAACGCGGGCAGCACCAGAACGGACGTGAACAGCACGTTCCAGGTGAAGATCGGCATCCGGAACATCGTCATGCCGGGGGCGCGCAGGCACATGATCGTCGCGGTGAAGTTGACCGCACCCAGGGTCGTCGACACACCGGTGACCACCAGCCCCATGACCCACAGGTCACCGCCCGCGCCTGGGGTGTAGTACGCGCTGTTGAGCGGGGCGTAGGCGAACCAGCCGAAGTCGGCGGCACCGCCCGGCACCAGGAACCCCGACACCACCATCAGGCCGCCGAACAGGTACATCCAGTACGACAGCGCGTTCAGCCTGGGGAAGGCCACGTCCGGGGCGCCGATCTGGAGCGGCATCACGGCGTTCGCGAACCCGGCGAACATGGGGGTCGCGAACAGCAGCATCATGATCGTGCCGTGGACGGTGAAGAACTGGTTGTAGGTCTGCTGGCTCATCAACTGCAGCCCGGGGCGCGCGAGTTCGGCACGCATGCCGAGCGCCAGCAACCCGGCGAGGAGAAAGAAGCAGAACGCCGTCACCATGTACAGCCGGCCGATCACCTTGTGGTCGGTCGTGGTGGCCCAGCCCAGCAGCCGACGGCCCAGCGGTGCCGGAGCGGCGGGAGGCGCCGGCGCTTCGTCGACGCGCAGCGACAGTTCGCTCATGATCCTCCTCAGCCGTGCCGAGCGCCGCCGCAACGAAACCGATATGACGGGTAGGTGGGGGTTTACGCGCTCCGGGGCGACGCTACCGGTGACCGGACGAATGCCACGTCCGCCACGCCCCGCCCCCAGGCATTCGACGGCGGCCCCCAGGGGAGATCCCGGGCCCGGACGGGGATGTGTGCCGCGCGACCGGGTACCCCGAGGGGGGAGAATTGTCGTGATCGGTGTAGTTCTTCCGGTAAGGAGGACGCCGTGAACGCAGTCATGGAGAGTGTGCGGATACCCGCCACGGGTGTGCTGCTCGAAGCCGACGTGGCCGTCCCCGATCCGGCGAGGGGCGTGGTCCTCTTCGCGCACGGCAGCGGCAGCAGCCGGCTCAGCCCCCGCAACCGCTTCGTCGCCGGCGAACTCCGCACGGTGGGGATCGGCACCGTGCTCGCCGACCTGCTCACCCGTGAGGAGGAGAACGTCGACACGGTCACCGGGACGCTCCGCTTCGACATCGGCATGCTCGCCGGGCGCCTGCTCGACCTCGCCGACTGGCTTCGGGGGTACGAGCCCGCCGCAGGCCTCGGACACGGGCTCTTCGGCGCGAGCACGGGCGCCGCGGCCGCCCTCGTCGCCGCCGCCGCGCGCCCGGACACGATCCGCGCGGTCGTCAGCCGGGGCGGCCGGCCGGACCTGGCGGAGGGCTCCCTGGCGTCGGTCCGCCAGCCGACCCTGCTGATCGTCGGCGGACGGGATCATGAGGTCCTGCGGCTGAACCGGGAGGCCATGCGGGAGATCCCGGGCGAGACCCGGCTCGACGTCGTCCCCGGCGCGACCCACCTGTTCGAGGAGCCGGGGGCTTTGGACCGTGTGGCCCACCTGGCGGCCGACTGGTTCACCCGCCACCTGGCCGCGTGAGGTCACGGCGCCGGGGAACGCGCGACGGCAAGGACGACGGGCACCTCGCTGCGTTCGTGCCCGGGCTGCGCGACGCCGCGCAGGCAGCCGCCCGAGGCGGGCCGACCGGTCCCGTCAACGCCCTGCTGGAACGGCACCCGCCGCCGGTCCGGGTCGACGACCACGACGGCAAAGGCGCCCCGCATCTGCATGTCGCGCCGAACGGCGAGGACGCCGTGACCCGGCTCGACCGCAGCCGCGCCGCCGCCCTCGCGCACGTCGTTTGCGGCGGACCCCGCCGTGACGATCGGCCGCTGCCACGCAGCCACCTGCGAGCGCTTCTACGTCGACGACTCCCGCAACCGCACCCGGCGATTCTGTTCCAACGCCTGCGCCGGCCGGACCACGGTGGCCGCGCACCGCGCGCGCCGCAAGGCGAACGGCTGAGCCGGCCGGCCGGTCGGCCCCGCCGAAGGTGCTCCGCCGCCGGTCATGAACCGGCGGAGCGGCGCTCCCCGAACTCCGCCGTGGGTTCTTCGAGCGCCGTGAGTTCTTCGAGCATGGGGCGGAGGCGGGCGGCGAGTGCGGGATCGGAGCGTTCCACCTCGTCCACCGCCAGCGTGGCGGTCGCGGTCAGGGCGCGGCGGAGTTCCGGTTCGGTGAGCGAGCGGACCAGCGTCGTCTCCAGCGGGGCCGTCAGCTCGGCGGGCAGCAGGTGGGCGCCCTTCGCATACGCGGTGGTATGGCCCAGCCGGAGGCAGGCCAGTGTGATCGTGTGGTCGCGCATGGCGCTGATCCAGTGCTCGGCCTGCCACCAGCGGCCCCGCTCGATGCTGACGCGGGCGTGCAGGGCGTGGTGCCAGACGAGCCCGGCCAGGGTGCCGTGGTCGGGGGCCGCAAAGGGATCGAGGGGCTGTGCCCGGCCGAAGAGCGTCCGCCATTGGGGGCCGCGCGGGCCGAACTCGGCCTCGGGGGCGAAGGTCAGGTCGAGTTCGAGCCAGCCGGGGAGCAGGAAGACGCGGACGACGGTGCGGCCGGCCGGCAGATCCCAATGGTGCCGGACGTCGAGGTCGTCGTAGAGCCATCGGGTCCAGCGGTCCGCCGTCGTGGCGGGCTCGCCGCGTACGGCGAGGACGAGGTCGATGTCCGACCACCGGTCACCCGCCCCGACGGCGTGCGAGCCGGTGAGGGCGGCGCCGGTGACCGTCCCGTCCGTTTCGGCCCTGGCCAGCAGCCGCTCTCGGACCCGGTCCCGCTGCCGCGCCGTGAACATCACCAGGCTCCCTTCAACTGTTCTGCCGTTCAAAGGACTTGGCCTGCCGTACGGCCACGAGCAGCACGACCACGGAAGCCAGCGCGATCGCGGCACCGGTGAAGAGCGGCGCCGTGTAGCCGAGGCCCGCGGTGATGGCCAGGCCGCCGAGCCAGGCACCGAGGGCGTTGCCGACGTTGGACGCGGAGACGTTGGCGCTCGCGGCCAGCGCCGCCCCGTGGGCGGCGTCGGTCACCCTGGTGATCATGCCGGGGACACTGGCGAACCCGGCCACCCCCATCAGAAACACCAGTATCACCGACGCCACGGCACTGCCGGCCAGCAGACCGAACACGGCCAGGGTGACGGTCAGTCCGACGAGCGCCAGGATCAGGGCGCGGTCCCGGTCACGGTCGGCCGCCCGGCCGCCGATCAGGTTCCCCACGACCAGGCCGACGCCGTACACCATCAGCAACCAGGCGACGTCCCCCGGGGAGAACCCGCCGACCTCGGTGAAGGTGTACGCGATGTAGCTGAACGCCCCGAACATCCCGCCGTAGCCGAGCGCGGTGGCCGCCAGGGTCAGCCAGACCTGCGAGGACCGGAACTCCCGGAGCTGGTCCCGCAGTCCACGGGCCGTCGCGCCCCCTGGCTCCGTACCCGACCGGGCGGGTACGAGGGCGACGATGCCGGCCAGCGCCAGCACACCGATCCCGGTGACGGCCCAGAAGGCCGCCCGCCATCCCCAGCGCTCGCCCACCAGCGCGCCGAACGGCACACCCAGTACGTTCGCGACCGTCAGTCCGGCGAACATCGCCGCCACCGCACGGGACTTCCGCTCCGGCGCGACCAGACTGCGGGCGACGAGCGAGCCGATGCCGAAGAACGAGCCGTGGCACAGGGCGGCGACGATCCGCCCGAGCAGCATCACCGGATAGCTGGGCGCGATCGCGGACAGCAGGTTGCCGATGACGAACAGCGCCACCAGACCGACCAGGACCTGCTTGCGGGGCAGCCGTGCCGTCGCCGCGGTGAGCACGATCGCGCCGACGGCGACACTCAGCGCGTACCCGGAGATCAGCCAGCCCGCGGTCGCCTCGGACACCGCGAAACTCGACGCCACCTGTGGCAGCAGCCCGGCGATCAGGAACTCGGTCAGCCCGATGCCGAAGCCGCCAAGTGCCAGCGCCACAAGCCCACTCGGCATCCGCCGCGACTCGCCCACGCGCCCGTCCGCCGGCACCTGCCTGTCACCGACGCCGAATCGACCCATGAACCGACCCTCACCGCCGACGGCGGCTCCGTCCATGGACAAAGATCGACGGCGCTTGGACGAATCGACGGCAATATGCCACCGGTGCGCCGGTGCCGCACCGGCCGACGAGTCTCAACGTCCCCCGTGGAGGGGGACGTTCGGCCCTGGGGCACGGGCCCGCCGGCCCCCTGCGGAGCGGTTGCCGCGGCGGGACATTGAAGGCGCGACGAGAGTCGTCAGATCCCCACGCACCCCCTGGAAGGGATGAACATCATGGCAGTCCACCATGACCACCCGCGCCCGCACCTGGGGTTCCGCCTCCGGTCCCCGCGCAGGTCCGGGACGGCGTCCGTGTCCGTCGAGGTGACGACCGCGGCGGCTACGTCGACCAGCGCGTACGTACTCGCCGGGCTCCGCCTGCTGACCGGGTTCGTCTTCCTGTGGGCCTTCCTGGACAAGACCTTCGGGTTCGGCTACGCCACTCCGTCCGGCAAGGGCTGGATCGACGGCGGCTCGCCCACCAAGGGCTTCCTCGGCGGTGTCGCCGCCGGCCCGATGGAGTCCACGTTCCACGACTGGGCCGGACAGGGCTGGGCGGACTGGCTGTTCATGCTGGGCCTGCTCGGCGTCGGCCTGGCGCTGATCGCGGGTGTCGGACTGCGGATCGCCGCGGTCGCCGGCAGCCTGATGATGGCGTTCATGTGGACCGCCGAGTGGCCGCCGGCCAGGCACCTGTCGGACGGCTCGGCGAGCATGTCCAGCAATCCGTTCGCCGACTACCACCTCGTCTACACCGTCGTCCTCATCGCCCTCGCGGCCGCGGGCGCCGGCGCGGTCTGGGGCCTGGGCAAGGTCTGGGCGCGGCTGCCCTTCGTCAGCCGCAACCGCTGGCTGCTCTGACCCCCGGGCACCCGCAGCACCGCGGCAGGCCCCGGCACGGGGCCTGCCGCGGGTGCGTCCTTCACAGCCGGAGGGTGAACCAGGTGGTCTTCCCCTCGTCCGTGGGCCGTACCCCCCAACTGTCGGCGAGCGTACGCACGAGGAGCAGGCCCCGGCCCGACTCCTCGTCCTCGGCGGCCCGGCGCGGCCGGGGCAGCTGCGGGCTGCGATCGCTGATCTCGACGGTGAGGTCGGTGGCGGTGTGGTGCAGATGCAGGCCGATGGGGCCCTCACCGTGCTGGACGGCGTTGGTCAGGGTCTCCGACAGGAGCAGCAGCGCGTCGTCCGCGCCCGCCGCGCAGTCCCAGGCGGTGAGCGCCTTGTACAGGAACGCCCGCCCGGCCGGCACCGAGGAGGGGCAGGCCGGCAGATCGGTGGTCAGGGACGCCAGCGGGGCGGCCGGGAGCTGCGCGAGCAGCAGGGTGACGTCGTCGTTGTGGCTCTCGGCGTCGGGGAGCAGGCTCGCCAGCACCTGGTCGGCGGCGGTCTCCAGGCACGGGGCATCGGTGAAGAACTCCTCCAGGGCGAAGGTGAGTTCCGCGATCCGCCCCTCGATGTCGCTGCCCGGAGTCTCGATCAGCCCGTCCGTGTAGAGGACGAGCGTGGCCCCGGGCGGGATGGCCGTGCGGGACTGCTCGTAGAGGATGCCTCCCACGCCGAGCGGGGCGTTCACGGGCGAGTCGAGGATGCCGACCACACCGTCGCCGGCGCCCGCGACGAGCGTCGGCAGATGGCCGGCCGAGCAGACGGTCACGGTCCCGGAGTCGGGGGCGATGACCAGATAGCAGCAGGTGACCAGCTGGTCGGGGACGTCGAGGTCGGCGACGCAGGAGTCCAGTGCCTGCATCAGCAGCCGCGGCTCCATCCCGGTCTTGGCCAGCGCGTGCGCCGCCGAGCGCAACTGGCCCATGACGGCGGCCGCCTCCAGCCCGCGGCCCATCACGTCGCCGATCAGCACGCCCACCCGGTCGGCGCCCAGCGGTATCAGGTCGAACCAGTCGCCGCCCACCCCGGCGCCCTGGGTGGCGGGCCGGTAACGGCTGGCGGTGGCCAGGCCGGGGAGCGCCGGCGGGGTGCCCATCAGGCTGCGCTGCAGGGTCAGGGCGATGTGCCGCTGCTGCTCGTACAGGGCGGTCAGCTCGGCCTCGGCGCGCTTGCGGTCGCTGATGTCCCGGACGATGGCGCACGCGCCCACGACTCTGCCCCGGGTGTCCCGCGTCGGCCACAGGGTCACGTCCACGTCCAGCAGCGCCCCGGATTCGGTGACGCGCAGCGTCTCGAAGTGCTCGACCTTCTCGCCCTTGCGCAGCCGGTCCAGCAACGCGCTGATCTCCCCGCGGAGTTCGACCGGGGCGAGCATGGACACATGCCGGCCGATGGCCTCCTCGGCGGTGTAGCCGTAGAGGTCCTGCGCCGCCGCGTTCCAGTAGGTGATGTACCCGTCGAGGGTCTTGGCGAGGATGGCGTCCTGGGAGGACTCGACGAGGGCGGCGAGCTCGTTGATGCGGGCCTCGGCGGCCTTGCGGTCGCTGACGTCGCGGACGGCGGCCGACACCAGCAGCCCCTCCGCGGTCTCCATCGGGCTGAGGCTGATCTCCACCGGGAACTCGGTGCCGTCCTTGCGCAGCCCGTGCAGTTCCAGGCCGGCGCCCATCGGACGGACCTGGCGGTTGGCCGAGTAGCCGCCCCGGTGCAGGGTGTGCTGGCTGCGGAAGCGGTGCGGCATCAGCAACTCGACCGGGTGGCCGAGGAGTTCCTCGCGCCGGTAGCCGAAGAGCGCCTCGGTCTGCGCGTTGACCAGCTTGATGATGCCCGTGCCGTCGACGATGACCATCGCGTCCGGCGCGGCCTCCAGCAGACCGCGGAAGCGTTCCTCCGCGGCCCCGGTCCCCTGTCCGTGGTCCGGCGGTCGGCGGCACCCGTAGTGCTCAGCCTCCGCCGTGACGACCATCCGCGCCCGTTCGCCTTCGAGGGAGCCGGCCATGTCCGCCCCACCCCTTTCCCGCCACTGGTTGCGGTCATCTCAGCGCTTCCGGCGCGTCCGGGCGGGGAGAAGTCGTTTACTGGCCGTGACCGCCCGAACCTGTCCGCTGCGGCACGCTGGTTGCCCGCCTCGTGTCCGGGACAGGTGTCCGGGACACGCACGTCCACGGCGTACGCGCCCCCTCGGCGGGCCTGTGCGGGGGCGGGCGGTGGCTTGCCGTGCTGTTCCCGTCATGACCGGAACCTCCCGCGTCCGAGCCGACGGTTGGTCCACTTCCGGTGGACCGGGCGGACCTGCCGGCCCGGGACCATCAGCACGCCACCGGGCCCGTACGGCGGCTCCCGGCGCCCCGGCATGGCGCAGAACCATCGGTCGCGCACCCCACCGTTCCTCGCGCCCGGCACTTCGCAGCGCCATGTACACGGAGCACAGCCATGTCCACGACCCCAGCGACCGGGCAGCACGCCGCGCCTCCTGTCGCCCTCGGCCTCCCTGCCGCCTCCGCCCTGGTGACCGGCAGCATCATCGGCACCGGATTCTTCACCCTGCCCTTCTCGCCGTCGCGCCCGGCGTGGTCGTCGGGGACGGACGCGGGGCACGGTGGGCGCGCGCCGGTTCAGACGACGTCGAGCACCTCGTTCGGCGGACGCCGGGGGCTGGGGTGGCCCTCCGGGCCGTAGCCGAGCCGGATCGCCATCTGCACATGGGCCATGCCGGAGCTCGGGTCGCGGGTCAGCCGGCGCAGCTCCGGCCACTCCAGGGTCTGGGACACCATCGAGGCGACCAGTCCGCCGGCCGTGGCGACGAGCAGGACCCGCTCCAGCGCCTGACCCGCGCGCAGCCAGTCCGCCGGCCCGTCGTGGCCGGTACCCAGCAGGGCGATGTGCGGATTCTTCTCGAACACCGCCCAGCCGCGTCCGGGCACCGGGCGTCCGGCGGCGAAGTCGCGCACCGGGGTCGCCGGACCGTACCGGCCGGGGCCGAACGCCTCGGCGGGTATCCCGTCCGCCGTCCCGTCGGCGCCCGCCGCCCCGGTCCGGGTCCAGTGGGCCCTCTCGGCGCGCAGGCCGGGGTCGAGCGCCTCGCGGCCCTCGGCGTCCTGCACCAGTTCCAGCAGTTCCTGCACATGCCAGGTGCCGGGGAAGACCAGCTGCGCGCCCTCGGCGGCCGCGGCTTCGCACATCCGGTCCTCCAGGTCGGCCGGTAGCGGCCGCTCGCTGAAGGGACGGCGGCTGGAGTGGCGCCGGGGGATCGCCGGGGACAGAGCGGCGAGGGTCTGGTCGGGCGGTTCGCCGCCGGCCAGGGCGACCTCGGCGAGCAGCGTCGGGTCCGCCGGATCCGGCAGCAGCCGTACGACCGGGGTCCGCCCGGCCGCGGCGGCGGCCACGCGCAGGTTGAACAGCGCGGCGCCACAGCCCAGGTGCAGGCCGCGGCTGTCGGGGTCGGTGCGCGGCAGCGCGCGTGACTCATCGGCGTACAGACGCAGGATGCCGTCGGCGGACAGGTAACGGAAACTCCAGGGCTGTGCGTTGTGCAGCGACGGCGCCGCCGTGGCGTCGGCCACGAGTGCGGTGAGCGTGTTCGCGTCCACGTGTCGAGCGGTCACGATGACTCCCTTCGCCGGGCCCCTCCTCCAGCGTGGACGATCACCACGGTGGTGGGGCATGGGCCGCATGGATCCTCGGAGGGGCCGAGTGGACCCGCGGCAGCGGCTGCTCAGGCGGCCGCCGTGGGAACGACGAGGACGGGGCAGCGGGCATGGTGCAGCACACCCTGGCTGACCGAGCCCAGCAGCATGCCGGCGAAGCCGCCGCGCCCGCGGGTGCCGACCACCAGGCCCAGCGCGTCGGCCGAGGCGTCGCTGAGCACCTGCACGGGATGGCCGACCACCAGGTCGTGCCGCAGGTCCACCTCCGGGTGGCGGGCCTGGCGTCCGGCCACGATCTCGGCGAGCAGGCGGCGCGCCTCCTGCTGCGGTTCGTGCTCGTCGAAGATCCGCAGCGGCCCCGGCTGCCACACGTACACCGCACGCAGTCCGGCGCCGCGCAGGGCCGCCGCCTCGAAGGCCAGGTCGACGGCGGCGGCGCAGTGCTCGCTGCCGTCGACGCCCACGACGAAGTACCCGGGTTCCCGCGTGGTGTGCTCCGGTTCCGGCACGACCACCACGGGACACCTCGCGTGGGCCATCAGCGGCACGGCGACCGAGGCGGAGCCGAACACCTCCTGGGCCCGGCTGAGGTGCCGTGAGCCCAGCACGACGGCCGAGGCCTCGCGGCTCTGCTCGCGCAGCACCCAGACCGGATCGCCTTCGGCGAGGAGGGGGTCGGTCTCGACATCCGGGTGCCGGGCCGTGACGAAGGCCGTGGCCTCGTCGAGCAGCTGCCGTCCGGCCTTGTGCAGCGTCGCGTTCCACTCCTCCCAGGAGGGCGGGACATCCCGCCCCCGGTAGCCGCCGGTGGGCACGCCCTCGGCGTGCACCACGCGCAACAGCACCCGGCGGCGGTCCGCCTCGTCGGCCGCCCAGGTCAGCGCCGTACGCAGACCGGGATCCGGGGCGATCCCCACCACGATCGGCCGACGGTCAGCTGCGCCGGTCATGGCCGCCTCCCGATGTCGGCGCGGCTGTCGGACGCCCGACCCGGGCGTCCGGGCCGGGGGAGCGGTTCCTGTCCGGTGCCGGAGCGGTCATCGTCCTCGCCTCCTTCACGGCGGCGTGGCGAAGTGCCGCCTGTTCCATCGAAACGCGCCGTGGGGCCGGGGCGCCAGTGGCATTGGTCCCCTGTCGAACCCCTCGCCCCGCCCTGGGTGTCACCCACGGGTCGGTCGCGTGCCCCGAGCGGCCGCGGGGCGGTCACCCGACCCATGATCCCGACACGGGCCACGGCCCCCGCGCCGGTGAGCCTGGTCACGCCTCTTTCGGCGTCTACTACGCACGGTCGTGGACCACAACGCCACCCGAGCCCGAGAACCGGCCCCGATGCCGGCCTTGCCTACGGTCGTGGGCCGTAACGGCGCCGTTGTCATCGGACCGGGGTACGGGCTAACGATGGCCCCTGCTGTGCAGTACCGCCGGTGCCACGCTCCCCGGCGGTGCCTCCTGCGACGTGGGCGCATGGAATCCCGATCCGGCCCCCACGGCCCGGCTGCGTGGCCCGAGTACGAGGAAGAAGGTGCCCATGTCCAGCGTCGCCCCGCACGCCCGGCCTATGGCCGGCGCCGCGTCGGCCGCGGTGGCAGGCCGGATGATGGCCTTCCTGGACTACTTCGCCGGCGTCTTCACCCTGCTCTCGCTGACCGCCGTCGTGGCCTGCGGGCTCGCCGCCACCGACCGGCTGGTGCTGACCCCCCGGCTGCGGGTTGCCGTGCAGTCGGTGCACCGGGCGAGCGCCGTCGCGGCGCTCGGCTTCCTGGGCACCCACATCGCGGTCAAGGTCGTCGAGCGGCACGCCGCTCCGCGGACCGCGGTGGTCCCCTTCACCGGCGGCGCCGCCCTCGCCGTGAGCCTGGGTACCGTCGCCGCCGACCTGCTGGTCCTCGTCATGGCCACCGGTGTGTTCCGGGGCCGGTTCGCCGGCGGCGGACGTCCCTGGCTGTGGCGGGCGCTTCACTCGCTGGCGTACGTCTGCTGGCCGGTCTCCCTGGCGCACGGGCTGACGGCCGGGCGCAAGGCGCACACATGGGTGCTCTGGGGCTACGGCCTGTGCGCGGCCCTGGTGGCGCTCGCGCTGCTGGTCCGCGCCCTGTCCTACCTGGGCCGCCGCCGGACAGCCAGCCGGCACCGGCGCGGTGCCAGGGCGTATCGGCCCGCTGCCGTCCGCCCGGCCGCGCTGTCCGCGCTGTCCGCTCTCTCCGTCCGGTCCGCCCGGCCCGTCACCGGCACCCGTCCGCTCGCCCGGGCCGCCCGCCCCGAGGCACCGACGGCGGCGGCTCACCGGTCCGCACAGCGGGCCAGCCTGCCCGGACAGCCCAGGCACGCCATGAGGCCAGGGCCCCGACCGCTTCGCCTGGCCCAGCCCGGGAGCAGCGAGTGAACGACGCCCCGCTGAAGCTGCCCGAGGTGCGCTGGCAGGATCCGGCCCGGCTGACCGCCGGCCTGGAAAGCCACCAGCGCCTGGACCTCGCCACCCACACCCGTGTCCACGCGACCGTCCGCCCATGGGGCCGGGAGGGTCTGCTCGCCCTGGCCGAAGCCGTCCGCCTGGCCGGCCGCGGCGGCGCCGGCTTCCCGTTCGCCCGCAAGGCCCGGGCCACGCTCGCCGCCGCCGACCGCACGGGCATGCCGCCGGTCGTGGTGGTGAACGGCGCGGAGGGCGAACCGGCGAGCGCCAAGGACAAGATGCTGCTCGCCCGTGCCCCGCATCTGGTCCTGGACGGCGCCTGCCTGGCCGCGGCCGCGTTCGGCGCCGAAGAGATCGTGATCGGCGTCGCCGCGGGCAGCCCGGGCGAGCTGTCGGTCCCGGCCGCCCTCGCCGAGCGCGAACTTCCCTGCCCGGCCCGGACCGTCTGCCTGCCCGAACGCTTCGTGTCCGGTGAATCCGGGGCCCTGATCCGTGGCGTCAACGGTCTGCCGGCGGTACCGGCCCCGCTGAAGTCCCGCGCGGCCGGGGGCGGAACAGGCGGGGTGCGTCAGCGGCCGACCTTGCTCTCCAATGCCGAGACCTGGGCCCAGCTCGCCATCGCGGCCCGGCTCGGACCCGACGCCTATGCCGCCGTCGGCACCGCCGACGAACCCGGTACGGTCCTGCTCACCGTCAACCGGCCGGGCGCCGGTCCGCTGGTGGCCGAGGTACCGGCCGGCACCCGGCTGGGCCCGGTACTGGACGCCTGTGGCCTCCGGCCGGGAGCCGGGGTGCTGGTGGGCGGCTACCACGGCGCCTGGCTGCACCCCTCGGACGCCGCCGGCGCGTCACTCTCGCGCGCCGGACTCGCGGCCCTCGGCGGAACCCTCGGCGCGGGCGCGATCGTCGCGCTCCCCGACGACACCTGTCCGCTCGGCGAGATCGCCCAGGTCGCGGCCTGGCTGGCAGCCGAGTCCGCCGGCCAGTGCGGACCGTGCAAGCGCGGTCTGCCCGCAGCCGCCGAGGCCCTGGCCGTGCTGGTCACCGGTGCCGCCGAGCCCGAGGTGCTGGAGAACGCCCGGCGTGCCCTCGGCGCGGCCCAGGCAGGTGGCGCCTGCTCGCACCCGGACGGTACGGCCCGCTTCGTACTCACCGCGCTGGACGTCTTCTCCGAGGACCTCGACGCCCACCTGTTCGGCCCCGGCTGCGGCCGTCCCGTGCGCGGCGTACTGCCCCTGCCGCCCGCGCGGGGCGCCCGGCTGGAGGTGGACTGGTCCCGCTGCACCGGTCACGGTCTGTGCGCCGTGGTGGCCCCCGACGTCATTCGCCTCGGCCCGCACGGCTACCCCGTCTCCACCACCATCCCGGTCGCCCCCTGGCAGGAACACGGCGCCCGCCGCGCCGTCAACCAGTGCCCCGCCCTGGCCGTGCGTCTGCGCCGTCGCGCGTGATGCGCTGATCGGCCCCGCCCTGCGGCAGGACGGGCGCCGGTTCCAGCCGTACGGCCGGTGGACGGGTCCGCGTGATTCACATGGGCCAGCCGACGTTCTCCGGGGTGCTCGGCCGGGAGCCGGTCATGCCCTGGACGTCGTTCTCGGCGATCCTCAGCAACTGGTGGGCGAGATCCTCCATGGCCCTGCCCGCGGCCAGCTCGTCGCCGATCTCCGGGACGTTCGTGTCCGCCGGGTTGCAGTGCGCGGCCCCCCGGCCGGTGAGCTCCGTGGTGCCGGTGTCCAGGATCACCTGTGCCTTCGTCGTTCCGTTGTCGTCCTCGAAAAGGTGGAAACGGACCTTCCACTGCTCTGTGTGCGACATCGCTCTCTCCTCGCTCTCGCCGGGTCGCAGGCCTCCAGCAGGTCGCGGATCGGTCCCCCTCCCTTCCAGTGTCGAACGGCGGCGGCCTTCGGGCAGGGCCGAGCTCATGCGGAATTGCAAAATTTAGCAATTGGTTAGATGCTGTGTTGGCAGTGTCTGCAGATGACCGTGGGCACCGCCATTTGCGTCCGCCCCCTCGGGGGACCTGTCGGGGAAGCCGAGGTCGTCGCGCGATGAGCACCGCGTTCAGCCGGGTGTGGGCCCGGACCGTGTCGCTGCTGCCCGGTGCGGCCGATCTCGCCGAGGTCCGGCGCGACCCGCGCCGGGATCTGCTCGCCGGTCTCACCGTGGCGATCGTCGCGCTGCCACTCGCGCTCGGCTTCGGCGTGTCCTCCGGGCTCGGCGCCGCGGCGGGACTGGCGACCGCCGTGGTCGCGGGCGCCCTCGCCGCGGTGTTCGGCGGGTCCGACCTTCAGGTGTCCGGCCCGACCGGTGCCATGACGGTCGTCCTGGTCCCGATCGTGGGCC
Organism: Streptomyces sp. NPDC048277; assembly: GCF_040652235.1. Lineage (NCBI taxonomy): Bacteria > Bacillati > Actinomycetota > Actinomycetes > Kitasatosporales > Streptomycetaceae > Streptomyces > Streptomyces sp. NPDC048277. The sequence continues at coordinate 296,268 of NZ_JBEZLQ010000006.1, forward strand.
GGTACGGGCCGACCGGGGTGCTGACCGTCGGGCTGATGGCGGGTGTCATGCTCGTCGGCCTGGCGGTGCTCAGGGCCGGGAAGTACATGCGGTACGTGCCCGCCCCGGTCGTCGAGGGCTTCACCCTCGGTATCGCCTGCGTGATCGGCCTGCAGCAGCTCCCGAACGCGCTCGGGGTGCCCAAGCCCGAGGGTGACCGCGTGCTCGTCGTCGCCTGGCGGGCAGCGGGGGAGTTCGTGAGGAACCCGAACTGGACCGCGGCGGGACTCGCGGCCGCGGTGGCCGCGGTGATGCTGCTGGGGGCCCGGTGGCGGCCGGCCGTACCGTTCTCGATCGTCGTCGTGATCGCGGCGACGGCCGTGGCGCAGCTGGCCCGCCTGGACGCGGCGAAGCCGATCGGCGACCTGCCGGCCGGACTGCCCGTACCGTCCCTGTCCTTCCTGGACCTGGGCTCGCTCGGCACCCTCCTCGCCCCTGCCGTGGCGGTCGCGGCGCTCGCCGCGCTGGAGTCGCTGCTGTCCGCCTCGGTCGCCGACGGCATGACGGTCGGGCGGCGGCACGACCCCGACCGGGAGCTGTTCGGCCAGGGCCTCGCGAACATCGCGGCCCCGCTGTTCGGAGGGGTCCCGGCCACCGGCGCCATCGCCCGCACCGCGGTCAACGTCCGCACCGGAGCGGGCTCCCGGCTCGCCGCACTCACCCACGCCGCCGTCCTCGCGGTGATCGTCTTCGCGGCGGCCCCCGTCGTCTCGAGGATCCCGCTGGCCGCCCTCGCCGGCGTCCTGCTGGCCACCGCGATCCGCATGGTCGAGGTCGGCTCGCTGCGGGCGATGGCGAAGGCCACCCGTTCCGACGCCCTGATACTCGCCCTCACCGCCGTGGCCACCCTGGCCCTGGACCTCGTGTACGCCGTGATCATCGGCCTCGCCGTCGCGGGCGCCCTCGCCCTGCGCGCCGTCGCCCGGCAGGCCCGCTTCGACCAGGTGCCGCTCGACCGCGGCGATCACAGCGCGGAGGAACACGCGCTGCTGGCCGAGCACATCGTCGCCTACCGCATCGACGGCCCGCTCTTCTTCGCCGCCGCCCACCGCTTCCTGCTGGAACTCACCGAGGTCGCCGACGTCCGGGTCGTCATCCTGCGCATGTCCCGGGTGTCGACCATGGACGCCACCGGAGCCCTGGTCCTCAAGGACGCGGTGGACAGGCTGCACCGCCGCGGCATCCACGTCCTGGCCTCCGGCATACGGCCCGGCCAGCGCCAGGTCCTCGACTCCGTCGGCGCGCTCGACGTGCTGCGCCAGGACGGCCGGGAGTACGCCACCACCCCCGACGCGATCCGGGCCGCCCGCGCCCACCTGGAGAGCGCCGGAGTCCTCCCGGCACTCCCCGCCGGCCGGCCCCGGACCTCCGGCGAGAACGCCCTCGCCCAGGCGGAGGCGTGATGTCGACCCAGCTCGAAGCCCTGCCCCACCGGCACGTCCTCACGGTGCCCAGCGAGCCGTCCGCCGTCCGCCTGGCCCGCGAGACCGCCGAGCAGGCCCTCGTCGAATGGGGCATCGGACTGCGCCACCCCACGGTGGATCCGGCACTGCTCATCCTCGCCGAACTCGTCACCAACAGCGTCCGGCACGCCGCCGTTCTCTCCCCGACGGTGACCGTGATCTACGCGGCGGGACCGGACTGCCTGGCCTTCGCCGTCCACGACCGCCATCCGTACCAGCCGCCGCTGTACGGAGCGGTCACCGGCACCGGGACCGGCGGCCTGGCCATCGTCATGGAGCTGACGCTCGCCCTGGGCGGCACGGCCGTGGTCCGCGCCGATTCCGACGGCGCGGGCAAGAGCATCTGGATCACCCTCCCCCTCTGATGAACCGCGAGCGGTTTCGGCCCGGCCGGTCGCGCAGGCGAGGATGGTCCACATGTTCTTGACGAGTGGGTGGATGCGATGCGCCGAGGCCCGGCCGGTACTGCCGTGCTGCTGCACGGGGGAGGGGAGGGCCAGGTGAGTACGCCGCTGTACCAGCTGAAGGCCGAGTTCTTCAAAACCCTCGGCCATCCGGCCCGCATCAGGGTCCTGGAGCTGCTGAGCGAGCGCGAGCGCGCGGTCGCGGAGATGCTGCCCGAGGTGGGCATCGAGGCGGCGCACCTGTCCCAGCAGCTGGCCGTACTGCGGCGGGCGAACCTGGTGCGGACCCGGAAAGAGGGGTCGAACGTGTACTACTCGCTGGCCAGCCCGGAGCTGGCGGAACTGCTGCGGGTGGCGCGCTCGATCCTGTCGGGCGTGCTGGCGGGGCAGGCGGAGCTGCTCGCCGATCTGCAGGCGGCCCAGTCGGAGGCGAAGCCGCTGTCGTAGCTTCCGCCTCACATACGGCAACATTCCGCAAAACCAGGCAAATTGCCGGAAAAGCGCAGTAACTCCACTGGTGGGGTGGTCCGTTGGCCGTCTGCAGACACGTCCTCACCATGTCGGGAAGAGGGTTCATGGACCTGTTGCGCAAGATCCGCGGGACCGGGCGGGTGGCCGAACCCGCGCCGCCGTTCCCCCAGGGCGACATGCCGCACACGGCACGGGAGTTCGGCGGCTCGGTCCAGGTGCGGTGCGTGGACGCGGGCTCCTGCAACGGCTGCGAGATCGAGATCGCGGCGGCCTTCAACCCGGTGTACGACGCCGAGCGGTACGGGGCGCGGCTTGTCGCCTCGCCCCGGCACGCCGATGTGGCCCTGGTGACCGGGCCGGTGACGCGCAACATGGCCGAGCCGTTGCGCCGCACGGTGGCCGCGATGGCCGAGCCCCGGCTGGTGGTGGCGGTGGGGGACTGCGCGATCGACTGCGGTGAGTTCGCGGGCGGGTACGGCGTCGAGGGCGCCGTCGCCGATGTCGTACCGGTGGATCTGGCCGTGCCCGGGTGCCCGCCGGAGCCGGGCGAGATCGTGGCGGCCCTGCGGCGCCTGACCGGACGGTGAGCGTGATTCCGGCCGCCCTGGCGACGGCCACCGCACTGGGCGGCGCGGGGGCGCCGGCCGGGTTCGGACTGCCGTACCGGGTCCGTGTCCCGGTGGCCGGAGCCCTGACGGCGGGCGTGGGGGTCGCCGGCGGTACGGCGGGGGTGGCCGCACTGGGAGGCAGCCGCTGGAACGCCGTCCTCCCCGGGCTGCTGCCGCCGGCCGGTACGCATATGGCGGTGGATGCGCTGTCGGGCCTCTTCATGACGGTCGCGGGGGCCGTCGTCGCCGCGGTCGCGGTGTACGGCATCGGGTACGCGGCCGGGCACGGCGCGCACGGGCTCGGCTCCCGTACGGCGCAGGCGGTGCTGCCGTTGTTCGCCCTCACACTGGTCCTCGTACCGGCGGCGGCGTCGGTGTCGACGTTCCTGGCGCTGTGGGAGCTGATGGCTCTCGCCTCGCTGCTGCTGGTCCTGGCCGAGCACCGGGAACGTGTCACGGTCCGGCGGGCCGGCCTCTGGTACGCGGTGCTGACACACCTCGGCCTGGTGCTGCTGCTCGCCGGGCTCGCGCTGTTCGCCGCGCAGGCGGGTGGTGAGACGTTCGCCGCGCTGCGGACGGGCGCGCACTCCGTGTCGCCGGCCGTGCGAGGGCTGGTGTTCGTCCTGGCCGGGCTGGCGTTCACCGCGAAGGCGGGCGCGGTGCCGCTGCACGCCTGGCTGCCCCGGGCCCACCCCGAAGCACCCACCCCGGTCTCGGCGTTGATGAGCGCCGCCATGGTCAACCTGGGCGTCTACGGCCTGGTCCGCACCGGCCTCGACCTGCTCGGCGGCGGCCCGGCGTGGTGGTGGCTGGGGCTGACGGCGGTCGGCGGGGCCAGCGCGGTGTACGGGATCCTGCAGGCGGCGATGGCCTCCGACCTGAAACGGCTGCTGGCGTACTCGACGAGCGAGAACATGGGCCTGGTCCTGATCGGCATCGGGGCCTGTGGGCTGTTCTCCGCCTACGGCGATCAGCCGCTGGCCGCGCTGGCACTGGCGGCGGCGCTGCTGCACGTGGTCAACCACTCGGCCTTCAAAGCCCTGTTGTTCTGCGCGGCCGGGTCGGTGCTGCGGGCCACCGGTCTGCGGGACCTCGACCGGCTCGGCGGTCTGCGCTCCCGGATGCCCGTCACCGCCGGCCTGTTCGCGCTGGCCGCGCTGGGCGCGGTGGCGCTGCCGCCGGGCAACGGGTTCATCAGCGAGTGGCTGCTGCTGCAGTCCCTGATCCACGGACTCCGGGTGCCGGGCGTCGCGGTGGCGGTCGTCCTGCCCCTGTCGGTGGCGCTGATCGCGCTGTCGGCCGGTATCGCCGCGGTCGTCTTCGTCAAGGCGCTCGGGGTCGGCTTCCTCGCCCGGCCACGCAGCCCACAGGCGGCCGCCGCGCGGGAGGCACCGCCCCTGATGACCGCCGGGATGGGTCTGCTCGCCGCCGCGTGCGGGGCGCTCGCCCTGGTGCCGGGGCTGCTGGGCGGCGGCCTGGACCGGGCCTTGAGCGCGGTCGGGCTGCCGGGCACCGGTGCCGTGTCGGGCGGCGGAGTGCGGGTGCGGCTCGCCGACATCTCCGCGTCGCTGTCACCGGTGTGGGTGGTGGCCGCCCTGACCGCCGCGGTCGCACTGGCCGTGCCACTGCCCCGGCTGTACGGACGCCGTCGGCGCCGGGTGAACGCCCGGTTGTGGGACTGCGGCGGTGGGGCGCCGACCCCGCGCATGTCCTGTACGGCGACCTCGTTCGCGGAACCTCTGCAGCGGGTCTTCGACGACGTGCTCGCACCCGAACAGGACGTGGACGTCACACCGGTGCGCGAGTCGGCGTACCTGGTGGAGCGGGTGCGCTTCCGGCGGCGGGTGCCCGACCGGATCGAACACCGGCTGTACGAACCGGTGTTGCGGACGCTGAACACGACCGGCCGGACCGCCCGGCGGCTGGCGGGCGGCAGCGTCCACCTCTATCTCGGCTACGGCTTCGCAGGCCTGGTCGTCCTGCTGCTGGCGTTGGCGGTGGGCTGGTGAGAGCGGACGGATGAGTGCTGTCGGATATGCGGCTGTGGCCGGACAGGTCGTCGTGGTCGGCGCCGGGGCGCCGCTGGTGACCGGGTGGATGCGGCAGGTACGGGCCCGCCTGGAGGGCCGGGCCGGTGCCGGAGTGCTCCAGCCCTGGCGGGACGCGCGCAAACTGCTGCGCAAGGAACCCATCACCCCCGTGGGGACCGGGCCCGCCTTCCGTACGGCCCCCGCGCTGCTGGTCGCCACCACCGTGGTGGCCGCCGCCCTCGTACCGCTGCTGTCCACCGACACCCCGGTCAGCCCCCACGCGGACCTGATCCTCGTCGTGGCGCTGATCGCCCTCGGCACCCTCTCGCTGGCCCTGGCCGGCCTGGACACAGGTACCGCGTTCGGCGGGATGGGCGCCTCCCGGGAGATGACGGTGGCCGCGCTGGTCGAGCCGACCATCCTGCTCTCGGTGTTCGCGCTGTCGATACCGGCCGGGACGACCAACATCCCGGCGATCGTCTCCGGCGCCGCCCACGAACCGGGCCGGCTCGCCTCCCCGGCCGGGCTCCTCGCCACGGCCGCCCTCGCGGTGGCGGTGCTCGCGGAGACCGGGCGGATCCCGGTCGACAACCCCTCCACCCACCTCGAACTGACCATGATCCACGAGGCGATGGTGCTGGAGTACGCCGGTCCGGACCTGGCGCTGCTCGAACTCGGCGCCCAGCTGCGCCTCACCCTGCTGCTCGGCCTGCTCGCCTCCCTGTTCGTGCCGTGGGGCATCGCCACCAGCGCTTCGTGGGCGGCCCTCGCCGTGGCCCCGGTGCTGTTCGCGGCGAAGCTCTGCCTGCTGGGCGCGGTGCTCGCGGCGGCCGAGGTGTGCTGGGCCAAGATCCGGCTGTTCCGCGTGCCCGAACTGCTCGCCGGCTCCTTCCTGCTGGCGCTGCTCGCGGTCACCGCCTCCTACTTCCTGACCGGAGCGTCATGACCGGCGGCCTCTACACCCAACTCCTCGACCTGGCCTGCGGCGCCTTCCTGCTGGCGGCGGTGATCGTGCTGTGGCGGCGTGAACTGGCCGCGATCGTCCGCGTCTTCGCCCTGCAGGGCATCGCGCTCGCCGGGCTCGCCGTCCTGCTCGGCGCCCACGAACAGCGCGGGGACCTGATCGGCGTCGGCATCGGGATCGGCGTACTGAGGGCGGGCGTCCTGCCGTATCTGATGCGCCGCGCCCTGACCACGCCCACCCGGGACCGACGGCATGACGGCCACGGGGGAGCGGAGAACCGCGAGACACAGCCCCTCGTCAACGTCGCCGCCTCCCTGCTCACCGCCGCGCTGCTGACCCTGCTGGCCTACGCGGTGGCCCGGCCGCTGACCGAACTGAACCCGACCCCCGCCACCCGTGCCCTGCCGGTCGGCCTCGCCGTCGTCCTGATCGGCTTCTTCGTGCTGGTGACCCGCAGACGGGCACCGGCCCAGGCGGTCGGGTTCCTGCTCCTGGACAACGGCATCACCGCCACCGCCTTCCTCGCCACCTCCGGGGTACCGCTGATCGTCGAACTCGGCGTCTCCTTCGACGTGTTGCTCGCGGTCCTGGTGCTGCGGATCCTCACCACCCGGATGCGCGAGGCGTTCGGCACCACCGACCTCGACGACCTGCGGGAGCTGCACGACTGATGAGCCCCACCGCCTCCGCGCTGCTCCTCACCGCGCCCGCCGTCGTGCCCCTGGCGGTGGCCGGCGTGTACGCCTGGGCCGGTCCGCGCTCCCGCCCGACCGCCGCCGTGTTCGCCGCGGCACTCACCGAGACCCGGCAACGGGTGTCCGCACAGGGCTCCGTCCTTGTGCGGGGCTCCGTCCTGGTGGTGGAGGCACCCGAGCCCGTCGCCGCGCCCACCCGGCAGGTGCGGGACCGGGCCGGACTGGTCTCGCCCGCCGTGATCCTCGGGTGCGGGAGCGTGCTCGCCGCCGACGTCGTGCGCGACGGACCGCGTACGGCGTACTCGGGCCTGCTGCGCGCGGACGCCCTGACCGCGTGGCTGCTGCTCGTGGTCGGCGCCGTCGCGCTGATCGCCTGCTCCTTCGCCCCCGCGTACCTGAGCGGCGAGCGGGCCGCAGGACGGGCGGGCGAGCGGACCGTGCGGCACTACCACGCCCTGGTCCAGGCGTTCCTGGCCGCGATGTGCCTGGCCGTCGTCACCGCGAACCTCGGCGTGCTGTGGGTCGCGGTCGAGGCCACCACCATCGTCACCGCCTTCCTCGTCGGCCACCGCCGTACCCGGACGTCGGTGGAGGCCGCCTGGAAGTACGTGGTGATCTGCTCGGCCGGCATCGCCCTCGCCTTCCTCGGCACCGTGCTGATCTACTACGCGGCCCGGCAGGCCGGTATCGCCGAGGCATGGGCACTGGACTGGCCCACCCTCGTCGCCCGTGCCGGCCGGCTCGACCCGGCGGCGACCCGGCTCGGCATCACGCTCGTCGTCCTCGGCTTCGGCGCCAAGGCGGGCCTCGTCCCGCTGCACGCCTGGTTGCCGGACGCCCACAGCCAGGCCCCGGCGCCGGTCTCCGCGCTGATGTCCGGGGTGCTGCTGTCGGTCGCCTTCTCCGCCGTCCTGCGCTACCGGGTCATCGCGGACGCCGCCCTCGGACCGGACTTCACCCGCGTCCTGCTCGCCGGGATCGCCCTGCTCACCCTCGCCCTCGCGGCCGGGCTGCTGCTCGCCCAGCGCGACTACAAACGGATGCTGGCCTATTCCTCGATGGAGCACATGAGTCTGATCGCCCTGGCCGCGGCGATCGGCAGCCCCCTGGCACTGTCCGCCGCGCTGCTGCACATCGCCGGGCACGGGCTCGCCAAGTCGGTCGCCTTCTGCGCTTCCGGCCGCATCCTGCAGCTCACCGGCACCACGCGGATCGGACGTGTCCGCGGCCTGATCGCCCGGGCACCGGTGCTGGGAGGGGCGTTCGGTCTCGCGATGGTCGCGCTGCTGGCCTTCCCGCCGTTCAGCCTCTTCGCCTCCGAACTGGGCATCGCCCGGGCCGGGTTCGCCGCCGGAGCCGGCCCGGCCTGGACCACCGCGGCGGCCCTGCTGCTCGTGCTGGTCGCCTTCGCCGCGCTGGCCGCCCGAACCGCCCGGATGCTGCTGGGACCCGGCACACCGACTGCCGAAAGCCCGTCCGCCACCTGGCCGTTGGTACTGGGCCTGGCCGCCTGCGCCGCCCTGGGCGTGGCCACCGGCCCGCTCACCGACCTGCTGCACGCCGCCGCCCAGGCGATCGGAGGCTGAGGCGATGCGCACCGCGTACGACATCGACGTCACCGAACTGCCGCTCCGGGCCAAGGAGTTGCTGACCAGCGGCCATCGGCTCGCACTGGTCGCCGCCCACCACGACGAGCGCGGGATCCGCGTGGTCTACCTGTTCGTGACCGGCCCGCCCGACACCCGCACCGAACTGCACGTGCGCCTCGACCCCGACCGGCCCGAGGTCCCCACCCTCGCCCATCTCTCCTTCCCCGCAGGCCGGTTCGAGCGCGAGATGCGCGACCTGTTCGGCATCGTCCCCCTCGACCACCCGCTGCCCCGCCGCCTCGTACGGCACTTCCACTGGCCGCGCGGCTGGTACCCGATGAACCCCGACGCCGGCCCGCCGCCCGCCTTCGGCGAACAGGAGGGCCCGTACCCCTTCCTGGAGGTCGAAGGCGACGGCGTGTACGAGATCCCGGTCGGACCCGTGCACGCCGGGCTCATCGAACCGGGCCACTTCCGCTTCTCCGTCGTCGGCGAGACCATCCTCAAACTCAAGGCCCGGCTCTGGTTCGTCCACCGGGGCGTGGAGAAGCTGTTCCAGGGCCGCTCGGTGGCCGCCGGGCTCCCGCTCGCCGAACGCATCAGCGGCGACACGGCCGTGGGACATGCCCTGGCCTACTGCCTGGCCGTGGAGGAGGCCACCGGCACCGAGGTCCCGGCCGGGGCGCAGCGCGCCCGCGCCCTCCTCCTGGAGCTGGAGCGGATCCACAACCACGTCGCCGACCTCGGCATGCTCTGCAACGACGTCGGCCACGGCATCCTCAACGCCCACGCCCAGCGCGTCCGCGAGACGCTCCTGCGCCTGAACAAGGACGTCACCGGCCACCGGCTGCTCCGCGGCGGCGTCGTCCCGGGCGGCGCGGCCCTGCGCACGCTGCCCGATCCGGCCCTGCTGAAGGCGATCCGCGAGGACATCGGGGAGATCACCGGCCTCGCCCTCGGCCACTCCACCGTGCGCGACCGCTTCACCGGCACCGCGGTCCTGCGCACCGCCGCGGCCCGGGAGATCGGCTGCCTGGGCTGTGTCGCCCGGGCCAGCGGCATCCCCGACGACGCCCGGGTGACGCACCCCTTCACGCCGTACGGCACACGGCTCGACGTACCCGTCCACGACGGCGGCGACGTCCTGGCCCGTTTCCTGGTCCGGGCCGAGGAGATCACGACCTCTTTCGCCCTGGTCGAGGAGTTCGCCGAGCGACTCACCGCCCCCGGCGCGCTGCCGGCGGCCCGGCCGAGGCCAGGCGCGGTCGCGGGAACGGGCGTGGGCGCGGTCGCCGGTACGGGCGTGGGCCTGGTGGAGGGCTGGCGGGGCACCATCGCCACCCGCGTCGAACTCGCCCCCGACTCCACCCTGACCCGGGTCAAGCCCGTCGACCCGTCCTTCTTCAACTGGCCCGCCCTGCCGGTCGCCCTGGCGGACACGATCGTCCCGGACTTCCCGCTGACCAACAAGAGCTTCAACCTGTCCTACGCGGGCAACGACCTCTGACCCCGGCCGGTGAGGTCCGCCGCGGGCCTCGCGGTGACGTCGCCGCCGTGTTCCGCGGCCCGTTCGGCCACCATCCGCAGCCCCGCGCCCATGCCCGCGTCGCAGAGATCCGGCAGATGCGGCTCGGCGTCCGCGACGCCGGCCGCGGGGAGGTAGCCGGTCACCGCGCCGCCTCCGTCCCCCGCAGCTCCTCCAACAGGTCCTGCCGGCCGGTCAGCAGGGTGGCCAGGATCCGTCGCGCCGCGGCGAGCAGCTCGGCGACATCGCCGCCCGCCAGCTCGTACACCACCGTCGAACCGGTACGGGTCGCGGTCACGATGCCCGAGCGGCGCAGCACGGCGAGCTGCTGGGACAGGCTCGACGGCTCGACCTCGATCGCCGCGAGCAGTTCGCGCACCGGCCTGGGGCCGTCCTGGAGCAGTTCGAGCACCCGGATGCGCACCGGGTGGCCGAGCATCCGGAAGAACTCGGCCTTCGCCTCGTACAGCGGAACCGGCATTCCGATCACCCCTCGTCCGCGCCTGTCGTCCCGACGTCCAGCCCGTGCCGCCGTGCCAGCCGTATCGCGTCCTCCAGCTCGTCCTCGGCCACCGCGACGGCATACGCGTCCGCGGCCCGCACGGCGGCCGCCAGCGCGGCGCGCGCCTCGCGCACCCGTGCCAGCAGCGCCTCGGCGGCTTCGTTCACCAGGACCTCCGGACGGTGGATCACCTAGGAACCACGACAACTGACGAATTGCAGAACTCTTCAATTTGATTGTAAGGGCCGGAAGCGGCCCGCGACAGACGCCGTGCGGGTTGCAGTGCCCGCCTGAGCGGCGTTTTCTGGAAGTATCCGATGGTGAAACAAGAGCGCCTAGGGTCGCGGCACGGACCGGGGGCTCTGCCTCGACGTGTTTCTCCTGGCCACCGCCTCGGTCTGCGCGGTCCGTCGCCGTCACCTGGCGTTCGACGCGGAGGTGAGCCAGGTGAAAGCCGTCGTCTACGACAAACCCTTCAGCGTCTCCGTCAGGGACGTCGACGATCCGCGGATCCAGCACCCGAACGACGTGCTGGTACGGGTCACATCGACCGCTATCTGCGGATCCGACCTGCATATGTACGAGGGCCGTACGGCCGCCGAGTCGGGCATCGTCTTCGGCCACGAGAACCTCGGCATAGTCGAGGAGACCGGCGAGGGCGTGACCTCGCTGTCCAAGGGCGACCGCGTCGTCATGCCGTTCAACGTCGCGTGCGGATTCTGCAAGAACTGCCTGGCCGGCAAGACCGGCTTCTGCCTCACGGTCAATCCGGGCTTCGCCGGCGGAGCCTACGGCTATGTGGCGATGGGCCCCTACAAGGGTGGGCAGGCAGAGCTGCTGCGTGTACCGTTCGCCGACTTCAACTGCCTGAAGCTGCCGCCGGGCCAGGAGTTCGAGACCGACTTCGTGCTCCTCGCCGACATCTTCCCGACCGGCTACCACGGCTGCGAGCTCGCCCAGGTGTCGCCCGGCGAGAGCGTGGCCGTCTTCGGAGCCGGCCCGGTCGGGCTGATGGCCGCCTACTCCGCGCTGCTGCGCGGTGCGTCCAAGGTGTTCTCGGTCGACCGCGTGCCCGAGCGGCTGGCCAAGGCCGAGGAGATCGGAGCGATCCCGATCGACTTCACCAAGGGCGACCCGGCGACCCGGATCAAGGAACAGACCGGAGGCGAGGGAACGGACAAGGGCGTCGACGCCGTCGGCTATCAGGCCCAGGCGCACGACGCGAGCCACGAGGAACCCGCCGTCGTCCTGAACACCCTCGTCGAGACGGTACGGCCGACCGGCATGCTCGGCGTGCCGGGCCTGTACGTCCCGTCCGACCCGGGCGGACCCGACGAGCACGCCAAGCACGGCCAGCTGCTGGTCTCCATCGGCAGGATGTTCGAGAAGGGCCAGCGGATGGGCACCGGCCAGTGCAACGTGAAGCAGTACAACCGCCAGTTGCGTGACCTGATCATCGCCGGGCGGGCCAAGCCCAGCTTCGTGGTCTCCCACGAACTGCCACTGGAGGACGCGCCCAGGGCGTACGAGAAGTTCGACCAGCGGATAGAGGGCTACACCAAGGTCGTCCTGCACCCCGGGCACGCGCTCGCGGCGTAGGTCCGTCCACACCCCCACGGCGGGCCGGCTCCCGTGACCGGCCCGCCCCGATGTCCGGCAGGGCCTGCTGTGGGCCGGTCGAAAACCCCGGATGTAGTTTTGTCTTATGCACGCGCGGCTGTCTCTGCTCGTGGGCACGGACAAGGGGATCGCCGAAAGCGAGATCTTCCGGTTGGCCCTCCAGCACGCGGCGGCCGAGACGGACGCACTGGGCGGGGCCATCCATCTGCGCGGCCCCATGTCGGCGCTGCGCCTCGTGTCCTCGACCGGTCTGCCGCCGGCGCTCACCCGTCCCTGGGAGATCGTCGACCAGGACGGACCGACGGTACCGGCGCGTGCGGTGCGAGAGGGCCGCAGCGTGTGGGTGCCCACCGAGCCCCCCGGCGCTCCCGGGCCGCCGACGAGGCCGTGGCCGGGTGCGGGACTCGCCTCCGTACCGATGGTCAGCGCAGACCGCACGATCGGCGCACTCACCCTGCTCATGGGCGGCGCGGGCGAGCCGACCGGGGAGCGGTGGGAGTTCCTGCGGAGGGTGGTCGCCTGGGCCGAGGAGTGGATGCGTCAGGCGCCGCCGCCCGCCTCGCCGCGGGAGGAACTGGTCGGCCAACGACTCCGGCAGGCACTGAAGGCAGTGACGGTCGGCACCTGGGACTGGAACATCCGTACCGGCGAGCTGCTGCTGGACGAGGCGGCGACGGCCCTGTACGCGGGCGGTGACCCGGCCGACTACGTGCCCCGGATCGAGAGCTGGATGCAGGTCATCCACCCCGACGACCTGCCGTGGACGCTGGCGGCGGCGGAGCGGGCGATCCGCGACGGCACCGTGTACGAGGCGGAGTACCGGGTGCGGCGCCCGGACGGCAGCTACGGCTGGACGCAGTCCCGCGGCACGGTCGTGGAGTACGACGACGGGGAAGCGGTCCGGATGGTGGGCATGGGGTGGGACACCAGCGAGTCCCGTACCGCCCGCGACGCGCTCAGCCGGGCGCTGCGCCACATGAGCGACGGCTTTCTCCTGGTGGACGACGACTGGCGGATCACCTTCGCCAACCTGGAGGCGGAGCGCACGCTCAGCGCCCGGGAGGAGGAGCTGTTCGGGCGTGTGCTGTGGGACCTGCCCGCCGTGCGACAGGTCCCCGATCTGGAGGCCCGATGCCGCAGGGCCGCCGTCACGGCCACGTCCGAAGGCTTCGACGTGCGGATAGCGGCCGGACGCCGGCACCATCTCCGGCTCGTCCCCGGGCCCGACGGGCTCACCCTGTATCTCACCGACGTCACCGAGAAGCGGCGGCGCGAGTCGGAGGAGGCCGCCGCCGCGCGGGCCGCCGCCGAGCGTTCGGCCCGGATCGCGGAACTGACCACCGCGCTCGCCAAGGCGATGACGTCGCACGACGTGGTGGAGGCGGTCGCCCAGCGGGTGCTGCCGCCGTTCGGGGCCAGCGGCCTGGCCGTGCTGGCCGTCGAGGGCGGCCGGACGGACGTCGTCGGCGCCGTCGGTTACCCGCGGGCCTTCCTCGACACGCTCGACGGCCTGCAGGTGACGGCGAGCGATCCGGTGGGGGAGGCCGCCGGTACCGGCGCGCCGCTGTTCATCGCGTCGGCCGAGGAGTACGCCGAGCACTATCCGCGTCTCGCCCACCGGCCGCGGCTGGCCGGCAAGCAGGCCTGGGCGTTCCTGCCGCTGACCGTCTCCGGGCGCACGTTCGCCGTCTGCTCGGTCGCCTTCGACCGGCCGCGCCGCCTCACATACGAGGAACAGACGCTGCTGACCGCGATCAGCGCTCTCGTCGCACACGCCCTGGAACGGGCCCGGCTCTACGACGCCGAGCACACGCGCTCACAGGAACTGCAACGCGGACTGCTTCCCCAGCGGCTGCCCGAAACCCCCGCGTGCACCGCCGCGGCGCGCTTCCTCCCCGCCGGTCAGGGCATGGACGTGGGCGGCGACTGGTACGACGTCATCCCGTTGTCCGCCGACCGGGTCGCGCTCGTCATCGGCGACGTCATGGGCCACGGCCTGTCCGAGGCGGCCACCATGGGCCGGCTGCGGACCGCCGTGAAGACCCTGGCCGACCTGGAACTGCCCCCCGACGAGGTCATGGGTCACCTCAACGACATCGTCGGCGGCCTCGGCGAGGACTCGTACGCCACCTGCCTGTACGCGCTCTACGACTCCACCACCCGGATCTGCTGCATCGCCCGGGCCGGTCATCCGCCCCCCGCGGTGGTTCAGCCCGACGGCACGGTGTACTTCCCGGAACTGTCCCCGGACCCGCCGCTCGGCGCGGCCGAACCGCCCTTCGAGACGGTCGAGCTGGAGCTGCCCGACGAGAGCCTGCTCGTGCTGTACACCGACGGCCTGGTCGAGTCCCCCAGCCGTGAGATCGACAAGGGGATGGCAGAACTGGAGCAGCTCCTGCGCACGGCCGACCGCGGGAGCCTCGGACGGCTCTGCGACACGGTCACCACCGGGCTGCTCGCGGACGGGCGGTTCCGCGCCCATGACGACGCCGCGCTGCTCGTCGCGCGCGTCCACGCGCTCGCCGCCGACAGGATCGCGTCCTGGCAGCTTTCCGAGGACCCCCGGGCGGCCGGTCAGGCCCGCGACCGGGTGCGGGAGCAGCTGTCCGCCTGGGGGCTCGACGACCTGACGACGACCACGGAACTCATCGTGAGCGAGCTGATCGGGAACGTCGTACGGCACGCGAAGGGCCCGGTGAACCTGCGGCTGCTCCGCAGCGCCGGCCTGATCTGCGAGGTCTCCGACGGAAGTCTGACGACACCCCGCATGCGCCGCGCGTCCGAGACGGACGAGGGCGGGCGCGGTCTGCAGCTCGTCGCGGCACTCTCCCAGCGGTGGGGCACGCGCTACACGGCGGTCGGGAAGTGCATCTGGACCGAGCAGGCGCTCAACGGTTTCGCCGATGTCCTGCCGAGTACGGGTGGCCCCGGGGGCGCCGATGAGCCTCAGCGGCTGTCCGCCGCACAGGCGGAGCAGACGACGTCGTCCGTGGCGGTCCGGTCCATCTCGACCGCGATGTAGGAACGGTCGCAGGCACGGCATCGGACGCGGGTTTCCCAGATGTCCTCGACCTCGTCGCGCGGGTCGCCGCCGCGGGCGCGTACGGGGTCGGGGCCGAACCGGAGCGCCAGCCAGTACAGCCCGGCCGCCAGGGCGACGGTGATCAGCGGTGCGAGCTGGGCGAGCGTGGCGTGTGCCGTCTGCTCCGTGAGGGTGATGCCGATGGCGGAGGCCACCGCCCAGGCCCCGGCTCCGGCGGTGACCGGGGCGAGCCGCAGGGGCCGGAACTCGGGCAGCCCGTCGCGGTCGGCTCCGCGTACGGCGATGTGGACCAGGGCGATGGCCACCCAGGCGGTGACGAAGACGCCCTGCCAGGCCAGGGCGCGCAGCAGATAGCCGAGTACGTCGGTGAGCATCAGCAGGTACGCGACGACTCCGGCGACCGCCACCCAGGCCACGCGGGGCAGCCTGACCCGCAGCACACGGGCGGCGAAGGCCTCCAGGTTGGTGGAGGCGAGGTAGTAGTTGGCGGTGTTGATACGGGTCTGGGACACGATGATCACCACGACCCCCGCGAAGCCGAGGGTGCGGAGGAACGCGTCCACCACCCCGGTCTCGGAGCCCGCGATGTGCCAGGCGCGCAGCAGGTAGATACCGATCAGGCCGTTGACGGCGAACGTGCAGAGGTAGAACACCCAGCCGAAGGTGACGGTGGAATGGAAGCCCTGGTCCGCCGCCCGGCCGAAGCGGGCGTAGTCCACGGTGTACATCATCATGATCCACACGCCCATGTAGATCAGGTACGAGGTGAGCCAGCCCGGCAGCGCGCCACCGCCGGCCGGGGCCGAGCCCAGCCAGTCGTGCGGGTAGCCCCGCTCGACGGTGGCCGTGACGACGGCGGCGAGCAGCCCGGCCACGTACAGCGGGAGCAGTACCCCGTTGAGCTTGTCGAGCCAGACCCGGACTCCGCCGATCACCAGGGGCAGGGCGTAGAGCACCACGGCGAGATACCAGAGCCTGATCTCGCCGCCGAAGTACCGCTGGAGGGCCACCGCGATGATGGACCCCTCGAAGACGCCGTAGTAGACGG
Organism: Streptomyces sp. NPDC048277; assembly: GCF_040652235.1. NCBI lineage: Bacteria > Bacillati > Actinomycetota > Actinomycetes > Kitasatosporales > Streptomycetaceae > Streptomyces > Streptomyces sp. NPDC048277. The sequence continues at coordinate 312,269 of NZ_JBEZLQ010000006.1, forward strand.
CGGTGGCCGCGAAGAGCAGCGGTGCGAGCGCCGAGCCGAGCACGCCGAACAGCCGGCGGGAGAGCAGGGCGACGGTGAGGCCCGTGCGGGCGGCGTACCGGGACAGGACGAAGTTGACCACTCCGTAGGTCACCATCGACAGGGCCATGCCCACGATGGTGGCCGGCGTACCGACGGCGTCCGCCGAGGCCACCGCGATGTACAGCCAGAACATGGCCGAGAACAGGGCTCCCCAGGCCATGGCCAGCGACCAGCGGCCGGACCGCCAGGACCGTGGTACGACGTGCGTGGAGTAGTCCTCGGTGGCGGCCTCCCTGACGACCCTCGGATCGTCGGTGAAGGACACCTCCAGCGCCTGATGGCCGGGATCCGCGGGCATGATCGCCTCCGGAACACGGGAGCCTCCGGAAGTTCCTCGTGTGATCCCATTTTGCGTTCTTGCGGGCGATGCGGCTCGGCGAGCCGCATCGCCGGCGGCACCTGACGGGTCTGCCCGGCCGCGTGGCCCGGCAGACCCGTCCGTGGTGACGTCGGCCGCTAACTGCTGTGCCCCGCCGGGGTGTTGCGTTCCTCGCCGGGTGCCGGAACGGAGCCGGCCGGGGCCGTGCCCGCCGCCGGTTCCGCCCGGTCGGCGTGGCCGGGCCACCAGGCCGCGTGGCCGATCAGCGCCGTGAGGCTCGGGGTGAAGAACATCGCCATGACGAACGCGGCGACCGCGATACCGAAGGAGACCGCGAAACCCATCTCCGTGAGCAGCGCGTTGCCCGCCAGCATCATCGTGGCGAAGGTCGCCGCCAGGATGAAGCCCGCCGCGGCCACCGTCGGACCGGCGTGCCGCAGCGCCATGCCGGCCGCCTCGCGCGGGTCACGGCCCTCGCGTGCCTCCTCGCGGAGCCGGGCGATCATGAGGATGTTGTAGTCCGTGCCGATGGCGACCACGAAGAGATACATGATCACCGGGAGCATGAACATCAGCCCGGGCTTGTTCTGCGCGTCCTGGAAGATCCAGACCGTGGTACCGAGGGTGGCGCCGAAACCGAGCCCCACCGAGGCGATCAGATACCAGGGGGCGACCACGCTGCGCAGCAGCAGCCCCAGGATCACCATGATCAGCAGGGCGGCGACGGGGAACACCGTCCGGTAGTCGTGGTTGACCGCGGAGTCGATGTCCTTGTAGATCGAGGACATACCGCCGACGACCGCCTCGGTGCCCTCGGGAGCGCCGGCGTGCGCGACGTCCCGCACCCGGCCCACGGCGTCGAGCGCCTTGTCCGTCGACGCCTCGTACTTGAGGGTGACGGTGAAGTCCGCCGTGGTACCACCCTTGTTGACCTGGGTCATCCGGGCGCTCGCGACACCGTCCACGGCACCCAGCTTCCGCGCGTACGCGTCGAAGCCCGACGTGTCCAGCGGCTTGCCGTCGGTGCTGGACAGATAGACGTCGGTGGGCGCGGCGGCACCCGCCGAGTACGCCTTCTGCATCTCGTCCTGGACGACCATGGACTCCTTGGTCTTGGGCATCGAGCCCGACGCCAGGTCGAACGTGGCCTTGTAGCCGAGCGTGCCGAGCGACAGCACGAGCAGAACGAGACCGGACAGCGCGGCGGTCAGCGCTGCACACCACGGCCCAGGGCCGCGAAACGGGCGTTGGCCGGCTCCCGCTGCCAGGACTTCGAGGGCCAGAACACCTTCGGGCCGATGAGCGAGACGACCGCCGGGATCAGGGTCAGACCCGCGACCAGGGTGACGGAGACCGCGATGGCCAGCGCCGGGCCCATCTGCTTCAGGAAGCCCAGCGTGGACAGCACCAGCGCGAGGAAGGCGATGATGACCGCGCCGGCCGCCGAGGCGATGGCCTCGCCGACCCGGCCGACCGCGTTGATCATGGCCTGCTTGGGTTCGTCGCCCGCGCGCAGGCGTTCGCGGTAACGGAACATCAGGAACAGGAAGTAGTCCGTGCCCACGCCGAAGAGCACGACGATCAGGATCGACGAGACGGAACTGTTGGCCTGCAGATCGAACAGCTTGGTGGCGTAGGCGATCAGCCCGTTGGCGATCGCGGACACCAGACCGATCAGGATCAGCGGCAGGAACGCGAGGATCGGCGCCCGGAAGATGATCAGCAGGGTCACCAGGATGATCGCGAAGGTGCCGATGCCGATCAGCGCCTCACCGCGTTTGGACGAGTCCTGCTGGTCCAGGGCCTGCGCGGCCGAACCGCCCAGCCTGACCTCCAGGTCCGTGCCCTTGACCAACTGCTTGACGTCGTCGCGCAGCACCTTGGCCGCGTCCGCCTGTACGGGCTGGCCCGCCTTCTTGCTGTCCATCTGGACCAGCGTCATGGTGTACCTGCCGTCCTTGGACGGCTGGCCGGGGACGACCTTCTGGACCTGATCGATGTGCTTGCCGCCCAGTTCGGTGGTGATCCGGGCGACGGCCTGCTTGTCCTCGGCGGTCAGTCTGCCGCCGTCGGTGCGCTGGTACAGGGCGATCGCGGCCGGGGTGAAGGCGCTGGGGAACGCCTTCTCCTGGAGGCCGGCCGCTTTGATGGACTCGTAACTCTTGGGCAGGAAGCTGCTCTCGTCGCTGTTCGAGGGCAGGCTCGGGGCGGTGGCGACGATCGCCACCGCCGCGATCAGCCATGCCACGATCGTCCAGACGGGATGTCGGACGACGGCAGTTCCAATGCGTCGGAACATGCGGAAGGTCCTCCTGGGTAGGAAGATCACCGCAGCCCGGGGAGCGGACCCTGGCATCGGCGACCCCGACCGGCACGCATCCAACGAGCCGGTCGCATGGTTGTCTTGGGGCCATATGGTAGGGATCGCAGACGAAGATCGGTCCAGTGGATTTTCCGTGGCGCGCGTCCGCGGTACGGCTCCCGCGCTGTCCACCCGGCACTTTCCGGCACTTCCGGGCCGTTCCGGGCCCGGGGGAGAACCCGCGTTCGGCGGGCGTGCCGGGACCTCCCCTCACTAGAATTCGGGTGATGGCGTCCTCGCCCGCCAGACGGTCTGCCGGCGCCGACGTCCGGAACGGGAAGGACCACGACATGCGCGAGCTGGCGGACACGGCACGGCAGTGGGCGGCCCAGGGGCGTACCGGAGTCCTCGCCCGCCCCGTCGCCGAGCAGGGCTTCGGTCCCCGGCGCCCTTCCGACGCGGTACTGATCGACGAGGGCGGACACTGCCACGGCACCCTGTACCGCGGTGTGTTCGACGCCCACCTCGCCACCGAGGCGGCCACCCTGACCGCGGGACACACGGCGCGCGTGTGCGCGGTGTCCGTCCACGCCGACGAGGTGCGGCGGGCCGGCCTGACCTGCGGTGGACAGGCGGACGTCCTGCTGCAGCCGCTCGCCGCGATCCCCGCCCGCTGGTGGACCCTGCTGGCCGAGGGGGCCGACGCGGCGCTCATCACCCGGCTGGACGCCGACCGCACCCGGGCGGTCAGCATCGTCGCCGCACCGGACGACGGCACCGTCCCCCAGGGGCCCGTACAGTCCGTCGAACGGGCCCGGGAACTGCTCGCCCGCCGCCGGGCCGGCCGCGAGACCCACTCCACCGACGCCGGACTCGTCCTCATCGAGTCCTTCCCGGCCGTACCCCATCTGGTCGTCGCCGGCGGCGGCGAACTCGCCGAACTCCTGGTCGCCCAGGCCCACCTGCTGGACTGGCGGGCGACCGTGACATCCACGGCCCAGGACACCGTGAAGCTGCTGGCCGACCGCCCGGCCGCCGCCTGCCTGATCGTCCTCAGTCATGAACCGGACGTCGACATCCCCGTCCTGCGCGCCGCACTGACCGGCGGGGTCGCCTATGTGGGCGCGCTCGGCTCACGGCGTACGCAGGCCCGTCGCGCCCAGGCCCTCACCGAGACCGGCCTCGACGACACCCACCTCGGGCGCATTCACGGCCCGATCGGCCTCGACCTGGGCGCCCGTACCCCGGCCGAAACGGCACTGGCCATCTGCGCCGAGGTACTCGCCGCGCTCGACGGGCGCGAGGTCCGGGTCCTGCACGAGGAGAGCGGGCCGACCGGCCCCTGACGCAGATACCGGGGCGGTACGGGAAACCGGTTCGCACATACGACCCTGACAGGCCATCCGGTCTCGTACATGCGTTTTGCTCCCGCCGTCGGCCGGGTACGGTCGTGCGGGAGGTGGTGGCCCGTGATCCAGATCGTGGAGCACACACCGCAGGAAGGCCCGTACGCCATCGGAGCCGCACTGGAGGCGGCCGGGCTGCCGCTGCGGGTCTGCCGGACCTGGGCGGGCGACCCGGTGCCCGACACCACGGACGGACTGATCGCCCTGGTGGTGATGGGCGGTCCGATGGCCGCCTACGACGACTTTCCCGGCCGTACCGCTGAACTGGCCCTGCTGCGCTCCGCGTTGGAGGCCGAGGTGCCGGTGCTCGGGGTGTGCCTGGGCGCCCAGCTGCTGGCGGTCGCGGCGGGCGGCACCGCCAGGCCCGGCACCGGAGCGCAGATCGGCTGGGGCGAGATACGGATGACGGCAGCCGCCCCCGCCGACCCGCTGTTCGCCAACGCCCCCGGCCACCTCCGGGTGCTCCACTGGCACAACGACACCATGGATCTCCCGGCCGAGGCGACCCTTCTGGCGTCCTGCGACCGCTACCCGGTGCAGGCGTTCCGGATCGGTCGCTCGGCCTGGGGCACCCAGTTCCACCTGGAAGTGGACGAGCCGGCGGTCGAGGCCTTCGCCGGGGCCTTCCCGGAGGAAGCGGCCACCGCGCCCGGCCTGCTGGAGTCCGCGCCCACCGAACTGGCCGCCCTGGCCCGGCACCGCGACGACATCTTCAAACGCTTCGCCGCCCTCGTCGCGGGCCGGTCCGAACAGACCACGGCCCGGGCCTTCTTCACCCGGCGCGCCGCCACCTGGGAGGAGCGCTTCATCGACGACGGCCCCCGGTACGCGGCGGCGGTCGGCCGGATGGGCCTCCGCCAGGGCCGACGCGTCCTCGACCTGGGCTGCGGGACCGGCCGGGCGCTGCCCGCGCTCCGCGCACACGTCGGCGCCGGCGGCGTGGTCACCGGTATCGACCTCACGCCCGCGATGCTCCGGGCGGCGCTGCGCGAAGGCCGGGACAGGGACGGGCGGTTGCTGCTCGCCGACGCCTGCCGGCTGCCGCTGCGGACCGGCGCGGTGGACGCCGTCTTCAGCGCGGGCCTGATCAACCACGTCCCCGACCCGGCGGCGGCGCTGCGCGAATGGGCCAGGGTGACCGCTCCGGACGGCGTCCTCCTCCTCTTCCACCCGTCCGGCCGCGCCGAACGCGCCGCCCGCCACGGGCGCCCCCTGGACCCGGAGGATCTGACGGCCGAGGAGAACCTCACCCCCGCCCTGCGGGCGGCGGGCTGGGACCTCGGACTCTACGAGGACGCCCCGCACCACTTCCTGGCACGAGCGACCCGCGCACACACCTGACCGCACCCCGGTCCGACACCAGCCCCGCCTGCTGTACCGCCTTCTGTACGGCAGCGGCCCGGTCGGCGACCATCGATGACATGATCCGCCGACCCGCACCACGCCCTCGCTCCCGCGGGCGCCCGCGGTCGGCGCCGGTTCCGCCCCGACACCCACGTCGCGTGAACCCCGACCGAAAGGCCGAACCATGTCAACGATCAGTCAATGGCAGCTGCGGGCCGCGTTCGCGGTCCGGCTGTCGGAGATGTACGGGCAGGAGGTTCCCGCCTACACGACGCTGGTGGACGTCGCGCGCGAGGTGAACGAGGACGTGCTGCGCGCCCGGGGAGCCGACGCCGAACGCCTCGGGACCATCGGCCGCGTCACCGCCGAACGGCACGGAGCCATCCGCGTCGGCACACCGCGCGAACTCCGGCAGGTCGCCCGCGTCTTCGGCGCCCTCGGCATGTGCCCGGTCGGCTTCTACGACCTGCGGGAGGCCGCCGCCAGCGCCGTCCCCGTCGTCTCCACCGCCTTCCGCCCGGTCGACGGCGAGGAACTCGCCCGCAACCCCTTCCGGGTGTTCACCTCCATGCTCACCGCGGCCGACCCCCGCTTCTTCGACACCGACCTGCGTTCGCGTCTGGAGACCTTCCTCGCCGGCCGGGAACTCTTCCCGCCGGAGCTGCTCACGCTGGCCGACCGGGCCGCGGCCGACCGCGGACTGCCTGCGGACGATGCCGAGCGCTTCCTCCAACTGGCCGTGCAGGTCTTCGAGTTGTCGAAGGAACCGGTGGACCGGGCCTGGTACCGGACCCTGGAACGGGTCTCCGCCGTCGCCGCCGACATCGGCGGCGTCCGCAGCACGCACATCAACCACCTCACCCCGCGCGTCCTGGACATCGACGACCTGTACCGCCGTATGACGGACCGCGGCATCGAGATGATCGACACCATCCAGGGCCCGCCGGCCTGGAAGGGCCCCGACGTCCTGCTGCGCCAGACCTCCTTCCGCGCCCTGGCCGAACCCCGCCCGATGCGCACCGAGGACGGCAGCGTCGTCAGCGGCGAACTGCGGGTCCGCTTCGGCGAGGTCGAGGCCCGCGGCATCGCCCTCACCCGCACGGGACGGGCCCGCTACGACGAACTCCTCGGCCGAGTCGACGAACAGGCCTCCCAGAACCCCGCCGAGTCCCGCGCCGACATCGCCCGTTCCATGTGGGAGGCGCACATGCCCGGCAGCGAGCAGGAACTCGCGGCCGAGGGACTGGCGTACTTCACCTACCGCCTCGCCGACGACCGGCCGCGCGACGGCGCCACCCCGCCCGCCGGCATCCGCGAACTGGTACGGCAGGGCTGGGTACGCGCCGAGCCCATCGTCTACGAGGACTTCCTGCCCCGCTCCGCCGCCGGCATCTTCCAGTCCAACCTCGGCGGCGAGGGCACCCGTGACGACGACCGGCAGGGCACCGCCTACGACGCCGACCGACTCTCCGGCGCCGTCGAACGCGAGGTCCTCGACCCCTTCGCCCTCTACGAGCAGCAGCAGAACCGCTCCCTCGCCCATGTCGCCCGCGCCCTCGGCCTCACCGACCCCCTCCGCTGACCCCCCACCCCCTGGAGGACCACGATGACCAGCACCGCGCTGCCCACCACGGACGACCTGCGCCACCGCGCCCGGACCTGCCTGCGGAACATCGGCGTGGAGGTGCCGGAGGGCGACGACCTCCCGGCCCGCACCCCCATCACCGGCGAACACCTCTTCGGGCTGACGGCGGCCACCGCCACCGACGTCGAGGAAGCCCTCGCCGCCAGCCGCACCGCGTTCCTCGCCTGGCGCACCACACCCGCCCCACGCCGTGGTGAACTCGTGCGCCGCCTCGGCGAGTTGCTGCGCGAGCACAAGAGCGACCTGGCCGATCTCGTCACCGTCGAAGCGGGCAAGATCCGCTCCGAGGCGCTCGGCGAGATCCAGGAGATGATCGACATCTGCGAGTTCGCGGTCGGCCTGTCCCGCCAACTGTACGGCCGTACGATCGCCTCCGAACGCCCCGGCCACCGGCTGTCCGAGACCTGGCACCCGCTCGGCGTGGTCGGCGTCGTCTCCGCGTTCAACTTCCCCGCGGCCGTCTGGTCCTGGAACACCGCCGTCGCCCTGGTCTGCGGCGACACCGTGATCTGGAAGCCCTCGGAACTCACCCCGCTGACCTCCCTGGCCTGCCACCACCTGCTGGCCCGGGCCGCCGACGAGGTCGGCGCACCCCGTGACGTACACCGCCTCCTGCTCGGTGACCGGGCGGTCGGCGAGCAACTCGTCGACGATCCCCGCGTGGCCCTCGTCAGCGCCACGGGCTCCACCCGGATGGGCCGCGAGGTCGGCCCGCGCGTCGCCGCCCGCTTCGGCCGCAGCCTGCTGGAACTCGGCGGCAACAACGCCGCGATCGTCGCCCCCTCGGCCGATCTGGACCTCGCCGTCCAGGGCATCGTCTTCGCCGCGGCCGGCACGGCGGGCCAGCGCTGCACCACGCTGCGCCGCCTCATCGTCCACCGGGACATCGCCGACACCCTCGTCGAGCGCCTGACCACCGTCTACGGCAGGCTCCCCGTCGGCAACCCGTTCGACGACACGACCCTGGTCGGCCCGCTCATCTCCACCACGGCGCTCGACGCCATGAACAGCGCGCTGGCGCGCGTCCAGGCCCAGGGCGGCAAGGTCCTCGCGGGCGGCAACCGGCGCCTGGCCGAGGCGGCACCGGCGGCGGCCTACACCGAGCCCGTCCTCGTCCGCGTCGACGAACAGACCGACGTCGTGCGGGAGGAGACCTTCGCGCCGATCCTGTACGTCCTCACGTACGACACCCTCGACGAGGCGATCGCGCTGCACAACGACGTCCCACAGGGCCTGTCGTCCAGCATCTTCACCCGTGACCAGCGGGAGGCCGAGCTGTTCCTGTCCGCCGCCGGCTCCGACTGCGGCATCGCCAACGTCAACATCGGCACCTCCGGAGCCGAGATCGGCGGCGCCTTCGGCGGCGAGAAGGACACCGGCGGCGGGCGGGAGTCGGGCTCCGACGCGTGGAAGGCGTACATGCGCTCGGCCACCAACACCGTCAACTACTCCGGCGAACTCACCCTCGCCCAGGGCGTCAGCTTCCTCTGACCGGGCACCAGGAATCCGGCGGTGACCGTCAGCGGTGGAAGAGCCCCACCCGCGCCCGTCGCGGCCGGGTCTCCATCCGTGGGTGGAGCCCTCTCCATCGACCCGTGGGTGCTGGTGATCCGCTCCGCTCCCGGAGCAGGCTTGGCACATGGGATCACTTCACTCGGCACTACTCGCTGTCACCGGCATCTGCATCGTGATCTTTGCCGCGGCCTGGATCGCGGGTGCCGTCTACTTCGGTCTGCGGAGCCGGGCCGGCATCCGCGGCTGGGCGCGTGGACTGCGTCGCACGGTGGCCCGCCGGGTTCCGCTGATCGTCGGCGCCTGGCTGTTCTCCGTACTGGTCGGACACACCGACGATTTCTGGCGTCATCTTCGCTACTGGCAGCCCGAACTCGCGCTCCTGGGCGGCCTGCTCGCCGTCGCCTCCACGGCACTGCTGCTGTGGGCCCGCTGGGTCCTGGGCACGATGTGGGCCAGCGTGCCGCTGGTCCAGGAACACCACGAGCTGCGTACGGACGGTCCGTACCGGCTGGTGCGCCATCCCATCTACACCGGCTTGCTCGGACTGATCGTCGGCGCCATGCTCGTCTACGGTTTCGGCGTCTGGACGGCCGTCCTGCTGGTCGCCGTGCCATGGTTGCTGCGCCGGGTCCGGACCGAGGACGGGCTCATGGCCGGCCGGTTCGGGGCTTCCTACGACGCCTACCGCGCCCGCGTCCCGGCCCTGATCCCCTGGATACGCCCCGCGAAGGGCCCTGATGGCCGACTGAGGCGCTCAGCGATATGAACATCCTGGTACGCGTGGCCCCGAAGGGACCGGCTCGGACCCTCACGACGTCCTTCGCGGCGGAGGGCCGCCGGACTCCCCGGCGTCCGGGCCGTCGGGGCCGGCCTGCGGGTCGCTGTGGTCGGCGTCCGAGCCGGAGCGGACGGTGTCCGGTGGCGGGGTCGTTCCCTCGGGGAGGAGGAAGGCGGTGAGCGCGGCCGTGTCGTCCTGCAGCTGGTCGTGGCTGTAGGCGAGCAGATCCTCATGGAGCCGCTCCAGCAGTACCGGGGGCGGCAGCGGCCCCCATGAACGGAGTCGCTGGAGCAGGGGGTAGAAGGAGCCGGCCGGGTCCCGGGTCTCCGTCACGCCGTCGGTGTACAGCAGCAACTGGTCGCCGGGACCGAAGGAGTAGGTGTCGACGCGGTAGGGGTCCCCGACGAGCATGCCGAGGTTCAGCGGCGGCCCCGACCGTCCCCGGTCCAGCTCGCACACCTCGCCGGGGCGGATGCGCAGCGGCGGCGGATGGCCGCAGTTGAGGATGCGGACGACCCTGTCCCCGCCGCCCGGAGGGATCTCGGCGAAGGCTGCGGTGACGAACCGCTCGCCCACCTCGCTCCCGCCCAACTGGCCGGCCCGGCGTGACATGCTGACGTCCACCCGCTCCACCAGGGCACGCAGATCGGGCTCGTCGTGCGCGGCCTCCCGGAACGCGCCCAGCATGGTGGCCGCGGTCTCCACCGCGAGCAGCCCCTTGCCGCGCACGTCACCGATGAGCAGCCGTACCCCGTACGCGGTCGGCACGGCCTCGAAGAGGTCGCCGCCGATCCGTGCCTCCGCGGCGGCGGACAGGTAGAAGCTCTCCAGCAGCAGGTCGCCGATCCGGTGCGGAACGGGTCTGAGCAGCACGCGTTGCGCGATCTCGGCCACGAACCGGACGTCGGCCAGGGTGCGTTCCCGGCGGATCCGGTGCGCGGCCAGGATCGTGCCCAGGGCGCCCACCAGGACCGTACACGCGTAGACGGCCACGTAGTGCCGTTCCCAGATGTAGCCCACGGAGCGGCCCGCGCAGCACGGGGTGCCGGCCAGGAGCATTTCGAAGCCGACGGAGAAGACGGTGACGCCGGCGACGACGAGCGGCACATGCGCGAACGCGGCCACCAGGGGCAGTGCGATCAGCACGAAGCTCACCGGCCACTCCACGGGAGTGATCGGTTCGAGCACCAGCACGGCGGCGACGTACAGGACGGGAAGCCAGCGCATCCATGCGGGGGGAGCGGGCGGTGCGGGCAGTGCTGGGTTGCGACCGTCGTGCCTCACCCGGGACTCCTGGCATACGAATCTCGACAAGACGCCCAGCCTCCCGGGCCACCGCCCGCCACGCCGGTGATTGCTCCACTCAGCGGCATGTTCCGGCGCGTCGACAGCGTTCGCATTCAGTTACGAAACATTCGGGATTTTCCAAGAAAATAATTGATCTTGAAATGGCCGATTGTCGACTCACGTGATCGACAGGTGAAATTATCTGCATGTGAACTGCAGGAATGATGCCTTGAGTCAATCGAAGGTTTCGAAATAATCACCGAAACTGTTGACAGGTGACATGGGCAGACCAACACTCGCCAGCGAACCACACCCGCACTGGCCACACGAGGAGGCACCGCATGAACCCGCTCGACCACGCACTGAGCCGCCGCGGCGCCGGCGCCCTGCTCCTGGGCGCCGCCGCCGGGCTGGCCCTGCCCGGCACCGCCCACGCCGCCACGGTCGTCACCACGAACCAGACGGGCACCAACAACGGCTACTACTACTCGTTCTGGACCGACGCCCAGGGCACGGTCTCCATGACCCTGGGCTCCGGCGGCAACTACAGCACCAGCTGGAGCAACACCGGCAACTTCGTCGCCGGCAAGGGCTGGAGCACCGGCGCCCGCCGCAACGTGACCTACTCCGGCAGCTTCAGCCCGTCCGGCAACGGCTACCTCTCCCTGTACGGCTGGACGTCGAACCCGCTCGTCGAGTACTACATCGTCGACAACTGGGGCACCTACCGGCCCACCGGCACGTACAAGGGCAGCGTCACCAGCGACGGCGGCACCTACGACATCTACCTGACGACGCGGTACAACGCCCCGTCCGTCGAGGGCACCAAGACCTTCAACCAGTACTGGAGCGTCCGCCAGTCGAAGCGCACGGGCGGCACCATCACCACCGGCAACCACTTCGACGCCTGGGCCAGGGCCGGCATGTCCCTCGGCAGCTTCAGCTACTACCAGATCCTCGCGACCGAGGGCTACCAGAGCAGCGGCAGCTCCAACATCACGGTGGCGTGATGAGTGCCGTAGCGGAACGCTCGTTACGCCCCCTGGTGGCGACCGCCGCCGCCGTCGCGCTGGCCGCCGCGGGCACCCTCGCCGTCGGCGCGGCCCCGGCCCACTCCGTCACCTGCGCCGGCTACGTCGGTCTCACCTTCGACGACGGGCCGTCGACCGCCCACACGCCCGGCCTGCTGAGCGCCCTCAAGGCGAACGGGCTGCGGGCCACGATGTTCAACGAGGGCCAGTACGCGGCCGCCTATCCCGCCCAGGTCCGGGCCGAGGTCGGCGCGGGCATGTGGGTCGGCAACCACAGCTACACCCACCCGCATCTGACCCAGGAGACCCAGGCACAGATCGACTCGGAGATCTCCCGCACCCAGTCGGCCATCGCCGGCGCGGGCGGCGGGACACCGGCCCTGTTCCGGCCGCCGTACGGCGAGACCAACGCGACCGTGCGCACGGTCGAGGCCAAGTACGGGCTCACCGAGATCATCTGGGACGTCGACTCGCAGGACTGGAACGGCGCGAGCGCCGACGCGATCGTGCAGGCCGTCTCCCGGCTCACCAGCGGCCAGATCATCCTCATGCACGAGTGGCCGGCCAACACCCTGGCCGCGATCCCGCGCATCGCAGGGACCCTCGCTGCCAAGGGGCTGTGCTCCGGGCGGATCTCCGCGCAGACCGGCCGCGCGGTCGCTCCCTGAGAGCCTCGGACACCAGGGGCGCGGCGGTGGTACGTCAACCGCCGCGCCCTCCTCATGAGTTCGGATGACAGCGGGATCGTCCGCCCCCTTCCGTCGATAGGGTCGCCGCCGTGGACTACTACGACCTGGGCAGTCACAGCCGGCGCGTGACGACGTCGTCCCTCGAGGCGCAGACCTGGTTCGACCGGGGGCTGGTCTGGACCTACGCCTTCAACCACGAGGAAGCCGTCCGCTGTTTCGAGGCGGCCCGCACCGCGGACCCGGACTGCGCCATGGCCGACTGGGGCGTGGCCTACGCCCTCGGCCCCAACTACAACAAACCCTGGGAGTTCTTCGACCAGGAGGACCTCGCCCGGACCGTGGAGCGTACGCACACCGCCGTGGAACGCGCCCACGCCAAGGCCGCGCACGCGACCCCGGTGGAGCGCGCCCTCATCGAGGCGCTGCGCGCCCGCTATCCGCAGGCCGTGGCCCCGGACGCGGAGGCCTGTTCGGTGTGGAACACGGCCTACGCCGACAGCATGCGGAGCGTCCACGAACTGGCGCCCGACGACCTCGACGTGGCGACCCTGTACGCCGACGCCCTGATGAACCTCACCCCCTGGCAGCTCTGGGACATCCGCAGCGGCCGACCGGCCGAAGGAGCCCGGACACCGGAGGCCAGGGACGTGCTGGAGCGGGCCCTCGGCACCGAGGCGGGCACCCGGCACCCCGGGCTGCTGCACCTCTACATCCACCTCATGGAGATGTCACCCACGCCCGAGACGGCCCTGCCGGTCGCCGACCTGCTGCGCGACCTGGTGCCCGACGCCGGGCATCTCCAGCACATGCCCTCGCACCTGGAGGTCCTCTGCGGCGACTACCGGCGCGTGGTCTCCGACAACGCCGCTGCCGTCGCCGCCGACGAGAAGTACCACGCCCGCGCCGGAGCGCTGAACTTCTACACCCTCTACCGCTGCCACAACCTCCACTTCAGGATCTACGGCGCGATGTTCCTGGGCCGCCTCCAGGACTCCCTCGCCACGGCGGAACGGCTCGAAGCCGCCGTACCCGAGGAACTGCTGCGGGTGGCGAGCCCGCCCATGGCCGACTGGCTGGAGGGCTTCCTGGCGATGCGGGTGCACGTGCTGATCCGCTTCGGCCGCTGGGACGACATCCTGCGCCTGCCGCGACCCGCCGACCCACGGCTGTACTGCGTGACCACCGCGATGCGGCACTACGCGCGCGGAGTCGCCTACGCGGCCACGGGCAGGATTCCCGAAGCCGAGTCGGAACGCGCCCGCTTCCGGGACGCCGTCGCCGCGGTGCCCGGGACCCGCATGCTGTTCAACAACACCTGCGCGGACATCCTGGCCATCGCGTCCGCCATGCTCGACGGCGAACTCGCCTACCGCAAGGGCGACTTCGACACCGCCTTCACCGCCCTGCGCCGCTCGGTCGAGCTGGACGACAACCTCCCGTACGACGAACCCTGGGGCTGGATGCAGCCCACCCGGCACGCCTACGGCGCCCTGCTCCTGGAGCGCGGCCGGGTCGAGGAGGCCGAGGCGGTGTACCGCGCCGACCTGGGCCTGGACGACACCCTGCCCCGGCCGCTGCAGCACCCGGGCAACGTCTGGTCCCTGCACGGCTTCCACGAATGCCTCCAGCGGCTGGGCAAGGAGGGCGAGGCCCGGATCGTGGCCCAGCAGCTGAAACTCGCCGCCGCGACGGCGGACGTGCCGGTCACGGCGTCCTGCTACTGCCGTACGGACTGCTGCGGCACGCGTTAGAGCGCCCGTGCGACCAGCAGCGCCACGTCGTCGTGGTCGTCCGGGTGGCGCAGGCCGTGCAACAGCAGGTCGCAGGTCTCCTCCAGCGGCCGCTGGGGCTCGTCCAGGAAGCCGAGCATGACGTCCAGGCGGTCGTCGATGGGGTGGCGGCGGGTCTCGACCAGGCCGTCGGTGTACAGGACCAGCAGGTCGCCGGTGGCGAGGCCGACGGTGGCGGTCTCGAAGGGGATGCCGCCGACACCGAGCGGGGCGGCGGGCGGGAGTTCGAGGAGGGTCGGGGCGCGGCCGGGCCGGGCCAACGCGGGCGGCATATGGCCCGCGTTGGCGAAGTCGCAGCGCCTGGTGTGCGGGTCGTACACCCCGTACAGACAGGTGACGATGTAGTGCTCCAGATCGCAGGTGATCTTGTCCAGATGCTGGAGCACCGAGGCCGGGGGCAGCTCCAGGTCCGCGTAGGCACAGGTGGCGGTGCGCAGCCGGCCCATGGTGGCGGCCGCGTCGATGCCGTTGCCCATCACGTCCCCGACGACCAGCGCGGTCCGGTCGCCCGACAGCGGGATCACGTCGTACCAGTCACCGCCCACCTCGCTGGTCGCCTGGGCGGGCTGGTAGCGCGAGGCCAGCTCCAGGCCCGTGTGGTGCGGCGGATGGTCGGGGAGGAGGCTGCGCTGGAGGGTGAGGGCGGTGTTGCGCACGCTCTGGAACCAGCGGGCGTTGTCGATGGCCACGGCGGCCCGCCCGGCCAGCTCGGTGGCGAGGACGACGTCGTCCTCGTCGAAGGGGAGCGGATTGCGGTTGCGCTTGAGATCGAGGGCACCCAGCACCTCGCCGTGCGCGATGAGGGGGACGGCGAGATACGAGTGCACCCCGGCCTGCGCCAGCAGAGCGCCCGCCTCCGCGCTGCGGGCGATGCGCGGAAGGTCGTGCGCGCCGACACGGGGGACCAGGATCGGCCGTGCCGTGTGCACGCAGAGAGTCACCAGCCGGTCGCCGTCGTACGCCGCGAGGTCACCCGGCGGGTCGGCGGCGCGCAGCGCGACCGTGGGATGGGCCGCCTTGAGGGCCAGGGCGCGGAACAGCTCGGGGCCGTTGTCCGGTCTGCGCGAGCGGCGCAGGGCGAGCGCCGAGTCCAGGACGTCCACCGCGACCACGTCCGCCAGTACCGGGGTGGCGATCTCGGCCAGCTCATGGGCCGTACGCTCCACCTCCAGCGAGGTGCCCACCCGGGCGGAGGCGTCGGCGATGAGGGCGAGCCGTCGTCGGGCCCGGTCGGCCTCCGCGGCAGCCCGGTGCCGCTCGCTGACGTCGACGACCGAGATGGCCGCGCCCAGCACCCGGCCGCCGGGATCCTCCAGCCGGTAGAACGACAGCGACCAGGCGTGCTCACGCTCGGGATCCGCCGGAGGCCGGCCCACGTGGTACTGGTCGAGCAAGGGGGTGCCGGTGGTGAGCACCTGGCGCAGCGCCGACTCCACGGTGTCGATGTCGGGCAGCGGCAGGGTCTCCCGCAGATGGCGCCCGATGTGTTCCTCCGCGGGGACGCCGTCGATGCGCTCGAGGGCAGGGTTCACCAGGAGATAGCGCAGCTCCGGATCGAGGAGGGCCAGGCCGATCGGGGACTGGTTGATCAGCCGCTCGCACAGCGCCAGGTCGGTCTCCACCCGCTGGAGCATGGTGTGGTCGGCCGCGATGCCCAGCGCGTAGACGTCACCGAGGTCGTCCAGCAGCCGCATGGTGCGGAACTCCATCAGCCGGCTGCCGCCGCCCTTGTGCAGGACCGGGAAGGCACCGGCCCAGCTGCGGCCGGTCTCCAGCACATCCATGAAGAGGTTCACCGCGGCCTTGAGATGCTCCGGGTGAACGAGCAGTCGCGCCGCGTTCTTGCCCAGCGCGTCCTGGGCCGTGTAGCCGAAGAGTTCCTCGGCCTGAGGGGTCCAGAACACGATCCGGCCCTGTGAGTCCAGCGCCACCGCCGCCACGCTCAGCACGTCCAGCAGACCCGTGGGCCGGGGCAGGCCCGAGCCGTACTCCGTACCACCGGAGCCCTCGGAGTCACCGGAGCGCAGGGAACCCACAGCCATCCCTCAACCACCTCCACCGGCCGACGGACCGATGCCGCTGCTGCGGCACTTCCATGCTGCCCCCGCCACACGGCCCACCCCAACCCCAGGACACCCGCGCCGGCCGCCGCGCGGCGGTCCTTACGGTCCCCTTCGGGCCGTGCGCATCGCGTGGACAAGCAGGAACATTGGGGTACGTAGAGGATGTAGCCAATGGATTCTCCGCGAGAAGACGCCGACGCGCCGACCGCCCTGGGCCCGCGCGATCTCCTCGACGCCTCCAGCGACGCGGCGGCAGTGCTGTCGTCGCGCGGTGTCGTGATCGGCTGGACCCGTGGCGCCGAGGCCATGCTGGGCCACCCGGCCGCCGGGGTGGTGGGCCGCTCCGCGGCCCGGCTGCTCGCCATGCGCGCCGACCCGGCCCGCGCCGCGGGCGTCGCCGAGCGCTGCCGCTCCGGCATGGGCTGGAGCGGCCTCGTCCCGGTCCTGCACCGCGACGGCCGCAGCGTCGTCGTGGACCTGCGGGTCTCCGCGTCCTTCCGGATCGGCGGCGAGGAGTGCTTCCTGCTGTCGGCCCGTGAGCAGCGGCCCCAGTGGACGATGGGCCAGTCCGTCCTCGACGGGTTCCTCGTCCGCTCGCCGATCGGCATGGCGGTGATGGACCCCGAGCTGCGCTACGTCTGGCTGAACGAAACCCTGGAGCAGTTCGGCGGAGTGCCCCGGGAGCAGCGCCTGGGCCGCCGGCTGAGCGAGCTGCTGCCCGGGCTGCAGGCGAGCACCATCGAGGGCCTGATGCGCAAGGTGCTGCTGACCCGGGAGCCGGTCACCGACTATGAGTACCTCGGCTGGAGCTGGGCCGACCCGCACCGGCAACGCGCCTACTCCACCTCGTTCTTCCCCCTCGTCGACGCCGACGACTCGGTGACCGGCGTCTGCTACATGGTCTCCGACGTCACCGAGCGGTGGAACGCCCGGCAGCTGCTGTCCATGGTCAACGAGGCCGGGACCCGTATCGGCACCACCCTCGACGTGCTGCACACCGCCCAGGAACTCGCCGACTTCGCCGTCCCCGGGTTCGCCGACTTCGTCATAGTCGACCTCCTGGAACCCGTCCTCAGCACCGAGGGACACGG
The DNA here is from genome assembly GCF_040652235.1 of Streptomyces sp. NPDC048277. Taxonomy (NCBI): domain Bacteria; kingdom Bacillati; phylum Actinomycetota; class Actinomycetes; order Kitasatosporales; family Streptomycetaceae; genus Streptomyces; species Streptomyces sp. NPDC048277. The sequence continues at coordinate 329,610 of NZ_JBEZLQ010000006.1, forward strand.
CACCTGGCTGACCGACGCCGGCCCGGCCCCCGCCAGACCGGCGATGCGCCGCGCCGCGCTGAAGACCGTGCGCGAGGGCAGCCCCGAGGTCGTGGCACACATCGGCGACCAGGTGGACTTCCTGCCCCCGCCGCACGGCGTCGACCTGCTGATCAGAGGCGAACCCATCCTGATCCCGGTGCTCGACCCGGACGACCACCTCTGGGCCACCCAGCAGCCCGCGCGGACCGCCCGCATCCGGGAGTTCGGACTGCACTCCCTCATCTCGGTGCCGATGCGGGCGCGGAACACCGTCCTGGGCCTCACCACGTTCGCCCGCTCGCTCAACCCGGTCTCCTTCGGGCCCGACGACGTCCTGCTCGCCCAGGAACTGGTCGCCCGCGCCGCCGTCTGCGTCGACAACGCCCGCCGCTACACGAGGGAGCACACGGCGGCCGTCACCCTGCAGCGCAGCCTGCTTCCCCAGGCCCTGACGGGGGGTACGGCCCTGGACGTGGCCTCCGCCTACCTGCCGGCGGACGCGACGGACGGTGTCGGCGGCGACTGGTTCGACGTGATCCCGCTGTCCGGGGCGCGGGTCGGCCTGGTCGTCGGCGACGTGGTCGGCCACGGCCTCGCCGCGGCGGCGAGCATGGGCCGGCTGCGCACCGCCGTCCAGACCCTCGCCGACATGGAGATGCCCCCCGACGAACTCCTCGCCCACCTCGACGACCTCGTGCTGCGGCTGGGGGAGGGGGAGAGCGGGGGCACGGCCGTCGAGGACAGCACGACCACGTTCGTCGGGGCGACCTGCCTGTACGCCGTCTACGACCCGGTGACCCGCCGGTGCGCCATGGCCCGGGCCGGACACCCGCCGCCCGTCGTGGTCGGACCCGACGGGCAGGTCCACTTCCCCGAGATGCCCGCGGGGCCGCCCCTGGGCCTCGGCGGCATGGCCTTCGAGGCCACCGAGATCGAACTCGCCGAGAACAGCCTGTTCGGCCTCTACACCGACGGCCTCATCGAAGGCGCCGACCAGGACGTCGAGTCGGGCATGTCCCGCCTCCGCGCCGCCCTGGCATGCCCCGACGCCGATCTCGACACGCTGTGCACGGCCACCGTGCAGCAGCTGGTCGCCGTGCCCCAGCCCGACGACGTCGCCCTGCTGCTGGCCCGCACCCATGCCCTGGGCACCGACCACGTCGTCTCCTGGGACGTGCCCGTCGACCCGGCCGCCGTCGCCGACGTCCGGGCCAAGGCGACCCGCCAGGTGGTGGAGTGGGGCTACGACGAGCTGGCGGTGACCACCGAACTCATCGTCAGCGAACTGGTCACCAACGCCATCCGCTACGCCGAACCGCCCATCCGGCTGCGGCTGTTGCGTGACTCCCGGCTGACCTGCGAGGTCGGCGACGCCAGCAGCACCGCACCCCGGCTGCGGCACGCCCGCAGCACCGACGAGGGCGGCCGCGGCCTCTTCCTGGTGGCCCAGCTCGCCCACCGCTGGGGTGCCCGCTACACCGGGGAAGGCAAGATCATCTGGGCCGAGCAGGAGTTCCCGCAGGGCTGATCCCGCAGGACCGGGGAGCCCGGGGCGCCGCCCACGCGGCTCACCGGGTGCGCAGGAGCGCGCCGATGGTCCTTCCCGTCTGCTGCACCACGCCCACGAGCCGGTCCAGGCTGTGCGCGGGGTCGGTCACGAGGCTCAGGGACGCCAGCGGCACTCCGTTCGGGCCGCGCACGGGCACCGCCACACAGCACACCCCGGCCGCCACCTCCTCCCGGTCGAAGGCGACGCCCCGGTCCCGGATGACGTCCGCCTCCCGTCGCCAGGCCACGGGCAGCGGGCCCAGCGGGAGCCGGGGATGTGCCCCGGCGACGAGCACCTTGCCCGCCGCGGTGAACCACGGCCAGGACACGCCGTCGGGAAGTCGGCCGGCCGTCCCGGAGCCGTCGCCGGACGTCTGGTCGAGGATCAGTGTCTGACCCTCCCGCAGCACGTTGAGTCCCACCGTCGCCCCCGTGAGGCGCGCGAGGCGGCGGGCCGGTGCGCGGGCGGCGGTGCGCAGGCCGGGGTACGGTTGCCAGCCCTGCCCGAGGCGGAAGATCCGCGGGCCCATCCGGTAGCCGCCGCGGCTTCGCTCGACGGCCCCCAGTTCGACCAGCTGCTCCAGGAGCCGGTACGCCGTCGTCTTCGGCAGTCCGCACTCCGCCGCGAGCCTGGTCAATCCGGCCTCGGTGGCCCGCTCCACCGCTCCCAGCAGCGCGAACGCGCCCTCCAGAACACTCCGCCCGCCGCCGTCCGCCGCAGCCCGCGCGGCGTACTCGGCCCGCGGCTCGTACCGGTGGTCCGGATGCCGCCTCGGCGCGTCCGCCGTCCTCGTTGCCGTTGCTCTCCGCTGTTCGTCCACGTGCCTCTTCCTCCGGATACCGCCCGGCCGGTTCCCCGCACCGGCCGTTCCCCATGTGCGGTGCGCCGCCGTGCGCGGAGACTCTCCGCCCCAGCAGACTGAAGTCCGCCTCATCAGACTGGGGTTCGGATGTGGCTGAGAACGTTGTCGATAGGTTGTCGCCCCGGCATGGAATGTGTGTGCAAAGTGAAGACGATCTGCACGAGGAGTGTGGATACCGTGGTGGAACTGCGTCTTCTCGGTCCGGTCGAGTTCTCGGTGCGGGGCCGGACCGTCGACATCGGGCCGCCACAGCGCCGCACCGTGCTGGCCGCACTGGCGGTGGACACCGGCCGGCCCGTTCCCGCCGACGTGCTGATCCGGAGGGTCTGGGGCAGCCGTCCGCCGGACGGGGCACGGCGCGCGCTGCACGCCCATGTTGCCCGGCTCCGCCGGCTGTGCGAGCAGACCCAGGAGTCGGAGCACCCCCGATTACGGCTGGTGCGCCACTCGGGCGGATACGTTCTGCAGGCCCGCCCGGAACAGGTGGACATCCACCGGTTCCGGCAGCTCACCGACCGGGCCCGGGAAGCCGGGCGGACGGACGAGACTCGGGCGGCGCTGCTGCGCGAGGCGCTCGGCCTGTGGCACGGCGAGCCCCTGGCCGGCCTCGCCGGACAGTGGGTGCCCCAGGTGCGCGAGGCATGGCGGAGGCGGCACGTGGACGCCGCCGTCGACTGGGCCCACACCGCATCGCGCGTCGGTGATCCCGCTGCCGTCATCGGCCCGCTGACCGAACTCCTGCACGCGTACCCGCTCGTGGAACCACTGAACGAGGCACTGATGCGGGCGCTGCACGCCGCGGGGCGCAGCGCGGAAGCACTGGACCACTACACCGCCGTCCGCGAGCGGCTCGCCGAGGAACTCGGCACCGATCCCAGCCCGGAACTGCGGAAGGCCCACCAGGCGATCCTGCGGACGGGCCCGGCCGGGCCCGCCGCACCTCGGCCGCCGCGCCCCGTGGCCCGGGCCGCTTCCCCGGGGCCGCCGTCGGCCGCGGCGACTCCCTGGCCGGGCTCGGTCCCCGTCCAACTGCCCATCGCCGTACGCGGATTCACCGGGCGCCGCAAGGAGATCGCCCGGCTCGACGACATCCTCGCCGCAGCGGCGGACCAGCCGACGGCAGCGGTGATCACGGCGGTGCAGGGCACCGCCGGGGTGGGCAAGACCGCCCTCGCGGTGCACTGGGCCCACCGGTCCCGACGGGCCTTCCCAGACGGCCAGCTGTACGTGAACCTGCGCGGGTTCGCCCCCACCGGGTCGATGATGAACCCGGCCGAGGTGGTACGGGGTTTCCTCGACGCCCTCGGTGTACCGCCGGCCCGGATCCCGGCCGCCCCGCAGGCACAGGTCGGCCTGTACCGCACCCTCCTCGCGGGGCGGCGGATGCTGGTGGTGCTGGACAACGCCCACGACGCCGAACAGGTCCGTCCCCTGCTGCCCGGGACACCCGGCTGCATGGCCCTGATCACCAGCCGGACCTCCCTGACCGGACTCGCCGCCACCGAAGACGCGCACCTGCTGGCCGTCGGCCTGCTCACCCCGGGCGAAGCCCACGAGCTGCTGGTCCGCCGACTGGGCGCGGACCGGGTGTCGGCCGATCCCCACGCCGCACAGGAGATCGTCGGCCGGTGCGCGGGCCTGCCGCTCGCCCTGGCGATCGCCGCTGCCCGGGCCGCCGCACAGCCCGCTCTGCCCCTCGGTGTCTTCGCGAAAGAGCTGCGCCGGACGGACGGACGCCTGGACGCCCTCGACGGCGGAGACGCGAACAGTGACGTACGGGCGGTCTTCTCATGGTCCTACCAGGCACTCGGCCCGCAGGCCGCCCGGCTCTTCCGCCTGCTGGGCCTGCACCCCGGACCCGACGCCGCGCTCCCCGCCATCGCTGCCCTCGCGGACATCCCGGCCCCCCGCACCCGCGCACTGCTGGCCGAACTCGTCAGCGCGCACCTGCTCACCGAACAGTCCCCCGGCCGCTACACCTTCCACGACCTGCTGCACGCCTACGCCACCGAACTGGCCACGGCACAGGATCACGACGACACCCGGAACACCGCGACGCACCGCCTGTACGACCACTACCTCCACACCGCCCACCAGGCGGACACCCTGATCACCCCGCGCTCCGGCCCCGCACTCCTCCCACCCTGCCGACCGGGCGCCGCCCCCGAGACCCTCGTCGACCACCAGCAGGCACAGTCCTGGTTCACCGCCGAACACCCGGCCCTGCTCGCCACCGTGGAGCAGGCGCCCGCCGCCGGCTTCCACAGCCACAGCTGGCGACTCGCGTCCGCGCTGACGACCTATCTCAACCGGCACGGCTACTGGCGGGAGCTGCACGCCGCACACACCGTGGCGCTGGACGCCGCCCGTCAGCAGCACGACAGCGCCGGAAGGGCCGCGGCCCACCAAGGGCTCGGGCTCGCCCTCGACCGCCTCGACCACCCCGACGACGCGTACGCCCACTACCTGCGGGCGCTGGAACTGTTCGCAGAGGCCGGCAGCCACACCGGGCAGGCCCGGGTCCACCAGCACCTGTCCCGCATGTCCGAGGCCCAGGGCCGGCACCGGCAGGCACTCGGCCACGCCCAGGAGAGCCTCGCGCACCACCGGGCCGTCGGCGACCGGGCCGGGCAGTCCGCGGTCCAGAACCACATAGGCTGGATCCTCGCCCAACTCGGCGATCACCAGCAGGCCCTCACCCACTGCCTCGAGGCTCTCGACCTGGCGCAGGAGACAGGAGACCTCAACGGCCAGGCGCACATCCAGGACAGCCTCGGCTTCATCCACCACCAGCTCGGCGAGCTCTCCGAGGCCGTCGACCGCTACCGGCAGGCCCTCGACCTCTTCCAGCTGACGGGTGACCGCCACAGCAGGGCGGCCGGCCTCATCTGCCTGGGCGACCTCCACGCCTCGTCCGGCCGTCCGTATCCCGCCCGCGCCGCGTGGACCGAGGCGTTGGCGGTCACCACCGAACTCGGCCTCCCCGACACGGACGCCCTGTGCGTCCGGCTCCGCCGCCGACTCGGCCCCGGCCCGGCCGGCCTCAGCACCGCACCACAACCGCGTCGGACACCGGCCTGAGACGGGGGCTTCGAGACTCCGGTCAGGCGCGTGGCGGAAGCACCGTGTCGGACGGATCCCGGTCGGGCGGAAGCCGGAGCCTGGCCCGCAGCGCCTCGGCGTCCGGGTGATCGAGTTCCTCGAAGAGCGCCAGCGACAGCGTCCAGGCGTCGCGGGCGGCACGGGGATCGCGCGCGGCGTGATGAGTGTCGCCGAGATGGGCGAGAATGTCCGCCTCGTAATAGCGGTCCCCGATGTCGTGGAAGAGCGCCGCGGCTCTCTCGTAACAGGCGGCGGCCTCCCCGTGCTCGCCGAGGTGGTGGTGCGCGTAACCGAGGGTGTCCCAGGTGTGGGCTTCCCCGGAGACATGGCCGGTGCCGCCGATCAGGGCCAACGCCTGCTCGCAGTAGGCGATGGCATCCCGGAATTTTCCCATTTCCGCGTGGTCCCAGCCCACGTTGTTCAGCGTCAGCGCCTGCCAGGCGCGGTCTCCCGCGACACGGAAACCCTCCACGGCCCGCCGCGAGTGCGCCAGTCCCTCGCTGACGCGGCTCTGCTGGGTGGAGACCCTGCCGAGCGCGAGATGGGTGTGTGCCGCGCCCGACGGATCACCGAGCCGCCGGTACAACTCCGCCGCGCGTTCGAGGTGGACGCGGGCCTCGGCGGGGCGGCCGAGGCTCGTCTCCGCGTTGCCGATGTTGCGCAGGGCGCACGCCTGCGCCGCCTCGTCGGCCAGCCGGCGGGCGGCGGCCAGCCCGGCCGTGTGGGTGGCGAACCAGTCGGACCACAGCACCCTCCGCTGGTGATAGGGCGTCAGCGCCGCCGCGAGCTGCCAGACATGGGTGTCGAAGCCCTCCCGGACCGCCTGGTGGAGGGCCGCGAGGAGCACCGGATGCTCGGCCGTGAACCAGGCCATGGCCGCCTCGCGGTCGGCCGGTTCCTCGGGGGCCACCAGGGGCTGGACCGGGGAGGGGAGGATCCGGTCCGCGGGCGGCCCGAGGAGCTGTTGCGCCCGGAGTGCGGTGTGCAGGTAGTGGTCGAGCAGCCGGTGGGTCGCCCGGTGGCGGTCGGGGGCAGTGTCCTCGGCGTGGGCGAGCTCGGCGGCGTAGGCGCGGAGCAGGTCGTGCAGGGAGTACCGGCCCGGCAGTTGCTCGGTGAGCAGATGCGCCCGTGTCAGTTCCCCGAGCGGGGCACGGATCCGCTCGGGTGCCACACCGGCGAGGCTCGCGACGGCCGCGGCCGAGATGTCGGGTCCGGAGTGCAGCCCGAGGAGTCGGAAGAGCCGTCGGGCGGCGGGGCCGAGGGCCTCGTAGGACCAGGAGAACACGGCTCTTATGCGCGTTGCCGGATCACCGCCGTCCAGGGCGTCCAGACGGCTGCCGGTCTCGCGCACTTCGGCGGCGAGGGTGGCGAGCGGCATGCGGGGTTCGGCGGCGGCACGGGCGGCGAGGACGGCAAGGGCCAGCGGCAGGCCCGCGCAGCGCGCCACGATCTCCGCGACGGCGGCGGGCTCGGCGGCGATCCGGCGGGCGTCGAGACGATCGGCCAGCAGGGACCGGGACTCGTCGGGGGAGAGGACGTCGACGGCGAGCAGATGAGCGCCCTCGGCAGCGGCCAGACTGGTGAGCCGGCTGCGGCTGGTGACCAGGACCAGGCAGCCGGGCGCGCCCGGCAGCAGCGGCCGGACCTGCTCGGCGTCCCGGGCGTTGTCGAGCACGACCAGTACCCGCCGGTCCGCCAGCACACTTCGGTAGAGGGCCGTCTGCGCCTCCAGCCCCGGAGGGATCCGGGCCGGGGGCACGGCGAAGGCGTCCAGGAATCCGCGCACCGCCTCCGCCGGGTTCGCCGCCGTCCCTCCGGGATCGAAGCCCCGGAGGTTGGCATAGAGCTGTCCGTCGGGAAAGAACTCCCGTACCCGGTGGGCCCAGTGCACCGCCAGCGTGGTCTTGCCCACTCCCGCGGTGCCCGACACGGCCGAGACGACCACGGCGGGGGCCGAGGGCCGTGCGGTGTCGAGGAGAGCGTCCAGCCGGGCGAGTTCCTCGTGTCGGCCGGTGAAACCGCCCACCGCGAAGGGCAGTTGTGCGGGCACCGTGCCCCGCCGCGGCCCCGCAGGCTCCGACGGCACGACGTGTGGCGTGGCCACGACGTGCGGCGTGGCGGCGGGACCGGGCACGTTCCCGCGCAGGATCGCCTGGTGGACCTCGCGCAACGCCGTACCGGGATCCGTCCCCAGCTCCTCCGCCAGCCGCCGTTGCACGGAGGCGTAGCACAGCAGGGCCTCCGCGTCCCGCCCGGTGCTGTGCAGCGCCCGCATGAGCGCCTCCACCAGCGGCTCGACCAGCGGAAACTCGTCGAGGAGCGCGGACAGTGTGCCGATCGTCGCAGCCGGATCACCGAGCCGCGCCCGGACCCGGGCCCACTCGACGGTCGCGGCCACCTGCTCGCGCCGCCATGCCTGTCGCATCTGCTGGGCCCACGCGCCGTCCAGCCCGCTGAGCGGCTCGCCGCGCCACAACCCGAGCGCCTCGTCGAGGAGAGACGCCCGTTCGGTGTCCGGTACGCGAGCCTGGCGGGCCCGGTCGGTCAGGTGCCGGAAACGATGTACGTCCACCTGCTGCCGGTCGGCCTCCAGAACGTATCCGTCCGACCGGCGTGTCAGCCGCAGTCCTTCCCCCGGCACGTCACCGAACCGGTCACAGGCGTGCCGAAGCCGGGTGATGTGCGCATAGACCGAACGCCGGGCACCCTCCGGGGGGTCGGTTCCCCAGACCCGGCCGATCAGTGCGTCGGTTCCGACCGGCCGGCCGGCGTCCACGGCCAACGCGGCGAGCACGAGGCGCCGTTGCGGCGGGCCGGCGTCCACCGTCCGGTCCGTCGCGACCAGCTCGACCGGGCCGAGTAATCGCAGTTCCACCATGACATCCCCTCAGAACTCTCACCTCTCCGCCAGATTCTGCTCACATCCGCACGGTCGGCACAGAGGGATCGGCAAAGCACCGGCACGTGCCGGCCGCACTGGGGAGGGATGACCCGGTCGCTGTCCGGGAGGGAGCCGTCTCGCGGTCCTGCGCGCGGTCAGGCGGTGGTGTCGAGGTGTACGACGACCTTGGCCACGGCCGCCTCGATGGCCGCGGTGACGGACACGACCAGCGCGGCGGGGTCGACGGTCTTGTCGAAGGCCGCGATGGTGGCGGCGAGTTGGGTGATGGCCGCGCCCTGCGCCGCCTCGGTCGCCTGGACGGCCCGCAGCCGCGCGTTCGTGTCCTTGATGTAGGACTGGAGGGCCCAGTACGCGTTGGTCTTCGCGTCGGGGGCGTCGGCGGGGGCGGCGATCACTCCGTCCAGGGTCAGGACCGCCTTCGCGGAAGCGGTGGCGATCTTGCTGATGTCTTCGGCGGTGAGCGGCACGTCGGTCTCCGTTCCTGCGGCCCACGCACGCAGCGCGGACTCGCTCAGATAGCAGATGGATCGGTCCAGCGGGGTCGAGGTGAACTGCCAGAACAGCGGCGTACGGCCGGCCGGGACGGGCTGCACGTGTGCCTCGGCCTGTGCGTAGGTCGCGGCGCCCGGCCAGGGGTAGGCGGGATACCACAGCGGCGCGGCGGCGGGCGCGTGGCCGGCGGCGAGGTCGCTGCCCGAGGTGTAGACGCCGACGCGCTGGCCGGGGAACGCGGCCTGGACAGCGCTGATCCACCCGGTGGCGTAGGACAGGATCCCGGCCGCCGTGACCCCCGCGTAGTTCGCTCCGTCGGACCGCCGCTCCAGGTCCAGCCAGTGGACGAAGCCGGGCCCGGCGTGGGGTTTCACGGCCGCCACGTAGTTGGCCGCCTCGGTGGCGGCGCTCTGGTTCGGCCAGCCGAAATGGTAGGCGCCGGGGACGAGTCCGGCGTCGATGACGGCGGTGATGTGCTCGCCGAAGCGCGCGTCATGGGTGTGCTCGCCCTCGCTGGCCTTGACGAAGGCGAACACGACGCCTTCGGCCTTGCGGGCCTTCCAGTCCTGTGCGGGCTGGTAGACGGAGACGTCGACACCACGGCAGGTGGCCACGTCAGCTCCCCTCTTTCGGGTCGTCGGTCGGGTCCGTCGCGCGGAGCCGCTCTCGTCATGGAGGACGATGGCAGGGACCCCGTGACCGGGGTGTCACCGGCGCGTCAGCACCGCCGGGTGCGGGAACAGGTCGGTCAGCCGGGCCGAGGGTGTGAGGCCCACTTCCTCGTGGAGCAGCCGGCGGAACGACTCGTAGTGCCGGATCGCCTCCACGACGTTGTTCTCGGCCAGGTGGACGGCCACCACCGCGCAGTGGGCGCTCTCGCGGAGCGGCTCGATCGCCACGCAGGTGAGGGCGGCCTCCAGCGCGAGTGCGTGGCAGCCGCGCCGGGTGAGCCGGGCGCTCAGCGATTCGAGCGCGTGCAGGCGGAGTTGGCGCAGCCGCTCCCGCTCGAAGCAGATCCACTCCTCGTCCCACCCCGGGAGCAGTTCGCCGCCGACCAGCACACCGAGCGGCGGCGGGTCCCCCGGATCGGGCGCGGGGCCGGTCAGGTGCAGCGCCGCGCGGGTGAAGTCGTCGACGTCGACGGCGAGTCCGTCCACGAGGTGGAGGATGTCGCCGTCGGTGCCGACCACCGGGCGCGGCACGCGGCGCAGCCGCCACAGTGTCGTCCGCAGGCTGCCGTGCGCGTGCTCCTCGGTGACGTCGGGCCACAGGTTTCCGGCGACGACCGAACGGGTCGCGCGTTTGTGGAGCCCGAGGTAGGCCAGCAGCCGTTGTTCGTTCGCCGGGACGGTGATGGCTCCGTTCACACCCTCCAGCCGGAAGGCGCCGAACAGACTCAGCCTGCCCTGTCCTGTCCGCTTCCGTCCGCTCCCGCCCTGCGTGGTCGTGTGGTGTCTTCGTGGTTCCGCGGTCAACTCGTCCCAGACCATCGGCAGTCCCCGTTCCCCGTGTTGTTCCCCGTGTCGCGGGCGCCGGCTGAGCGGCCCCCGTGCCCAGGCCGTTGGCATGTGCCCGGTGTGGCCAGCGTGAGCGGCCGGAAGTCGTCTGTCATGCGCTGTTCCGCTCAGCGGTCCACGGGCCACGGCGGCACGCCGGGGGAGGGGAGGGGAGGGGAGCGGGGCGAGGCCGACGACGGCAACGCTCGCAAGCGGACAGTTACGGAGGCGTCACTGCGTCGTCAGCGGGCCTGTCGAAATCGCACGTTTGGCCGTACGCTGTCAATTCATAAGGATTCGGCAGCAATTGGGGGAGCCGCCATGTCCGGGGACGCGTACGACCCGAACCAGGGTCCGCCGAATCAAGGGCCCTTCAACCAGGGCCCTGCGAGCCACGGGGTCCCGAACCAAGGTTTCCCGGGCCAGGGTTTCCCGCCCCCGGGATCCTTCGTCCCGCCCATGCCGTCCGCTCCGCCGCCCGCCCCGCCGGACGCCGTGCGGGCCACCGCCGTCGCCCTGCTCAACCTCAGTGGCCTCGGCCTCGGTTACCTGCTCGTGCGCAGATGGATCCCGATGGCCGGATGCCTGGCGGCGACCGTCGTCCTGCTGCTCGTGGCTCTCCCCGCGGACGCCGACGGCGTGCCCGGAGCCGCACTCGTCCTCTACGCCGTCCTCCTGCTGCTGGCGGCCGTGCACGGCGCGTTCGTCGGCCTGCGCACCCGCCTGGTGTGGCCGGGACAGCGGCCCGTCGCCCTCGTGCTGGGCGTCGTCCTCCTCGCGGTACCCGTGGGCGGTGCGCTCTGGTACGACGGCGCGCAGAAGGAAGCCGTCGAACGCGCGCTCCTCGACCGTCTGGACCGCGCCGACAAGCGGGTCAGCGCGGCCGGCCAGGAGGCCTTCGCCACCGCCAAGTCCGACTACCAGGACGCCCTGGCCGTCTACCGCGACCTCGCCGTCAACCACTCCGGCTCCCGAGCCGCCGCCCAGGTCCCCGACCGTATGAGGACCTACTACACGACGGTCGCGGCGGCCTACAGCCACAACGACTACTGCACGGCGATCGAACCGCTCAAGTACCTGCGGACGGTCCCCGACTCCATGCCGAAGAACCTGCTCGGCACCCTCACCCACTGGCCCGACGACCGCCTGGCAACCTCGCTCTACGAGTGCGGGGCGGGCGGCCTGACCGGCGGCGGAGCCGACTGGGTCACCCAGTTCGGCGACCTCCTGAGCACCTTCCCCGACTCCGGCCAGGCCGCCAAGGTCGTCCCCGCCGTGGACGCTGCCGAGACGAAGGCGGCGAAGGCCGTCTCCGGGAGCGATCCCTGCACCGCCGTCAAGCAGTTGCACACGCTCAACACCCAGATCCTCCAGCTCTCGAACGGCAGCGGCAGTGGCAGCGGGTCGGACGGCCTCGTCAAGGTCGCCGCCCGGGCCAACAGCAGCGGTGACGCGGGGGAGTACCAGTGCGGCGTCAAACAGTACAAGGACCGTGACTACGAGCAGGCCCAGCAGACCATGGAGCAGTTCGTCACCGACAACCCGCACGACAAGAACCGCGACCGCGCAGGGAAGATCGCCATCGGCGCCGAGGTCGCCCAGACCCTCCCCGACGCCGGGGACAAGCTGCCCACCACCGCGGGCGGCGGCGGCATCTCCGTGACCGTCAAGAACGACAGCCCCGACGACATCACCGTCCTCTACACCGGCCCGGTCACCGGCAGCTTCACCCTGAAGGCGTGCGGCAGTTGCAAGGCGTACTCGTTCGCCAGCTCGCTCATCCCCGGCTGGCAGCCGTGCAGCGACAGCAAGAACTACCCGCAGCGGACGATCAGCCTCCCGCCCGGCACCACGTACTTCGTGCACAAGCCGAAGACCGACACCACGGCCACCCCGGGCTCCGACACCGCCAAGTTGCGCTACGGCTACGTCTACACGGAGTGCGCGTACACGACGCAGTCGCTGGGGTCCACCTACTGAGCGGGACGCGAGGCTGTCAGCGCGGCCAACTAAGCTCCCGCGCATGAGCGACGAGGGCAGAGACAACCCCGCGAGACGGGTTGTCGACGGACGGTTCGAGCTGGTGGCCCGGCTCGGCGGCGGCGGTATGGGCATGGTCTGGCGGGCCACCGACCTGGTGCTGCACCGCAGTGTGGCCATCAAGGAGGTACGGCCGTCCGACCCGGGCCTCGGGGAGTACGACCCGGAGGCCGCGCGGCAGCTCCGGGAGCGGGTGCTGCGGGAGGCCCGCGCACTGGCCCGGGTCGACCATCCCAACGTGGTGACGATCCATCACATCGTCGACGGCGGCCCCGGAACCTACCCGTGGATCGTCATGGAACTCGTGACCGGCGGCTCTCTGGCCGACCGCCTCGCCCTCGGCCCGATGAACCCCGTCGAGGCCGCGCGCCTCGGCATCGAGGTGCTGGCCGCGCTCCGGGCCGCCCACGAGGCCGGCATCGAACACCGCGACGTGAAACCGGCCAACGTCCTGCTGCGCCCCGACGGCCGTCCGGTGCTCACCGACTTCGGCATCGCCGCCATCCGCGACGCCACCGCCCTCACCGCCACCGGCTCGGTCATCGGCACCCCCGACTACATGGCACCCGAGCGTGTCTCCGGCAAGGACGGCGGCGCGGCCTCCGACCTGTGGTCGCTCGCGATGATGCTGTACGTCGCCGTCGAGGGCCACCATCCGCTGCGCCGGGGGACGACGCTCGCGACGCTCGCCGCGGTCCTCACCGACGACATACCGCCGCCGGTCAAGGCCGGCCCCCTGACCGACGTCCTCGCCCGTGCCCTCCTCCGCGACCCCCAGGCCCGCCCGGACGTCTGGCAGCTGGAACGGATGCTGGCCGACGCGGGCCGGCAGCCGCCGGCCGAGTCCCCCACGTCCTTCCCCCTGCAACCGCCCGCCGCGCCGGCCCAGTTCACCCCACCGCAGGAAATCCCGCCGACCGCCCCGGTGGCGGTGCCGGGGCCCGCCGGTCGCCGCCGCTGGAGGCTGTTCGTCCTCCCCACCGCCGGAGTGGCCCTCGCGGGCGTCCTGGTGTGGACCCAGCTACCGGGATCGGGTACGCACGCCTCCGGGTCCACGGGCGCCGGTTCCACGGGCTCGGGGTCCACGGCGTCCACGACATCGCCCTCGGCCGGATCCACCGCGTCCCCCACCACCTCTCCCACGGCCACGGAACAGACCGCCACGACCGACCTGCTGACCCCTCGGGGCATCCGCACCGCGATCGCGGCGATCGAGAAGGAGACCGGCCGCGACCGGTTCGGCGACTTCACGGTGTACCCCGGCTACGTCACGGCCGAGGTGATGGTGAAGGGCAGCGACAGCGCGTACGACACGTACACCTACCGCACCGGGGAGGGCGTGCAGAAGGGCATCATCTCAAGCTCGCTCCCCACCACCTGGAGGCCCGTCCGCCTCGACGACTTCGCCTGGGACAAGGTCCCCTTCCTGCTGTCCCAGGCCAAGAAGAAGCTCAAAGTGCCCAACGCGAACACCCGCTACCTGTCCGTGGACATCCCGGACACCGCCTTCGACTCGCCCGCCGGGATGTCCGTCTACCTCGACAACGACCACAACCAGAGCGGCTATGTGCAGGCGGACACGAAGGGCAAGGTCACCAGGGTGGTCCCGGCCGACACCTGAGCCACGCGACGCACCCGCCGGAAAAGAGTTCGCCGTCCTGCGGCATCGCTTCTAGCCTGCGTCGAGTGATGACGGCTGACGATGTGCTGTCCGTGCTGGCCCTGCTGTGGCGGGCGGAGGTCGATGTCTGGGTCGGCGGTGGCTGGGGGATCGACGCGCTGGTCGGTGAGCAGACGCGGGAGCATCGCGACCTGGATCTGATGCATCGGCTGGACCAGGAGGACGCCGCGGTGCGGGCGCTCGCCGGTGTCGGGTTCGCGGAGAGCCTCGACCAGCGGCCCGTGCGGTTCGTGGTCACGGCCGCGGACGGGCGGGAGATCGACCTGCACCCCCTGGACTTCGCGGACGACGGGTCCGCGCTCCAGGCGTCGTTCGAGCCGGACCGGCCGTTCCGGTACCCCGCCTCGTGCTTCGTCACCGGCAGGATCGGCGGCACGGCCGTCCCGTGTCTTCGGCATCGGCACGCACTTCTGATCACGGTCGGGCGTCCTGGTACAGGTTGACGATGTTGCCGTCCGGGTCACGCAGCCACACCGAACGGCGTCCCCATGCCTGGGTCGTCGGCGGCTTGAGAACGGGAACGCCCTGGGACAGCAGCTGTTCGTGGCGGGCGTCCACGTCGGTGACCCGGAACTCCAGGGTGAAGCCTCCGTGCGCGCCGGCGGACGCCGACCCGGGCACCATCGACTCCATCCCCTGCGCGGAGAAGAACGACAGCACGGCACCGGGGACCGCCACCCGTGCGAAGGGGTCGCCGCCCTCGACGTCCGCGTCGAGGAGCGCCGCGTAGAAGGCGGCGAGGGCCGGTACGTCGTCGGTGATCAGGCAGGTACCGGTGAAGTGGGGCTGCATGCGGGCATCGTAGGGGGAGGGTCCGACAACCGGATCACAGGGCGCGGTCGGCGGCGTGTGCGCCCGAGGTGCCGGCGCGCTCCGGGCCGGCGGGGCAGGTGTCAGCGGCGTTCAGCTTAGGTTGCAGGTCCAAGGGCATCTCCGCAGGCGGCACGTCGGTATACGGTCCGTAGCGCTCGCCCCGACAGAACTGGCTCACGTCAATGGAGATTCCGGCCGAACACGCCGCGCAGGCGCCGCGCGGTGACCGGGCGGGATCGACATGACGGGGTCCTCGCTGTCGGCCCGGCGGTAGACCCGCGGCGGACCCGTCGATCGGGAGTCGACGGGGTCGTCGACCACCGCCGCAGCACGTCGCCCTGTCACTCCACTGCTTCGAGGTGCCCTGTGGCCTTGCCTTCTCCTGCCTCGCCCCCGTCCGCGTCGCCCGACACCGGCACCCGGCACACCACGGCCACCATCGTGCTGGCCTGCCTGGGTGTGTTCGTCTCCTACCTGCCGGTCGTCGGTGTCTCCGTCGCGCTTCCGGTCATGCAACAGGCACTCGACGCCTCCACCGCCGGACTCCAGTGGATCACCGACGCCTTCATCCTGCCGACCGCGGCACTGCTGCTGACCTGCGGCATGGTGGGGGACCTGTACGGCCGCAAGAAGACGTACCTGGCCGGGCTGGCGCTGTTCTGCCTCGGCTGCCTCGTGTGCCTGACCGCCGGCAGCGTCGTCCAGGTCTGTGTGGGGCAGGCGCTCACCGGCCTCGGCACCGCCGCGCTGCTGCCCTCCACGCTCGCCCTGATCGGCCATGTCTGCCCGGACCCCCGCACCCGCGCCCGGGCGATAGCCCTGTGGACGGCCGCCCTGGGCCTCGGACTGACCCTCGGCCCGGTGATCAACGGCGTGATCGTGGCGCACGCGAGCTGGCGGTGGATCTTCCTGCCCTCGCTCGTCCTCGGCGTGGTGACGGCCGTGATCGGCGCCGTCGTACTGGCCGACTCCCGCGCGGAGCGCGAGCGTCACCTGGACATCCCGGGCCAGCTCCTGGCCGCCGTCGCCATCACCGGACTCGTCTACGGCGTCATCGAGGGCGGCAGCGCCGGCTGGTCCTCGGCCCAGGTCGTGATCGCCTTCGTGGCCGCCGCGGTCGGCTCGGTCGGCTTCGTGCTCGTGGAACTGCGCTCGCCCTGCCCGATGCTGGACATGCGCCTGTTCCGGTCCTCGGCGTTCTCGGGGGCGGCGCTGGTCATGGCCGTGACCCTGTTCGCCCAGGTCGGCCTGGTCTTCGCGCTGAGCGAGTACTTCGGGCTCGTCCACCACGCCTCGACGCTCGACATCGGCATCCGGCTCATCGCCATCAACGGCTTCACGGTGGTGCTCGGCCCGCTGGTCGGCCGCCTGATGGACCGCGTCACGCCGGGGCTGTTGCTCGTCACCGGCCTCGTGATCGGCGGGATCGGCGCCCTGCTCATGAACGTCTTCCAGGCCGGCACCGGCACCGGCGAGGCCGCTCTGGTCATCGGGGTGCTCGGCATCGGCATCGCGCTCGCCATGGCACCGATCACCACCATCGCCATGAACGCCCTGCCGCACCGTCACGGGGGCACCGCCGCCGCGGCCAACAGCGCGCTCCGCCAGATCGGCAGCGCCCTCGGCCCCGCCGTGTTCGGTGTCGTCCTCACCCACCGCACCCTGGCCACCCTGCCCGGACACCTCGCCGCGTCCGGCCTGAGCCCCGCCGACCAGGGGCAGGTGAGCGGCCTGGTGTCCAACGTCGGTATCCAGGCCGGTGCCTTCCTGCACCTGAAGACCCCCGAGAGCACCGGCCAGGCGCAGGCCGCGTACGGCGCGAGTTTCACCGACGCCCTGCACACCTGTGCCCTGATCGGCGGCATCGGCATGCTGGCGGCCGCGGTGATCGCCGTGGCCCTGATCGGGATCCGCCCTGCGCGGGCCCAGCAGGCGACGGCGGACACGGCGGCGCATCCCGCCGGGGCCGCGAGCTGAGACACGCGGAAGAGCCGAAGAACCGAAGACGGTCGGCCGTAGAAATGACGGCCGACCGCTCCGGCCGCCAAACTGCGGCTCCGCCCGCTACCGTGCGAGCAGTTCGAGCGTGTCGATCACCCGGTTGGAGAAGCCCCACTCGTTGTCGTACCAGGCGACGACCTTGATGTGGCGGCCGTCGACCCGGGTGAGGGCCGAGTCGAAGATCGCCGAGGCCGGGTTGCCCGTGATGTCCGAGGAGACCAGCGGGTCGTCCGAGTATTCGAGGACGCCCGCGAGCGGGCCCTCGGCCGCGGCGCGGTACGCCGCCAGCACCTCGTCCCGCGTCACGTCACGGGACACCGTCGTGTTGAGCTCGACGATCGAACCCACCGGCACCGGTACCCGGATCGAGTCGCCCGACAGCTTCCCGTCGAGGTTCGGCAGCACCAGGCCGATCGCCTTGGCGGCACCCGTCGTGGTCGGCACGATGTTGACCCCGGCGGCACGGGCGCGCCGCGGGTCGCGATGCGGACCGTCCTGCAGGTTCTGCTCCTGGGTGTACGCGTGCACCGTCGTCATGAACCCGTGCTCGATACCCGCGAGTTGGTCGAGGACCGAGGCCAGCGGGGCGAGCGCGTTCGTCGTGCAGGAGGCGTTGGAGACGATCGTGTGCACGTCCGGGTCGTACGCGTCGGTGTTCACGCCGTACGCGAGCGTGACGTCGGCACCGTCCGACGGTGCGCTGACCAGCACCTTCTTCGCGCCCGCGTCGAGGTGGGCGCGGGCGGCCTTCGCCGACGTGAAGCGGCCGGTCGACTCCAGCACGATGTCCACGCCGAGGTCCGCCCACGGCAGCTGGGCCGGCTCGCGCTCGGCGGTCACCTTGATACGCCGGCCGTCGACCACGAGGACGTCCCCGTCGACGCCCACCGGACGCCCGAGGCGTCCCGCCGTCGAGTCGAAGGCGAGCAGCCGTGCGAGCGCGGTGGGTTCCGTGAGGTCGTTGACGGCGACGACCTCCAGTCCGCTGTCCCGCTCCAGCAGCGCGCGCAGCACATTGCGTCCGATGCGGCCGAATCCGTTGATGGCGATACGAGTCATGAGTGGCGTCCCTTCGCTACGCCACCAGGTTCGCGGGCCGCGCCCGCCCCCGACAGCGGCGAGAACGCCACTGTTCAAAAGGATCTCGCCAAGGCGTCGGTTCTTCGGCCGGAGGTCACTCGCCCTTGGTGAAGGTCCGCCGGTAGTCGCTCGGGGTCGTACCGAGAATCCGCTGGAAGTGCAGCCGCAGATTCGCCCCGGTGCCCAGGCCGACGTCGTCGGCGATCTGCTCGACACTCCGCTCCGACCGCTCCAGCAGCTCCCGGGCCAGGTCGATCCGCGCCCGCATCACCCACTGCATCGGCGTGTACCCGGTGTCCTCGACGAACCGCCGCGAGAACGTCCGCGCCGACACTCCCGCATGCCGGGCGAGCGCATCCAGGGTGAGCGGCTCGGCGAGCCGGTGCAGCGCCCACTCCCGGGTCGCGGCGAACCGCTCGCCGAGCGGTTCGGGCACACTGCGCGGCACGTACTGGGCCTGACCGCCGCTGCGGTAGGGGGCCGCGACCAGCCGCCGGGCCGCGTGGTTGGACGCGGCCACCCCGAGGTCACCGCGCAGGATGTGCAGGCACAGGTCGATACCCGAGGCGGCACCGGCCGACGTCAGCACACTGCCCTCGTCGACGAACAGCACGTTCTCGTCGACCTTGACCAGCGGATGCTTCTCGGCGAGCGCCCGCGTGTAGTGCCAGTGCGTGGTGGCCCGCCGCCCGTCCAGCAGTCCGGTCGCGGCGAGCGCGAAGGCGCCGGTCGAGATGGCGGCCAGCCGCGCGCCCCGCTCGTGCGCGGCCAGCAGCGCGTCCACGACGGACCGCGGCGGATCCTCCCGGTCCGGGAACCGGTACCCGGGCACGAACACGATCTCCGCCCACTCCAGCGCGTCGAGACCATGGGCGACGTGGTACGACAGCCCGTCCCCGCCGGCGACCAGACCGGGGGCCGCGCCGCACACCCGTACCTCGTACGGCATGCTCGCCCGGGTCGTGAACACCTGCGCGGGGATCCCGACGTCGAGGGGTTTCGCCCCCTCCAGCACAAGGACGGCGACGCGATGCAGACGGGTGGGAGGCACGTCGGACAGCGTACGAGGTCACGACCGGCGCCCCCCGTGGACCGCGCGCCGGCGCCAGAGCTCTCCTTCCGTCCGGATCACCTTGCGCAGCTCGTCGGCAGCCTGCGCGGGGCGCTCGATCGAACCAGTCCCGGCCGTTGCGGGACCGCTCGGCGGGATGCGTCATGGACATGGGTGCCTCGGCCTCTGACCTTCCGTGTCCGAGCCGACTGCGGTTCACCGCAGTTGGCGCCCGACCGCGGCCCTTACTCGCTCGCCGGGCGTCGCGCCAGGAACACGAACTCCCGGCCCGGGCGGTCGGGCGCGTCCCGGACCTCGTCGAGTACGAACCCCTCCGCGACCAGATCCGCCTCGACCTCGTCCCGCGCCCGGAACCGCAACGTCGAGTCCGACGTCAGCACCTGCCCGTCCGAGGCGAACACATAGGTCCACCGGAACGTCACCAGTGGTACCGACACCTCGGTCACCTGGACCCAGCTCTCGACCGTCCCGACCCCCGGGATCTCCGCCACCTGGTACGTCGCCTCCCGCTCCCACTCCTCCCAGGCCCGCCGCGCCGGATCCCGTGTCTCGAAGACCAGCCGCCCGCCCGGCCGCAGTGCCGTGTGCGCACCGCGCAGGGTCTCCCGCCAGGTCCCCGGAGCGGCGATGGCCTGGGCGACGTTCCCCGTCATGGTCGCCAGGTCGACCTGGAGCGGCGGCAGTGCCGTCACCTCGCCGCAGATCCAGCGCACCCGCTCGGCTCCCGGCTTGCCCCGGGCCACCTCCACGGACGCGGCCGCGGGGTCGACCCCGACCACCTCGATGCCCCGGTCGGCGAGGAGCAGGGCGAACACGCCCGTCCCGCAGCCGATGTCCAGCACCCGGCGAGTCCCGAACTCCTCCGCCAGCCGGATGTACGCGCCGAGGTCGGCGCGGTCGGCGTCGAGCGCGTCGTAGATCGCGGCGAGCCGCGGTTCCCGGAAACATTCGTCAGCCATGTCGTCCCCCTCGCTTTCGTGTCGAAAGAGCGGATACCCGAGGACCAGGCCGCGGCGAGTGTGTCCGCGGCGGTGTCGTCGTCGACCGCGCCGAAGAGTCCGCCGAGCGGCCCACCGCCGAAGCCCGGCGCCGACACTCGACCGTGCTCTGCCAGAGCCGAGCCATCCGCATCCGGCAAGCCCTCCCCGTCCGGCGACACCGACCGACGCACCAGTCTCACGGCGAAGCCACGCCGCTCCAACTCCTTTTCCGCCGGCCGTAGGCGGAGGGCGGGCGGCAACTCGTTCGGGTGCACTCCGACGTGCGGTGATCGCTACGGCTGGTCGCGACCGGATGATTGATGCATGCCGGGAGCGGACGCCGAGGTGGCGGTACTGATCGTCGGCGGTGGGCCGGTCGGGCTCACCGCCCGCGCGCTGCTGGCGCGCTGGGGTGTGCCGACCCTGCTGGTCGAGAAACACACCGCGTTGTCCCCCTTCCCCCGCTCCCGCCTGGTCAACGTGCGCTCGATGGAGATCTTCCGCCAGCTCGGGCTCGCCACCAGGATCGAGGCGAACGCCTTCGCACCCGAGTACGGCCGGGTCCGCTTCCGGGACACCCTGTACGACCCCGACTTCGCCACGGCCGGGATGGTCGGGGTCGACGCACCGGTCCCCGAGAGCCCCGTGGTCGGCGTGGTCACCTCGCAGGACCGGCTGGAGCCCACGCTGCTCGCCGCCGCCGACGCGGAGCTGCGGTTCGGCGTCGAGCTCGTCGACCTGACCGAGGAGGCGGAGGGCGTCACCGCCGTGCTCGTCGACCGGCGGTGCGGTGAGAAGAGCCGCGTCCGTGCCCGGTACGTGCTCGCCGCCGACGGTGCGAACTCCACCGTGCGGGAGCGGCTCGGCATCGGCACGACCGGCCCGGGAGTCCTCGCCGGCTTCACCACCGTCGTGTTCGACGCCGACCTCGGCCGCTGGTGCGCCGACCGGCCCGCCGGGGTCTACTTCACCCCGCACGGCACCTTCGGCCCGGTCCACCCGGAGGGCGGCTGGGTCTGGTTCCACACCACACCCGAGGGCGCCGAGGACACCGAGGACGCGGACTGGGCAGGCGTGGTGTCCACTGCCCTGGGCTCCGGCGCCGACGTCCGGGTCGACGTCGCCCGGGTGCAGCAGTGGTCGATGACCGCGTACGTCGCCGACCGCCTGCGCCGCGGCCGTGTCCTGCTGGCCGGCGACGCCGCGCACGCCGTACCCCCGATCGGCGGCCTCGGTATGAACACCGGCGTCGCCGATGCGCACAACCTGTGCTGGAAACTGGCCGGTGTGCTCCAAGGGTGGGCGGGGCCGGGCCTGTTGGACAGTTACCAGGCCGAACGGCATCCGGTGGCCCGCGAGACTCTCCGCCAGGCGGTCGCCAACAGCCGGCTCCTGCTCCAGGTGCTGAACCTGCGCAGCGAACAGCTCCGGACCGGCGCGGCGGCCTCGACCCCGGTCGAACTCCCGTGGTCGGAACGGTACTTCGCCCAACTGGGCCTGGTGCTGGGCATGACGTACCGCTCCGACGCCGTCCTCACGGACCACGGCGACCCTCCCGGGCCGTCCGGCACCGAGTACATCCCCACGGCGGAGCCGGGCCGCCGTATGCCCCATCTCTGGCTCACCCCCGACCGCTCCACGCTCGACGCCGTCGGCGAGTGGTTCACCCTGCTCACACCGGAACCCGCCCGCTGGCGGCAACAGGCCGCGCCCCCTTGGCCGTTGCGCATCGAGACCCTGCCCGACGAACCCGCCGTGCTCCACCGCCTCGGCCCGCACGGCGGCGCACTCCTCGTCCGTCCCGACGGCCATGTCGCCGCCCGCTGGGACGGGCCTCCGGCGAGCGGCGCCACCCTCCGGGACGCCCTCACCGCCGTCACCTCACGCTGAGCGGCCGACCGGGACCCCGGCACAACGGCGGGCTATCCGGGGCTCGTTGAGCTGCGCGGCGGCGCGGTGCTGCCCCTGGTCACCAGACGGGTCGGGACGAGGTCGGTGCCGGGGCGGGAGTCGTCGCGGGTGCGGATCTGGCGGAGGACGCCCTGGACGCAGCGGCGCCCCACCTCGGCGAAGTCCTGGTGGACGGTGGTGAGGGGCGGGATGAAGAAGGCCGCGTCGGGAGTGTCGTCGAAGCCGACGACACTGATGTCCGCGGGCACGGACAGGCCCCGTTCGTGGAAGGCGCGCAGCACACCCAGGGCCATCTGGTCGTTCGACGCGAACACGGCCGTACAGTCCGGCTCTTCGGCGAGCGCGAGCCCGGCCGTGTACCCGGACTCCGCCGACCAGTCACCCCGCAGCGGCGCCGGAACAGGCCGGCCGGCCGCCTCCAGCACGGTCCGCCATGCCTGGGTGCGGCGCTGGCCCGCGTACGAGGTCTCGGGACCGGTCACATGCCACACGGTCCGGTGCCCCAGGTCCAGCAGATGCCGTACGGCCTTGCGCGCACCGTCGGCCTGGTCGGTGTCGACCACGCTGTAGCGGTCCCCGGCGTCCGAGTCCACGACCACCACATGCACGCCGGGCGGCAGTTGCACGGTGCCGGTGTCGAGCAGATGGATCTCCATGATGACGATGACGGCGTCCACCGCCAGCTCGCCCATCCGCGTGAAGGCCCCCAACACGTTGTCCTGCGTCGCCACGTCGATGGGAATGAGGGTGATCGCGTAGCCCTCGGCCGCGGCATGCGTGGCGATCGCCTCCACCGTGCGGCTGTTGCCCGTGGAGGAGAGGCTGAACAGGATCACGCCGATGGTGTTGAACCGGCCGTAACGCAGCGCGCGCGCCGCGCTGTTGGGCCGGTAGCCCAGCTCCCGCATCGCGGCGAGCACCTGCTCCCGCGTGGAACTGATCACCCCGGCATGGCCGTTGGAGACCCGCGAGACCGTCTGCGACGAGACCCCGGCGAGCTTGGCGACATCGGCCATGGAAACGCGCTGCTTTCGGCGCCCGCCGGGCACCCCGGAACCGCCCCGCCGCGCACCGCCCGCGGCCGGTGCGACCGGCTGCTCCGGCTCGTTCAGGACCATCGCCCCACCCCTCAAATCTCCTTCATGCACGGGAAGTCGGGACCGGGAATCTTGACGGCCGCAGGAGCGGGTGCCACGATTCCGACGCTTTCGAGTTTACGTAAACATCGCCCCGTGACCAGCCCCGGCGGAGATCCCGCGGGCATGGTCGCGGAGGGGATGTTCACGTGAACATGCCGCGTCGATGTTTACGTAAACACGCGGTCGGGCCCGCGGGCCCCTGCGTCGAGCCGCCGTCTTCCGAAAGGGCACGTTGATGCGCAAGACCCCCGCCAGAACCCGTGTCACCCCCCGTACCCGCGCCGCCCTCGCGGCCGTCGCGATCGCCGCCGTGGGCGCCACGACCCTCACCGGCAGCCCCGCCTCCGCCGCCGTACCGGGCCACGGCACCAGCCAGTTCAAGGGCGTCAACTGGGCCGACCCGCGCGACAACTACGCCGACGACCCCGTGGTCCTCTCCGGCCTGTCGCTCTCCGACACCTACGCCCAGACCTACGCCAAGGCGACCCGGGTGATCGCGGCGTTCCGCGCCAACCTCGGGGCCAACACCGTACGGCTGCCCATCAACCCGTACACGGTGAACGGCTCCTACTGGAAGTCGTACCGCGGGGTCATCGACGCGGCCTCCGCCCAGGGCTTCAAGGTGATCGTGTCCTACTGGGAGGGCACCGGCGCCAACAAGGACGGTTTCATCGACGACGAGGCCACCTACTGGCCCATGTGGGACACCGTCGTGAACGCCTACCGGCACGACCCGCACGTCTACTTCGAGCCGATGAACGAGCCGCACGGCTACACCGACGCCGAATGGGCCGACATCGCCGCGAAGTGGCTGGCGACCTACCCGTCCGTCCCGCGCAACCGGGTCTTCGTCAGCGGCGCCGGCTACAACGACCACGTCACCTCCGTCTGCGCCGACCCGCGTCTGAAGGGCACCTACCTCTCCCTGCACCACTACGGCTTCTGGAAGAGCTACGCGACCTACGACCAGTGGGCGGCCGACCTGAAGGAGCGCATCGGAGACTGCGCGAACCGGACGGTCATCGACGAGTTCGGGGCTCCCATGACCACGGGCCTCGACTACAACCACCCGGCGCCTGACGACAACTACGTCAACTTCATCCAGTCCGAGACCGACACCGCCCGCAAGCTCGGCATGGGTTCGGTGTACTGGCCCGGGCTGCGCACCGACGACACGTACTCGATCCAGAAGCTGGTCGGCGACGCGTCCCGGCCCTGGCTGGCCACCACCAACCAGTCCGGCGCCGACCGCCTCGCCTGGGCGTGGGGCCGCGGCAGGCCGGTGAGCGGCTGACCGACTCCGGGAGGGCCGCGGTGCGTTACGGGCACCGCGGCCCGGCCGCACGTCTACAGGCCCCGGCGGTCCAGCGCCGAGGCGAAGCCCAGCCAGGTGTGCTGGTTGCCCGCCCAGCACCAGCCCACCTTCGGGGCGTTGCGGCGCTCACGGCCGTCCCGCCCGGTGCCGTTGCTGATCCAGACCGCCGGAGTACGGGAGTCCAGGGCGCCGTCGGGCTTGCGCGGCCGCGAACCGATCGTCATGAAGCAGTGGTTGCGCTCCAGCACACCCGGCTGCTGCAGCACCCAGTGGATGCCCTCGCTGAGCAGCAGCGGCGTGCGGTCCTCCGCCCCGAGGGCGGGAAGCGCCTCGTTCGGACTCCAGCCGGCCATCCGGTCACCCCGGTCGACGCCGGTGAGGACGTAGAGCGGGGCGTCGGGCAGCTCGATCGTGTCGAGCGGCGCGAAGAGGTCGACGTCGGTCATGTCGGTGACGACGAACCCCGGACTGCCGTCGTGCCGCAGCAGCGGCGCGAGCGCGGAGGCGGGGGCGCGTTCCGGGTGTACGGCGAGCAGGGCGCCGTCATCGGCGGCGGCCGCGGCGAAGGCACGGACCTCGGCCGCGGACAGTCCGGCGATGTCGTGCACTCCCCACTAGATGAGCTGCTCGGCCTGCCTGCCGAGGGAGGGGAGTGCGGGAAGGGCGGTGGAGACGGCGGTCGTGGATTCGGGCACGATACTCCCAGGGATACCGACGAGGGCGGGCCCAGCCCCAACGAAGCGGCACAGCGGAATGTTCCCGCGAGGGCGACCACTTGGCGGGTTTGGCCGCCGGCCGACACCTGTGCGAGCCTGCTGCCTCTCATCCGAAAGGGAGCCCGCGCGCCCGGGAGAACGCCCACCGCCTGAACAGCCCGTCGGCAGGTGCCCGTTATCCGGGCGTCTGCCGGCGGCGGACGGCGAAGTCCTCAAGCGGGCGCAGGAATGTGAGACCGGGGTGGCCCGAGAGCCGTGTCTCACCGGTGACGGTGAAACCCGTACGGGCCAGCACGGTACGGGACGCCGCGTTGTCGACTCTCGCGGCGGCTCGCAGGGTGGTCAATCCGTAGACGGTGGCGGCGAGTTCGCACACCTCCCGCACGGCCGAGGTGGCCAGCCCCCGCCCCGCCGCCCGCTCCGCGATCCGGTACCCCAGGTCCGCGCCGCCGTTCGCCACGTCCACCAGATTGACCCGCCCCAGCACCTCGCCCGAGGCGCCCACGAGCACATGGAAGTAGCAGATCCCGGCCTCCTGTTCGGCCAGCAGCGCACGGTGCCGCTCGTCGAACCGGGCGAAGTAGTCGTCGCCGCGGTCGGGGATGGACGCCGCGAAGTAGGCACGGTTCTCCCGCTCGAAGGCGAGGACCGCCGGGGCGTGGTCCGGACGGAGCAACTGCAGCTCGGGCATGGGCAGGACAGTAGGCACCCCGGCCGTTCGCCTGCCAGCGAATTAGGCCTTGCGCAGGTCCCTGACCCGGCGGAGTTTGCCCAGCGAGCGCTCCAATGTCTCCGGGTCGACGACGGCGACCTCCACGGTGACCCCGACGCCGTCCTTGATGCCCTGGGCGATGGTCTTCGCGGCGGCCTCACGGTCGGCGGGACCGGCGTCGGGCCGTGCCTCCACCCGGACGGTCATATGGTCCATCCGTCCCCGCCGGCTGAGCTGGATCTGGAAGTGCGGGGCCACGCCCGGCGTCCGCAGCACGATCTCCTCGACCTGGCTGGGGAAGACGTTCACCCCACGCAGGATGATCATGTCGTCGCAGCGGCCGGTGATCTTCTCGATACGGCGCAGTCCGGGGCGCGCGGTGCCGGGCAGCAGGCGCGTCAGGTCCTGGGTGCGGTACCGCACGACGGGTAGCGCTTCCTTCGTGAGCGAGGTGAAGACGAGTTCGCCGCTCTCGCCCTCGGCCAGCACCTCGTCGGTCAGCGGGTCCACGACCTCGGGGAAGAAGTGGTCCTCCCAGACGTGCAGCCCGTCCTTGGTCTCCACGCACTCCTGCGCGACACCGGGGCCGATGACCTCGGACAGCCCGTAGATGTCGACCGCGTGGATGTCCAGACGCTCCTCGATCTCGCGGCGCATCTCCTCCGTCCACGGCTCGGCGCCGAAGATGCCGACCTGGAGGGAGGTGGAGCGGGGATCGATGCCCTGGCGCTCGAACTCGTCGAGAAGGGTGAGCATGTAGGACGGCGTGACCATGATGATCTCGGGCCGGAAGTCCTGGATGATCTGCACCTGGCGCGCCGTCATCCCACCGGAGGCGGGGATCACGGTGCAGCCGGCGCGTTCGGCGCCGTAGTGGGCGCCCAGGCCGCCGGTGAACAGGCCGTAGCCGTAGGAGATGTGCACCTTGTGCCCCGGACGGCCGCCGGCGGCCCGGATGGAGCGGGCGACGACGTCCGCCCACATGGACAGGTCGTTCTCGGTGTAGCCGACGACGGTCGGGCGGCCGGTGGTGCCGCTGGAGGCGTGCACGCGCCGCACCTCGGACATCGGCACGGCGAACATGCCGAAGGGGTAGGTGTCCCGCAGGTCCGCCTTGGTCGTGAAGGGGAAACGGGAGAGATCGGCGAGGGTGCGGCAGTCGTCGGGGCCCACGCCGGCCGCGTCGAACTTCTTCCGGTACAGCTCCACGTGGTCGTACGCGTGCCGCAGCGTCGCACGCAGCCTGGTGAGCTGGAGCGCCCGGAGCTCCTCGCGGGACATCCGCTCGGCGTCGTCCAGCAGCGCCTCGGGAACTGGCTCGCCCCGGCGGGTGCTCCTGGGCTCCGGGGCGATCACCTTGCTGCTCATTGCGGCTCCTCGTTCTGCGTGCGGAGGGTGCGACTGCGGCCGCGGAACTCCGCGATCACCTCGTCACCGCGCAGGACACTCACGTCGTAGACACCGCTGCGGCCGAACCGGACCCGCTCCCGCGCGGTGGCCACCAGCACATCGCCCTCGTAGGCGGGTGCGATGAAGTCGATGTCGGCTCCGGCGGCGACGGTCACGGCGCCGTGGCTGTTGCAGGCACAGGCGAACGCCGAGTCGGCGAGGAGGAACACATGGCCGCCATGGGCGATCCGGTGTCCATTGACCTGCGAGGCGGCCACAGTCATCCGCAGCACGGCGGTCCCTTCGCCGTGCTCCAGCAGCTCGATGCCGAGCCGTCGCGACGCCTCGTCCGCGGCGAACATCGTCTCGACCGGGCCCGGCCTCGTGTCAGGTGCCTGGGTCGTCATCTCCACCACCTTGGGAACCGACCGAACATTCGGTTAGCGTGCGGCGTGGTCCAGTAATCCAGCAAGGCCCCTGCATGTCAAGAGGCGGACCGCATGCCGACCGGGCGGACGGCGGAGGGCGTCGAAAGCCGTGCGCACCGGCCCCTGCACTCTGAGTCACCGGGTGCTTCCCGGGCCGGGGAGGCTGTCTGATGCCCCTGTGGGCCCTGATCGGGCGCTGCCCTTGCCAGATCGGGTGGGGAGCACCGTATGATGAACCGAACGAATGGTCGGTAGGGAGTTGGTGGAGATGACCGAAGCGGCCGGGAGGGACGCCGGGCCGGACCTGGAGTCCCACTTCGAGGCGACGATCTCGCGGGACCAGCGGATCGAGCCCCGGGACTGGATGCCGGAGGGTTACCGCAGGACGCTGATCCGGCAGATCGCCCAGCACGCGCACTCGGAGATCATCGGCATGCAGCCGGAGGGCGAGTGGATCACCAGGGCGCCGTCGCTGCGCCGCAAGGCGATCCTGTTCGCCAAGGTCCAGGACGAGGCCGGCCACGGCCTGTACCTGTACTCGGCCGCCGAGACCCTGGGCGCCGACCGCGCGGACCTCACCGAGCGCCTCCTCGAAGGCCGCCAGAAGTACTCGTCCATCTTCAACTACCCGACGCTCAGCTTCGCGGACGTCGGTGTCATCGGCTGGTTCGTCGACGGCGCGGCCATCTGCAACCAGGTCCCCCTGTGCCGCAGCTCCTACGGACCCTACGCCCGCGCGATGGTGCGGATCTGCAAGGAGGAGTCCTTCCACCAGCGGCAGGGCTACGAACTCCTGTTGACCATGATGCGCGGCACCGCCGCCCAGCGGGAGATGGTGCAGGACGCGGTGGACCGCTGGTGGTGGCCGTCCCTGATGATGTTCGGCCCGCCCGACGACGACTCGCCCAACTCCGCTCAGTCGATGGCCTGGAAGATCAAGCGGCACAGCAACGACGAACTGCGCCGGCGCTTCGTCGACATGACCGTGCCCCAGGCGGCCAAGCTCGGGGTGACCCTGCCCGACCCCGAACTGCGCTGGAACGAGGAGCGCGGCCACCACGACTTCGGCACCCCCCACTTCGCCGAGCTCAAGGAAGTCATCAGCGGCAACGGCCCCTGCAACGCACAGCGCATGGAACGCCGTCGGACCGCCCACGAGGAAGGCGCCTGGGTGCGTGCGGCCGCCACCGCGCACGCCGCCAAGCAGGCCGCCCGGGCGCGCAAGGAGGCCGTGGCATGAGCGACTCGGAGAACTGGCCGCTGTACGAGATCTTCATCCGCGGCAAGCGTGGCCTCAACCACGTCCACGTCGGCTCGCTGCACGCGGCGGACGACCAGATGGCCCTCACCCACGCCCGCGACCTGTACACCCGGCGCAACGAAGGCGTGAGCATCTGGGCCGTGCGCTCGGAGCACATCGCCGCCTCCACGCGCGACGAGAAGGACTCCTTCTTCGCCCCCAGCGCCGACAAGGTCTACCGGCACCCGACGTTCTACGACATCCCCGACGACGTCCCGCACATCTAGGAGCCGGTGATGAGCGACGACCACGTCTACCTGAGCCTGGCCGAGGGACACGACGACGGCAGCGACGCCCGCTGGGCGTTCGGCACCGGCTTCGAGGACCCCCTGCACGGCGTCGACACCGCCGTGCCCGAGAGCGTCGACGCCGCCGGACTGGCCGCCCAATGCCTGGCACTCGGCGACGACGCCCTGGTCCTGGCCCAGCGGCTCGCCGAATGGATCACCCTCGCCCCCGAGTTGGAGGAGGAGGTGGCGCTGGCCAACATCGGGCTCGACCTGCTGGGCCAGGCCCGCCTGCTGTACGCGCGCTGCGGCCAGGCGGACGGCACGAGTCGTACGGAGGACGCCTACGCCTACTTCCGCGACGCCGACGACTTCCGCAACGTACGCCTCGTCGAACTCCCCAACGGGGACTTCGCCTTCTCCGTGCTGCGGCTGCTCGTGTTCGCCTGCTGGCGCCTCGCCCACTTCACCGAACTGGCCACCTCACCCGACCCGGTGCTCGCCGCCATCGCGGCCAAGGGCGTGAACGAGCTCGCCTACCACCGCCAGTACGCCGCCGAGTGGGTCGTACGCCTCGGCGACGGCACGGAGGAGTCGCACGCGCGCATGCTGACGGCGCTGGAATCGCAGGCCCCTTACTGGGAGGAACTGTTCGCCGCCGAGGACGTGCGCGACGCGGTCCGGGCCGATCTCCGGCAGGTACTCGACGCGGCCGGACTCCCCGTGCCGCACACCGCGCCCCTGCCCGGCGACGGCCGCGACGGTGAGCACACCGAGTATCTCGCCCCGCTGCTGGCCGAGTTGCAGAGCGTGGCCCGCGCGCACCCGGAGGCGACATGGTGACCACCGTCCTGTCCGACGTCCGACGGGCCCGGCACATCGCCGAGGGGGTCCCGGACCCCGAACTGCCCATGCTCACCCTGGCCGACCTCGGTGTGCTGCGGGGTGTGACGATCCTGGCCGACGGCACGGTGGTCGCCGACCTCACCCCCACGTATTCGGGCTGCCCCGCCATGGCCGAGATGCGGGCCGGCGTGGACGCACGCCTGCGGGACGCCGGCTTCGACCGCGTGGAGATCCGTACGGTGCTGGACCCGCCGTGGACCAGCGACTGGATCACCCCCGAGGGACGGCGCAAACTCGCCGAACACGGCATCGCACCGCCGCTGGCGGCGCCGCCGCGCCCCGCGGGTCCCGTCCCCCTGACCCTGTCGCCGACCCGGCGCACCGTTCCGTGCCCGCGCTGCGCCTCGGTCGACACCGAGGAGACCTCCCGCTTCGCGGCCACCTCCTGCAAGGCGCTGTGGCGGTGCCTGACCTGCCATGAGCCGTTCGAGTACGTCAAGGAGATCTGATGGCAGAGCTGATGGCACCGACCGCCGGTGCCCCCGCGACGACAGCACGCCGGCGCCGGCCAGCCTTCCATCCCCTGCGCGTCGCCGCGGTCCAGCGCCTGTGCGAGGACGCCGTGGCGGTCACGTTCGACATCCCCGGCGCCCTGGCGGAGGAGTTCGCCTTCGGCCCCGGCCAGTCGCTCACCCTGCGCCGCGAGATCGACGGGCGCGACGAGCGGCGCTCCTACTCGATCTGCTCGCCCGCCGGCGCCCCGCCCCGCATCGGCGTCCGCGAGGTGCCCGGCGGCCTCTTCTCCTCCTGGCTGGTCCACGAGGTGCGGCCGGGCGACACGATCCAGGTGATGGCCCCCACCGGAGCCTTCACCCCCGACCTCACCGTGCCCGGCCACCATGTGCTGGTCGCGGCGGGCTCGGGCATCACGCCCATGATGTCCATCGCCGAGTCGGTCCTGGCGGCCGACGACCGCTCGAAGGTCACGCTGTTCTACGGCAACCGACGCACCGACACCGTGATGTTCGCCGACGAACTGGCCGACCTGAAGGACGAGTACCGCACCCGCTTCCACCTCGCCCACGTCCTCTCCCGTGAACCCCGCGAAGCGGAACTCCTCTCCGGCCGGCTGGACGGCGACCGCCTCGGTGCGCTCATCGAGGGACTGATCGACGTTCCGTCCGCCGATCACTGGTGGCTGTGCGGCCCGCACGGCATGGTGCTCGACGCGCGGCAGGTGCTCGCCGACCTCGATGTGCCCGAAGAGCGCGTCCATCAGGAGCTGTTCTTCGCCGACGAGCCGATCGAACCCCTCCGCCACGAGGAGGCGGCGGCGACGGGCCCGGCCAGCGAGGTCACCGTCACCCTGGACGGCCGTTCCACCACCGCCCGGCTCCCGCGCGGGGCCACGCTTCTGGACGCCGCGTCACGCATCCGCCCGGATCTGCCCTTCGCGTGCAAGGGAGGGGTGTGCGGCACGTGCCGGGCGCGCATCACGGACGGCGAGGCGGACATGCGCCGCAACTACGCCCTGGAACCGGCCGAGGTCGAAGCCGGTTACGTCCTGACCTGCCAGTCGTATCCGGTCTCCGAGAAACTGACGGTCGACTTCGACAGCTGACCGGCCATGGCCGACCGGCCACCAGGGGCGCGAAATTGCGTCGCGTCCCGTCCCGGCGAGCCGTTAGCCTCCGCCTGAGTGTGGCGGGGTGGGTGACCGGAGACCGCGAGGGGAGCCAGACATGGGGACCGGCCGTCTGGGCGTGCTGCTCGACCAGTTCGACTGGGCCAGGGAACGCGCCCAGGTGCGGCTGGCGGGGCTCGGCGACGCGGAGTACCTGTGGGAGCCGGTACCCGGCAGCTGGTCGATCCGCCGCCGGGACGAGGCGACGACGCCCAGGGCGTTCGGGCCGGGCGACTGGGTGCTCGACAAGGGCGCCCCGGACATCCCGGCGGGTGAGTACGCCGAGGTCGCCCGGCAGGCCGCCGCCGGGATGAGCGTCGCCAAGATCGCCGACGACTGGGGCGTGAGCGTCGAGCGGGTCGAGCAGGTCCTCGGCCACACCGGCCCGCCGGAGCCCGACCAGACCGTTCTCACCACGATCGCCTGGCGGCTCGGTCATCTGCACTCGGGCTTCGCGGGCGGCTGGGAGTGGACCTTCGGCGACCGGCGGCAGGACCCGCACCAGTTGGTCGACTTCACGCCCAGCTCGGCCCTGGCCCTGGACCGGTTCTGGGCGACGGTGGACCGCTGGCGCGACAGCGTCGCCACCGTGACCGACGAACAGCTCGACACCGTCGGCTTCTCGCAGTACCCGTACGGCTCCGACCCCGACGACCCGTTCATCGACGTGCTGTCGGGGACCAACCTCGAATTCATCCACCACATGGCCGAGATCGCACTGCTCCGCGACCTGTGGCGGGCTCACTCCGGCCGGTGAGGTCAGGGCAGCGCGGACACAGGGTGTCGATCAGTCCCCAGCGCAGTGCTTGCGTGGCGTTCGTCGGGGTGCCCGACAACGCCAGATAGGCGGTGCGTTCGCGGCCGATACGGGCGGGGAGGCCGGCGGTGCCGCCCGCTCCGGGGATCAGGCCCATGCCGATCTCGGGGAGTCGGATCACCGTGTCCGGGGTGGCGGTCACCGATCCCGCGAAGGCAGCCAGTTCGATGCCGGCGCCGACGCAGGCGCCGTGCAGGTGCGCGGTGACTTTGGGCGCGCAGCGCTGGAGCAGTGCGGCGGGACTGCGGTGGACGCGGACGCGGTGTGCCTCGGCGGGGTCGCGCGCCGTACCGAACTCCGACAGGTCGCCCCCGCTGCAGAAGGCGGGGCCGTTGCCGTACAGGTCGACCCGGGTGACCGTCGGGTCCGCGACGGCGACCTCCAGTGCCTCGCACAGGGCGTCCCTCGTGGTCGCGTCGAAGGCGTTGCGCACCCAGGGGCGGTCCAGCGTGAGCGTCAGGCGCTCGCCGACGCGGTCGACCCGGACGGGCTCGGCGGCGGGGCGCGGGGTGCGGGAGCGGGCCGAGGCCAGCCAGCCGCGGAAGTCCCCGCCCGCCAGGAGCGCGGAGTAGGCCAGCGATTCGAGAACCAGCCGGTCGGGCGGGGGCAGCACGGCACCCATCCGGAGCACCTGGACGAGAGCGACACAGGCCGCCGGATGCCGGTTCACGATGCTCCGCAGCAGCTCCGCGGTGGCGTAGGGGTCGGCACAGCCCACCCACGGTCGCGGGGGATCGGGGGCAGCCGTGAGGAGCACGTCGAACTCCGCGGTCGGATCGCGTGGTTCGAGCGCCACCGCGACCGTCACCCGGTCCCTCGCGACCGGTGGCGGGGCCGTGCGGTCCAGGTCGACGAGAGTGAAAGGCGGCTCCACGATCCCGGAGTGTAATCTGGCGTCTCCGGTGGGAGAAGGGTGTTCGCGCCATGGAGAATGTCGTTCTCGACCGTTGGATGGCCGGCGTCGAACCCTGCCTCGGTCCGCTCGTCGCCCTCGCGGACGACTTCACCCGGTTCACCGGGGTGCCCGTGGACCTGCCCGCCGCGCTGTTCCGCCGCGCCGAACTCGCCGGATTCGACCTACCGTCAGGGCGGACGTCGGCAGGCGGCTCGTGCCGTCTCCTGCCCACCGCGGACGGCTGGGCGGCGATCAACCTGGCCCGCCCGGACGACCGGGTGTCCCTCCCCGCCCTGCTCGCACTCCTCGGCACGCCCGGAACCGACCTGGACACCGCCGCACCGCGCACGCCGGCCACCGAACTCGCCCGCAACGCCCAGCTGCTCGGGATCGCCGCGGCGGCACATGGGGAGGCCAGGAGCGGCCGGGCACCGATACACGCCGAACGCCACGGCCCACCCTCACCCGCTGCCCGCGGCCTCGCGGATCTGCGGATCGTCGACCTGTCCGCGCTGTGGGCGGGGCCGCTGTGCGCCCGGCTGCTGGGGCTGGCCGGAGCCCACGTCGTGAAGGTGGAGAGCGCCGGTCGGCCGGACGGGGCGCGCCGCGGGCATCCCGAGTTCTACCGCTGGCTGCACGACGGCCACGACAGCCTGGTGCTGGACTTCGCCTCCGGCGCTCTCGCGGATGTCGTCGCCCGTGCCGACGTGGTCATCGAGGCGTCCCGGCCGCGGGCCCTGCGGCGGCTCGGCGTGCATGCCGAGGAGTTCCTGGCCGCCCGCCCCGGCCGGGTCTGGGTCTCCATCACCGGATACGGACGGGACGACGGCCGTATCGCCTTCGGCGACGACGCGGCGGTCGCCGCCGGACTGACCGGCCGGGACGCGTACGGCGATCCGGTGTTCCTCGGCGACGCGCTCGCCGATCCGGTCACCGGCCTCTACGCCGCCCACGCCGTCGCGTGCTCCCTGGCTGCGGGCGGCGGCGAGCTGTTGTGCGTGTCCATGGCCGCCTGCTCCGCCGCCCTGGCCGCGAGCCGGACAGCACCGTGCTGATCAGGGACGTGGCGGTCGAGGGGCACGGCCGGGTCGATGTGCGGGTCGGCGCGGACGGCCGGATCGCGGAGCTCGGCCCCCGGCTCACCGGCCCCGCCGACCTGGACGGACACGGCGCGGCACTGCTGCCCGGACTGCACGACCACCATGTGCATCTCACGGCACTGGCCGCCGCGGCCGCCTCCGTACAGGTCGGGCCCGCCGAGGTGCGCGGCCGTGCCGGGCTCGCGGCGGCACTCGGCGCGGGGGAGCCGGGTCAGTGGGTGCGGGCGGTCGGCTACCACGAGAGCGTCGCCGGGGCGCTGGACCGGCGGGTGCTGGACGCGATCGTGCTCGACCGGCCGGTCCGGGTGCAGCATCGCAGCGGCGCCATGTGGTTTCTCAACAGCGCCGCACTGCGGGCCGTCGGCCTGGACGACACCCCGGAATTCCACGACGGGCGGCTGTGGCGGGAGGACGCGCGGCTGCGCCGGCTCGTTCCTCCGGTACGGCTGGATCTGGCCGGGCTCGGCCGGCGCGCCGCCCTACTCGGTGTCACGGGGTTCACCAACGCCGATCCGCACCCGGCGCCCGGCCTCGCACAGACGCTCGCCGTGCTGCCGCAACGGGTGGCCGTCATGGGCGTGGACGCCCCCGTCAAGATCATGCTCGACGACCCGAGCCTGCCCACGCCCCCCGACCTCGCGGCCACGGTCGCCGCAGCGCGGCCCCGCCCGGTCGCCGTCCACTGCGTCACCCGGGTGCAGTTGCTGGTGACCCTGCTCGCCCTGGAAGAGGCCGGACCGGTCGCGGGCGACCGCATCGAGCACGGCGCGCTGATCCCGGCGGAGACCATCCCGTGGCTGCGGCGGCTCGGCGTGACGGTCGTGACCCAGCCGCACTTCCCCGTCGAGCGCGGACGCGAGTACGCCACCGACGTCCGCCCCGACGACCGGCCGCACCTCTACCGCTGCCGCAGCCTGGCCGAGGCGGGCATCCCGGTCGCCGCCGGAACCGACGCACCGTACGGCACCCCCGACCCGTGGGCGGTGATGCGGGCCGCCGTGACCCGGGACGACGGGGAGGCCGTCACCCCGGAGGCGGCCCTGCGGCTCTTCCTCGGCACCCCCGAACGTCCCGCCCGCGCACGGAGGTTGTCGGTGGGAGCGGTCGCCGACCTGTGCCTGCTCCACGTCCCGCCGCGCGAGGCCCTCCACACCCTGACCGCCGACCTCGTGCGGGCCGCCTACGTCGGCGGCCGGGAGATCACTTCCTGAGCCCGGCTGCTCAGACGCTGTACCCGCCGTCCACCCCCAGCGCCTGCCCGGTGATGAACCCGGCCCGGTCCGAGGCGAGGAAGCAGACCGCCTCCGCGATGTCCTGCGCCTGCCCGAACCGGTGCATCGGGATGTTGCGCCGGGTGAGTGCGAGGGTGTCCGCGTCGAGTTCACCGGTGTCGATCAGCCGACCGGCGATGCCGTCGTTGAGCATCCCGGGAGCCACGCAGTTGACCCGGACGCCGTACCGGCCCTCCTCCGCGGCCAGCGCACGGGCGACCGCCTCGACGGCGCCCTTGACACCCGAGGACAGCCCGTCGCGGACCGGGAAGCGCCGCGTCGCGACGGTGGTGACGGCGACGACACTGCCCCCGCTCGCCCGCAGCAACGGAAGTGCCGGATGGACGAGATTGAAGAACCCCCCGGCATCGACCTCCAGTTGGGCACGGTACCGGGCGGGTGCGACCAGGCTCAGATGGGTCATGGGTACGTGCGGTCCGGCGGCGTACACGAGTGTGTGCAGGCCACCGGACATCTCGGCGGCCTCGGTGACGGCTCGGGCCGTCGCCGCCTCGTCGGTCAGATCGAGCCGGATGGACCGGACTTGCCGATCGTGTGCCTTCACATCGTCGACGAGGGCCGCCGCGGCCTCGTGACTGCTCCGGTAGGTGAACGCGACATCGCTGCCGTGTTCCGCCAGGGTCCGTACGACAGCCGAGCCGATGGCCCCCGTGCCGCCGGCGACGAACGCGATGCCGGGCCGGCCGGCGAAGTCCTCCACGGACATGGTTCACAACCCCAGTGACTTGGCGATGATGACCTTCATGACCTCACTCGTCCCCGCGTAGATCCGCGTGATGCGGGCGTCCGCGTACAGCCGGGCGATCGGATACTCCAGCATGTAGCCGTATCCGCCGAAGAGTTGAAGACATCGGTCCACGGCCCGCGCCTGCATCTCGGTGCAGAACAGCTTCACCTTCGCCGCGTCGGCACCGGAGAGCCGGCCGTCGACCAGCTCCAGGACGGCCCGGTCCAGCAGGGCCTGCGCCGCCTCGATCTCGGTGGCGACGGCGGCCAGTTCGAACTTGGTGTTCTGGAAGGCGGCGACCGGCGAGCCGAACACCCTGCGTTCCTTCACGTAGGCGACGGTCGCGTCCAGCGCGGCCCGTGCCTGGGCCACCGAGCCGACCGCGACCGTCATCCGCTCCTGGGGGAGGTTGTGGCCCAGGTACCCGAAGGCCGCGCCCTCCTCGCCGAGCCGGTTGGCCACCGGCACCCGCACACCGTCGAAGGCCAGCTCGACCGTGTCCTGCACCTTGATGCCCATCTTGTCCAGCGTCCGGCCGCGCGTGAACCCGGCCATGCCGTCCTCCACGACCAGTAGCGTCAGCCCCGCCCGCCGGTCGCCCGGATCGGCCGCCGTACGCGCCACCACGATCACCAGGTCGGCCAGCAGCCCGCCGGTGATGAAGGTCTTGGCACCGTTGAGGACGTAGGTGTCGCCGTCGAGCACGGCGGTCGTCCGGATGCCGGCGAGGTCGGAGCCCGTGCCCGGCTCGGTCATCGCGATGGCGGTGAGCAGCCGCCCGGACGCCAGGCCGGGGAACCAGCGCTCCCGCTGCTCCTCGTTCGCGTAGGCGAGGAAGTAGGGGAGTACGACGTCGAGTTGGGTGCGGACGGTGCCCAGCGTGACCAGGGCGGCGGCCGCCTCCTCCTGGAGGACGACGTTGTAGCGGTAGTCGGGCTGTCCGCCCCCGCCGTACCGCTCCGGGATCGCCATGCCCAGCAGGCCCAGCGAACCGAGCGTCGTGAAGAAGTCGCGCGGTAGCCGTCCCGCCTTCTCCCACGCGCCGTAGTGCGGCACCACCTCCTTCGCCACGACCTCCCGCACCAGTCCCCGAAACGCCTCGTGGTCCTCGGTGAAGACATCCCGTCGCATGCCGGCCGCCCCCTGTCAGTCCGCGAGTTCGACGAGGGTGGCGTTGGCCGTGCCGCCGCCCTCGCACATGGTCTGCAGGCCGTAGCGGAGCCCGTGCGCGCGCATGTGATGGATCATGCGCGTCATCAGGACCGCCCCCGACGCGCCCAGCGGATGCCCGAGCGCGATCGCACCGCCGAGCGGGTTGAGGCGCTCGGGGTCGGCGCCGGTCTCGGCGAGCCAGGCCAGCGGGACGGGCGCGAACGCCTCGTTCACCTCGAACACCCCGACCTCCGGCAGCGCCACCCCGGCCTTCCGCAGCACCTTCTCGGTCGCCGGGACGGGCCCGGTCAGCATCAGCACCGGATCGGAGCCGACGACCACCCCCGCCCGGTACCGCACCAGAGGTGTCAGACCCAGCTCACGGGCCCGCTCCGGTGTGGTGATCAGCAGGGCCGCCGCGCCGTCGGAGATCTGCGAGGCGTTCCCCGCGTGAATGACACCGTCCTCCTGGAAGGAGGGCTTGAGCCGCGCCAGCGACTCCACACTGGTGCCCCGCCGGATGCCCTCGTCGGCCGCGATCCCGGCCATGGGCACGATCTGCTCGTCGAAGGCCCCGCCGTCCTGCGCGGCCGCCGCCCGCTCGTGCGACAGCGCGGCGTACGCGTCGAGCCGCTCCCGCGTGAGACCCCACTTCTGCGCGATCAGCTCCGCGGAGACGCCCTGGTTGAAGGAGAAGTCCTCGTATCGGGCGATGACTTGGGGGCCGTACGGCATTCCGCCCGCCTTCGCCGAGCCCAGCGGCACCCGGCTCATCACCTCGACGCCGCCCGCCACGACCACGTCCTGCTGCCCCGACAGGACCGCCTGGACGGCGAACTCCAGTGCCTGCTGACTCGACCCGCAGGCCCGGTTGACCGTCGTCCCCGGGATGCTCTCGGGCCAGCCGGCGGCCAGCACCGCATAGCGGCCGATGTTGCTCGACTGGTCGCCGACCTGGGACACACACCCCCAGATCACGTCGTCGACGACCGCCGGATCGAGACCCGACCGTTCGGCCAGCGCGTTCAGCACCGCCCCGGACAGGTCGGCCGGGTGGACGCCGGCCAGGCCGCCGTTCCGTCTGCCGACGGCCGTACGGACCGCCGCCGCGATCACCGCTTCCCGCGTCATGTGTCGCTCTCCGTTCGTCTCGGCACCACCCAGCGGCCGGTGAACTGCGGTTCGCGCTTGTCGGCGAACGCGGAATACGCCTCCCACACGTCCGCGGTGGCGAAGTTGACCGCCTGCGCCCGTGCCTCGTTCGCCAGCGCGTCCCGCAGGGTGCGGTCCGCGCCCTCGTCCAGCAGCGCCTTGATCTGCGCGAGCGCGACCGGCGCACCGGACGCCAGCCGCGCGGTCAGGTCGTCGACGAAGGCGTCCACCTTGTCGGCGGCCACGACCCAGGTCACCAGGTTCAGCGCCCGCGCCTCCTCGGCGTCGAGCGTCTCCGCCAGCAGGGCGAGCCGCTTGGCCTGCTGGAGTCCGACGAGCTTCGGCAGCAGCCACGAGCCGCCGCAGTCCAGCGACAGGCCACGGCGCGCGAAGATCTGCGAGAACCTCGCCTCGGGCGTGGCCACCACCAGATCGCAGCCGAGCGCCAGGTTCCAGCCCGCGCCCACCGCAACCCCCGTCACCTTGGCGATGGTGGGGAAGGGCAACTCGTGCAGCAGCAGGGTCACTTCGGTGAGCGTCCGCATCCGGTGCAGCGGATGCCGGTCGACGACCGGCCGGGAGATGTCGGCACCGGAACAGAACGCGCCCCCCGCCCCGGTGAGGACGAGCGCCCGTACGGTGCCGTCCTCGCCCGCCTCCCTCAGGGCCGCCGCCAGCGCCTCCCACAGCTCGGGGTCGATGGCGTTCCTGCGGTGAGGCCGGTTGAGGGTCAGCGTGCGCACCCCACCCGCGTCGCTCGTCAGCAGCACGCTCACCGGACCGCTCCCTGCGCGCGCAGCGCGTCGATGTCCCGCTCATCGAGGCCCAGTTCGGCCAGTACGGCGTCCGTGTGTTCCCCCAGCGCGGGCACCGCGCCCATCGGCGGGTCGTAGCCGGCGATGACGGGCGGTGGCAGCAGCGCCGGCACCGGACCCGACGGCGTGCCGATCTCCCGCCAGCGGCCGCGGGCGGTCAACTGCTCGTGGGCCAGGACGTCCTTCGGCGTGTTGTAGCGGGCGTTGCCGATCCCGGCGGCGTCCGCGCGGTCCTGGACGTACGCCAGGTCGTGCCCCGCGCACCAGGCACCGATCGCGGCGTCCAACGGCGCACGGTGCTCGACCCGGCCGGCGTTCGTACGGAACCGCTCGTCGTCCGCCAGATCCGGCCGGCCCAGCAACTCCCTTGCCAGACGCTGCCATTCGGCGTCGTTGGTGGTCCCCAGGACGACGGTCTGCGCGTCGGCGGTGGGGTAGGCGCCGTACGGCGCGACGGCGGGCGAGCTCATGCCGAGCGGTTGCTTCTCGATCCCCGAGTGCAGGGTGTACGTCAGCGGATACCCCATCAGCTCGGCCATGGTGTCGAACATGCTGACCGCCACCGACGGCGCCGGACCGCCGCGGCCCCGGCCGTACAGGAGCGCCATGACCGACAGCGCCGCGTACAGCCCGCTGCACACGTCCGCCACGGGCGGGCCCGGTTTCGCCGGGGCGCCGGGCAGGCCGGTCACCGAGCAGGCGCCCGACTCCGCCTGGACCAGCATGTCGTAGGCGCGCTTGTGGGAGAGCGGGCCGCCGGGGCCGTACCCGTCGATCTCGACGGCGATCAGCTCCGGGTGCCGTACCTCCAGATCGGCGGGGGACAGGCCGAGCTTGGCCGTGGTGCCTGGGGTGAGGTTGGAGACGAGCACGTCGGCGCGCTCCAGCAGCCGGTGCAGGACCGCCAGACCGGCCTCCGACTTCAGGTTCAGGGCCACCGACTCCTTGCCTCGGTTGGCCCACACGAAATGGGCCGCCAGTCCGCCCACCACGTCGTCGTAGTGGCGGGCGAAGTCACCGCCCTTCGGGTTCTCCACCTTGATGACACGGGCGCCGAAGTCACCGAGCGTGCGGGTGCACATGGGAGCCGAGACGGCCTGCTCCAGGGTCACGACCGTGACGCCGGTCAGCGGACCGCCCATCTCAGTGCTCTCCGAGCAGGGCGCGCAGCTCGTGCTTGAGGACCTTCTGGCTCGCGTTGCGCGGGAGTCCGTCCACGAAGCGGACCCGGCGGGGGACCTTGAAGTTGGCCATGTGCTCCCTGGCCCAGGCGATGACCTCACGCTCGGTGGTGTCCGCCCCGGGCCTCGGCACGACGAACGCGCAGCCGACCTCGCCGAGCCGTTCGTCGGGGACACCGACCACCGCGACCTGCGCGATCGCCTCGCAGCCCAGCAGCAGCTTCTCGATCTCGGCGGGGTAGGCGTTGAAGCCGCCGACGATGAACATCTCCTTCTTGCGGTCGACCACGGCCAGGTTGCCGTCCGCGTCGAGCCGGCCGATGTCACCGGTGTGCAGCCAGCCCTCGGGGTCGATGGCGGCGGCGGTGGCCCCGGGGTCGTCCCAGTAGCCGCGGGTGACGTTGTAGCCGCGCACCAGGATCTCCCCGTCCGCGCCGGGCCGGACGGCCCCTCCGGTGTCGTCGGCGATCCGGACCTCGACGTCGGGGATGGACCGGCCGGTGGTGCGGGCCACCGTCTCCTCCGGGTCACCGACGCGGGTGCTGGTCACCAGCGCGCTCGACTCGGTCAGCCCGTAGGCGCTGAGCACGATGTCGAAGGTCAGCTCCTTCTTCATGGCACGGATCAGCGCCTCGGGGATCGTGGTGCCGCCCGTCATGGACACCCGCAGGGACGAGAGGTCGTACGCGCTCCGGTCGGGGTGGTTGAGGAGGTCGTGGAAGATGGTGGGCGGGCCGAGGAGGATGCTGACCCGCTCCTCCGCGATGATCCGCAGGGCCCGTCCCGCGTCGAACACGGCCATGGGGATCACCGTCACTCCGTGCATCAGGGAGGCGAGCCAGCCCGCCTTGTAGCCGAAGCAGTGGAAGAACGGCGGGATCACCAGGAACGTGTCGGAGGCCTCGAAGGTGTACTCCGTGGACATCCAGCCGTACGCGCGCAGGGACTGCCCGTGGGTGAGCGTCACGCCCTTGGGGTGGCCGGTGGTGCCCGAGGTGAACATCACGTCGGACAGGTCGTCCGGGGCGACCCGGTCGATCGAGGCGTGCGCCGCCGAGGGCGCGGTCCCGGCTCCCGCGTCGAGGAACTCCTGCCAGCCCAGGGTGGCCTCCGACGGCGGCCCGAGGAGCGATACGGCCGTGGCCAGGGCGGGCAGTCCGGGATCGGCCCGGCACAGGTCGGCGATGTAGTCCGTGCCGAGGAAGGAGGCGGCCGCGAAGAGGGCCCTGGCACCGGACTTGCGCAGGATGTAGGAGATCTCCTGCGCCTTGAAACGGGTGTTCAGGGGGACGACCACACCTCCCGCGCCCTGGATGCCGAGGGCCGCGACGATCCACTCCGCGCAGTTCGGCGCGCACAGGCCCACCCGGTCGCCGGGACCGATGCCCAGCGCGAGCGCCCCGCGCACCGCCTGGACCATCCGCTCCTCCAGCTCACGGAAGGTCAGGCGCACCGCGCCGTCGACGAGGGCCGGGGCATCGCCGAACCGACGCGCGGCGACCCGGATCACGTTCGGGATGCTGAGGAACTCCTGGTCGTGTCGCATCGGCGGGCTCCGTTCAGACGCGGTCGTCGGCCGGCAGGCGCAGCAGCCGCTTGGCGATGATGTTGCGCTGGATCTGGGACGTCCCGCCGTAGACGGACGCGGCCCGGGAGTAGAGGTAGTCGGCGAAGACCTCGCCGCCCTCCGTGCGGAGTTCGTCCGGGAACACCAACAGGGCCGTCTCGTAGAGCCGTTGCTCGGCATGGGTCATCAACAGCTTGTCGACGGACGAGTCCGGCCCGGCGGCCCGGCCGGCGAGCCGCTGTGCGGTACGGCGCCGGGCGTGCGCGACGAGGACCTGGTAATCGACGACACACCGG
Source organism: Streptomyces sp. NPDC048277 (assembly GCF_040652235.1). NCBI lineage: Bacteria > Bacillati > Actinomycetota > Actinomycetes > Kitasatosporales > Streptomycetaceae > Streptomyces > Streptomyces sp. NPDC048277. Next base: position 372,362 of record NZ_JBEZLQ010000006.1, read on the forward strand.
CCGATCTGCGTGAGGAGGCCGTCGGGCAGGCTCTCGCGGCGCTCGTGCGCGGTGCGGCGCAGCCGCTCGACGAGCAGCCCGTACTTCGACAGGTGCCCGGTGTCGAGCGCGTTGCGTTCGTACGACACCGTCGTCATCGCCAACGGCCAGCCGTCGCCCTCCGCGCCGACCCGCTCGGACTCCTCAAGGCGGACGTCGTCGAGGAACAGCTCGCAGAACTCCTCGTCGCCGTTGGCCGCGCGCAGCGGGCGTACGGTCACGCCGGGACGGTCGAGCGGCAGCACGAACGCCGAGATCGAGGTGTGCGCGGGCGCGGTGCGGTCGGTGCGGGCCAGGAGGAGACAGAGGGAGGAGTACTGGGCGTAACTCGTCCACAGTTTCTGCCCGTTGACGAGGTACCCGCCGTCGGGCTGCCGCTCCGCGCGAGTGCTCATACCGGCCAGGTCCGATCCCGCGCCCGGCTCGCTGAAGCCCTGGCACCAGACGTCGTCGCCGGAGAGCATGCGCGGCAGCAGCCGGCGGCGCTGCTTCTCGTCGCCGAACTCCAGTAGGGCGTGGGCGAGATAGCCGATCCGGGGCACACCGGGGGCGCCGCGTGCGCCCAACTCGTCGCTGACGGCGACCTGGTGGAGCGGAGTCAGGCCACGGCCGCCGTACTCCTCGGGCACGTCGAGGCCGACCCAGCCGCCGGAGTGCAGGATGCGGTGCCAGCGGTGCAGGAATTCGGGGACCGGTTCGTCCGGGCGCCGCTCGGGCAGGGGATGGGCGGCCAGCCAGGCGCGGAAGTCCCGCCGCAGCCGTTCCAGGTCCGCCGGGTCGCCGAAGTCGAGGGGGCCGTCGGTCATCGGGTCGCCTCCGGTGCGGCGAGGGCGGGCAGCAGGTCGGCGGTGGTCGCCAGCACGGTGGCGCCCACGAGAACCCTGCGGAGGTACAGATGGGCCGTGTGCTCCCAGGTCTGGGCGATACCGCCGAACACCTGCATCCCGGCGTACACCGCCTCGACGGCCGAGGTGTTGACCTCCGCCTTGGCCACGCGGGCCGCCACCAGCGCCCGGTCGGGCGGCTCGTGGTCCAGGCACCAGGCCGCGTACCGGGTGGCGCTGGTGCAGGCCTCGACCAGGACGGTCGCGTCGGCGAGCAGATGCTGGACGGCCTGGAAGGAGCCGATGGGGCGACCGTACTGCCGGCGGTCGCGGGCGTACTCCACGCTCCGTTCGACGAACTCGCCTGCCGCGCCCACCAGTTCACTCGCCACGAGCACCAGTGCGTATGCCTCCCAGCGCTGCCGGTCCTGCGCGGTGAGCCGGCCGACGGGCGCGCCGACGGCGGAAGCCCGACGCACACCGCGCAGCAGGTCCACGGTCGGTGCGGGCGCGCCGAGTTCGGCGCGGGTCACGGTCCCCTCGGGGCCGACGTACAGCGCTGCCTCGGCTCCGTCGCAGTCCCAGGCACGGAGATCGACCGGGTCCGGGCCGGGAAGGCGGAGGTCGCCGGCGAGGGCGACCGTGAGCCGTGTGCCGGGCTCGTCCGTACCGAGGAGCCGCAGCAGCTCCGGGGCCAGCAGGACGGTGCCGAGCAGCGAGCTGGTCAGCGGCAGGCGGCCGTGCTCCTCGGCCAGCAGTCCGCACTCCTGGACGGTGGCGGCGGGCGGGGTGGCACGGCGGAGCTCGGCGAGTCCGAGCCCGTCGAGGGCCTCCTGCGCCGCCGCCCGGGTCTTGGCCGTGATGTCGTCGGCCGAGCCGACGGCGTGATGGCTCGCGAACGTGCGGACCATGTCCCGGACCAGCGTGAACTCCTCGGGCTGCACGCTCAGTCCTCCTCGGGTGCGGTCGGGCGCCGACGGGCCCTGGACGCGAGGTCCTCGACGATGCGGATGTGGTCCGGGCTGGTCATCGTGGACCGCTCCGCGAGGAGCGCCGCCTCCATGCCGCCGCGCGAGACCTGCTCGACCACCGCCGCCAGCGCCGCCTTCGTCGCGCGCAGCGCCTCCGCGGGCTGCGCGGCCAGCCGGTGCGCCAGCGCGAGGGCCTCGGGCATCAGGTCCGCGGCGGGCACGACCCGGTTGGCGAGGCCGAGTCCGACCGCGGTGGCGGCGGGGATACGGTCCCCGGTGAACAGGTACTCCTTCACCCGGAGCAGGCTCGTCAGCAGCGGCCACAGGGTCACCCCGCCGTCGCCCGCCACCAGGCCGACCGAGATGTGCGGGTCGGCGAGGTAGGCGTCCTCGGCCATCAGGACGAGGTCGCAGCCGAGGGCCAGGGAGCAACCCAGCCCGACCGCGGGGCCGTTGACGGCCGCGATGACGGGCAGCGGGAAGCGGATCATCTCCGTCTGGATGGTCCGGTCGAGCCGGATGGAGCGCTCGCGCAGTTCGGGATCGACATGATGGCGGCGCAGATGGTCGAAGTCGCCGCCCGCGCTGAACGCCCGGCCCGCGCCGGTCAGGACGACGGCCCGCGCCTTGGGGTCGTCGGCGAGCTCGCGCCACACCTCGGACAGCCTGCGGTGCAGTTCCTCGGAGACGCCGTTGAGGCGCTCGGGACGGTTCAGGGTGACGATACGGACGTCGCCGTCGGCGGCCACGGTCAGTGCGGGACTCACCTCGCTCATGGCAGCGATGTTATGGAAGGTCAGGCCGTAACTGTCAATGGTGTTGCGCGAAAATGAGAATGAGATTCTCGCGTGGCGTGGATGCGCCCAGGTCCGCGCGGGGTCCGTCAGCCTTCGGTGTCCGTCAGTTCCACGCGCTCCCGCGCGTCCACCTCCGCCGCCGCCCGCGCGAACCCGCACACGTGCCGGGACATCCGCCGCATCGCCGCCGCCTCGTCGCCGGAACGGATCGCGTCGGTGATCCGGGTGTGCGCCCGCGCGGTGACCTCCCGGGTGCCGGCCGCCGTGAACGGCTCCAGGTTCGTGGCCGCGTGGATCGACTGCGAGAGCGCGCTCATGAACCCGATGAGCAGCTCGTTGTCGCCCGCCCGCGCCACCGCGTTGTGCCAGCGCACGTTCGCCCGCAGGAAGCGCTGGGCGTCGTCCCCGGCCTCCTTCAACTCAGCGTTCGCCGCGTCCAGTTCGGCGAGGTCGTGGTCCGTCCGCCGCCTCGCGGCCAGTGCGGCGCAGGCGGGCTCGATCGCCTCCCGGGTCTCGTGCAGCGCCTCCAGCCGGATCCGCTGGCCGCGGATCACCAACCGCACGGTGTTCGCCAGGGATTCCCGCCCGGGCCGGTGCACGAAGGCCCCGCCGCCGCGCCCCGGCCTGATCTCCACGAGCCGCTCGACCTCCAGGATCCGCAGCGCCTCGCGTACGGTGGCCCGGCTCAGCCCCGTCTGCTCGACCAGCTGGCGCTCCGGCGGCAGCGCCGTGCCCTCGCCGATCTCCCCGGACAGGATCCGCTCGCGGACCTCCGCCGCCAGGACGTCCGACGCCTTGGGCACGGTCAGCGTGGCGAAGCTCGGGGTGCGGGGGGAGGGCTCGGCGCTGGGCACGGGTTCAGGCCTCTCGTCGGACGTCCGTTTCGGCTGAACCATTCAACACAGGGACGTCCGGGGCTGTCACATCACCGTGCCTCCGTCGACCGGCAGCACCTGACCGGTGATGAAGGAAGCCGCGTCGGAGGCGAGGAAGACGAACGCCCCGGCGACCTCCGCCGGTTCCGCCCACCGCCCGAGCGGGATCCGGGCGAGCATCTGGGCGGCGAACTTCTCGTTCGTCCGGATGGTCTCCGTCATCGGGGTCGCGGCCAGCGGGGCGAGGGCGTTCACGAGGATGTTCCTGCGGGCCAGTTCGCGTGCCAGCGACTTGGTGAGGCCGATGATGCCGGCCTTGGCGGCGGAGTAGTTGACCTGTCCGAGCGTGCCGACGATCCCGGCGGACGAGGTGACGTTGATGATGCGGCCGCGCCCGTCGTCCGGGAGGTGGGGCAGCGCGGCCTGGGCGCAGTGGAAGGTGCCCAGGACGTGGATGTCCAGCAGCCGCCGGAAGGCTTCCTCCTCCAGTTTGCCGAACATGGCCGGCGCGGTGACCCCGGCGTTGTTGACCAGGATGTGCAGGGTGCCGCCGGCGAGCGCGGCGGCGCGGGACACCGCCGCGTCGGCGCTCGCCCGGTCGGTCACGTCGAGTGCGGTACTGTCGGCGGTCAGTCCGGCGGCGGAGATCTTCCCGGCGACGGCCGCCGCGGCCGCCTCGTCGACGTCGGTCACGAGCACCGCCGCCCCGGCCCGGGCCAGTGCCTCGGCCACCGCCGAGCCGATACCGCCCGCGGCACCGGTCACCAGCGCCGAGCGTCCCGTGAGGTCGAACAGATCCGTACGGTCGGTCATCCCCAACTCCTCAGTAGCTCCTGGGCAGTCCCAGCGTGTGCGAGCCCAGATAGTTCAGGACCATCTCCTGGCTGACGGGCGCGATCCGCATCAACCGCGCCTCGCGGAAGTAGCGGGCGACCGGGTACTCCTCGGAGTAGCCCATGCCGCCGTGTGTCTGCAGCGCCCGGTCCGCCGCGGTGAAACCGGCGTCCGCGCAAAGGTACTTGGCGGTGTTCGCCTCGCGGCCGCAAGGCCGGCCGTGGTCGTAGAGCCAGGTCGCCTTGCGCAGCACCAGCTCGGCCGCGTCGAGCCGGGCGAGGGAGTCGGCGAGCGGGAACTGGATCCCCTGGTTCATGCCGATCGGCCTGCCGAAGACCTCCCGCTCCTTCCCGTACTGCACCGCCCGGTCCAGGGACACCCGGCCGATGCCGAGCGCCTCGGCGGCGATCAGCATCCGCTCCGGGTTGAGGCCGTCGAGGAGGTAGCGGAAGCCCTGGCCCTCCTCGCCGACCCGGTCGGCGACCGGGACGCGCAGCTCGTCGATGAACAGCTCGTTCGACGTGACGGCGTTGCGGCCCATCTTCGGGATCGGGCGGATGTCGACATGGTCGCGGTCGAGATCGGTGAGGAACAGCGTCATGCCGTCTGTGCGCTTCTCGACCTCGTCGACCTTGGAGGTGCGCGTCAGCAGCAGGATCTTCTCGGACTCCATCGCCTTGGAGATCCACACCTTGCGGCCGCTGACGACGTAGTGGTTGCCGTCCCGGCGGGCGTACGTCGTGATGCGCGACGTGTCCAGACCCGCGCCCGGTTCGGTCACACCGAAGCAGACGTGCAGGTCACCGTCCGCGATCCGGGGCAGCGTGCGCCGCTTGAGTTCCTCGGCGCCGTGCACGACGACGGGATGCATGCCGAAGATCGACATATGGATGGCGCTGGCCGCGTTCATCCCGCCGCAGCGGGCGACCTCTTCCAGGAGCAGGGTCGCCTCGGTGATGCCGAGGCCGTGGCCGCCGTACGCCTCCGGGATCGTCAGGCCCAGCCAGCCGCCACCCGCGACGGCGTCGTAGAACTCCTGGGGGAATTCATGATCACGGTCCTTCTCCATCCAGTACCGGTCGTCGAAGTCGCGCAGGAGGCCGGTCACGGCCTTGCGGATCGTTTCCTGGTCCTCGGTCAGCTCAAAGTCCACGGCGGGGAACCCCTCTGCCGGCGGCTGATAGCGGAACATATCAAAGGTCAGACCGAAGTATCCGTCAAGCCCTTGCATCCCGAAGGCCGTACAACCTCAAGGCCCCACTCCGATGGGGGAGATGGCGGGGAGCCGTTGGCCGCCGGACGGCGAAGGGCCTCCACGGAACCGGCCGTGGAGGCCCTTCGCCGGACGGCGGGGTCACGCCTGGGAGCGGGTCGCCTTCGTGGCGGCGGCCTTCTTCGCCGGAGCGGCCTTCTTCGTGGTGGCCGCCCGCTTCTGCGGCGCCGCCGTGGCCTTCTTCGCCGGGGCCGTCCTGCGTGTCGCGGCGGTCGCCTTCGTCGCGGGCGCGTCCGCTGCCGGTGCGGTCGCGGCCGGGCCCTGCGCGGTGCCGGGCCCGGTGAGTCCGCCCAGGCAGAACGCCCACACCTCCTCGGCCGTGATGGGGGAGGGATGTGCCCCGACCGGTGCCGCGGGGGCCTGGGCCGTGAACATCGCCGTCTGCATGATCAGGGACGCGGTGCGCCGGGGCTTCGCGGCCACCGCCTGTCCGGCCCCGACCGCCTCCTCCACCAGCTCCGTGAAGTAGGCGAGCAGGGGCAGGTGGGCGGTGGCCACCTGGTCCGGGTGGGTGACCAGCAGCTGGATCGCGAAGTCGGTGAAGAGCGGGGACTGCTGGCCCTTGCGGGGTGTGGAGGAGGCGTACAGCAGGTCGACCGCGATCTTCAGCCGCTCCAGCGGGTCCCGCCCCGCGGCGGACTTCTCCCGGATCTCGGCGGCCGAGGTGGAGAGGGCGTCCTCGAAGAGGGCGAGCAGCAGCTCGTGTTTGCCGTCGAAGTGCTGGTAGAAGCTGCGCAACGACTGCCGGGAGCGCTCCACGACCTCCTGCACGGTGAAGTCGGTGGTGCCCTTGTCGGCGATCAGCTCCTGGGCGGCGTCGAGGAACCGCTGGACGCGCTGTTCGGCGCGCAGCTTCGCGGCCCGGGTGGAGCGCTCGACGGCGCGCTGTCGCCAGGCGGGCTCGGGGGTCTCGACCGGTTCTGCGGGGACGGCACTCATGGGTAGAACGGTACTCCACGCATGTGAAAAGAGAGGGTACTCCCCCTACCGAATCGCACTCTGTAGGAAACAAGAGCATTACTTTCATGTAGCGAGAATGCTATTCTCGCCCGACCCGGGCTCGCGCCCGGTGTGCGGCCACCGGTACGGACAGGGCGGAGGCAGGCGTGGAGTTCGAACTCGACGAGGACCAACAGCTGCTGCGGCGCACGGTGCGCGAGACGGTCGCCAAGGTCCGCGGCCGGCCCGAGGAGCAGCAGTGGAGCACTTACCGGCGGCTCGGCTGGCTGGAGGCGCCTCCGCTGGAACTCGCCCTCATCCTGGAGGAGTTGGGCTACGCCGCCGACCCGACCCCGTTCCTGGCCACCGCCACCTGGTTCGCCCCGCTGACCGGCCGCCTCCCCGAGGGCAGCGGCACGGCGGTCTTCGACGGCACCGGGCGGTACGTCCTGGACGCCGACCGGGCCGACGAGGTCGCTCTGCTCACCCCGGACGGCGTGGTCGTCGTACCCGGAGCCGAGCTGGCGGCGCGCCGGGTCCCCGTGCTCGACCCGAACCTGCACGTGGCGGAGGTCGAGGCCGGGGCCCTCGCCGAGGGCGTGCCCGACCTGGCGCTGACGGGGCTCGCGGCCACCGCGGTCGGCGCCTGCCGCCGGATCCTCGACCTGACCCTGGACCATGTGCAGCGGCGGGTGCAGTTCGGCCGCCCGCTCGGCTCCTTCCAGGCCGTCAAGCACAAGGCCGCCGACATGTATGTGGCGATCGAACGCGCCCGTGCCCTCACCCACTTCTCCGCCCTGACCATCGCCGAGGAGGACCCGCGGCGTACCCGGGCCGCCCACATGGCCAAGGCCGCGGCGGGGGAGTGCCAGCGACTGGTCTTCCGGCACGGGCTGCAGCTCTTCGGCGCCATGGGCTTCACCTGGGAGAACGAGCTCCAGTACCACCTGAAACGAGCCCAGGCCTGCGACCTGCTCCTCGGCACCGCGGCCGCGCATCGGAAGGCACTGCTGGCCCCATGAGACTCGCCGACGATCCCGAAGTGGCGGACTTCCGCGCCGAGTTCTCCGCCTTCCTGGACGCTAACCTGCCCGCCGAGCACGAGGCGCGGGACCGCTCCCGCTCCAGCGCCCACGTCCCCGACTGGGCACGCCGCTGGCAGCGCACCCTGTTCGACGCGGGCTGGCTGCTGCCCGGCCAGCCCGCGGAGTACGGCGGCCGCGGTGCCACGCTGCCGCAACAGCTCGCGCATCTGGAGGAGTTGGCCCGCCGCCGGATCTACCACAGCTTCAACCCGCAGGGCCTCGGCATCATCGCCGCGTCCCTGATCACCTTCGGCACCGAGGAGCAGAAGCGCCGCTGGGCGGTGCCGATCCTGCGCGCCGAGACCACCGCGGCCCTCGGCATGAGCGAGCCGGAAGCAGGCTCGGACCTGGCCTCCCTGCGCACCCGGGCGGTGCTGGACGGCGACACCTTCACCGTCAACGGCCAGAAGATCTGGACCTCCGGCGCCCACGACGCCGACGTCCTCCTCGCCTTCGTCCGCACGGATCCCGACGCACCCAAGCACAAGGGCATCAGCGCCCTGCTGATCCCCACGGCCACCGAGGGCGTCGTACGGCGTCCCTTCGGCTCGATGGCCGCCGAGGACGACCTCGACTTCAACGAGGTGTTCCTCACCGACGTCCGGGTGCCGCGGGAGAACCTCGTCGGGCCGCTGAACGAGGGCTGGCGGGTGGCCAACGGCTCCCTGGGGCACGAACGCACCCTGCTGTGGCTGTCGTTCGCCGAACGTCTGGAGGACCTGGTGCACGACGCCGCCGACGTCGGCGCAGGCCAGGACTGGTACGCCACGCTCCTGATGGACCTCCAGGCGCTACGGCTGCTCGGCTACCGGCAACTCGGCCCGGACCGCAAGGACTCCGAGCTCTCCGTGCTGAAACTGCTCGGCTCCGAGGCCGTCCAGTCCGCCTCCCTGCACGCCCTGGAGGCCCACGGCGCCGACGCCCTGCCGCACCCCGCGCGCACCGGGCCGTACCACCACATGAACAACGAGGCCTTCATCTCCAGCTGGTTCGAGCGGTACGCGCGCAGTTTCGCCGGCACCATCGCGGGCGGCACCAGTGAGATCCAGCGCAACATCGTCGCCGAGCGCATCCTCGGCCTGCCGCGATAGAGGACACCCGCCATGGACCAGATCCTGTACGACGCCGAGGACGGCATCGCGACGATCACCCTCAACCGCCCCGAGGCCGCGAACGCCCAGACCATGGCCCTCCTCGACGACCTGGACGCCGCCTGGACCCGTGCGGCCCGGGACGAGGAGGTCCGGGTCGTCGTGCTGCGCGCCAACGGCCGGCACTTCTCCGCCGGCCACGACCTGAAGGACCGCTGGCCCGGACCCGGCGAGATCACCCTGGAGTGGATCTACGACGCCGAGACCCGCCGGTACCTCGAGTACTCGCTGAAGTGGCGCAACATCCCGAAGCCCACCATCGCGGCGGTGCAGGGCAAGTGCATCGCGGCCGGGCTGATGCTGTGCTGGCCGTGCGACCTGATCGTGGCCGCGGAGAACGCCGAGTTCTCCGACCCGGTGGTCCACATGGGCATCGGCGGGGTCGAGTACCACGGCCACACCTGGGAGCTGGGACCCCGCAAGGCCAAGGAGATCCTCTTCACCGGCCGCCCCCTGACCGCGCACGAGGCCGAACAGGTCGGCATGGTCAACAAGGTCGTCCCGCTCGCCGAACTCGGCACCGCGACGGACGAGTTGGCGCGGCGCATCGCACAGATGCCGCCCTTCGGCCTCCGCCAGGCCAAGCGCGCCGTGAACCAGACCCTCGACGTTCAGGGCTTCTACGCCGCCCTCCAGTCGGTCTTCGACATCCACCAGACCGGTCACGGCAACGCCCTGAGCGTGGACGGCTATCCGATCCTGACCCGGCTGGACGAGATGAAGGACCGCCTGAAGCGGGGCTGAGGCGCTCCAGGAGTCCCCGGCTTCGACGAGCGGCCCGGCTTGTCGGCCACGGCATCAGGTCAGCCGCGGTGCCACCTCGGCCGTGACCGGCAGCCACAGGGTGCAGGCGGTGAGTCCTGCCTCGGCGAGCTGCCGGAGGTCGTCGACGACGCTCGCCGCGGGGACACCGGGGGGAGTGAGGAACGCGGCCGAGGCGAGCGTCAGGCGGTCGGCGTTCTCGATTCCGGCGAGGTCACGCAGGCGGCGCCGGACATCGGTGACCTCCGCGGCGTCGACGCCGGTGCCGTACCAGCCGTCGCCGAACCGCCGGCCGTGACCGGAGGCACTCCCAGGTGCGCGGCGCGCAGAGTCGTGAACGGCCCGTCGAAGTCCGCGGGCCGCCGGGCCCACAGGGCCTTGGCGGCGGCGAGGTGGTCGTCGGTGCGCGCACCGCGTTCACGGGCAGGCACACCGACGGCATCGAACTCGTCAGGATTCCAGCGCGACGAGTACGGACGTCAGCAGCCGCAGGCGCGTCGTCGCCCCGGCGACGGCCGACAGCAGAACAAGCGGGTCCGTGTCGAGGCCGAATCCGCTGTCCAGCAGACGGTTGCCGACCGCAACGTCGTCGAAGCGCGAGACGCCGAGGCGCAGCAGGGACATGCGGTTGCCTTTCGGTGGCAGGCCGATGGCCGACACGACGGTCACCGGGGCCCCGCAGCAACGCGCTGTGCAACTCGAACAGCGCGTCGGTCCGCATGGTCGGACACACGTAAAATTCCGCTCGAAAGCGTGACACTTTCGTTCCGCGTCGACTGAACTACGAAAAGGGCCAATCAAGTTCGAAATGCGTTCGACGCCGGACCGTGGGCGTCATCGAATTTGGTTCGATCGATGTATATGGCCTGTGTTCGATAGGTTCAGATTCGGCCTTTTCGGTGGGTTCGGATTCGGCCTTCCGTGAGTTTGGCCGGCGTTCCGCCCGCTGGGCGCGCGTGACGGGAATTCATCTGTGGGTGTTCGAGGTGAAGTTCGTGGGGATAGTTTTTGGTGGTTGAGCTGTGGGCGCGTGTTCCAGGTGCGATGGTGGGTGTGGTGGATTGGACGTGAGGGTTTGCTGTAGGGATCGGGGGAAGTAGTCCCGAATCCTTGTCGCCAGGCCTTTGTTCGCGACGAATCGACTCGGGCTGTTTGCATTTTCCGAGTACGGGCGGCCGCGTTGTCGAACGGGTGGAGTATTTCCGAATCGGTGGCGCCCGCGCGCCTCTATTCGCGCCGGACTGCGCCGTCAGCCGTCGTAACAACACCGTGCGCTCACTGAAAAGTGCGACTCGGTATTGTGCATTTCTTCCTACTGAAGGCATATTCCATTCAGCGGTTCTCGCCGTCGGGAGGGATATGCATGACGAGCAACGCAACCGAAGTCGACCTCGAAAGTCTGCTCGGTCGAGCGCTACAGGCCACCGGTACGGGTGAGCATTGGACGACCCACGCGGACGAGATGTGGTGCCGCCTCGTACGCCAGTCCGGTGTGCAACGCCGGCAGGGCTGGAAGCTGCACGTGTCCGCGACGGCCGCATCCGCACCGGAAGTCCTCCTGAAGGCCCTGGATGTGCTGCTGCGTGAGGAGTCGGCATTCAAGTTCGTCCGGTCGCTCGAACAGGTGAGCGCGCTCAACTCCCGTGCCACGCCCCGGGGAAGCTCCGGCAAGTTCATCACCGTGTACCCGACCTCCGACGGCGACGCGGCCCGAATAGCACTGCAGCTGCACAAGGCCACGGCGGGACTGGCCGGCCCCCGGATCCTGTCCGACCAGCCGTACGCCCCGCACAGTCTGGTGCACTACCGCTACGGCGCCTTCGCCGGCCGGCGGCGGCTGTCGGACCAGGGACTGCTGGTGTGGTACATCGAGGACCCCGACGGCAACCCCGTGGAGGACAAGCGCACCGGACAGTACTCTCCGCCCCCTTGGGCGGTCAGCCCCTTCCCCGCCGCGGTGCCGCAGCCGCCGCAACAGCAGAAGGCGGCGCGCAGGCCGGTGGTGCTCGGCGGCCGGTTCTCGGTACGGGAAGCGATCCGGCACACCAACAAGGGCGGCGTCTACCGGGGCACCGACATCACCACGGGCGCACCCGTGGTGATCAAGGAGACCCGTCCGCACGTCGAGGGCGACGCGTCCGGCTCCGACATCCGCGACTGGCTGCGGGCCGAGGCGAGGACGCTGGAGAAGCTCAAGGGCACGGGACTTGCTCCGGAGCCGCTCGCGATGTTCGAGACGGGCGGGCACCTGTTCCTCGCCCAGGAGGAAGTACCGGGCGTGCCCCTGCGCAACTGGGTCGCCGAGCGCTTCCGTGACGTCGGAAGCGAAAGCTACCGGGCGGACGCGCTCGCCCAGGTCGGACGCCTGGTGGAGCTGGTCGCGGCGGCGCACGCCCGCGGCTGTGTACTGAGGGACTTCACGCCCGGCAACGTCATGGTCCGCCCCGACGGAGAACTGCGCCTCATCGACCTGGAGCTCGCCGTCCTGGAGGACGACGTCCCGCTCCCGACCAAAGTGGGGACCCCCGGCTTCAGCGCCCCCGAGCGCCTGCTGGACGCTCCGGTCTCCCCGACGGCCGACTACTACAGCCTCGGTGCCACCGTGTGCTTCGTGCTCTGCGGGAAGGTACCGAACCTGCTGCCCGAGGAGCCGGACACCAGGCCCGTGGAGCAGCGGTTCGCCGAGTGGCTGACCGCCTGTGCCGGAACGTTGCACCTGCCGGACGGCCTGCCGGAGTTGATCCTCGGGCTGATGAAGGACGATCCCGGCGAGCGCTGGGACCTGGCCAGGGCGCGTGCGGCTCTCCGCGAGACGAACCCGGCGCGGCCGCGGCACCCCGCCGCCGGACCGGCCCGGACGGACGAGCCGGACGCCGTGACACAGGCCGCGGTCACCGGGATGGTGAACCACCTCGTCGATTCCATGACCCCGGCCGACGACCGGCGGCTGTGGCCCGTGTCCACCCTGGCCGGGGAGACCGACCCCTGCACCGTGCAGCAGGGCGCGGCAGGTGTACTGGCAGTCCTGACACGGTACTTCGAGCTCACCGGCGACCCGCGCCTGCCGGAACTGATCTCCAGCGCGGGCAACTGGATCGCCGCCCGTACCGACACCCGCTCCATCCGTCCGGGCCTGCACTTCGGCGGCCGCGGAATCGCGTGGGCACTGTACGACGCCGGACGTGCCGTCGACGACCGCGCGCTCACGGACCACGCCCTGGCCCTGGCAACGGCCCCGCTGGAGTCGACGCTCAGTCACGACATCACCCACGGCTCCGCGGGCAGCGGACTCGCCGCCGCCCACCTGTGGCACCGTACCGGTGACCCACGCCTGGCCGAACTGGTCGTCGACGCGGCCGACCGGCTGGCCGCCGCCGCACAGCCCGAGCCGTCCGGCGTGAGCTGGCCCGTCCCCGCGGAAGCCGTTTCCGAAGAGGCCGGCAAACGCTATCTGGGCTTCGCGCACGGAACGGCAGGCATCGGCTGCTTCCTCCTCACCGCCGCGGCCGTCTCCGGCCGGCCGGAACACATGGACCTGGCCATGGCGGCGGGAGAGCACCTGGTGGCCAACGCCGTGATGGTCGGCCAAGCCGCCCAGTGGCCGGCCCAGGCCACGGACGTGCCCACGGCACCGTACTGGTGCCACGGTTCGGCGGGCATCGGCTCCTTCCTGGTCCGGCTCTGGCAGCGGACCGGGGACAAACGATTCGGCGATCTTGCCCACGGCGCCACGCACGCCGTCGTGGAGCGCGCGTCCCGCGCCGCCGTCGCCCAGTGCCACGGGCTGGCGGGCAACGGTGACTTCCTCCTCGACATGGCCGACGCCACCGGGGATCCCGCCTACCGCGCGATGGCCGAGGACCATGCCCGCCTCATCGTCTCCGAACGCGCCCACCGCGACAGCCACGTCGTCTTCCCCAACGAGTACGGGGACGTCTCGACGAGCTGGAGCGACGGGTCCGCAGGAATCCTGGCGTTCCTCCTGAGGACCCGCCACACAGACTCCCGGCACTGGACTGTCCAGCAGCCGGGCTGAGCGACAGGAAATCCCCTGTCGTAACCGCTCACAGAAGGAGAATGTCATGGAGAACCAGGCGCTTGAGCTGCTGGCCGAGCTGCACGCCCTGCCGGAGACCGACCCGGTCGACTTCGACGGAGCGTCGTTCAGCGGTACGTGCGCGTGCGTCGGCCTGCTGACGCTGCTCAACACCGTCTGCGTGGGCATCAGCTGCGCCTAACCTAGATACTCCGGCCGGTGGCGCCCCCGGGCCGCCACCGGCCGGAGCCAGGCCCGGTGCGGCCGGCAGGCCTGCGGAAGACACCCCCCGTGGACGAGGACCCGACCATGCAGCCACATGCCGGTGACGACGCTCGCACCCGAGCAACCCCCCCGAACACCGCCCTCACGCACCCGGATGCCGCCCAGCTCGGCGCCCAGCCCGTGTACGCCATCAGCACACGCGGTCTGGTCAAGAGCTACCCGGGCCCGGACGGGACCACCACCCACGCCGTTCGCGGCCTGGACCTGGACGTGCTCCAAGGCGAGACCTTCGCCTTCCTCGGCCCCAACGGCGCGGGGAAGTCCACCACCCTCGCCCTGCTGTGCGCCCTGGCCCGCCCCACCGCCGGACAGGCCACCGTGGCGGGCGCCGACGTGCTCACCCGGCCGGACCAGGTACGGCGATCGGTCGGGATGCTCTTCCAGCACAGCGCCCTGGACCCGGACCTGACAGCCGAACAGAACCTGCACATCCACGCACGCCTCTACGGACTGCGCCGCCGCCACGCCCGCCTGCGCACCGCCGAGATGCTCGAAACGGTCGGACTGACCGACCGGCGGCGTTCCCCGGTACGCACCCTGTCCGGAGGCATGCGCCGCCGTCTGGAGCTCGCCCGTGGCCTGCTGCACGCACCCAAGGTGCTGTTCCTCGACGAGCCGACCACCGGACTCGACCCGCACGCCCGTGCCCAGATCTGGGAACACCTGCGCGCACTGCGCGACCAGCACGGCAGCACGCTCTTCGTCACCACCCACTACCTGGAGGAGGCGGAGAACTGCGACCGCCTCGGCATTCTCGACCACGGCCGACTCGTGGCCCAGGACACGCCCCTCGCCCTGAAGGCCGCGATCGGGGCGGACCGGGTGGTGCTGCGCACCAGCGACGACACGGAAGCACGACAGGTCGTGGGCCGGACCGTGCCGTCGGGCCTCACCGTCACCCTGGACCACGAGGGCGTGTCCCTGCGGGTGCCCGACGGCAGCGCCTGGATTCCGCGGCTGTGCGCGGCACTGGAAGCCCACGGCATCGCGGTGCGGGCCGCGTCCGCGACCCCGCCCACGCTCGACGACGTCTTCTTCCACCACACCGGCCGCAGCATCCACGCCCCCCGCTCCCACCGGACACCGGCCGCCCCGGTTCCGGACGGCACCACGGCAGTGGCCGAGGAGGCCCCATGACCGCACCCGCTCTCCCGGCCTCGGACGCCTCCGGTACCCCCGACGACCCGGGCGCCCCCGGCCGCGCCGGCCGTGAGCCGAGGCCCCCCGTGCGCCACGAACTGCGCGCGGTCCACGCCCTGGTCCACCGCGATCTGCTGCGCCTTGCGTCCCAGCCCGTCCACACCGCCCTGATGCTGATCCAGCCGGTGCTCTACCTCTTCGTCCTCGGGGGAGGTCTGGCCGCCCTGATCCCGAACTCCTCGCTGGGTGTCGGTTACCAGACCTACCTCTTCCCGGGCATGCTGATGATGACGGTCCAGGCGCCGGCCATCATCGTGGGAATCCGCCTGATCACCGACCGGCAGAGCGGCTACCTGCGCGAACTCCTGATGGCCCCGGTCAGCCGGCCCACCCTGCTGCTCGGCAGCTGCGCCGGCGGCACCATCGTCTCCACGGTCCAGGGCGCCGTCCTCCTCGGCCTGGCAGGGGCCGTCGGCCTGCCGTACGACCCGCTCCTCCTGGTGCTGCTCCTCGCCGGCATGATCCTGGCCTCCTTCACCGTCACGGCCCTGTCCCTGCTGCTGGCCGTGAGCCTCAACCGGCCCGAGGTCTTCCAGATGCTGCTCGGTCTGGTGATGATGCCGCTGCTGTTCCTCTCCGGCGGCTTCTTCCCGCTGGAGAACCTGCCGGGCTGGGCCCATGCGCTGGCCGCCGTGAATCCGCTCGCCTACGGAGTGGACCTGCTCCGCCGCGGCATCGCGCTACGGGTACCGGACCAGGCGACCACCGTGGGCATCGAGTGGTCCGGGTGGCAGCCTCCCCTGCTCCTGGAAGGCGCCCTCCTGCTGGCCGCCGGAGTCATGGCCCTGCTCTGGGCCGCCCGCCGCTTCGGCCGCCCCGAATGACACCCGGGACACCCGCAAGAGCCGAGTGGGAGGGGGCTGTGACCCCCTCCCGTGCCCGGCCTCAGCCGAGATCCGCGGTGAACAGGGGGAGGTCCACGGTCGTGCGGATGCCGGGGGCCGCCGCGCACACGGCGGGGACGGCGTTGACCGCCCGGTGCGCGGTGTAGCCGGGTGACACGGCGGCCAGCCGCTCCAGCGGCACCGGGAACCGCATGTCGATGTCCAGCGGGGTGTCGCCGTCGACCGTCAGATGCCAGCCGGTGGGACGCAGGTCCCAGTCCGTGTCCAGCTCCGTGGTGCAGTACCAGGTCGCGTTGAACTCCAGCAGCGTACGGCCGTCGTGGCGACCGGACAGCGTGATCCGCTGCGCGGCCACCGTCCCCGCACGCAGGACACCGGCGGCGATGGCGGTCGTACGCGCGGCGGTGGCGACCCGGCCCCGGGCCTCGACGGATTCGAGGGGCAGGCCCAGGGCGTCGGCGACCAGTCGCAGGGACGGCCCGAAACCCGACCGGACGTGCGCCAGGCGGCCTTCGTCGAACGTGCCGTCCGGTGCCCCGCCGAAGCCCATCACGTCGAACAGCAGCCCCGGCGAGTCCCGCCGGGACAGATCGGCGTACTCATGGATCGTCAGCTTCTCCAGCCGCCGCTGCACGGAGGCCAGGACGAGCGGTACCGCCTCGGTGATGAAGCCCGGGCTGCTCCCCGTGGCGTACAGCGACGTGCCGCCCCGCCCGCAGGCCGCCTCGACCCTGCTCCTGAGGGCGGGATCCAGGCCGGCCGGGTGGTGGAAACCGCCCGCCGTGGTCACCACGTTCGTGCCGGAGGCCAGCAGGGCGCACAGCTCGTCGTGGTCGGTCGCCCGGGGCATGTACAGCACGCAGTCGGCGCGCAGCCGGAGTATCTCGTCGGGGTCGGTGGTGGTGACGACGCCCGTCGGGCCGGTCCCGCAGAGTTCGCCGGCGTCGCGCCCGGCCTTGTCCGCACCGGTGACGTACACACCGGCCAGCGTCATGCGCGGATGGTCGAGTACGGCGCGGAGCGAGCGTGTACCGATGTTTCCCGTGGCCCACTGAACGACCCGAAGGGGCCGGCCGGGGTGCGGGGGACGCTGTGTGCTCACCCTTCCGCGTCCATCCCTCCGTCGTCCATGTCCGCATCGGGCTCGACGCCGAAGGTGTTGTAGGCCATGGCCTGCATGCGGTACGCGCCGACGGTGAACACGAACTCCATCAGCTGCCGCTCGTCCAGTTCCTTCGCCAGTTCCGCGTACAGCCCGTCGGAGAGCGACGAGGTGGTGTCGAGCTCGTCCACCGCCCTGTTCACCAGGGTGTCCGCGCCCCGCCGCACCTCTTCCACCTCCTCGTCCGTGACACCGGCCTCCCGGGCCATCAGGACGTGATGCGCCCACTCGTACCGGCAGCGGTTGCGCCAGGCGACCCGCAGGACCGTCAGCTCGCGCAGTCTGTCCGGCAGCGTGCCGCGGTAGACCAGTTGGGTGCTGAACGTCAGGAACGCCTTGGCCAGGCGCGGATGGTTCAGCAGCAGGCCGAGGGCGTTGGACGGGGGGATGGTGCGGCCGCCCGTGAGCGGCCGCAGGACCTCGGCGTCCCATTCCTCGTACGGTATCGGCGCCAGCCTCGTCACGTGTTGCGGCCCCCGTTCACACCGATGATCTGGCCGGTGATGTAACCGGCCTCCTCGCTCACCAGGAAGGAGCAGGTCGCCGCGATGTCCTCGGGCCGGCCCACCCGGCGCACGGGGGTGCGCGCGATGTGCTCCTCGATGGTGCCGCCCAGGCGCTGCAGGCGCTCGGCGCTGCGCAGCATCGGGGTGTCGACGAAGCCCGGCGGGATCGCGTTGACGGTGATGCCGCGCGGTCCCAGCTCCAGCGCGAGGGACTTGGTCAGTCCGTTCACCGCGGACTTGGCGGCGACGTAGTGGGCCATGAAGGGCTGGCCGGAGTGGGTGCTGGAGGAGGAGATGTTCACGATCCGGCCCCAGCGGCCCTGCCACATGTCCGGCAGCGCCGACTGGACGCAGTGGAAGACGCCGTTGAGATTGATGTCCACGACCCGCTGCCAGTCCGCGAACGACAGGTCGCCGAAGCGCGTGAAGCCGTCCTTGCCGGCCGCGTTGACCAGCACGGAGACGGGCCCCAGGCGCTCGCGCACCGCGTCCATCGCCTTGTCGACCTGGCCGCGGTCGGTGACGTCGACGGTGAGCGCATAGCCCTCCGGGGCGGGCACGAGGTCCAGTACGGCGACCTTCATCCCGTCGGCGGCGAGCCGGCGGGCGACCGCCAGGCCGATGCCGGAGGCGCCGCCCGTGACGACCGCCGTCCGGGCCGGGACGGCTGCGGCCCCGGTCATGCGAAGGCCTCGTCACCGACGACGGTGGTCCGGTGCAGCAGCCGCTCGGAGCTCTCGTCGTACGGCAGCGCCCGGTGCAGGATCCCGGTGTTGTCCCACACGACCAGGTCGCCGACCTCCCAGTCGTGGGTGTAGCGGAACCGTTCCTGGGTGGTCCAGTCGAGCAGGTCGTCGAGCAGGGCGCGGCTCTCCTCGGCGTCCATGCCGACGACGTGGTCGGCGGTGGCACCGGCGACGAGGGAGCGGCGGCCGTCCCGGCGCCGCCACACCAGGGACATCTCGTGGGCGGGCTGGGTGCGCCAGCCGGCCAGCTCCTCCGGGGTGGGGTCCGGGGTCACCAGCCGCTGCGCGGCCTCGAAGGTGTGCACCACCCGCAGACTCTCGTACCGTTCGCGTTCCTTGACCGGCAGGTTCTCGTACGCGGCGTAGGTGCTGGCGAAGTCGGTGCCGCCGCCGACCGTGGCCACGTGCCGGGCGGTGAGCGTGGTCGCCTTGACCGGCACGTCGTCGCTGGTGCCGTCGAGGTGCCAGAAGAAGGCGCCCTTGAGGTACTTGGCGCTCGAACTCCTGGCCGGGTTGATCGAGATGGGGAAGATCTCCTGGCCGCGCAGCGCGACCACCTCGCCGAGCCTGCGGCTGAACGCCAGCTGCTGCTCGTCGTCGAGGTGCAGCCCGCGCACGACCAGCACGCCCCGCCATTTGAGCGCCTCGACGCAGCGGTGCACGAAGGTGTCGTCGAGCGGGTCCGTGACGCCCGTGAACTCCACGCCGAGCGACGGGCTCACGGCCTTCGAGTCGATCATGGAAACTCCCCTTTCGTTTGTGAGAACCTTATTCTCCAAGTGGTTGGGGCGGGAAGTGCAAGAGCATCAGATTCTCGTGTGCGAGTGCTTGATTCGCCGAAAATGAGAATGTAGTTTCCAGCCCAACCGAGCAAGGAGGCTGGGATGCGGTTGCAGAACAAGGTGGTGATCGTCACCGGGGCCGGCCAGGGCATCGGTGAGGGATACGCCCGGGCACTGGCCGCCGAGGGCGCGCGGGTCGTGGTGGCGGAGCTCAACGAGGAGCAGGGCAAGCGCGTCGCCAAGGACATCGGCGACGCGCTCTTCGTCGGGGTCGACGTCGCCGACCCCACCTCCGCCGAACACCTCGCCGCCACCGTGATGGCCGAGTACGGAAGGATCGACCACCTCGTCAACAACGCGGCGATCTTCCACGGGATGCGGCGCGAGGGCATCGTCACCGTCGACTACGACTACCTGGACCGGTTCCTCAAGGTGAACCTGCTCGGCGCGCTGCACGTCACCCGCGCCGTGCTGCCCCACCTGAAGGAGGGCGCGGCGATCGTCAACCAGTCCTCCACCGCCGCCTGGCAGGCCACCGGCTTCTACGGACTCGCCAAGGCAGGCGTCAACCACCTCACCATCTCGCTGGCCGCCGAACTCGGCCCGCGCGGCATCCGGGTCAACGCCATCGCGCCCGGGCCGACGGACACCGAGGCGGCCCGCAGCATCATCCCGGAGGCACACCGCACGGCGATGGTGCAGTCCTTCCCCCTCAAGCGCATGGGGACCCCCGCGGACCAGGCGGGCGCGCTGGTGTTCCTGCTCTCCGAGGACGCGGCGTGGGTCACCGGCCAGGTGCTCGCCGTGGACGGCGGATCGCTGGTGCGGCTGTGAGCGCGCCCGCGAGCAGGTCCCAGCTGATCGACGGCAAGCTCCTCACCGCCGACACCACGTTCCCCACCCACAACCCCGCCACCGGCGAACTCCTCGGCCACGCCCCCGACGGCACCACGGCCAACGCCGAAGCGGCCGTCGCCGCCGCCCGCCGCGCGTTCGACACCACCGGCTGGTCCACGGACCGCGACCTGCGGGTGCGCTGCCTGCGCGGGCTCCACCGGGCGCTCGACGAGCACCGCGAGGAACTGCGCGAGCTGACCATCGCCGAGGTCGGCGCCCCCCGCCAGCTCACCCACGGACCGCAGCTCGACGACCCCATCGGCATCGTGAAGTACTACGCCGACCTGCTGGAGTCCTACGAGTTCACCGAGGACCTCGGCGAGATCGAGTCGCGCGGCCAGCGCCACCACCGCTGGGTGGAGAAGGAGGCGGCCGGCGTCGTCGCCGCGATCCTGCCGTACAACTACCCCAACCAGCTCGCCCTCGCCAAGATCGCCCCCGCCCTCGCCGCGGGCTGCACGGTCGTCCTCAAGGGCGCCCCGCAGACCCCGCTCACCACCCTCGCGCTCGGTGAACTCATCGCCGAGCACACCGATCTGCCTCCTGGCGTGATCAACGTGCTCAGCTCCGCCCGCCCCGAGGTCGGCGAGCTGCTCACCACCCATCCCGACGTCGACGTGGTCACCTTCACCGGCGCCACCACCACCGGCCGCCGGATCATGGCCGCCGCCGCGGACTCCGTGAAGCGGGTCTTCCTCGAACTCGGCGGCAAGTCCGCGATGATCGTCCTGGAGGACGCCGACTTCGTGAAGGCCGGCATGTTCGCCGCTTTCACCATCTGCTCCCACTCCGGGCAGGGCTGCGCCCTCACCTCCCGGCTGCTCGTACCGCGCGAACACCAGGACCAGATCGTGCAGTTGGTGGCGGCGGGCATGGCACGCGTCACCGTCGGCGACCCGGCCGACCCCAAGACCACCATGGGCCCGCTGATCAGCGAACAGCAGCGCGACAAGGTCGACGGCATGGTGCGGCGGGCCGTGGCGGCGGGCGCGACCCTCGTCCGGGGCGGCAACCGGATCGAACCGGGCTACTTCTACGAACCCACCCTCCTGGCCGACGTCGACCCGGACAGTGAGATCGCCCAGGAGGAGGTCTTCGGACCCGTCCTCGCGGTGATCCCCTTCGACGACGAGGAGGACGCGGTCCGGATCGCCAACAACTCCCGCTACGGCCTGTCCGGCGCCGTGCACAGCGCCGACGAGGAGCGCGCGATCCGCGTCGCCCGCCGCATCCGAACCGGAACCTTCTCCATCAACGGCGGCAACTACTTCGGCGCCGACGTGCCCTTCGGCGGCTACAAGCAGTCCGGCGTCGGCCGCGAGAGCGGGCGTTCCGGATTCGAGGAGTTCCTGGAGGAGAAGTCCTTCGCCCGGGTCGTCGTACCCCTGGAGCGGGCATGAGGCCACTGGAGGGCATCCGGGTCCTCGAAGTCGCGATGTACGGCTTCGTGCCCTCGGCCGGAGCCGTGCTCGCCGACTGGGGCGCGGACGTCGTCAAGGTCGAGCACGCCGTCAACGGCGACCCGCAGCGCGGACTGCGCCAGACCGGCACCTTCAGGGTCGAGGGCGACCCCAACCCCAACGTCGCCCACGCCAACCGCGGCAAGCGGTCCATCGGCCTCGACGTCGCCCGGCCCGAGGGCCGCGAGGTGCTGTACGAACTGGCCAAGGACGCCGACGTGTTCCTCACCAGCTTCATGCCCGCCTCCCGCGCCCGCCTCGGCATCGACGTCGACGACATCCGCGCCGTCAACCCCCGGGTCGTGTACGCCCGGGGCAGCGCCCTCGGCCCCCGCGGCCCCGAGGCGGACAAGGGCGGCTACGACATGACCGCCTTCTGGGCCCGCGCCGGCACCGCCGCCAGCATCACCCCGCCCGGCACCGAGGGCCTCATCAGCCCGCCCGGACCCGCCTACGGCGACACCATCTCCGGCACCAACCTGGCCGGCGGCATCGCGGCCGCCCTGCTGCGCCGCGAGCGCACCGGCGAGGCCGCGGTGGTGGACGTCTCCCTGTTCGGCAGCGGCCTGTGGGCCATGGGCCACGCCATCGGGCTCTCCCTGCACCTGGAGCGCGCCTGGGAAGGCGTACGGCCCAGCGCCCACGGCTCGCCCCACAACCCGCTCTCCGGCCTCTACCGGACCGCCGACGACCGCTACATCTCCTTCGTCATGCTCCAGCCGGTCAGGTTCTGGCCGAGCGTCTGCCGGTGCCTGGGCCGGCCGGACCTCGCCGAGGACCCCCGGTTCGCGACCGGCGAGGCCATCGTCGAGCACACGGAGGAGGCGGTGAAGATCCTCCGGGAGATCATCGCGAGCGGCACCCTCGCCGAGTGGTCCGAGCGGTTCGCCGCCCTGGACGGGCCCTGGGCCCCCGTCCAGGACACCCTCCAGGCCGCCGCCGACACCCAGGCCCGCGCCAACGGCTACCTCGGACAGGCCGGTGACCTCGAACTCGTCGCCAGCCCCGTCCAGTTCGACGTCGAGGACACCCGCCTCGGCCCCGCACCGGAGTTCGCCGCGCAGACCGAGGAGATCCTCGCCGAGCTCGGCTACGACTGGGACCGCATCCTCGCCCTGAAGGCGAGCGGCGCGGTCACCTGAATCCCGCTGTTCCTCGCCCGGACGACGGCGTCCGGGCTTTCCGGGGAGGCATCTTGCGCAGGCTGCTCATCGGCTCGGTCACCGTTCTCACGGTGCTGCTGGCCGGCTGCTCCACCAGATCGGACAACGCCGGTTCCGGCGCGGCGGGAGGCGGGAACTCCGCCAGTGCGTCGGCCCGGCCCAGTGCCGATTTCGGCACCCTCAAGGACGTGTGCGGTTCCGGCACCGTCAAGTCCTCGTCGGACCAGGGCGTCACCGACAAGAGCATCCAGGTCGGTGTGATGACCGACATCGGCTACACCAAGAACTCCGAGTTCCCCGATGCCGCGAAGGTGTTCACCTCCTGGTGCAACGACGCCGGCGGCATCAACGGCCGCAAGATCGTCGCCGTCACCCGCGACAGCAGGCTCATGCAGGTCCGGCAGGCGGTCCTGGCGGCCTGCAAGTCCGACTTCGCGCTGGTGGGCGGCGGCTCCGCGCTGGACGCCCTCGGCGTGCAGGACCGCCTGAAGTGCCTGCTGCCCGCCTTTCCCGCCCAGTCCAGCCAGATCGGTGCCATCGGCTCCGACCTCCAGGTCCTCTCCGGCGGCGCGGCCCCCGGCTACTTCCAGTACGCCGGCTACTACACCTGGCTGCTGAAGGAGAAGTATCCCGACTCCGCGCAGAAGGTCGGCATCATCTCCGGCGACGCCCCCGTGACCAAGGTGATGTCCGCGCAGTTCGAGGAGTCCGTCGCCGGCCTCGGCGGGAAGGTCTCCTACAACGACCTCTACCCGGCGGCCGGCGTCTCCGACTGGACCCCGTACGCCCAGTCCATCAAGAACAAGGGAGTCAAGGGCCTCGTCTTCCTCGGGGACTTCGCGAGCCTCGCCAAGCTGGAGCAGGCGCTCACCGACATCGGCTACAAGCCCGACTGGATCGACGCCAACAGCAACGCCTACGGCCCCGCCTTCCTGCAACTCGCCGGACCCGCCCTGGCCGCCCAGCACAACTACGCCGAACTCTTCGCCACCGCACCGCTGGAGAGCGCCGCCGACAACCCGGCCACCCAGCAGGTGATCGACCTGTTCAAGAAGTACGCGCCGGGCAAGCAGGTCACCTATCCGGTGCTGCGCGCCTTCTCCGCCTGGCTCCTGTTCGCCACCGCCGCCAAGGACTGCGCCGAACTCACCCGGAAGTGCGTGTACGACAACGCGGTGAAGCAGACCGCGTGGACCGGCGGCGGCCTCCAGGCCCCGGCCGATCTGAGCAGGCAGGACGTCCCCTCTAAGTGCTACACGATCGTCGAGGCGACCGCGAAGGGCTGGCAGCTCGCCGACTTCAAGCCGACCACCGGCGGCGTCTACCGCTGCGACGCCCCCACCTACAAGTACAAGGCCGACTACGGCAAGCCGGCCACCCTCGCGAGCGTCGGCAAGTCGATGGCCGACCTGAAGTGAAAGCAGAGGTGGGACACGTGAAGGTACGCGTCGACCCGGAGCGCTGCCAGGGCCACACCTTGTGCGCCATGCGGGCGCCGAAGGTCTTCGAACTGAGCGAGATCGACGGGCATTCCTCACCGGTCACCGAGGACGTCCCCGCCGACCAGGAGGACGCCGTGGTCGAGGCCGTCCGCTCCTGCCCCGAACGCGCCATCAGCGTGTTCTGAGCCGCACCCGGCGGACCGAGAGGAAGCCACGCCATGACCGCACAGGACGACGAGGCCCGCAAAGAGCCGCGGGTCCACTTCGACCGGCACGCCCCCGAGTACCGGCAGCGCTTCGAGGAACAGACCCGGGAGTTCCACACCGGCTGCCCGCTGGCCTGGACCGACACCTACGGCGGTCACTGGGTGGCCGCCGGCAACCGCGAACTGCTCGCCTTCGCCCGGGCCGGCGAGAAGCTCTCCAACGACCACGACGTGCACGGCGAGCGCCGCGGCTACCACGGCATCAACATCCCCGCCCCGGCCCGCGGCAGGGGCATCCGCGGCGGCTTCCTGGAGATGGACCCGCCCGAGCAGCGCGCCTACCGCAACGCCCTCAACCCCTATCTCTCCCCGGCGGCGATCAAGCGCTGGATCCCCTTCATCGACGAGGTGACCCGCGCCTGCCTCGACGAACGGATCGAGAGCGGCCGTATCGACTTCGTCGACGACCTCGCCAACATCGTCCCCGCCGTCTTCACCCTCGCCATGATGGGCATCCCGCTGAAGAAGTGGGAGCTGTACAACGAACCCGCCCACGCCGGCGTCTACACCCCGCCCACCTCCCCGGAGATGGCCCGGGTGGTGCAGGCCCACATGGCGATGATCAAGGACATCGCCGCCACCCTCCAGGAGGTTCGCGCGACCCCGCGCCCCGGTCTCGCCGATGCCCTCGCCCGGATGGAGATCGACGGCAGGACCCCGGCGGAGGAGGACCTGGTCGGCGCTCTCGCCCTGCTCATCGGCGGCGGCTTCGACACCACGACCGCGCTGACCGCGCACGCCCTGGAGTGGCTCTCCGAGCACCCCGAGGAACGCGGGCGCCTCAGCCGCGAGCGCGACACCCTCCTCGACACGGCCACCGAGGAATTCCTGCGCTACTACACACCGGCGCCCGGGGACGGCCGTACGGTCGCCGAGGACTGCGAGATCTCGGGCAAGCAGTTCAAGGAGGGCGACCGGCTCTGGCTGTCCTGGGCGATGGCCAACCGGGACCCGGCGGTCTTCGCCGACCCCGACCGCGTCGACCTCGCCCGCGGCGGCAACCGCCACACCGCCTTCGGACTGGGCATCCACCGCTGCATCGGCTCCAACGTGGCCCGTGCGGTCTTCAAGCGGATGCTGCTCCACGTCCTCGACCGCGTCCCGGACTTCGTCTGCGATCCCGAGGGCACGGTGCACTACGAGACCATCGGCGTCATCCAGGGCATGCGCCGGCTCCCGGCGACCTTCACCCCCGGCCGTAGGCTCGGCCCCGGCCTCGCGGAGACCCTGGAGACCCTCCAACGGGCTTGCGAGGAGCAGGGGCTGGCCGAACCGGTGACGGTCCGCAAGGCGGAGGCGAAGCTCCGTTGAGCACGCCCGACGAGAAGACCGGAGCCGCCCGCCCCCGGCCCGTGACCGCCCCGGAGACCGAGTTCTTCTGGACGTCCGGCCGCGACGGACGGCTCCGCTTCCGCTCGTGCGGCTCCTGCTCGTCCCTGATCCACCCGCCGCAGCCGGTCTGCCGGTACTGCCGGGGGCGGGCCGGCGACCTCCGCGAGGTGACGGGCTTCGCCACGCTCATCGGCTTCACGGTCAACCACCGCTTCCCCTTCGCCGGTCTGACCACCCCCTTCGTCGTCGCCCAGGTGGCGATCGAGGAGGACCCACGAGTACGGCTGACCACCAACCTCGTCGGCTGCGCACCGGAGGAACTGCGGCTCGGCATGCGCATGGAGGTCGTGTTCGAGCAGGCCGACGACGTCTGGCTGCCGCTGTTCCGGCCGTGCGCCGAACAGCCTCCGCCCGCAGCACTGCCCACCGACGAACCCGCGCCGGAACGCATACGGCAACACGTCCGTACGGCACCCGTCTCCCGCCGGTTCGAGGAGCGGTCGGTCATCAGCGGCGCCGGCGCCTCCCGGATCGGCCGCCGCCTCATGGTCCCGCCCCTCGAACTCACCGTGGAGGCCTGCGAGAAGGCCGTCGCCGACGCCGGACTCGCCTTCGACGACATCGACGGCCTCTCCACCTACCCCGGTGGCGGCGCCTTCGGCGGCTTCGCCGAGGGCGGGATCACCGCGCTGGAGTCGGCGCTCGGCATCCGCCCCGTCTGGCACAACGGCGCGGGGGAGACCTTCGGCCCCGGCGGCTCGCTGATCGCCGCGATGCTGGCGGTCGCGGGCGGCCTGGCCCGGCATGTGCTGTGCTTCCGCACGGTCTGGGAGTCGACGTACGCCGAACTGCTCAAGCAGGGCAGGATCCGCACGGCCCGACCGGCAGGCCCGGAGGGCTGGTTCAAGCCGTTCGGTGCCGTCTCCCCGGCGATGATGCTGGCGATGAACGCCCAGCGGCACATGCACCGCTACGGCTCCACCCGCGAGACCCTCGGCTGGATCGCCCTCAACCAGCGCGCGAACGCGGCCCGCCACCCGGACGCGATCTACCGCGACCCGCTCACCATGGACGACTACCTCTCCGCGCGCACCGTCACCACCCCCTTCGGCCTGTACGACTGCGACGTCCCCTGCGACGCCGCGACGGCCGTCGTGGTCTCCGCCGCCGAGACGGCCCCCGACCTGCCGAAGCCCCCGGTCCGCTTCGAGGCCGTCGGCACCCAGATCCTCGAACGCCCGGAATGGGACCAGTCCACCCTCACCCACGAACCCCAGGTGCTCGGCCAGGCCGCCCACCTGTGGACCCGCACGGACCTGCGCCCCGCCGACGTGGACGTGGCCCTCCTCTACGACGGCTTCACCTTCAACTGCCTGTCCTGGATCGAGGCGCTCGGCTTCTGCGGCATCGGCGAGGCCCGCGACTTCCTGGACGGCGGCAAGAACATCGCCCCCGACGGCGTGCTGCCCCTCAACCCGAACGGCGGCCAGCTCTCCCACGGCCGCACCCACGGCATGGGCCTGCTGCACGAGGCGGTGCTCCAGCTGCGCGGCGAGGCCGACGCCCGCCAAGTGGCCGGTGCGCGCACCGCGGTGGTCTCCAGCGGCGGGCTCACCCCCAGCGGCGTACTCCTGCTCAGGACGGACGGATGACATCCAGGACGGTCGTATGACCTCGCTCGAACCCGAACTCGCCCACACGGTACGGCGGCTGGTGGCCGACGTGCACGGAGTGCCCGCCTCCGGGCTGCTCGCCGAGGTGCCCCGCCCGCAGGCCGTGATCGTGGCCCTGCACGGCGGCGCGACCAACTCCGCCTACTTCGACCATCCCGGCCACCCCCGGCTCTCCCTGCTGCGCACCGCGGCCGCCGCGGGCTTCACCGTCCTGGCCCTGGACCGCCCCGGCTACGGCAGTTCGGCCGGGCACGAGGAGCTGATGGGCACGCCCGAGCAGCGCACCGACTTCGCCTACGAGGCCATGTCCGCGCTGCTCGACGGCCGCGAGCGAGGCCTCGGCGTGTTCCTCTGGGCGCACTCGGCCGGCTGTGAACTCGCCGTCCGCATGGCCGGCGACCCCCGCGGCTCGGATCTGCTCGGCGTGGAACTCGCCGGCATGGGCCGTGTCCACCACCCCCGTTCGGTACTGGCGATGGAGGAGTGGCGGCGCGATCCGACCCGCACCCGGCCCAACCTCCGCCGCGCGCTGTGGGATCCGCCGCACGCCTACCCACCTGATGTGTACGGCGGCCGGACCATCGGCTCCGCCTCGCCCGCCTACGAGGGCCACCGGGAGAACTGGCAGGAGGAGTTCGCCCGGCTCTCGGGGCAGGTGCCGGTGCCCGTCCACATCACCCTCGCCGAACACGAGCAGGTGTGGGCCAACGGCCCCGAGGGGCTGGCGGACCTCGCCTCCATGTTCACCGGGTCGACCCGCGTCGTCCTGCACGAGCAGCCGGGCGCCGGCCACAACACCAGCGTCGGCCGCACCGCCCTCGCCTACCATCTGCACGTCCTCGCCTTCGTGGAGGAGTGCGCGCTGGGTGTCCAGGCGCTGCCCGCGGAAAGGCGACACGCAGAAGGGCGGCACCGGGATGGGTGAGGCCACCGACACCGCACTGCTGGCCGTACGCCTGGTGCTGGGCGCGGTCATGGCGGCGCACGGCTGGAACCACTGGCGCGGCCCGGGCGGGATCCAGGGGACCGCGGGCTGGTTCGGCGGCCTCGGCCTGACCCGGCCCCGGCTGCAGGCCTGGCTGAGCGTGCTCACCGAACTCGGGGCGGGCGCCCTGCTCGCCCTGGGCCTGCTCACCCCACTCGCCTGCGCGGCCGTACTGTCGGTGATGCTGGTCGCCGGAGTGCTCGCCCACCGGCCGCACGGCTTCTTCGTGTTCAAGGAGGGCTACGAGTACGTCCTCGTCCTCGGCGTGCTCGCGGTCGCGCTCGGCGCCTGGGGACCGGGCAGGTACGCGCTGGACACGGCGGCGGACATCACGGTGACCGGATGGACGGGCGCCGGTGTCGTGCTCGCGGTGGGCGTGGTGGCGA
The DNA here is from genome assembly GCF_040652235.1 of Streptomyces sp. NPDC048277. Lineage (NCBI taxonomy): Bacteria > Bacillati > Actinomycetota > Actinomycetes > Kitasatosporales > Streptomycetaceae > Streptomyces > Streptomyces sp. NPDC048277. The sequence goes on from NZ_JBEZLQ010000006.1 coordinate 401,078, forward strand.
CCGCGGGCCTACTGGCGGTGTTCTGGCGCCCGCCGAAGACGACCTGAGGTGAGGAGGGCCCCGTGCGCGTGGGCTTCATCGGACTGGGCAGCCAGGGCGCTCCCATGGCCCGGCGGATCGCCGGGGCGGGACACGAGACGACCCTGTGGGCCCGCAGGCCCGCCACGCTCGTCCCGTTCGCGGACAGCGGTGCCAGGACGGCCGGCTCGCCCGCCGAACTGGCCGCCGCGAGCGACCTGGTCTGTCTGTGCGTCGTCGACGACGCCGACGTCGAGCAGGTGGTCACCGGCCCGGACGGGGTCCTCGCCGGACTGCGCCGGGGCGGGGTGATCGCCGTCCACTCCACCGTGCATCCCGGCACCTGCCGCCGGCTGGAGGCGCTGGCCCGGACGAGCGGTGCCTCCCTCCTGGACGCGCCGGTCAGCGGGGGCGGCCGGGCCGCCCAGCAGGGCACGCTGCTCGTCATGGCGGGCGGTGACCCGCAGGTCTTCGCCTACTGCCGACCGGTGTTCGAGACCTACGGCGACCCCGTCGTCCATCTCGGCCCGACCGGCTCCGGTCAGCTCGCCAAGATCCTCAACAATGCGCTGTTCACCGCCCAGTTGGGGCTCGCCGCCGACGCGCTCGGCATGGGCGCCGCCCTCGGCCTGGACCGTGCCGCGCTCACCCGGGTGCTGCCTCGCGGCACTGCGGCGAGCTTCGCCCTGGAGCGGGTCGCCGACGCGGGCGGCACCCTCGACCGTATCGCCGCCCACGCGGGCGGACTGCTGGCCAAGGACGTCCGCCTGTTCGCCGACCTCGCGGACACGGCCGGCGCCGGCGATGCGGAAACGCTCCGGGAGGCCGCGCTGGCGGCCCTGGCCGCGATGGGGGAATGACAGGAATCCGGTACGCCCTCTCGCCCTGCCGAGTCGCGCCTGCATAGTGTGGGCGGGCACCTCTCCAACGGCGGAAGGGGCCCCACGTGGTGTCCGCGAGGCGTCAGCAGATCCTGGAAGCGGCCCTGGAGGTCTTCGCCGAACGCGGGTTCAAGGGCACCTCGATCGACTCGGTGGCCGAGCGCGCCGGACTCACCCGGCAGGGTGTGCTGCACTACTTCCCCAGCAAGAAGCGGCTGCTCCTGGACCTCCTGGACTTCCGTGAACAGCGCGCCCGGGAGCACCTCTTCGCGGGGCGCCGGGTCGGGGAGGACTGGGCCGGCGACTTCGCCGAGACCGTGGCGTTCGAGCTGCGCCACCCCTCGCTCGCCACCGTGCAGACCGTGGTCCTCGCCGAGGCCGTGACCGGCCAGGAACCCGCCTGCGGCTACGTCCGTGAACGCAGCCGGTCCCTCCAGGAGCACCTCACCACGCGTCTCGTCGAGCGGTACGGGGAACGGCTGCCCAGCGGACTGGACCCGCGGACCGCCGCGGCCGCCGTCCTCGCCCTCATCGAAGGCGTCCACCAGCTGTGGCTCGTGGACCAGGACGCCGAACGCTACCCGGGGATCGTGCGGGAGGCGCTGTCCGTGCTGCTCGGCACCGACAGCGCCCTGGATCCTCAACTTCCGCTGACGAACGGGTAGATACGGGTGAAGTCGACGTCCGGCTCGGCCGCCGAGAACGCCTCCCACACCGCTTCCGTCACGGCGGCGAGCGCCGCGGGTCCGTCCGTCTCGTCCACCTCGCGCAGATACAGCCGTACGTCCTTGGCCATCAGCGAGTTGCTGAACCCCGAGGCGTAGCGGCCGGTCAGCACCTCCTGCGGGAACTTGTCGAGGGTGGCCCCGCTGCGGCCGCTGGACGCGTTGAGCACCTCCAGCAGCACGTCCATGTCCAGTCCGGCGGCCCGTGCGAAGGCGACGGCCTCGCTGGCCGCCGCCAGCGCGGTCGCGGACAGGAAGTTGTTGGCGAGCTTCAGCGCCTGCGCCTGCCCGGGACGGTCGCCGACCCGGCGCCTGCGGTCGCTCAGGCCCGCGAGCACCGGCTCGACGTGCGCGCAGTCCTCGTCGGAGCCCGCGTACATGACCATCAGGGTGCGCTTCCGCGCCCCCGCCACCCCGCCCGACACGGGCGCGTCCACGTACGACAGCCCGGTGCTCGCCAGATGACGGGCGGCCGCCACCCCCACCGTGGAGGTGTCCACGACGTGGGTGACCCGCCGGCCCCGCGCGGCGAGGAGGTCGCCCACGACGTTCCCGCACACCGTGCCGTCCGGCAGGCTGAGCACCACCGTGCCGACGGCCCGTGCGACCTCCGCCGGGTTCGGCGCCCAGCGGGCACCGGCGGGGGTGCGGGCCGGACCGGCGGCGTCGTACGCCACCACCTCGAAGCCGTCGCGCACCAGGTTCGCCGCCAGCGCCCCGCCCATGTTGCCCAGCCCGATGAAGCCCACCGTCCCGTGCCCGCTCACACCGCCTCCCGGGCGGCACGCACCTCGCGCACGATCGCCGAGGCCTCGGTCCCGGCCGGTGCGCCGCAGTAGGCGGTCAGCTGGAAGAGGAGTTCGTCGATCTCGGCGTCGGTGACTCCGGCGCGCGGGGCCGCCTCCAGATGGATCCGGAAGGCGCCCATACGGCCCGTCGAGGCCGTCATCGCCAGGACCAGCAGACTGCGGTCGCGCCGGCTCAGCGGCCCGCCGCGGGCCCAGACGCCCCAGGCCGTCGCCGTGACGAAGTCCTGGTACCCGGGCGGCAGGGTGTCCCCGGCCGCCGTGCCGTCGTCGCCGATCACCTCACGGCGGACCGCCCGTGCGGCCCGCTGCCATCCGTCGTCGTACATCCGTCATCCCCTCCGTGGTCGGTCCAGGCTTGCGCTGACGGTCTTGAGCTGCGCGTACTCGTGCAGTGCCGCCAGCCCCTTCTCCCGGCCGTAGCCGCTGTGCCGGTAGCCGCCGAACGGTGTCTCGATGGTGAGCGGTCCGCCGTTCACGGCCACCTGGCCCGCCTCGATCCGCTCGGCCAGCCGCAGCCCGCGCGCCAGGTCCCCGGTCCACACCGCCGCCACCAGCCCGTAGTCCGTGCCGTTGGCCAGGGCCAGCGCCTCCGTCTCGTCCCGGAAGGGCAGCGTGACCAGGACCGGTCCGAAGACCTCCTCGCGGGCGATGCGCGCCTGCGGGTCCACCCGGGCGTACACGGTGGGCCGGATGTACAGCCCGCGCGCCTCGGGTCCCCGCGGGTAGGGACCGCCGCCGGTCGAGGGCGGCACCGGTGCGTCGGCGAGGAAGTCCAGCACCCTGCCGTACTGGGCCTCGGTGATCAGCGGGCCGAAGTCCACGCCGGGCCGCAGCTTCTCCACGGCCGTGACCACCCGGTCCACCACATCGTCGTGCACGGACTCCTCGACCAGCAGCCGCGCGGTGGCCGAGCACACCTGTCCGGAGTTCGCCGCGACCGCGGTCACCGCGGCGGCCACCGCCCGGTCTAGATCAGCGTCGGCGAACACCACCAGCGGCGACTTGCCGCCAAGTTCCAGCGTGAGCGGGACCAGCCGGCCGCCCGCCACGCCCGCGAGGTACCGGCCCGTGGCCACCGACCCGGTGAAGGCCAGGCGCCGTACGTCCGGGTGCGCGGCCAGGGCCTCGCCCGCGTCCGGTCCGGTCCCGGTGACCACGTTCAGCACCCCGTCGGGGAGTCCGGCGCGGGTGGCCAGCCGGGCCAGGTGCAGGGTCGAGGCCGAGGTGAACTCCGACGGCTTGGCGACGACCGCGTTGCCCATCGCCAGAGCGGGGGCGAGGGCCCGGCAGGCCTGGTTGAGGGGCAGGTTCCAGGGGGTGATCACGCCGACCACCCCGTACGGCTCGTGGCGCGTGTACGTGTGGACGCCCGCGCCCTGCTCGATGACCTGCCCCTGCCCGGCGGCCCGTACGACCCCCGCGTAGTAGCGGAAGTAGGCCGCCGACATGTCCGCCTCCAGGCGCAGCTGCGCGGGGACCTTTCCGGTGCACTCCCGTTCCAGCCGCATCAGGGTGTCCGCGTCGGCCTCGATCGCGTCGGCGATCCGGTGCAGGACCGCCCCGCGCCCGGCGGGGGAGAGGCTCGCCCAGTCGTGTCGCGCCCGGTCCGCCGCGCGGACGGCGCGCTCGACGTCGGCCGGGCCGCCCGCCGCTATCCGGTCGCCGGGCAGCCGGGTGACCGGGTCGAGGGTCGGCAGCCAGGTGCCGTTGTGCGGTGGCTCGGGGCGGCCGTCGATCCAGTGGTCGTGGCGTGTCGTCAAGGGCGTCCTCCACTCGTGAGAAGCGCGTTGCCGAGGACACGACCATAGGTTCCATATGCAGAATACGGAAACGCTATTCTCCAAATCAGAGACGATTGTTATCGTGGGGGTGTCAACCGACCGGAGGTTCCCACTCATGGCGCACTTCCCGAAGCCCGCCGAGGGCAGCTGGACCGAGCACTTCAAGATCGGTACGGAACCGGTCTCCTACGCGGACTCGATCTCACCGGAGTTCTACGAACTGGAGCGGGACGCCATCTTCCGGCGGACCTGGCTGAACGTCGGACGGGTCGAACAACTGCCCCGCAAGGGCAGCTACTTCACCAAGGAACTGGACGCGGCCCGCGCCTCCGTCGTCGTCGTGCGCGGCACGGACGGCGAGGTACGCGCCTTCCACAACGTCTGCCGCCACCGCGGCAACAAACTGGTGTGGGACGACTACCCGCGCGAGGAGACCAAGGGCACCTGCCGTGCCTTCACCTGCAAGTACCACGCCTGGCGCTACGACCTGGAGGGCAAACTCGCCTTCGTCCAGCAGGAGTCGGAGTTCTTCGGCGTCGACAAGTCGAAGTACGGACTGCTGCCCGTGCAGACCGAGATCTGGGAGGGGTTCGTCTTCGTCAACCTCGACCCCGACAACACCACCCCGCTGCGGGACTACCTGGGCAAGTTCGCCCAGGGCATGGACGGCTACCCCTTCCACAAGCTCACCCAGGTGCACAAGTACCGTGCCGAGATCGGCAGCAACTGGAAGCTGTTCATCGACGCGTTCGCCGAGTTCTACCACGCGCCGATCCTGCACTCGGGCCAGTACGTGGCCGATGAGGCAGCCAAGATCAAGAAGTACGGCTACGAGGCGCTGTCGTACGACATCGACGGCCCGCACAGCATGGTCTCCTCCTGGGGCGGCATCGCACCGCCGAAGGAGCGGGCGATGGTCAAGCCCGTCGAACGGGCCCTGCGCAGCGGCCTGTTCGGAGCCTGGGAGGCCCCCGACATCGGCCTGACCACCGAGCAGCTGCCGCCGGCGATCAACCCCACGCGCAGCAAGCTCTGGGGCATGGACTCGTTCGTCTTCTTCCCCAACTTCATGCTGCTGGTCTGGCGCCCGAACTGGGTGCTGACCTACCACTACTGGCCGACGTCCTACAACACCCACATCTTCGAGGGCACCTGCTACTTCGTCCCGCCCGAGAACGCCTTCCAGCGGCTCCAGCAGGAACTCGCGGTGGTGTCGTTCAAGGAGTACGGCCTGCAGGACGGCAACACCCTGGAGGCCACCCAGACCATGCTGGAGTCGCGCACCGTGGACGAGTTCCCGCTGTGCGACCAGGAGGTCCTGCTGCGCCATCTGCACGCCACCGCGCGGCAGTTCGTGCGCGCGTACGAGCAGCCGGTGACGCCGGCCCCCGCGTCCTGAGACGCCCGACGAGTCGAGCAGAGAGGGAGAGTGCAGACATGACCACGGTCTTTCCCGACGGGTTCCACGAGCTGGAGCCGTTCGCGGACTGGGCGCTCCAAGGGGAGCGCGCCCGCTACGCCAAGCGCGTCGCCAGCACCATGGAGGAGTTGCAGGCCTTCTACGACGTGGCGTTTCCACTGCTCCAGAAAGGCACCGCGTACCTGGAGCAGGTCGGTATGGAGGGGATCGGCGAACAGGACAAGCACCTGCTGTGGGCGTTCTGCTCGCTGATCACCGTCGCCTTCCCGGTGGAGGCCTGGGGCCAGCCGCGGGTGCCGGACAGCGGGCCCGCCAGCATCGACGCCGTCGTCGAACCCGCCGTGTGATGGCCGGACGGGAGACGACACCACGGCCGCCCGTGCTGGTGCGGGCGGCCCGGCTGCTCGATGTCGACAAGGGCGAACTGGTCGAGCCGGGTGAGGTGCTGGTGTCCGGCGAGCACATCGCCGAGGTCCAGCCGGGCGGCCGGCTGCCCGAGGGCACCGTAGTCCACGACCTCGGGGACGTGACCCTGCTGCCGGGCCTGATGGACATGGAGGTCAACCTCTTCCTCGGCGGCCCCGACCACCGCAGCCCGCTGATCCCGGTCCAGGAGGACCCGGCGCTGCGCACCCTGCGCGCGGTCGCCAACGCCCGCCGCACCCTGCACCGCGGGTACACGACCGTACGCAACCTCGGTCTCTTCGTGCAGACCGGGGGCGTCCTCCTGGACGTCGCGCTGAAGAAGGCGATCGACCTGGGGTGGGTGGACGGACCCCGAGTGGTCCCCGCCGGGCACGCGATCGCGCCGACCGGCGGGCACCTCGACCCGACCATGTTCCAGGCGTTCGCGCCCGGGGTGCTGCCCCTGACCGTCGAGGAGGGCATCGCCAACGGCGTGGCGGAGGTGCGCAAGGCGGTCCGGTACCAGATCAAGTACGGGGCGAAGGTCATCAAGGTCTGCGCCTCGAACGGTGTCATGTCACACACCGGCCCGGCGGGCGCGCAGCAGTACTCGGACGAGGAACTGCGCGCCATCGTCGACGAGGCACACCGGGCGGGCGTACGGGTCGCCGCCCACTGCATGGGGGACTCGGCGATCCGGGCAGCCGTCGAGGCCGGCATCGACTGCATCGAGCACGGCTTCCTCGCGAGCGACGCCACCCTCGACCTGATGGTGGAGCGCGGCACGTTCCTGGTCGCCACCACGTCGCTCACCGAGGGCATGAACACCGAGCACGCGGACCCGGAGCTGCGGGCGAAGGCCGCCGAGGTCTTCCCGCGCGCCCGGGAGTCCACCGCGCGGGCGATCCGGCGCGGTGTCAAGGTCGCCCTCGGCACCGACGCACCCGCCATCCCGCACGGCAGGGGCTCGCTGGAGCTGCTCGCCCTCGTGGACCGGGGCATGCGCCCGCTCCAGGCCCTGCGGGCCGCGACCACGGTCGCCGCCGAGCTGATCGGCGCCGACGACCGGGGCCGGCTGCGGCCGGGCCTGCTCGCCGACGTCATCGCCGTCCCCGGCGACCCGCTGGCCGATCTGTCCGTCACGGGGCGGGTGTGCTTCGTGATGAAGGGGGGCCGGGTGTACCGCGACGACACACAGGGAGCCTGACGGCAGTACGAGGGCCACGACCGCCGGTCGGTACCGCGCCACAGAGGGGGCGGCACGGCACCGACCGGCGGTCTTCTCACGGACGGCCGTGCCGGCCACGGGGTGCCGCGGGCGGCTTGTTGCGGATGGCTGTGTCGTCCGGGGGCCGGGAGTGGCGGGTCGCGGACAGCCGTGTCGCCCGGGGGCCAGAGGGTGGCGTGTCGCGGATGCCCGTCTCGTCCGAGGTGCCGACGGGTGGCGTCTCGCGGATGGCCGTCTCGTCCGGGGGTGCGGGTGGTTTGTTGCGGATGGTCGTGCTCGTCTGTGGGGTGCTGGCGGTGGCTTGTCGCGGTCGGCCGTCTCGTCCCCAACGCGTCGGCGGAGCGGACGTCACCGGCGGCTCGGGGAAGGTCCGAGCCGCCGGTGACGTCCGCTCCGCTGTGTCCCTTCAGGCGCGGCGTGGTGTGACCAGACCGCTGGAGCACCACGTGCGCAGGAACGCCGCCGTCGCCTCCAGTTGCCTGAGTCCCTGTGCGGAGGAGTCCTCGTAGATCCGCATGTCGACCTCGACCCCCGAGTGCGCCGCGCGGGTCGCGAGGGACAGGGTGTCGTCCAGGAGCATCTCCGTGCCCGCCGCGTGGAGTTGGATCGGCGGCAGCCCGTGGAGGTTGCCGTGCAGCGGGCTGAGCAGCGGGTGGGTGCGCGGTGTCGGGCCCGCGTACGCGGCCGCCCGGACGGAGAGGGCCTCGGCGTCCACCGTTCGGTCGGCGGCCGCGTTGAGCAGCAGACTGGACGCGTCCAGCGTGAAGTCCAGCACCGGCGACGAGAGCACCGCACAGGACGGCGGGTCCGCCCCCTCGTCGCGCAGCCGCAGCAGCAGACCCGCGGCGAGGGCACCGCCCAGCCGCTTGCCGGCCACGGCCGCGGGCCCCCGGTCGCGGCAGTGCTCCCAGGCGGCGTACACGTCCTCCAGGGCCTCCGGGAAGCGGAGCCGGTAGCGGGCGCACACGACCGCGTACCCGGTGATCCGGGCCAGTTCGCGGGCCGTGGGCAGGGCGTCCCGCGGGGTGCCCGCGAGCCGCGGATCGCCGTGCAGATAGAGCACCGTCTGCCCCACGGCCGCGCCCTCGGGCCGTACCTCCGGCCCGAACGGCCCTTCCTCGACGTGGATCTCACCTGCCACGGGACATCACCTTCTCCGCCGCCTGCCAGTGTTCGTCCGCCACCCAGAGCCGGGCGAAGGCCGCCGCGGCCTCGTGCGGCGGCCGGGCCCGGGTGGTGAGGTTCTTGATCTCGCGGGCCTGCGCGGTGGCGAGCGACCTCGCCACCTCCCGCCATCCGTCGGCGAAGCCGGCGCGGGGCAGCACCAGGTCCACCAGCCCCAGCCGTTCGGCCTCCGCCGCGTCCAGCAGGCGCCCGGTGCCCGCCAGCAGCAGTGCCCGGCCGGGCCCCACCAAGCGGGCGAGGCGCTCGGCGCCGCCCCACGCGGGCACGATGGCGAGCTTCGTCTGGTTGAAGCCGATCCGGATGTCGTCGGCGGCGACACGGATGTCGGCGGCGACCGCGACCTCCGCGCCGCCGCCGAAGGCGTGCCCGTTGAGGGCGGCCACCACCGGGCCCGGGAAGGCGGCGATCCGGTCGCACAACGCCCGCATCCGCAGGGCCATCCCGGCCGCCTCGTCCTCGGTGCGCAGCCGCGCCAGCTCCTTGAGGTCACCGCCGGACACGAACGCCTTGTCGCCCGCGCCGGTCACCACCAGCGCCCGCGCCCCCTCGGCCGCGTCCAGGGCCTTGTCCAGTTCGCCCATGGTGGCCGGGTCGATGGCGTTGCGGGCGTGCGGGCGGTCGATGGTGACGACGGCCAGGCCGTCCTCGATGTCCAGATCAACCATGGGTGGCCTTCCGGTCGAACGGGCGGGGTGCCGATGGTGCGGGTGGCGTCGGTTCGGCGGGCGTCAGTCCTCGTAGACGACGGTCACCTCGGCGGTCGTGGGCTCGGCCTGGCAGGTGAGTACGTAGCCCTCGGCGATCTCGTCGGGTTCCAGGGCGTTGTTCACCCGCATCTTGGCCTCGCCCTCGGTCAGCCGGGCCATGCAGGTGGCGCAGTCCCCGGACTCGCAGGAGAAGGGCGGGGTGAAGCCGGCCCGGCGCGCGCTCTGCAGCAGGGTCTCGCCCGCGCGTTGCGGCACGGTACGGCGCTGGCCGCGCAGGCCGACGGTGACGGTGCCCGGGACCGGCTCGGCGGGCGTCTCGGCGGGCGGGGCCGGCGTGAACCGCTCGATGAAGATCCGCCCGGCGGGCGTCCCGGCGGCGAGCAGTGTGCTTTCCACCAGGGCCATGAACGGCTCCGGCCCGCAGATGTAGTGGTCCGCGTCCTCTTCGGCGAGGGCCCGTATCTCGTCGGCGCCGACCAGTCCGTGCCGGTCGTCGAGGTGATCGTGCAGGCGGAGCCGGCCGGAATGGCGTACGGCGAGGGCGTCGAGCGCCTCGCGGAAGATGGCCGAGCGCTCGCTCTGATGGGCCGTCAACAGTCCTACCGCGCGGGGTGTTGTGGCGAGTGCGCTCTTGACCAGGGAGAACACCGGTGTGATACCGCTCCCGCCGGCGTATCCGACCAGCGGCCGGTCCGTCGCGTCGTCGCGCAGGCAGAAGGAGCCGCCGGGCCGGGTGGCCTCAAGGGTGTCGCCCGGGCGCAGCTGCGTGTGCATCCAGCCGGAGACCAGCCCGCCCGGCACCCGTTTCACCGTCACGCACAGCTCGCCGTCGGTGTCGGGCGAGGACGACATCGAGTAACTCCGCAGCGTCCCGCACACCTTGAAGGTGAGGAACTGTCCGGCTCGGTAGGGGAACGACGCGTCGAGGGCGAAGGTGCGCGTGTCCGGCGTCTCGTCGACGATCCGGGTGATCCGCACCGGATGGAAACCATGGTCCCGTGCCATGTATGGAACTTACCTTCTCGCTATGGGAGAGTGCAATTCTCCTACAGGTGCAATGGTGACTGCGGTGAGGAGATCCCCTGTCATGTCGACGACTTCTCTCGGTGCCCTGCGGCCGCTGCCGCCCGAACTGCCGGCCCGCTACGAGGCCGAGGGCTGGTGGACCCGCGAGACCCTCGGTGAGCTGCTGACCGCCGGACTGGCCACGGCGCGGGACACGGAGTTCCGCGTGCACTCCGAGGTACGGCCGTGGGCGGGGACCTTCGCCGACGTCGAACGGACGGCGCGGCGGCTCGCCGCCGGGCTGCGGGCGCGTGGGATCGGCCCCGGCGATGTCGTCGCCATGCAGCTGCCCAACTGGATGGAGGCCGCGGCCGTGTTCTGGGCCGCCGCCTTCCTGGGCGCGGTGGTCGTGCCGGTCGTCCACTTCTACGGCCCCAAGGAGGTCGGCTACATCCTCGGCGCGACCCGCCCCAAGGCGTTCTTCGCGGCGGAGCGCTTCGGCCGGTCCGCGTTCCGGCCGGAGCTGTGCGCCGACGTGCCCGTCGTCGGCGTCGTGGGCCGCGACTTCGACACCCTGCTCGCCGACGAACCCCTGGCCGGCGTCCTGCCCGTCGATCCGGACGCCCCGGCGCTCATCGCCTTCACCTCGGGCACCACCCGGGACCCCAAGGGCGTGATCCACAGCCACCGGACCCTGGGCTACGAGACCCGGCAGCTCGCCGCGAGCTATCCGCCCGACCGTGGACGGCAGTTCACCGTGGCGCCGGTCGGACACTTCATCGGCATGATCAACGCCTTCCTCATCCCCGTCCTCGACGGCACCCCGGTCAACCTCGGCGACACCTGGAACCCCGCCCAGGCCCTCGCCCTGATGCGGGCCGAGGGGCTCACGGTCGGCGGGGGAGCGACGTACTACATGACGAGCCTCCTCGACCATCCCGACTGCACACCCGAGCACATCGCGCACCTCAGGTACGCCGGTCTGGGCGGCGCCTCCGTGGCCTCCGCCGTCACGACCCGGCTGGAGTCCCTCGGCATCGGAGTCTTCCGCGCCTACGGCTCCACCGAGCACCCGTCCGTGACCTGCACCCCCTACGACGGTCCCGCCGCCAAGCGGCTGCACACCGACGGACTTCCGCTGCCCGGCGTCGAGCTGAGGCTGGCCGAGGACGGCGAGATCCTCACCCGCGGCCCCGACCTCTGCCTCGGCTACACCGATCCGGAGCTGACCGCCGCCGCCTTCGACGCGGACGGCTGGTACCGCACCGGCGACATCGGCGTGCTCGACGCCGACGGATACCTGACCATCACCGACCGCAAGGCCGACGTCATCATCCGCGGCGGCGAGAACATCGGCGCCCTGGAGGTCGAGGAGGTCCTGCTCGGGATGCCCGGCGTCGCCGAGGCCGCCGTGGTCGCCGTCCCTGACCCGCGGCTCGGGGAGCGGGCCGCGGCCGTGCTGCGGATGCGTCCCGGCTGGTCCGCGCCGGTCCTGGCCGAGCTGCGGGTGCACTTCCAGCGGTCCGGGCTGGCCCGGCAGAAGTGGCCCGAGGAGATCCGTACGGTCGACGACTTCCCCCGTACGCCGAGCGGAAAGGTGAAGAAGTTCGAGCTCCGCCGCAACATTGCCACTACCGCACAGTGAGAATACGATTCTCAAGATTGGTGAAGGAGGATCTCATGCCCTCTCGCGCACTCGCGTATCCGCTCTTCGACGCGGACAACCACCTCTACGAGACGCAGGAAGCGCTCACGAAGTACCTGCCCAAGGAGTACGACGGGGCCATCGAGTACGTGACCGTCCGGGGCCGCACGAAGATCGCCATCCGCGGGCAGATCAGCGAGTACATCCCCAACCCCACCTTCGAGGTGGTCGCCCGGCCGGGCGCCATGGAGGAGTACTTCAAGGTCGGCAACCCGACCGGCAAGACCCGGCGGGAGATATTCGGCGAGCCGATGCACTCGGTGCCGGCCTTCCGTGAACCGGCCCCGCGCCTGGAGCTCATGGACGACCTGGGCATCCAGCGCAGCCTGATGTTCCCCACGCTCGCGAGCCTCATCGAGGAGCGTATGAAGGACGACCCGGAGCTGATCCACGCGGTCATCCACGCCCTCAACCAGTGGCTGCACGACACCTGGTCCTTCACCTACAAGGACCGCATCTTCACCGTGCCCGTCATCACCCTCCCGATCGTCGAGAAGGCGATCGAGGAGCTGAACTGGGTGGTGGAGCGCGGTGCCCGCGCCATCCTGGTCCGGCCTGCGCCCGTGCCCGGGTTCGGGGCCACGCGCTCGTTCGCCCTGCCGGAGTTCGACCCGTTCTGGAAGCGGGTCGTCGAGACCGGTGTGCTGGTCGCCTTCCACTCCTCCGACAGCGGCTACGCCCGCTACGCGAACGACTGGGAGGGCAACACCCGCGAGTTCCTGCCCTTCAAGCCCAACGCGTTCCGCCAGGTCACCGAGTGGCGGCCGATCGAGGACGCGGTCTCGTCCCTGATCTGCCACGGTGCGCTCTCCCGCTTCCCGGAGCTGAAGGTCGCCGTGATCGAGAACGGCGCCTCCTGGGTGGAACCGCTGCTCGGCCGGCTCGCGGACGTGCACAAGAAGATGCCCCACGAGTTCCGCGAGGACCCGGTCGAGGTCTTCAGGCGGAACATCCACATCAGCCCGTTCTGGGAGGAGGACATGGCGCACCTCGGCGACCTCATCGGCATCGAACGCGTCCTGTTCGGCTCCGACTACCCGCACCCGGAGGGCCTGGCCGACCCGGTCACCTACGTCGACCACCTGGCCAAGCTGACCGAGGCCGACAAGGCCAGGGTGATGGGCGGCAACCTCGCCCGGCTGATCGACGCATGACCGCGACGATGCCGTGGCGCAGCATCCCCGAACTGGTGCTGAGCGCCGCCGACCGGTTCGGGGACGCGGAGGCCGTGGTCGACGGGGAACTCCGGCTCACCTTCACCGACTTCGCCGACCGGGTCAGGCGCACCGCGGGGGCGTTCGACGCCGCGGGCGTCGGGCCCGGCGACCGGGTCGCGGTGTGGGCGCCGAACTCGGCCGAGTGGGCCGTCGCCGCGTTCGGCGCGCTCACCGCGGGAGCCGTACTGGTCCCGGTGAACACCCGGTTCCGGGACGAGGAGGCCCACGACATCGTCGTCCGCAGCGGCGCCAGGATGCTCTGCGTCCAGAACGGCTTCCTGGACCGGGAGTTCACCGGGCCGCCCGGTGTCCCCGTCGTCGACCTGCGGGCGGACGGGTTCCTCGGCTCCGGGAAGCCGCTGGAGCGCGAGGTCGACGAGGACGACCTCGCCGACATCATCTTCACCTCCGGCACGACCGGCCGCCCCAAAGGCGTGATGACCACCCACGGCCAGACCCTGCGCCTGTACGCGGAGTGGTGCGACCTCGCCCGACTCCGCCAGGGCGACCGCTACCTGATCGTCAACCCGTTCTTCCACATCTTCGGCTACAAGGCGGGACTGGTCGCCGCCATGATCCGGGGCGCCACCGTCCTCCCGGTCGCCGTCTTCGACCTGGACCGCGTCCTCGACCTGGTCGAGCGCGAGCGGGTCACCGTCCTGCCGGGCCCGCCGACGCTGTACCACTCCCTGCTCCAGGCGGGCGCCGGACACGACCTGTCCTCGCTCAGGGTCGCGGTGACCGGCTCCGCCGACATCCCCGTCGAACTGGTCCGCCGTATCACCACCGAACTGCCCTTCACCCATCTCATGACCGGCTACGGCCTCACCGAGGCCGGCACCGTCACCGCCTCCCGGCCCGGCGACCCGTACGAGGCCGTCGCCACCACCGTCGGCAAGCCCTGCGAGGGCTTCGAGGTGCGCCTCGCCGAGGACGAGGAGGTCCTCGTGCGCGGCTACTCCGTCATGCTCGGCTACCTCGACGACCCCGAGGCCACCGCCGAGACCGTCGACCCCGACGGCTGGCTGCACACCGGCGACCTGGGGGAGATCGACGGCGACGGACGGCTGAGGATCGTCGGCCGCAAGAAGGACATGTTCATCGTCGGCGGCTTCAACGCCTACCCGGCCGAGATCGAGGGCTTCCTGCTGCGGCACCCGGCCGTCGCCCAGGCCGCCGTCATCGGGGTGCCCGACGCCCGCATGGGCCAGGTCGGCAAGGCCTTCGTGGTGCCCCGCGGCGCGGTGACGGAGGCCGAGCTGATCGCCTGGGCGAAGGAGCGGATGGCCGGCTTCAAGGTGCCCCGGCAGGTCGAGTTCCGCACGGAGCTGCCGCTGAACGCCACCGGCAAGGTGATGAAGGACCAGCTGTCATGACCGACGACCCCCGCACCGCGTCCGGCATCCCCCTCAGGCCGGTCTACGGCCCCGCCGACCCGCACACCGCACCCCCCGACCCCGGCGTCTTCCCCTTCACCCGCGGCAACTACCCCACCGGCTACCGGGGCCGGACCTGGACCCTGCGCCAGTACTCCGGCTTCGGCACCGCCGAGGAGTCCAACCGCCGCTACCGCTACCTCCTCGACCAGGGCGGCACCGGCCTCTCGGTCGCCCTCGACCTGCCCACCCAGTGCGGCTACGACTCCGACGACCCGGAGTACTCGGACGAGGTCGGCCGGGTGGGAGTCGCCCTCGACACCCTCGCCGACGCCGAGATCCTCTTCGACACGATCCCCCTGGACCGGATCAGCACCAGTTTCACCATCAACGGCACGGCGGCCGTCCTGCTCGCCTTCTACGTCGCCGCCGCCGAGAAACGCGGCATCCCGCGCGCCAAGCTGACCGGCACCATCCAGAACGACATCCTCAAGGAGTACGCCTCGCGCGGCACCTGGATCTGGCCGCCCGTGCCCTCGCTCAGGCTCATCGCCGACACCATCGAGTTCTGCGCCGCCGAGGTGCCCCGCTTCAACGCGATCTCGGTCGCGGGCGCCCACTTCCGGGACGCGGGCGCCAACGCCGTCCAGGAGATGGCGTTCACGCTCGCGGACGGGGTGACGTACTGCGAAACGGTCCTGGAACGCGGGCGGATGACCATCGACGAGTTCGCCCCGCAGATCTCCTTCTTCTTCTACACGCACGGCGATTTCTTCGAGGAGATCGCCAAGTACCGGGCAGGGCGGCGGCGTTGGGCGACCATCGTGCGTGAGCGGTTCGGGGCGCGGACCGACAAGGCGTGCATGTTCCGCTTCGGCTGCGTGGCCGGCGGGGCCTCGCTGTACGCGCCGCAGGCCCGCAACAACACCGTGCGCGTCGCCTACGAGGCCCTCGCCTCCGTGCTCGGCGGCGTGCAGTCCATGTTCACCGCCGCCTGGGACGAGCCCTTCGCACTGCCCAGTGAGGAGTCGGCGACCCTCGCCCTGCGCACCCAGCAGATCCTCGCCCATGAGACGGGGGTGGCCCGCGTGGCCGACCCGCTGGGCGGGTCGTACTTCGTGGAGGCGCTCACCGACGCCACCGAGGAGCGGATCGCCGGGATCATGGCCGATCTGGAGGCGCACGGCGGAATGGTCCGCTGCATCGAGGACGGCTACCTTCAGGGGCTCATCGCCGACGAGGCCTGGCGGCTGCACCAGGAGGTCGACTCCGGGGCGCGGCCGGTCGTCGGCGTCAACCGCTTCACCGCCGAGGAGCCCCCGCCCGACCTGGCCACCTACGAACTCGACGCCGAGGGCCGGGAACGCCAGCTCAAGCGGCTCGCCCAGGTCAAGGCCGAGCGCAGCGCCGCCGGGGTACGGGCCCGCCTCACCGAACTGAAACGCGCCGCCGAAGGAGACACCAACCTCATGGCCCCCCTGATCGCCTGCGCCAACGCCTACTGCACGGTCGGCGAGACCGCCGGAGCCCTGCGCGAGGTGTGGGGCGAGTTCCGGCAGCCGGTGGTGTTCTGATGGCCGCGCCGGTGCGGGTCCTCGTCGCCAAGCCCGGGCTCGACGGCCACGACCGCGGGGCCAAGCTGGTGGCGCGCGGACTGCGCGACGCCGGCTTCGAAGTGGTGTTCACGGGCATCCGGTGGCGGGTCGCGGACATCGTCGCCACCGCCGTCCAGGAGGACGTGGCCGTGGTCGGTCTGTCGATCCTCTCCGGCGCCCATCTGGCGCTGACCAGCCGTACCGTGCGCGGACTGCGGGAGGCCGGGGCGCACGACGTGTCCGTCGTGGTCGGCGGCACGATCCCGGCCGCCGACGTGGCGCTGCTGCGGGAGGCCGGCGCGGCCGCCGTGTTCCCCACCGGCACCCCACTGCACGCCATCGTCGCGGACATCCGCGCCCTGACCGCCCGGGAGGGCTGACATGCGAGTCGGAGTGATGAGCGGCCCCGAGCGGGGCGACGCGGCGCACAAGGCGGCGCGCATGGCCGACGACGCCCGCTGGGCGGAGGAGGCCGGGTTCGACACCGTGTGGGTACCGCAGGTGCCCACCGACTTCGACGCCCTGACCGCCATCGCCCTGATGGGGCAGGCCACTTCGCGCATCGAACTGGGCACGGCGGTCGTCCCGGTGCACGCCCAGCACCCGGTGGCCCTGGCCCGGCAGGCGATCTCGGCCCAGGCGGCCGCCGGAGGGCGGCTCGCCCTGGGGGTGGGCGCCTCCCACCACTGGATCGTCCGCGACATGCTCGGCGTCCCGTACGAGAAGCCGGCCGCGTACACCCGCGCCTACCTGGAGGTCCTCAACGCGGCGCTGAGCGGCGCGAGTTCCGTGGACGTGGAGAACGACGTCTTCCGCGTGCACAACCCGCTCACCCTCGCCCCGGTCGCCCCGCTGCCGGTCCTGGTCGCCGCCCTCGGCCCCGTGATGCTGCGCATCGCGGGGGAGCACACCGACGGCACCGTCCTGTGGATGGCGGACGAGCGGTCCGTGGCCGAGCACGTCGTGCCGACGATCACCAAGGCGGCCGAGGCGGCGGGCCGTCCGGCCCCGCGCGTCGTCGCGGGCATCCCGGTCTGCCTGTGCGCCCCGCACGAGGTGGACGCGGCCCGCGAACGCGCCAACCGGATCCTCGGCGAGGCCGAGGTCTCGCCCAACTACCAACGGCTCCTGGAGTACGGCGACGCACGCGACGTCGGCGACCTGTGCGCGGCCGGCGACGAGGCGGCCATCGCGGCCCGCTTCCGGCGCTTCGCCGACGCGGGCGTGACCGACCTGTCCGTCCGGCTGCTGCCCATCGGCAGCGGGCGGGACGAACTGGTCGCCTCCAAGCTCCGCACCCGGGACACGGTCGCGGCCCTCGCCGCGGACTTCCGGTGACCGGGGGGCCGGGCCCGCTGGCGGCGCTGCGCGTCCTGGAAGTCGGCCACATCCTCGCCGGCCCCTACGCCACGATGCTGCTCGCCGACCTCGGGGCGCAGGTCACCAAGGTGGAGCCGCCCGGCGGGGACCTGTCCCGGCAGGTGTCCGACGCCTACTTCGCCAGTCTCAACCGGGGCAAGCGCTCGATCCGCTTGGACCTGACCACGCCGGCCGGACAGGAACGGCTGCACGACCTCGTCCGCGAGTCGGAAGCACTGCTCGTCAACCTCAAGCCGTCCGCCATCCGCCGCTTCGGCCTCACCTACGAGGACCTGAAGCCCTACAACGAACGCCTGGTGTGCGTCGCCCTCACCGGCTGGGGCATGGACGCCGGCGACGAACCCGCCTTCGACTACGTCGTCCAGGCCGCCACCGGCATCGCCGCCCTCACCGGCGACCCGGACGGCCCGCCCCTGCTGCCCGGCTACTCCTCGGCCGACAACTCCGCCGGACTCGCCGCGGCGCTCGGCCTGCTGGCGCAGGTGGTCTCCGGGCGGGGCGGGCAGATCGAGGTCTGTCTGCGGGACGTGATGCTCTCCCAGCTCAACTACCACGCCTCGGTCTGGCTCAACGACGGCGTCGCCCCCCGCCGCCTGGGCGGAGCGCACTCCTACTACGTCCCCGCCCAGCTCTTCCCGACCGCCGACGGCCATCTGGCCCTGTTCGTCACCCACGACGGCTTCTGGCGCTCCTTCGCCGCCGAGGCCGGTATCGAGGGCTTCCCGACGATGGCCGAACGCGCGGCGCGCCGCGAGGAGGTGATCGCGGCGGTGACCAAGGCGCTGGCCGCCGACACGGCCGTCGGCTGGGAGGCCCGCCTGCGCCCGCTCCGGGTCCCGGCCGCGGCCGTCCGCACCCTTCCCGAGGCGCTGGCCCAGGCTCCGGACGCGGTGGTGGACGCCGGCGGCCTCCGGCTGGTCGGCAGCCCGTTCCGGGTCACCGGCTACGAGCCGTCGTACGGGCCGCCGCCGCGCCTGGGCGAACACGGCACCGCCGACACCCCCTAGACCGTCACGGCATTCCGCCGTCCACCCGCAGGGTCGCCCCGCTGGTGTACGAGGACGCGTCCGACATCAGGTAGAGCGCGGCGCCCACGACCTCGCGCGGGTCACCGATGCGCTGCAGCGCGTGCGCGCGGACCCCCTCGGCCAGCTGCTCCGGGTCCTCCTGCCAGCCGCGGGTGGCCCAGGTGGCGAACGGGCCGCACATCAGCGTGTTGACCCGCACCGCCGGGCCGAGCGCCTGCGCCAGCCCCACGCTCACCGCGTTGAGCCCCGCCTTGGCGGCCGCGTACGGCACGATCGCCGGACGCGGCCGGACCGAGCCGGTCGAGCTCACGTTGACGATGGTGCCGCCCCCGGCCTCGGCCATCCGGGTCCCGGCCAGCACGGACAGCCGGAACGGTCCCTTGAGGTTGAGGCCCAGCACCGCGTCGAACATCTTCTCCGTGACCCCGGCCAGGTCGTCGTAGACGGGCGACATCCCGGCGTTGTTGACCAGCGCGTCGAGCCGGCCGAAGCGCGCGTACACGGCGTCGACCAGGCCGGGCAGTTCGTCCCAGCGGCCCACGTGGACGGCGTACGGGAGCGCCGCGCGCCCGGTCTCCTTCTCGATCTCGGCGCTCACGGCGGCGCACGCGTCGTACTTCCGGCTGGCGACGACGACGTCCGCGCCGCAGCGGGCCGCCGCGAACGCCATGGCCCGCCCCAGCCCGCGACTGCCGCCGGTGACGAGGACCACCCGGCCGGAGAGGTCGAACAGCTCGTCCGCGTAGCCCATGCCCGCCTCCTGGAGCGTTCTCGATGGTGAGAGTACCGTTCTCCATTGTGCAGAATAGCATTCGGGATCGTGATGCCCAGGCGTTGCTGGACGCCGGGCTGGCTCTGATGGTGTCGGGTGACGGGCGCCGGCCCCGCGTGGCCGACATCGTGGCCGCCGCGGGTCTCTCGAACGACGCCTTCTACCGCTCCTTCGCGAGCAAGGACGCCCTGGTCGAGGCCATCGTCGAGCGCGGTGCGCGCACCCTCGTCGCCTATGTCCGGCACCGGATGGCGCGGGCGGCCGGGCGCGGCCCGGAGGCCCGGTTGCGGGCGGGGCTCGAAGCGGTCGTACGGCAGGCCTCCGACGCGGCCCTGGCCCGGCAGACCCGGGCCGTCCTGGCCAACGCCACTGGTCAGGCGCCCAAGGCCGCGCATGTCACCGTCGCGTTGGTGGACGCCCTGGCCGCGCTGTTCGCCCAGCCCGCCGCCGAGTTGGGCTCCGGCGACCCGATGCGCTCCGCCCGGACCGCGGCCGGTGCGGTCGTCGCGGCCCTGCAGTACTGGCTGTTCACCGAGGAGGTGCCGGGGCGAGCCGAGACGGAGCATCTGGTCGGCTTCCTGCTCGCGGGGGTGCGTGCCCCGGATCCCCGCAGAGGGTGAGTTCCGTTGCTGGACGCGAGAATGGCGTTCTGTTAATTTCAGAACGGCATTCTGAGGGAAGGTGGATGCGTCATGTGGGACTTCAGTACCGACGCCGCGTTCCAGGAGAGGCTCGACTGGGCCGCGGGGTTCGTCCGTGAGGAGATCGAGCCGCTCGACGTGCTGTTCCCGGGCAACGCCGAGCCGTACGACCGCGACAGCGAGGTCTTCCGGGAAGTGGTCCGTCCGTTGCAGCGGCAGGTGCGGGAACAGGGGCTGTGGGCCGCCCACCTGCCGCCCTCGCTCGGCGGCATGGGCATGGGGCAGGTGAACCTCGGGCTGCTCAACGAGATCCTGGGCCGGTCCAGTTGGGCGCCGATGGTGTTCGGCACCCAGGCCCCCGACTCCGGCAACGCGGAGATCCTCGCCCACTACGCCACCGAGGAACAGCGCAAGGAGTACCTGGAGCCGCTGCTCGACGGGCGGATCGTCTCCACCTTCGCGATGACCGAGCCGACCGGCGGCGCGGACCCGGGCGGCTTCACCTGCCGTGCCGTCCGCGACGGCGAGGAGTGGGTGATCAACGGCGAGAAGTGGTTCGCCTCCAACTACCCCCACGCGGCCTTCGTCATCGCCATGGTGGTCACCGACCCCGACGTGCCCGTGCACAAGGGCGCCTCCATGATCCTGGTCCCGGCCGGCACACCCGGCATGGAGATGGTGCGCGGCACGGGTATGGCCGGCGAGCCGCTCGGCGAGGGCGTCCACGCCTATCTGCGGTTCACCGACTGCCGGGTGCCGGCCGCGAACCTGCTCGGCGAGCCCGGCTCCGGGTTCCTGATCGCGCAGACCCGCCTCGGCGGCGGCCGGCTGCACCACGCGATGCGGTCGGTCGGCCAGTGCCGGCGCGCCCTGGAGATGATGACCGAGCGCATCGCCTCCCGGCGCACCCGCGGCGGCCCGCTCTCCGGCCAGCAGGCCGTGCGCCACCAACTGGCCGACACCTGGGTGCAGATCGAGCAGTTCCGCCTCCAGGTCCTGCATGCCGCCTGGCAGACGGACCGGGCGGCCGAGACCGGCGACCCGGCCGACGCCCGCCGGGCCAGGCTGCACGTCTCCGGCGTCAAGGTCGCCACCCCCAGGGTCCTCGTGGACGTCGCCTACCGGGCCCTCCATCTGCACGGCGCGCTCGGCGTCTCCAACGAGCTGCCCCTGGCCAAGATGTGGCTCTCCGGCCCCACCCTCGGTGTCGCCGACGGCCCCACCGAGGCCCACCAGGACGTCATAGCCCGGCTGTTGCTGAAGGACGCGACCCCGGCCGAGGACCCTCTCTTCGGCTCCTCGCACCTTCCCACCCGACTGGCCGCGGCCCGCGCGAAATACGCGGACCGCCTGAAGGAGACGGCGGTGACCCGGTGAGCACGCGCGAGGCGCACGGCGCCGACGACACCAAGCCCGACCTCGACCGCCTCAACGCCTGGCCCGGCCTCGCCGAACTCCCCGGCGACGGCCCCGTCACCGCCCTCGAACCCCTCACCGGCGGTGCGCAGAACCTTCTGTTCACCCTCCACAGGGCCGACGGCACCGAACTCGTCCTGCGCCGCCCCGGACGCCACCTCCGGGCCGGTGCCTCCGACGCCTTCCGCCGCGAGGGCCGCGTCCTGGGCGCCCTCGCCGCCACCGACGTACCGCACCCGCACCTGCACGCCAGCGTCCAGGACGAGTCGGTGCTCGGCGCGCCCTTCTCCGTCCTGGAGAAGATCGACGGCTTCATGCCCCGGGGGCAGCTCCCCGGCCGGTACGCCGAGGACCCGGAGTGGCGGCGCGCGGTCGCCTTCGCCTTCGTCGACGGCGCCGCACGGCTGGCCGCGGTGGACCCCGGTGCGCACGACCTGTCCGACCTCGGCCGTCCGGAGGGCTGGCTGGAGCGGCAGACCCCCAAGTACCTGAAGATGCTGCACGGATACCGGGCCGACCCCGCCTACGTGGAGAGCGAGAGCCCGCACGTCGACACGGTCGCCGACTGGCTGGTCGCGCACGCCCCGAAACAGGGGGCGACCGGGATCGTCCACGGCGACCTGCAGTTCGCCAACGTCATGTTCGCGCACGACGCGCCGCGCCTCGCCGCGATCGTCGACTGGGAGATGGCCTCCCTGGGCGACCCCCTCCTCGACCTGGCCTGGATCCTGACGGCCTGGCGGGAGCCGGGCGACCCGCCCGGCAGCGACCCCCAGCTCCAGCCGTGGGACGGGATGCCCTCCCGGGCCGAGCTCGTCGCGTACTACGGCGAGCGGACCGGCCGGGACGTGTCCGCGTTCCGGTGGTACCAGGTGCTGGCGTGCTTCCGGCTGGCGGCGCTGCTGGAGGGCAGCCATTCGCGTGCGCTGGCGGGGAAGTTGAACCGGAAGATGGGGGATGCGTTTCACGCTTATGCGGGGTGGTTGTGGGAGAAGGCTCTGCAGGAGATGGGGGGTGACTGATGTCGGTCCTCCGCGGCGCCGTCGTGGCTGGTCGCGCCCCACGGCGGAGCCGCTGACCGATGCAGCCCCGCGCCCCTTTGGGGCGCGCTGGTGTGCACGTCACTTGGGCGGGAACCGCAACGCCCCGTCCAGGCGGACCACTTCGCCGTTGAGGTAGCCGTTCTCGCACAGGTGCTGGACGAGGGCGGCGAACTCCTCCGGGTGGCCCATCCGGCGCGGGTGGGGCACCTGCGGTCCCCAGTACGCCTCCAGTTGGTCGGCGGCCTTGCCGTACGCGGGGGTGAGGACCGTGCCGGGCGCGATCGACACCACCCGGATGCCGAGCGGCGACAGATCGCGGGCGGCCACCAGGGTCATCGCGCTCACCCCGCCCTTCGCGGCGGCGTACGGCAGCTGGCCGATCTGGCCCTCGTACGCCGCGATCGAGGACGTCGTCACGATCACCCCGCGCCCGCCGTCCGCCCCGGCGGGCGCGGTGCGGGCGATGCCCGCGGCGGCGAGGCGGAGCACGTTGAACACTCCGGTCAGATAGACGTCGACCGTGGTGCGGAACCCGGCGAGATCCAGTGGCGCTCCGTCCTTGCCGACGAGTCGGCCGCCGTGTGCCGGCCCGCCGTGGCAGTCCACCGCGGTACGGAACTCGCCCTCGCCTTCGGCCACTTCGACCGCCGAAGCCACCGACTCCTCGTCGGTGGCGTCCGTGCGCACGTACCGCACCCCCAGCTCCTCCTCAAGCGCCTTGCCCTTGTCGTCCGCCAGGTCGGCGACCACGACCCGCACGCCCGTCGCGTGCAGCCGCCGTACCGTCGCCTCGCCCAGCCCGCCCGCGCCGCCGACCACCAGGGCCGAGGAACCCTCGATGAGCATTGCCGTTCCCTTCTCTTGCTAGTGGGCCTCTGAGTGTATGAGAATGCCATTCTCATGAACATAGCCGTGATTCTGGAAATGGCCGCCTCCGCGGGGGACCGGCCGGCCGTCACCGTGGGCGGCCGTTCGCTCTCCGCCGCCGAACTCCAGCGCCTCGCGCGTCATGCGGCCGACCGCTTCCGTGACCGCCCCGCGGTCCTGTACCTCGGCGTGAACCACCTCGCCTACCCCGTCGCCCTGTTCGGCGCCGCCCTGGCCGGCGTGCCCTTCATCCCCCTCAACTACCGCCTGGGGGAGGAGCAGTTGGCCGCCCTGCTGGAACGGCACCCGGGCGCCGCCGTCCTCCGCCCGGAGGACCTCGACGCCCTCCTCGCCCTCACCGGTGAAGCCGAGTGGCGGCCGACGCCCGACGACCGGGACGCCACCGCCGTCACCCTCTACACCAGCGGCACCACCTCCGCCCCCAAGGCGGCACTGCTGCGCCACCGCCATCTGCTCGCCTATGTCTTCAACACCCAGGACTTCGGCTCGGCCGAGGCCGAGGACGCGACCCTGGTGGCGCTTCCGCCGTACCACGTGGCCGGGCTGATGAACCTGCTGACGAACCTCTACGCGGGCCGCCGGATCGTCTACCTGGCCTCCTTCGAGGCGGCCGACTGGCTGGCCACGGTCCGCCGCGAGCGCGTCACCCACGCCATGCTGGTGCCGACCATGCTCGCCCGCATCACCGCCGAACTCGGCGAGGACCAGGCCGGGACACCCACCCTGCGCAGCCTCGCCTACGGCGGCGCACGCACCCCGCGCCCGGTGGTGGAGCGGGCGCTGCGGCAGTTCCCGGGGACCGGTTTCGTCAACGCCTACGGCCTCACGGAGACCGCGTCCTCCATCTGCGTCCTCGGCCCCGACGACCACTGGCAGGCGCTGGTGTCGGAGGACCCGGCCGTGCGGGCCCGGCTCGGTTCCGTCGGCCGTCCGCTGCCCGGGATCGAGGTCGAGATCCGGGACGAGGACGGCAAGGCGCTCGACCCGGGGGAGACCGGGCTCGTCTTCGTGCGCGGTGAGCAGATCTCCGGAGAGTACGCCGGCGCCCGGGCACTGGACGGGCACGGCTGGTTCGCCACCCGCGACCGGGGCCGGCTCGACGACGAGGGCTATCTGTTCGTCGAGGGGCGCGCCGACGACACGATCATCCGCGGTGGCGAGAACATCGCTCCCGCCGAGATCGAGGACGTGCTCCTCCAGTACCCGGGGGTGCGGGAGGCCGCCGTGCTCGGTGTCGCCGATCCGGAGTGGGGGCAGCGGCTGGTCGCCGTCCTGGTGGGTTCCGGTGATCCCGACGACATCAGGGCCTTCGCCCGCCGCCATCTGCGCTCCTCGAAGACGCCCGATGCCGTCGTCTTCCGCCCGGAGCTGCCCCGCACCCCCACCGGCAAGCTGCTGCGCCGCACACTCGTCGCCGAACTGGAGGAGACAGCCGATGCCTGAGGCCGTGATCGTCACCGCCCTGCGCACGCCGATCGGAACCGCGTTCAAGGGCACCCTGCGCAGCACCACCGCCTACGACCTGGCCGACCGCATCGTCTCGACGGTCGCGGAGGGGCTGGACCCCGCCCTCCTCGACGACGTGATGCTCGCCGAGTCCCACTACGGCGGCGGGGTCGTCGCCCGGCACGCGGCCCTCACCGCCGGACTGCCCCGCGTCCCCGGCCTCGCCCTGAACCGGCACTGCGCCGCCGGACTCGCCGCCGTACAGACCGCGGCGGCCTCGATCAGGGCCGGCATGGACCGCCTCGTCATCGCCGGCGGCGTCAACTCCTCGTCCACCGCACCCAAGTTGACCTTCCAGGACACCGAGCGCTGGGTGCCCCCCACGCACCCCGACCGCCCGGACGCGCCCAACCTCGACATGTCGATCACGGTGGGCTGGAACACGGCCGTACAGGAGGGCATCGGGCGGGAGGAGATGGACGCGTGGGCGCTGCGCTCGCACCGCAACGCCGTACGCGCCCAGGACGAGGGCCGCTTCAAGGCCGAGATCGTGCCCGTCGAGACGCCGTACGGCCCCTTCGAGGCCGACGAACACCCGCGCCGGAACACCAGCGCGGAGCGCCTGGCCGGGCTCAAGCCGCTGCACCCGGAGATCGAGGGCTTCTCGATCACCGCGGGGAACGCCTGCGGCGCCAACGACGCGGCGGCCGCCGTCGCGGTCGCCGACGAGCGGCTCGGGCTGCCCGTACTGGCCCGGGTGCGCTCCTGGGCCTCGGTGGCCCTGGACCCGGCCGAGACCGGACTGACCCCCGTGCACGCCATCCCCAAGGCGCTGGAGCGGGCCGGTATGTCGGTGCCCGACGTCGACCTCTTCGAGATCAACGAGGCTTTCGCCGTCGTACCGGTCGCCGTGAACCGGCGCCTCGGCCTCGACCCGGACACGGTGAACGTCAACGGCAGCGGCTGCTCGCTCGGCCACCCCGTGGCCGCCACCGGGGCACGCATGATCGTCACCCTCGTCCACGAACTGCGCCGCCGCGGCGGGGGAGTGGGCGTGGCCGCCATGTGCGCGGGCGGCGGCATGGGCTCCGCCCTGGTCCTGGAGGTGCCCGCGCCCTGACCCCGCCAGGGGCCTACCCGCCGAACCGCAGCAGCGCCTCCTGCGCGAAGGAGGCGAGGAGCATGCCGTCCTGGTCGAGGACGTCGCCGCGTCCGAAGCACCGCCCGTGTGCGGCCAGCGGGCTGTGCTGGCGCAGCAGCAGCCATCGCCCGGTGGTGAACGGGCGGTGGAACCAGACGGTGTGCGCGGTCACGGCCGAGGCGAACGCCCGGCCCGCGTCCGCCTGGGTGACGCCCTCCAGGGGGCGCAGCGCGGTGCCGATCAGGGTCAGGTCGGTGGCGTAGACGAGCAGCGCGGGTCCGAGCTCCGGCGCCACCTCGGGGATACGCGTCCACAACTCGTAGGCGGCCGGCTCGGACTTCGCGGTGTCGAGGTCGGTGGCCGCCCGCGACTCCCAGGGCAGCAGCCCGAGTTCGACGCTCCGCTCCGGGCCGGGCAGCGCCGCCGCCGGCTCCGCCGTCTGCCGGTCCGGGCCCTCCTCCCAGGCGTGCAGGCTCGCGCTCGCCACCGCGACGACCCCGTGCTCCTGGCGGGCGGTGAGCCTGACGGTCGCGAAGGTACGGCCCTGCTGCGGCACGTCGGTCTCGTAGCGCACCGGCTCCCCGGTACGGCCCTCCCGCAGGAACTGCGTGTGCAGCGACTTCAGGGCCTTGCCGGGGGCGGCCAGACAGGCGCCGCGCGCGAACTGGGCGAGGAACTGGCCGCCGAACAACCGCCGGTACTCCAGTTGCTGCGAGCGGCCTTCGTAGGTGGCGGTGCCCTGCGGGGTGAGGTCGAGGCAGCCGAGGAGGTCTTGCCAGAGGTCCGTGGTCACGTGCTTCCTCACAGGTCGACGAGGCGGCGCGTCCG
Source organism: Streptomyces sp. NPDC048277 (assembly GCF_040652235.1). Taxonomy (NCBI): domain Bacteria; kingdom Bacillati; phylum Actinomycetota; class Actinomycetes; order Kitasatosporales; family Streptomycetaceae; genus Streptomyces; species Streptomyces sp. NPDC048277. The sequence continues at coordinate 427,718 of NZ_JBEZLQ010000006.1, forward strand.
CCGTTCGAGCAGCAGCAACGCGCCTGCCTCACGGGTCAGTTCACGGGTGGAGCCGAGCAGCCCGTCGAGCACGAGAGCCCGTTTGACGTGCCGGTGCAGGGCGTGCTCCGCGGTGAAGCCGATGCCGCCGAGGGCCTGTTGGCAGTGGCGCGCGGCGGTGAGCGCGGCCCGCCCCGCCGCGGCCTTGGCGAGCAGCGAACCCGTGTCGTCCGTGGCCGCGGCGAGGGCCGCCTCGGCTCCCTCCAACGCCACGAAGGTCTCGGCGAGCCGGTGCCGCAGGGCCTGGAATGAGGCCAGTGGCCGTCCGAACTGCTGCCGGTCCAGGACGTGTTCACGCGCCAGAGCGAGCATCGCGCGGCCGGTGCCGAGCAGCCACCAGCCCAGCGCCCGCCGCCCGGCGGCCAGCGGAACGGCCTCGCCCGGGCCCACCCGGCGCAGCGGCAGACCCGGATCGAGCGCACTCGCCGCGGAGGATCCGTCCCGCGCCCACTCGACCCACGTCCCTCCCGCGTACGGCAGCGGCAGTGTCCCTCCGACGGGCCGCCCGGCCGCCCGCAGGACCACGTCGTTGAGGACGGCGGCCTGCGCCCCCGTCTCCCCGAGCAACCGGAAGACCGACGGGACGGCGGTGTCCGGCTCCTCGGCGAGCATCTGCGTCCAGCCCAGGTCGGCGAGCGCGGCGTCGAGCCCGGCGCCGGGCGCGGTCGTCGTCATGGTCTTGCGCAGTGCCTCTTCCAGAAGTTCGCGTTCGGCGGTGTCCACTGCGGGTCACTCCCTTCCGAGGCCGAGCAGGCGCCGGGCGACGATGTTGCGCTGGATCTCCGCGGTGCCGCCGTAGATGGTGGCGGCCCGCGCGTACAGATAGCCGGTGCGCCACCCGGCCTCCTCGGCCAGTTCGACCGCACCCGGCAGGAGTTCGCGCGCGGTGTCGAACAGCCGTTGCTCGGCGGTGGCCAGGAGGATCTTGTCCACCGACGTCTCCGGGCCGAGCCGTCCGCCCTCCGCCAGCGCCCGCTGGGTCGCGGCCGACCGGCAGCGCACGGTGTGCAGATCGAGCCAGACCGCGCCGAGGGCGTCGGCGTCCGGCTCGCAGCCGTCGGCCAGAAGGCGGTCCAGGGTGCCGTACAGATGGGCGGTGCGGTGCCAGAAGCAGGTGGACCGCTCGTGCGGCAGCAGGTCCATCGCCAGCCGCCAGCCGTCGCCGGGACCGCCCAGCATGCGGTGCGCCGGGACGCGCACGTCGTCGAGGAAGACCTCGGCGAACTCGTCGACGCCGTGCATGGTGCGCAGCGGCCGTACGGTGATGCCGGGGCTGTCCATGTCGACGAGGAAGGCGCTGATGCCGGCGTGGCCCGGTCCGCCGGTGCGGGCCAGCAGGACGCAGCGGGCCGCGTACTGGGCGAGGCTCGTCCACACCTTCTGGCCGGACACCACCCAGACGTCCCCGTCGGGCACGGCACGTGTGGCCAGCGAGGCCAGGTCACTGCCCGAGCCCGGCTCCGAGAAGCCCTGGCACCACTGCTCGCGGCCCGACAGCAGCCGCGGCACCATCTCGGCGGCCAGCGCGGGCGGCGCGTAGTCGACGATGGTGGGCACCAGCACCTCGACCATCGACCAGATGCCGGGCTCCGCCAGCGCCCGCGAGGCGACCTCCTCGCCGAGCACCGCGCGCAGGGTGCCGGTCCCGCCGAGCCCGCCCACCGCACGCGGCCAGCCGTGGCGCATCCAGTCCGCGTCCCACAACGCCGCACGCACCCGGGCCAGTTGGGCGACCTGGGCATCGAGGGAGTCGTCCGGCGGGGGTGTCAGGTCGTGCGTGTCCAGCCAGGCCCGCAGGCCCCGCCGGAACTCCTCGGTCCTCATGACCGCGTGCGGTCGAAGGCGTGCGGACGGCCCGAGTCGTGCGCACCGCTGCGGCGGATGAAGGTCATGGCCCGGGTGCGCAACCGCCAGCCGTCCGGGGTGCGGGCGTAGGTGTCGTTGTAGTAGCCGATGCGCATCCGGTGTTCGGAGTGCTCGACGAAGCACAGCGGCTGGGTGCCGGTGGCGGTGTCGCCGGCCAGCTCGACCTCCGGTGTGCCGACCAGGAAGAGGCCCTTGGGAGCGGCGGCGATCAGCGCCGGGAACTCGTCCAGCGGATAGGTGTCGCCGAACGCGCTGTAGCTGCCGTCCGGGGTGAAGACGCCGAGTACCCGGTCCACGTCCCCACGGGTCATGGCGACCGCGTACCGGGCGAGGAGCTGCTGGATCTCGATCAGGTCGTCGGTGGCACTCAAGGGGCCTCCAGGTGACAGGGGGAGAACATGGGCGAGAACGTGATTCTCGTAATCGAGTATCACGCTTCCATGCGGGCCCGTCGCCGTCAACGTGGACGGCACGTGAAGGAACCTCCCCTTGTGCGAATGGTTGATTCTCCATTAATGAGAAGCTAGTTTCCAATCCATGGATCAGTTCCTGGCCTTCACGGTGGTCGGCCTGAGCACCGCCGCCATCTACGCCGTGATCGGTAGCGGCCTGGTGCTCACCCACACCACGGCCGGGGTCTTCAACTTCGCCCACGGTGCGGCCGGAATGCTCGCGGCCTTCGCCTACTGGCAGCTCGCCGTCGGCTGGGGCTGGCCGGTGCCGGTCGCCCTGGCCGTCGTGCTCCTCGTCCTCGCGCCCGCCTTCGGCCTCTTCGTCGAACGCGTCCTGATGCGCCCCGTACAGGCCCTGGGGGAGGCCGAACGCCTCGTGATGACGGTCGCGTTGCTCGCCGGCTGCATCGCGCTCGCCCGCTGGGTCTGGGATCCCAACACACCCCGCCCGCTCATCCCCTTCTTCGCCGGCGAACCCGCCATCCGGCTCGGCCCGGCCGTCGTCACCTGGCACCAGGCGATCACCATGGCGACCGCGCTCGCCATCGCCGCCGGCCTGTGGTTCCTGCTCCACCGCACGCGGGCCGGCACGGAGATGCGCGCCTCCGTCGACGACCGTGCCCTCGCCGGGCTGACCGGCGCCGACCCGCTGCGCGCCGGCCGGCTCGCCTGGGTGCTCGGCATCCAGCTCGCCGCCGTCGGCGGCATCCTCATCGCCCCCACCGTCGCGCTCGACGCCCAGCAGCTCTCCCTGCTCATCGTCAGCGCCTACACCGCAGCCGTCTTCGGACGACTGCGCAGCCTGCCCCTCACCTTCCTCGGCGCGGTCGTCGTAGGCCTCCTGGAGGCCTACCTGGCCGGCTACCTGCCGCAGAACGACTACCTGCCAGGACTGCGCCTGGCCGCCCCCGCCCTGCTGCTCTTCCTGGCCCTGCTCGCCTTCCCGCACCACCGGCTGCGCGGCCGCGACCGTACGGTCGTCCGCGTCCCGCTTCCGGGCAGGCGCGGCAGCCTGGTCCTGGCGGGCTGTGTCCTCCTCCTGGCGCTGGTCCTGGTCAGCGTGCTCACCGAGGACCAGGTCATCTCGTACGGCACGCTCTTCTCGCTCGGTGTGATCGCCCTGTCCTATGTGCCGCTCGCCGGCTACGCCGGGCAGGTCTCCCTCTGCCAGCTCTCCATCGCCGGAATCGGCGCGGTGGTCTGGGGCCACCTCGGCGCGCACGGCGAGCTGTGGGCGCTGCCGGCCGCCGTCCTGGTCGCCGCGGCCGTCGGCGCCCTGGTCGCGCTGCCCGCGCTACGGCTGTCGGGCATCTACCTGGCGCTCGGCACCGTCGCCTTCGCCACCGTCCTCGACCGCTGGATCTTCACCCTGCCCGCCTTCGACGTCCTGGGCGTACACATCGCCCTGTTCGACCAGGGCTCGGTCTCCGTGTCCGGCCCCGACCTGTTCGGCCTGCACCTCACCTCACCGGCCGAACTGCTCCTCCTCGCCGCCGTCTGCCTGGCCGTCACCTCGGTCGGCGTGGCCGCCCTGCGCCGCGGTCGCTTCGGACGGCGGCTGATCGCCCTGCGCGACAGCGAGGCCGCCTACGCCACCCTCGGCGGCCGCCTGCTGGTCGCCAAGGTCGCCGTCTTCGCCCTCTCCGCCGGCATCGCGGGACTGGGCGGCGCGCTCTACGGCATGCAGCTCCAGACCGTCACCGCCGACCAGTTCAACCTCGTCGCCGGACTGCCCGTCTTCCTGATCGCGGTCGTCGGCGGTCTCGGATCGGTCGGCACCGGCCTGTTCACCGGTCTCGCCTACGTCGTGCCCACGCAACTGCTGGACGGGCTCGGCACCTGGGCACAGAACCTGGCCGCCCTCCTCGTCGCCCTCGCGGGGATGGGCTTCGCACACAGCCCGAGCGGTGTGATCGCACAACTGCGGGCCGACTGGGCGCCGCTGGGCCGCGACCGGCGACTGCTGCCCGCCCTGCTCGGCGTGCTCGCCGTGTGCTGGGCGCTCGCCGTGTTCGTCCCGGGCGGCGGATGGCCGTCCGTTGTGGCCGCTCTGCTGGTGGCCGTGACCCTGCGCGGCCGTGCCGCCGCACGCGAGGCCGCCCCCGCCGACATCCCGCCCGAATGGTGGGGCGTACGCCGTCCCTGGCGGCCCGAGGACGAGGAGGTGCTGACCCGTGCCACCGTTGTTGCAGGTTGACGAGATCACCGTCGCCTTCGGCGGCCGACGCGCCCTGGACGGGGTGTCGCTGGCCGCCGAGGCCGGCCGGGTCACCGGCCTGATCGGCCCCAACGGGGCCGGGAAGAGCACGCTGTTCGACACCGTCTCCGGGCTCCGCCGCCCGGGGACCGGCCGGGTACGGCTCGACGGACGCGACATCACCCGCGAAGGCCCCGCCCGCCGGGCCCGGCGCGGCCTGTCCCGGACCTTCCAGCACCTGGAACTCTTCGGCCGCCTCTCCGTCCGCGACAACCTCCTCGTCGCCGCCGAACTCGGCCCCTGCCACCGACGCGCGGCCCGTACGACGGACGCCGTACTGGACCGGCTCGGCCTGACCGGCACCGCCGAAGCCCCGACGGACGCCCTGCCCACCGGCATCGCCCGCCTCGTCGAGGTCGGCCGCGCCCTCGTCCAGGAACCCCGCGTCCTGCTCCTCGACGAACCCGCCGCCGGACAGGACGCCGAGGAGACCGAGCACTTCGCGGCCCTGCTGCGCTCCCTCGCGGCCGAGGGCACGGCGGTCGTCCTGGTCGAGCACGACATGAGCCTGGTGATGGCCGTCTGCGACGAGGTCTACGTCCTCGACCTCGGCCGTGTCGTCGCCTGCGGCCCGCCTTCGCAGATCCAGCAGGACGAGACGGTCCTCGCGGCCTACCTGGGGGAGACATGACCGTGCCCGACACACCACTGCTGGAACTCTCCGGCGTCCGCGCCGCCTACCACGGCATCACCGTGCTGCACGGCGTGGACCTGGCCGTCACGGCAGGGCAGGTGGTGGCGCTCCTGGGCCCCAACGGCGCGGGCAAGACGACCGTCCTCAAGGTCGCCGCCGGACTCCATCCGCCCAGCGGCGGACGGCTGTCGATGGGCGGCCGGGATGCCGCGGGGATCCGCCCGGGCCGCCTGGCCCGCGCGGGCGTCTGCCTGATCCCGGAGGGCCGCGGAGTCTTCCCCAACCTCACCGTCCGCGACAACCTGCTGATGATGACCTTCTGCGGCCGCGGCCGCAGTCGCGAGGAGATCGAGGAGACCGCCTACGGCCGCTTCCCCGTCCTCGCCGCCCGCCGCACCCAGCAGGCCGGCACCCTCTCCGGGGGCGAGCAGCAGATGCTCGCCCTCGCCCGCGGCCTGGCCACCGACCCGGCCGTGCTCCTGCTCGACGAACTCTCCATGGGGCTCGCCCCGATGGTCGTCGCCGAACTCTACGAACTCGTCGCCGAGATCGCCCGGCAGGGCGTCGCGGTCCTGGTCGTCGAGCAGTTCGCGTCCGCCGTACTGAAGATCGCCGACCATGCCGCCGTCCTCGTCCGCGGCCGGATCCAGTGGCAGGGGCACCCCGACAGCTCCCTGCAGGCCGAACTCTCCTCCTACTACCTGGGGAGCGCCCCATGACGTCAGCACCCGTACCGGCCTCGCGGGCGGACCGGTTCGTCCGCGAACTCGCCGAACTGAAGATCCCCGACCCCGCGGCGGCCCGCACCACCCTCTGGCTCCGCCTCGGCGGACTGCTGATGGCCGCGGGACTCGTCCTCGGCGCCCTCGCCTTCCCGCTCGCCCACGCCACGGACAGCTCCCTCGCCCAGGGCGACGCACTCGCCCTCGGCCTGGGCGGCATCACGGCCGCCGTGGTGGGCGGCGCCCTGTTCCTGCGCTACTCACTCACCAACTTCCTGCGCTTCTGGCTCGCCCGTCAGTCCTTCGACCTGGACCGGCTGGGGGAGCGCCTCAGCGAAACCGCCGGAGCCGCGAAAACCCTCCCGAGCGAAACCGCCGTAGCCGCGCGGACGGACAACTCACCAGCACCAGAAGGAGATCCACGCAATGGCGCTGCCCCCACGCCCAGGTGACCAGCTCGCCTCCGCCACCTCCACCACCCGCGTGATCGTCATCCGGGCCCCGTCGGACACGGCGACCGGCGCCATCGAGTGCGGCGGCGCGCCGATGGTGTCCGCCAAGGAGGCGCCCGCCCCACCGTCCGGCGGCGAGCGGCCCGACACGCTCATCGGCAAGCGCTACGTCGACGCCGCCGACACCCTCGAACTCCTCTGCACCGCCTCCGGAGCAGGCCACCTCACCGTCGGCGGACAGCCGCTGCAGATCAAGGCACCGAAGGCGCTGCCCGCCTCGGACTGACCCAAGCCCCAAGGAGCCCTCATGAACCGCGACGACATGATCCTCATCAGCGTCGACGACCACATCATCGAGCCGCCCGACCTGTTCGCGAACCACCTGCCGGACCGCTACAAGAAGGACGCCCCCCGCCTGGTCCACCGCGAGGACGGCAGCGACGTCTGGCAGTTCCGGGACAACCGCATCGGCAACGCCGCGCTCAACGCCGTCGCCGGCCGTCCCAAGGAGGAGTACGGCATGGACCCGCAGGGCCTGGACGAGATCAGGCCCGGCTGCTACGACGTGGACGAACGCGTCGCCGACATGAACGCCGGCGGTGTCCTCGCCCAGATGAACTTCCCGTCCTTCCCCGGCTTCTCCGCCCGCCTCTTCGCCACCGAGGACTCCGACTTCTCGCTCGCCCTGGTCCGCGCCTACAACGACTGGCACATCGACGAGTGGTGCGGGGCCCACCCCGGCCGGTTCATCCCGATGGCCCTGCCCGCCATCTGGGACGCCGAGCTGTGCGCCCAGGAGATCCGCCGGGTCGCCGAGAAGGGCTGCCACTCGCTGACCTTCCCCGAGAACCCCGTCCCGCTCGGCTACCCCAGCTTCCACACCGAGTACTGGGACCCGGTATGGCGGGCCCTGACCGACTGCGGCACGGTGATGAACCTGCACATCGGCTCCTCCGGCCGTCTCGCCGTCACCGCTCCCGACGCCCCGCCGGACGTGATGATCACCCTCCAGCCCATCAACCTCGTCCAGGCCGCCGCCGACCTGATGTGGTCCCGGGTGCTCAAGGAGTACCCCGGCATCAGGATCGCCCTGTCGGAGGGCGGCACCGGCTGGATCCCGTACTTCCTGGAACGGCTCGACCGCACCTACGAGATGCACGCCACCTGGACCCTCCAGGACTTCCACGGCAAGCTCCCCTCGGAGGTTTTCCGCGAGCACTTCCTCACCTGCTTCATCAGCGACCCCATCGGGGTGCGGCTGCGCAACGAGATCGGCATCGACAACATCTGCTGGGAGGCCGACTACCCCCACAGCGACTCCATGTGGCCGAACGCGCCGGAGGAACTGCACCAGGTGCTCACCGCGAACTCGGCGACGGACGAGGAGATCGACAAGATGACGCATCGGAACGCGATGCGCTGGTACTCGTTCGACCCGTTCGCCCACGTCCCGCGCGAGCAGGCCACCGTAGGCGCGCTGCGCAAGGCGGCCGAGGGACACGACGTGTCCGTCCAGCCCCGCAGCCACCAGGTCATCGCCCCCGCGGAGAAGCTCGCCACCTACCGCCGGAAGGCGCAGGCGGCGCTGGCGGCCGCCGAACAATGAGGCAACGCCGCTGACGGGAGGGCGCGGGCGCGATGCCCCGCCCTCCCCCCGGCGTCACAGCAGTGCTCGCCGCTGACGGCTACGACTCCCGCGCGGGGGTCGAGAACCGGCCCGCCGTCAACTCCGTGCGGCGAGACTCTCCAGCAACTCGACCGCCAGGGCGGCGTTTTCGTACGGAACGAACAAGTGATCGTGATAGAAGCCGGCGATGACATTGCAGCTGATCCCTGCGTCGGCGAGGACCTGTGAAACGGCGGCCGTGAGACCGACCGCTGCCAGGGAGGAGTGCACACGCAGGGTGATCCGGGCGGCAACGTAGTCGTATCGCAGCCCGATCCTGTCGGCGTCCTCCCGGAGGAGAACCAGAGTGAGCCCCTCGTCCTCGGCGACGGTCGCGACCGGGGCGATGCCCGGCGGAAGTTCCTTGCCGCCGCTTGAAACGAACACGTACTCACCGGCGTGACGTTCGGGATTCATGGTGCCGAGCAGAACCGACAGCTGGGTTTCTCCGGACATGGTTCTACTCCTGTGCGTGATGCGAAGACCTGACCGGCGACGGATCCCAGGCCGTGTGTGGCGGTGCGGGGCGGTCACCCAGGGGATTGCGGACATGCCGACGCACGGCTCGCCACCGTATACCGCCTGTCAGCTGCCAGGCGGTATCCATGCCGGTGGACGGTTCGGCCCGATCAGCGCGCGGCAGGCGGATTCCGTTGGTCTCGGCAAACCTTCGGGTGATCACAGTGTTCCTTTACGGTGATGTGTCGGATCCGCCGAAGCGGGGCAGCGAGGCACCTCAGGCCGTTCCCGCCGTGCGGTGGGCCCGGGCGTGACCGAGGATGAGCTCGGTGACGGCGTCCGGCCGGTCGAGTTGGAAGAAGTGGCCGGCGCCCGCGGCACTCGTGTGCAGACTGCTCTGGATCAGGCCCAGGATCGGCACGACGAGCGTCTGCATCATCGACACGAGCATGGAGGCCAGCCCCAGCGCGAGGACGATGACCATCTCATTCCCAGTTGGCGTGCCCATGGGGGACCGGCTCCTTCGGCTGTCGCGAGGAATCAATTCCTTGAGGGCATCGATAGATGAGGTCCTCAAGGAATTACGCGGCCGACAGTAGGGGCAGATGCTTGAGGTGGTCAAGCTTCGAAGTCATCAAGTAGTTCGGGTACGCTCTGTGGTCATGAGTACCTCTGTGCCTGGTCAGGTGACGCCGGTGTCCGTCCCGTCCAAGATCGAGCTCCTGGAGCTCCTCTCGGCGGTGGGCAGCGCGGTGTGCCAGGACTTCGCGGCCGCCGCGGCCCCGCACGGCCTCACGCACATGCAGGTCAAGGTCCTGACCCACGTCCACCGTGACCCGGCCTCGATGCGGGAGATCGCCGAGCAGCTGTCCTGCGACGCCTCCAACATCACCGGGATCGTCGACCGCCTGGAAGCGGGCGGCTTCGTGCGTCGCGAGGTGAGCCCCACCGACCGCCGCGTGAAGAACGTGATCGCCACCGACGCCGGCCGCGACGTGCTGCGCGGCATCCGCGGCACGATGCAGGCCCACGGCGCCGTCGACACCCTCGACTCCGGCGAACGAGCCACGCTGTACGCACTGTTGGAGCGGCTGCGTCCGGCGATTCAGCAGGGTGGCCTGTCGTCGAACGGCTGACCGGGCCTGCCGGCGTCGAGGGCGTGATCGCCCGGCGTGCGCTTCCCGCGCCGCGCCGTCTGCCTCACGCGCGGCGACGCGCGGTGACAGAGCCCTTGCGGCTTGGCGCGGAAGTTGTCACGCTGGTTGTCCAGACCGCTTGCTCCAGCCCGCTCCACGGCGTTCGCGAGATCGCCGGCCCGACCAGTCCCGGCTCGATACGTTCGTGCGCGCTGCTCTTCCTCCCGGCGCTGATGCGCGTACACCGCGCACACGTACTTCAGCGACTGGCCGGACAGCCGCCGCCTCACCTGTGGAGCACACCATGGACGCGAGCGAGGAGGCCGCCCGCGGCCTGACCGACATCCAGGACTTCCTGTACCAGCAGGCTCATCTGCGAGCGGCACGCCGGCGCGTCGCGGACTTCACCGCGCAGGAGCCGGGGCTGACCCGGGAGCAGCGGACCGACATCGAGCGCTGGTACCTCGAGGAACAGGCGTACGTCGCCCGCATGGTGACCGACCACATCACCGCCAGCATCAACGAGGTGGAACAGCGCCATCGCGTCCGCTTCGGGCACTGGCTGCGCGGAACCCTCACCGCGATGATCCTGATCACCGTGGCCATGGTGCTGTGCGTCACGGTGGTGCTGGTCGGCGCGTCGTAGGCGACGCCGTCCGTCGACCGCACGGCCCCGGCACATTCCCAGTACGGCCACGCACGACAGGCACGGCAGCGGCCCCCGCCCACCCGCCTGTTCCCTCCCCTGCGCCTGCTTCCGCGTGCGCAGGCGCGCCGGATCCGTACGGCGTCCTCCTCCCGCACGGTCACGTGTCACAGATTCGCCTGCCGGCCCGTCTCCATGACAGCCACGGCGTGTCCGCGCACGCACGACGAGCACTGGAGGTTTCCGCCGCCATGACCACCACACACGGCGGCCTGACGGTGTCACATCCACGTCGATGAATGGGGGCAGGGGCATGGGTGACCGGAGTCGGGAAAGCGACGTACGGCAGCAGGAGGGAAAGGGGGAGAGGATCGCCGACTGGGTCGACGGACGCCTCGGTGTCCACGGCCTGATCAGAGGAAAGGCACGCAAGGCCTTCCCCGACCACTGGTCGTTCATGCTGGGCGAGATCTGCCTCTACAGCTTCGTCGTCCTCGTAGTCACCGGCGCCTATCTGACGCTGTACTTCCACCCCTCCATGAACGAAGTCCAGTACAACGGAAGCTACGCCCCGTTGAAGGGCCAGACGGTGTCGGAGGCGTACAACTCGACGCTGCACCTCTCCTTCGACGTCCGTGGCGGCCTGCTGATCAGGCAGGCACATCACTGGGCGGCGCTCGTCTTCGTCGGGGCCATGCTCGTCCATATGATGCGGGTGTTCTTCACCGGAGCCTTCCGCAAACCCCGCGAATTCCAGTGGCTGTTCGGGTTTCTCCTGCTGGTCCTCGGAATGTTCGGAGGGCTGACCGGATACGACCTCCCGGACGACCTTCTCTCCGGAACCGGGCTCGCCGTCGTGAACGGAACGATCCTCTCCGTACCGGT
>NZ_JBEZLQ010000007.1:0-176057 GCF_040652235.1 Streptomyces sp. NPDC048277
GTCTGCTCGCGGTCGTCCGCGCGGACGACCGCGAGCAGACGACGCAGGACCCGCTCGCCCCGCAGCCCGGCCTGGCCGACCTCGACGCCCTGCTGGAGCGGGTCCGGGCGGCCGGTCCCACCGTCACCCTGCACACCGAGGGCGACCTGGGCGGCCTCGGCCAGGGCGTCCAGCTCGCCGTCTACCGCATCGTCCAGGAAGCCCTGACCAACACCCTCAAGTACGCGGCCGCCGACACCGCCGTCAGCGTCCTCGTCGCCGTCGAGCCGGGCGCCGTACCCGCCGTACGCATCGGCGTCGAGGACAGCGGACCGGCCCTCGCCCCGCCGCCCGGCGCCGACCGGGAGGGCGGCGGTCACGGCCTGGTCGGCATGCGCGAACGAGCCGCCCTGTACGGCGGACAGGTCAGCTCCGGTCCCAACTCCCGGGGCGGCTGGACCGTCCGCGCCCGGCTCCTGCCACCCCCGACCCATCCCCCCGCTCACACGGAGAACCCACCGGCATGACCACCGTTCTCATCGTCGACGACCAGGCCCTGCAGCGCCTCGGCTTCAGCATGCTCCTGGAACAGCAGCCCGACCTCAGCGTGGTCGGCGAGGCCGGCCACGGCGCCGAAGCGGTCCGCAAGGCCGCCGAACTCCGCCCCGACGTCGTCCTCATGGACATCCGCATGCCCGGCATGGACGGCATCGAGGCCACCCGCCGCATCGTCCAGTCCGGCGGCCGCTCCCACGTCCTGGTCCTGACCACCTTCGACCTCGACGAGCACGCGTACGCCGCCCTGCGCGCCGGTGCCAGCGGGTTCCTCCTCAAGGACGCGCTGCCCGACGAACTCGTCGCCGGCATCCGCGCGGTGGCCGCCGGAGACGCGGTCATCGCGCCCGGCCTGACCCGCAAGCTCATCGACGCGTTCTCCGACCGTCTCCCCGGCCGCAGCCCCGAACAGGAGAAGACGCTCTCCGCGCTCACCGAGCGCGAGCGCGAGGTGCTCACCGGCATCGCCACCGGCTGGAGCAACGCCGAGATCGGCGAACGCCTCAGCCTCGCCGAATCCACCGTCAAGACCCACGTCAGCCGCATCCTCGCCAAGATCGGCGCCCGCGACCGCGTCCAGGCCGTGATCTTCGCCTACGACACCGGACTGGTCAGGCCGGCATGACCGGCACCGGAACCCGCCGGTCTCGCAGGTTTCTCTCAGAACCCCTCAGAGGAACCTCGGAAGTGACGGCCAGGCTCCCCGCCCATGAGCCATCACACCGCGCCGACGTCGGGCACCGCCCGACCAGACACCCTGCCACCGCGTCCCACCCGTCCGTCACGGGGCTCCCGTACCCCGGCGGCCCCCGGTCCGGCCGTCACAGGTCTGCAGAACCTGATCGCCGGGTCCGGTGCGGCCGTCGCCGCGTTCGCCGCGATGCTCGCGGTGGCCCTGCTGGGCCTGACCCTCGCGGGCGCGTCCTCGGCCACCTCGGTCCTGCCCGCCGCCGTGACGCTGGTCTGCCTGGCCGTCGGCGGCTCGGCGGACTTCTCGGGCGGCTCCGGCGGCGGCCTGCTGTCGATGGGCATGGACGGCGGACTGCGCGGCATGCCGCTGGGGGTGACCCTGGCCGGTGCCGTCGCCCTGCTGCCGGTGTTCTTCCGTGGGCTGCGCGGCCGCAAGGTCACGGCCGAGACGGTGTTCGCCAGAGTGGTCACCGCGCTGGTGACCTGGCTGGTGCTCCTTATGGTCTTCTCGCCCCTCGCCAAGGGCAGCCTGGAACTGCCCAAGTCCATGACGGCGAAGCTGAAGCCCGGCTCGGGCGGGGGCCTGGGCGGCCGCCTCGGCGGTCTGCTCGGTGGGTCCGGCGGGTCGTCGAGTCTGTCCACCGTGGACTTCAAGGCGGGCGTGGCGATGACCGTGTTCGCCGGGCTGGCCTGGCTGCTCGTCGTCCTGCTGCTGGGCATGGTGGCGACCCGGCGGCCCCGCTTCCCGATCCCCTTCGCCACGGGCAGGCTGCGTACGATCGTGGGCCCGGCGCTCTCCGCGACCGGCACCGTCGTGCTGACGGTGACGCTCACCCTCACCGCGGTCGGTGCCCTCGCCGCCTGTTTCCTGGCGGGCGACAACGGCGGCAGGGCGGCCGGGGCCATCCTCCTCGCGGCGCCGAACGCGGTGTTCGCCGTCCTGTCGACCGGCATCGGCGCCTCGTGGACGATGTCCTTCCAGGGCGTGCTGGACACGAGCAGCCCGCTCGGCAGCCTGCTCGGCGGACTGTCGGGCGGCGGCCTGCTCAGCGGCCTCACCGGCAGTTCGGGCGGCGGCGGCTTCACCCCGCCGCACCGCACCATGAGCCTCGCGGACGCCATGGACAGCCCCGTCGTACGCCTCGGGCTGCTGCTGGCCGTCATGGCGGTGCTGTTCGCCTGCGGGATCCTGACCGCCGCCCGTACGCCCCTGCCCCTGGGGCGCGACGGCCGGCCGCAGCAGACCCGGGCGACGCGCGCCGCGCTGACCGCCGTACAGACCGGCCTGGTGTGGGCGGTCCTGTTCCTGGTGGCCGACCTGGTCGGCGGACCCGCCATGACCGCCACCATGTCGGTCATGGACAGCCCGCTGATGAACCTGACGGCCGGGGGCGGGGCGGACAGCGTGCTCACCTCCGTCCTGCTCGGCCTGTTCGCAGCCGGTGCGGCGGGGTTCGCCGGGGGCCTGGTCCAGGACGCGTACCGGGTGCGCCGCGCGCAGCGCACCGGATGACCACCCCTCTCATGACCCGAACGCAGGCCCGGAGGAGGCCGGAATGAAGCAGCCCGATCCCACCACGGTCACCCGGGAACCGTCCCGTGCGGCCGGATCGCTCCTGGTGGTCGACGACGAACCCATCGTCCTCGAACTGCTGCCCACGGCCCTGCGCCACGCGGGGTTCACCGTGACGACCGCTGCCACCGGCGAACAGGCCCTCGCCGCCGCCTACGAGAACCCCCCCGGACCTCGTCGTGCTCGACGTCATGCTGCCCGACACGAACGGCTTCTCGGTGATCCGCCGGCTGCGCGAGATACCGGACAACGCCACCGGCGAGACCGGCCGCCGCCGGATGCCGGTGCTGTTCCTGACCGCCATGGACACCACCGAGGACATCCTCAACGGCCTGCGCCTGGGCGGCGACGACTACGTCACCAAACCCTTCGACCTCCAGGTGCTCATCGCCCGTATCCAGGCCATCCTGCGCCGCACCGCGGGTCCGGCCAGCCCCCTGATGGCCGTCGGGGACCTGGCGCTGGATCCCGACGGCCGCCAGGTCACACGGGCCGGGCAGCCGGTGCGGCTGTCGCCGACCGAGTTCCGGCTGCTGCACTTCCTGATGCTCAACACCGGCCGGGTGGTCTCCAAGGCGCAGATCCTCGACAACGTCTGGCACTACGACTTCGCCGGCGAGACCGGCATCGTCGACACCTACGTCAGCTACCTGCGCCGCAAGCTCGACCCGGGCGGCGACGCGCCCCGGCTCCTGCACACCGTCTACGGCCAGGGGTACGTGCTGCGCGGGCCCACGCCGTGAGACCGGTCCCGTCCCGGCTGCGCGGGGGCGCCCACCGGCTCTCCCTGCGCAGCCGGCTGCTGCTCCTGACCGTCGGCCTGCTGACGGTGGGCCTGCTGGCCTCGACGGTCTTCGTCAACCATCTGCTGCGCGGCTATCTGCAGGGCCGCGCGGACGGCCAACTGCGGCCCGCGGCAACCCTGTTCGCCCACATCCCGCCGGTACTCGCCCCGGACTCGACGACCTCGCTGCGCCCCCTCCCGCGGGCCGCCGCCACCCGCCTGTCCGCCCTGAACCTCTTCGACATGCCCGTCGTCGTCTACCTGGACGCCGAGGGCCGTACCGTCGGCGAGCTGGACCTGGGGTCGAGCGCCGGCACCGGTCCCGAACTGACCGCCCTCGACCGGACCGCGGTCGCCGCGCACGGCAGCCGCCCCTTCACCGTGACCGGCCGGCACGACGGACCGCGCTGGCGGGTGACGGTCCGCCCGCTCGCCGACCGGTCCTCCCCGCTCGCCCGGACCACCGACAGGCGGGCCGTGTCGGTGGTCGTGGCCACCTCCATGGGCAGGGCGGACGCGACCGCCGACCGGCTGTGGACCATCTCGCTCGGCGTCGCCGCCGCCCTGCTGGCAGCGCTCGCCGTGGTCGGCTGGTTCGCCGTGCGCTCGGGCTTCCGGCCCCTGACCCGGATCGAGGAGACCGCGACCGCGATCGCCGCCGGGGATCTGTCCCACCGCGTCCCCGAGCTGGCCGGCCCCCGCACCGAGGTCGGCCGGCTGGCCGGTGTCATCAACGACATGCTCGGCCAGATCGAGACCGCCTTCGCCGCCCGTTCCCGTTCCGAGGCGAGGATGCGGCGCTTCGTCGCCGACGCCAGCCACGAACTGCGCACCCCGCTGGTGGGCATCAAGGGCTCCACCGACCTGTACCGGATGGGCGCCCTCTCGGGGCCCGGGGACATCGACCGCACGATGACCCGTATCGCCGGGGAGGCGGAGCGGCTGGCCCGCCTGGTCGAGGACCTGCTGAGACTCGCCCGGCTCGACGAGTCGCAGGCCGGCCACCCCACCGGCACCGTGCTGCGGCTCGCCCCGACCGACCTGCGCACCCTCGCCGTCGACGCCCTGCACGACGTACGGGCCCTGGACCCCACCCGCCCGGTCGACCTCACCGGCCCCGGCGGCGGCCCCCCCGGCCTCGGCCGCGGCCCTGGCCGACGAGGCCGCCCTGCGGCAGGTCGTCTCCAACCTGGTCGGCAACGCCGTCACCCACACCCCCGAGGGCAGCCCCATCCGTATCGGCGTCGGCACGGCCGACGGCCACGCCGTCCTGGAAGTCGCCGACCGGGGGCCCGGAATGACCGAGGAACAGGCCGAGCGGGCCTTCGAACGCTTCTACCGCGCCGACGGCTCCCGCTCCCGCTCCTCCGGCGCCGGCGCCGGACTCGGTCTGTCCATAGTCCGGTCCCTGGTCACCGCCCACCACGGCCGCGTGGAACTGACGACCAGCCCGGGACAGGGCGCGACATTCCGCGTCCTACTGCCGACACAGAGGCGGGCGCCTTACACTTAAGCCTCGTGACTTAGATGGCGGGAGCCGCCGGCCGAGAAGTCCTGGACCCGGCCCCGCCCGAGGCCCCCACGGCCTGAGTACCTCAGGCCTCGGCCAGCGTTGCGGCGAGTCCTCCGTCGACCAGGAGGTCCGTGCCCGAGATGAACGACGCCCGCTCCGAGGCCAGGAACTCCACCGCGTCCGCGATCTCCAGCATCGTGCCCTGGCGGGCGAGCGGGGTCCGCGTGAGAAGACCCCGCTTGGTCGGGCTGTGCTCGAACTCGACGGCACCCATGGGCGTGGCGATCAGCCCCGGGGAGAGCGAGACGATACGAGCCCCTCGCTCACCCCACGCGCGGGCCTCGCGCCGCACGAGGGACAACAGCCCGCACTTGGAGATCTGGTAGGCCAGAGCGCCCGAACGGTTCTCCTCGGGCGTCTCCGCCGCGACCCGCTCCGCCATGCGGGGGTCGTGCGGTTCCCGCAGCAGCGCCTCGACCCCCGGCGCCGGAGTGAAACCGTGGCCCGCCAGCGAGGAGACCAGAACCGCCGCGGCACCCGGGCCCGCGAGCGGCAGCAGCGCCCGCGCCACGAGCGCGGGGCCGGTGAGATTGACCCGGAGGATCAGGCCGAAGTCCTCGGCGACGGGGGACAGCCCGGCCACATGCGCGAGGACCCGGAAGCCGCCCCTCTCCCGCACCACGCCGGCGAGAGCATCCACCGAATCGGGCCGTGTCACATCACACGCCACCGACTCGACATCACCGCCCTCCTCGGTCAGTTGCCCGGCGAGGGACTCCGCCCGCTTCGCGTCGATGTCCGCGACGAGCACCCGGTGACCATGACTCAGCCGCCGGGCCACGGCCGCACCCATACCCCCCGCGCCGATCACCACGGCGAGCTGCCGGTCCGGCCGCTTGCTCCCGTACGTTCCGTCCACGGCGTTCCTCATTTCTCCTGGGTCGTGCGCCGCTGCCGATGTCAACATGGATCACCGGATAAGTCAACTGTCTTAGAAGTGAGACGGCGGCAGTTCAATCGCGGCTCAGGTGGTGGGTACGGCGTCCGCGCGGGCGGTCCGCAGCAATGCGCGTGCCGCGTCCTTGGCGTGGCGGGCGGGCTCCGCGGACCCGGAGACCGCCGCCGTGGTCATCGCGCCCTCGGCGAGGAGGGCGAGCTGGTCGGCCAGCCGGGCGGGCGCGTCCGCCGCGGCCACGAGATCGGCCAGATAGCTCCGGAACGTGTTCTTGTGGGCCTTCGCGATGCCGGCCACGGCCGGGGAGGTCGCGCCCAGCTCCCCGAAGGAGTTGACGAAACCGCAGCCGCGGAAGCCGGGCTCCTCGAACCAGCGGAACAGCCAGTCGAAGACCGCCAGGATCCGCTGCTCGGGTGTGCCCTGGGTCTCCACGTACTGGGCCAGATCACGGTTCCAGCGCGCGTCCCGCCGCCGCAGATAGGCCTCTACCAGGGAGTTCTTGGAGGGGAAGATCTGGTACAGGCGCTTGAGGGGGACCCCGGAGGCGGCGCGGATCGCGTCCATCCCGACCGACTGGATGCCCTGGCCGTAGAACAGCTCCTCGGCGGCGTCGAGAATCCGCTCCTCGGCCGCTTGCTCGGCCGTCCGTCCGGTCGCCGGGCCGGCCATTTCGCGTTCCACGGTCAGAGCCCCAGGTCGCTCAGGCCGGGGTGGTCGTCGGGGCGGCGGCCGAGCGGCCAGTGGTACTTGCGCTCCGACTCCTTGATGGGGAGGTCGTTGATGGAGGCGTGGCGCCGTCGCATCAGGCCGTTGTCGTCGAACTCCCAGTTCTCGTTGCCGTAGGAGCGGAACCAGTTGCGCGAGTCGTCGTGCCACTCGTAGGCGAAGCGCACGGCGATGCGGTTGCCGTCGAAGGCCCACAGCTCCTTGATGAGCCGGTAGTCGAGCTCCCGGTCCCACTTGCGGGTCAGGAACGCGACGATCTCGTCGCGGCCGGTGGCGAACTCCGCGCGGTTCCTCCAGCGCGAGTCCACGGTGTACGCCAGGGCGACCTTCCGCGGGTCACGGGTGTTCCAGCCGTCCTCCGCCAGGCGGACCTTCTCGACGGCGGTCTCCCGGGTGAACGGCGGGAGCGGAGGGCGTGGTTGCTCGTCGGTCATGTCGGTTCCTCGGTCGGCCGTCAGTGAGAACGGTCGTTCTCACCGTCTCTCCGACTCTAGGAGAACGTTGGTTCTCGCGCAACGGGGCGCCGGCAGCGGCCACCGGGGGAGAGGGCATGAGCGAGGGCCGCCACCCGTCAGGACACGGGAACGGCGGTGAACCGGGACGCGAGCCGCAGGTCGTTCTGGACGTGGTCGGCGGTGGTGCGCAGTTCGGGGAGGACGTCCGTCACCAGCTCCGTCAGGCTGCGGCGGGCCGCGTGGGCGGCCACGTTCAGCGCGGCGACCGGGCGGCCCGTGCGGTCGCGCACCGGCACCGCGATCGAGCGCAGGCCGGACTCCAGTTCCTCGTCGGCCAGGGTGTACCCCCGGTCCGTGCCGAGTGCCAGCAGCACCCGGCCCAGGGCGGTGCGGCGGGCCGGCAGCCGGGTGCCCACGGTGATGTCCACCGTCAGGACCCGGCTCGCCGCGGCCACCGCCAGGTACTGGATCTCCGCCGGGTCGGTCCCCGGCACGAGCACCGCCAGCGCCGTCGGCTCGTGCACCCGGTCCGCGAGGGCGCGGAGGTGGGGTGCCGCCAGGCGGGCGAGGGTGGTGCGGGACAGCGGCGGGTAGCCCAGGGACAGGACCCGGGGGGTGAGCGTGAAGTCGCGGCCGTGTGCCGTCACCAGGCCCAGGTGCTCGTAGGTGATCAGGGCCCGGCGGGCCGTCGCCCTCGCCAGGCCCGTCGCCTTCGCCACGTCCGTCAGGGTCAGCGCCGGGCGGCCCTCGCCGAAGGCCGTGAGGACGGTCAGCCCCCGGGCCAGCGACTCCACGAAGTCACGGCCCAGTTCGTGCTTGGAGGCCGTGGTCCAGCCGGCCAGGTCCGAGGGGTGCGGGGCGGGGTGCGGGGGGCGCGCCTCGCGCAGTTCCCGCTCCATCGCCGCCACGGCCGTACGCAGCCGGGGGAGGAGCGTGTCGCGCAGGTCGGCCGCCGTGTGGCGGCTGGTGTGGCTCACGACGTTCGCCACGCACGCCAGCCGCCCGGTGGACGGGTCGCGTACCGGGACGGACACCGCGACCAGGCCCGGTTCGATCAGCTGGTCGTCCAGGGCCCAGCCGTCCCGCCGGGCCCGGTCCGCCCGCGCCGCGAAGTCGTCGTGGCCGTCGGAACCCCTCGGCGGTACGGCAGGGAAGCCCGCGTCCGTCGGGTCCGCCGCGCGCCGCGCCCGCCAGGCCGCCCACTCCGCCTCCGTCCACTCGGCGGCGAACAGCGGGCCGGGGGCGGTGCGTTCGGCCGGCAGCAGGTCGCCGATGCGGAAGCTGACGGACATCGCGCGGCGGCGGGTCGCCTGGTGGATGAACCGGATGCCGTCCCGGTCGGCGACCGCGAGGGAGACCGACTCGTCCAGCTCGTCGGCGAGGGCGTCCGCCTGCCCGTCCAGCAGCGTGGGCAGGCGCAGGGCGGCCAGATAGGCGTTGCCCAGCTCCATCACCCGGGGGGCGAGCACCGCGTCCCGGCCGTCCATACGGACGTATCCCATCCGGGCGAGGGTCGCGGTGATCCGGTCGACGGTGGAACGGGCCAGGCCCGTACGCCGTTCCAGCGCGCTCGCGCTCAGCGTCCCGCCCGCCTCGGTCAGCGCCGTCAGCACCGCCACCCCCCGCACCAGCGGCGCGACCGCCTCGGCGGGCGGCTCGCCCAGGGCGGCGGCGGTGGCGGAGGAGGAGGGGGACAGGGGGGCGGTCATCGGCTCTCCGGTAGGGCGATCGGGGCACGCTTACCGTAAACCGTGGCCGACCTGGTCAGCGCCGGGTCCGGCAACCCGCGCCACCCGCTACCCCCGCGTCACCCGCACCCGGTAGTCCCCCTCCGCGTCCACCGACACCACCTGTACGTCGATCCCGTGCTTCGGGTCCTTGAAGCTCTCGCCCGGGCCGAACGGGGCGTCGGAGAGCTCCGCCTGGACGTTGGGGCTGCGGGTGCAGCCGCCGCTGTTGCGGTGGGCGTCGTACACCTTGATCGGTCCCCGGCCGGTGTCGACGTTCGCGTCGACCTTGTAGATGAGGACGCCGGGACGGCAGACCTCCTCGTCGTTGCCGCCCTTGGTCCGCACCTCCAGGGCGTAGCCGGTGCGGCCGTCGACGGGGACGAAGACCAGTTTGCGGCCGCCCGCGCGGGACAGCGGGGTCAGCGTGTACTCGGCGGTGCCGTGGCCCGCCGCGCAGCTGACCTGGTCCGCGTCCAGCCAGCCCAGCTTCCACTTGTGCCAGGCGAGGAGGTCGTTGTCGGCCCCCCAGTCCTCGCTCATGATGTCCCAGTGCCCGACCGCGCCCCCGCCCTCCTGGGTGTAGAGGTCGGGCAGGCCGAAGACATGGCCGTTCTCGTGGGGGAGGACCCGGTAGCCGGTGCGGGCGTAGGAGCCGGAGCCGTCGTCCTGGCGGGAGTAGACGAAGGAGGCGTTGGCGACCGGGACGCCGTCGGCGACCGGGGCGTCGCCGTTGCCCGCGAAGGTCACGGACAGCACGGTGTCCAGGGCGGAGGGGCCGGCGTTCGGGGTGACCAGCACGTTCAGCAGGTCGTACGAGCGGAAGTCCAGGTCCGGGTCGGCGGCGGCCACGATGTCCTGGACCAGCTGCCGGTAGCCGGGGTCGAAGGGGGCGCCGCGCTCTATGCCGTACTCCTGGAACGGCTTGGGCATCCGCAGCCAGTGGTCGATCGGGGCGGCGGGCTGGTAGTCGAGCTTGCCGTAGGAGGCGGTGCGGAACCATTCCTGGGTCTGCGGGAAGAACTCGTGGTAGCGGTCGAGGGCGCTGCCCTGGCCGGGCGCGTCGGGGAAGTCGACCATCAGGGTCAGGGCGTGCACGGTGCCGGTGGAGCGGGAGTACCCGCCCGGGGTGGGGACGCCCTCGGTCATCTGGATCTCGTGGCCGCCGCTGATCAGACAGGGGCCGTAGACGGAGGAGCGGGCCAGCGCGATCGGGCCCGCGCCGGCCGGCGCGGGGGCCGCCGTGAGCCGCCCGGTGCCCGCCGAGGTGCCGACCGCGAGGACCAGCGCGGCCACGGCGGCGAGGCAGACCGCACGGCGGGGGCGTATCCGCCGGCGGTCGCCACGTATACGGGCCGGTGGCGTACGGCGGCCCAGGGTCCTGCGGGGGCTGCGGCGGCTCGCGGGCGGTCGGCGGCTGGGCTGCGGCTGCATGCATGGACCTTTCGCTCCACGGCAGCCGCCGGTGTCCGGCTGCACCCTTTTGATCACCCTGTGTCGGCGGGGCGGCGGGCGCGCGCTGGAGCGGCCGATCGTGGGACAACCCTCTTGAAAGAAGATGTGACTCAGGTCACATGAAAACCCGGGAGGGGGCGGAAATAACCGGGGAGCCCTTCCCCGTTTAGACCCGTGTACGAGCGAAACGGGGAGCAGATCCCCGGATCGTGGAAGCCCAGACCGTCAGACCGTCCGACAGACCAGGAGTGCGCCGTGCAGACCGCGACCGCCACCCCCACCGTGCGCAAGGCACCCCGGCCCCGCGCCGACGCCCTGCGCAACCGGGAGCGGATCGTCGGCGCCGCCCGCGAGATGTTCACCGAGTACGGCCCCGACGTGCCGCTCGACGAGATCGCCCGCCGGGCCGGCGTCGGCAATGCCACGGTGTACCGCAACTTCCCCGACCGCGACGCACTCGTCCGCGAGGTCGTCTGCTCCGTCATGGACCGGACGTCGGAAGCGGCCGAGCTGGCGCTCGCGGAGACCGGGGACGCCTTCGAGGCGCTGGAGCGCTTCGTGCACGCCTCCGCCGACGAGCGGGTCAGCGCGCTGTGCCCGATGGCCTCCAACGCCTTCGACAAGAACCACCCCGACCTGGAAGCGGCGCGCAAGCGGTGCGAGCAGCTCATCGAGCAGCTCATGGACCGCGCCAAGGTGGCCGGACAGCTCCGTCCGGACGTGGGCGTCGGCGATGTGATGATCGCCGTGGCCCAGCTCAGCCGGCCCCCGGCCGGCACCGGCTGCCTGATCAGCGACCGCTTCGTCCACCGTTATCTGCAGCTGTTCCTGGACGGACTGCGGGCCCCGGCCCGCTCCGCCCTGCAGGGCACGGCCGTGACCATGGAGGACCTGCGCCAGGCCTGAACCAGCCTCGAACCGCCGATCAGTTCGGGACCGCCGACCGGTCCTACCTCTCACGTACGACATCACCCGTACGGCGCTGACACCGCACGTCATCGCCTCTACGGCACCGACCCGTTTCCGCACCTCACCCATCACTTTTTCCGTCACGAACTCCCGACTTTCCGTCACGAAGTCACGAAGTGGGTACCCCCATGTCTGAAACAGCCGTCAAGGCTCCCGGCGCACCGGCACCGTCCGGTGACGCCAACCGCTGGAAAGCGCTGGTCTTCATCGCGCTCGCCCAGCTGATGGTCGTCCTCGACGCCACCATCGTGAACATCGCGCTGCCCTCCGCCCAGACCGACCTGGGCATCTCCGACGGCAACCGGCAGTGGGTCGTCACGGCCTACGCCCTCGCCTTCGGCGGTCTCCTGCTCTTCGGCGGCCGGATCGCCGACCTGTGGGGCCGCAAGCGCGCCTTCGTCATAGGCCTGACCGGCTTCGCCGCCGCCTCCGCCCTCGGCGGTGCGGCGACCAGCGGCGCGATGATGTTCGGCGCCCGCGCCCTCCAGGGCGTCTTCGGCGCCATGCTCGCCCCGGCCGCGCTCTCCCTGCTCGCCGTGATGTTCACGGACGCCAAGGAGCGTGCCAAGGCGTTCGGCATCTACGGCGCGATCGCCGGTGGCGGCGGCGCCGTCGGCTTCATCCTCGGCGGTGTGCTCACCGAGTACCTGGACTGGCGCTGGACGTTCTTCGTGAACATCCCGTTCGCCGTCGTCGCCGCGCTCGGCGCGTACTTCGTCATCCGTGAGCCGGAGGGCGGCCGCAACCGCAACGCGCTCGACATCCCCGGCGTGCTGCTGTCCACCCTCGGCCTGGTCTCGCTGGTCTACGGCTTCACCCGCGCCGAGTCCGACGGCTGGGGCGACGCCACCACCGTCGGCCTGTTCGTCGCCTCCGCGGTCCTGCTGATCGCCTTCGTCGTCACCGAGATGCGGGTCAAGGCCCCGCTGCTGCCGCTGCGCGTGGTCCTCGACCGCAACCGCGGCGGTATCTACCTCTCCCTCGGCATCGCGATCATCGCGATGTTCGGCACCTTCCTCTTCCTGACCTACTACCTCCAGGTCATCAAGGGCTTCTCGCCGATCAAGACCGGCTTCGCCTTCCTGCCCATGATCGCGGGCATGATGATCGGCTCCACCCAGATCGGCACCCGGCTGATGACCCGGGTCCCGGCCCGGGCGCTGATGGGCCCCGGCTTCCTGGTCGCCGCGGCCGGCATGCTGGTCATGACCCAGATCGAGATCGGCTCCTCGTACGCCTCGACGATCCTGCCGGCGATGGTGCTGCTCGGTCTCGGCATGGGTACGGCGTTCATGCCGGCCATGTCCCTGGCCACGTACGGCGTCGAGCCCCGGGACGCCGGTGTCGCCTCCGCGATGGTCAACACCTCGCAGCAGGTGGGCGGCGCCATCGGTACGGCCCTGCTGAACACGATCGCCGCGTCCGCCACGACGTCGTACATCAAGGACCACATCGCGACCGCGACCTCCAAGTCCCGGCAGCAGCTGGTCCAGATGGAGGGCGCGGTGCACGGTTACGCCAGCGCGATCTGGGTCGCCGTCGGCATGCTGGTGCTGGCCGCGGTCGTCGTGGTGGCCCTCGTCAACGCCGGCAAGCCGGAAGCCACCGCCGTGTCCTCCGGGGACGGCGTGGAGGACGAGGTGGCGGTCCCGGTGGTCGCCCACTGAGCCTCTGAGCGACCGACCACAGGGGTACCCGCACGCGGGCCTGTCCCCGGCTCCTCAGCGGAGCCAGGGCAGGTCCGCGCCCGCATCGCTCGGCTGCAGGCCCTCGGCGACGATCTGCATGATCTCGCCGAGGGCCTGCTGCTGTTCCGGGGTCAGCCGTTCGAACAGCGCCTGCCGTACGGCGGCCACATGGCCCGGCGCGGTGCGCCGCAGCACCTCGGCGCCCTCGTCGGTCAGCACGGCGAACTGGCCCCGCTTGTCGGAGGGGCAGTCCTCCCGGCGCACCCAGCCGTTCTTCTCCAGGCGGGCGATGGCGTGCGAGAGCCGGGACCGGGTGATCTTCGCGTTCATGGCCAGCTCGGTCATCCGCAGCCGCCGCTCCGGCTCCTCGGCGAGCTTGACGAGCAGTCCGTAGTAGATGTGCGGCATGCCCGCGTCCCGCTGGAGCTGACGGTCCAGATGATCCTCCAGCAGGGTCGTGGCGTGCAGATACGAGCGCCAGACGTGCTGTTCGTCCTCGGTGAGCCAGCGGTTCTGCGTGGGAGCGGATTCGGATGCCGTATTCATGTATCCCACTGTACGAGGCCTCTCCTTGAAGGTTAAACAAGTAAGGCGTAAGGTATTGACAGGAAAGCTTGAGATTTAAAACAACGGGTCGAGCAGAGGCCCGGAGGGAGTCGCCGCCATGTCCGCCGCCACCAAGGAGCGCATGCCCGCCCTCTACCTGAGTCATGGCGCGCCGCCGCTCGCCGACGACCCGGTCTGGCCCGGCGAACTCGCCGCCTGGAGCGCCGGACTGCCCCGCCCCAAGGCGATCCTGATGGTCTCCGCCCACTGGGAGGAGGCCCCCCTCGCGCTCGGTGCCGTACAGCCCGTCCCCCTCGTCTACGACTTCTGGGGCTTCCCCGAGCACTACTACAAGGTCCGGTACGCGGCCCCCGGCGCCCCCGAGCTCGCCGAGTCCGTGCGCAAGCTGCTGCGCGCCCCCGGCATCCCCGTGCAGGACATCCCGGACCGCGGTCTCGACCACGGCGCCTATGTGCCCCTCGTGGAGATGTTCCCGGCCGCCGACATCCCCGTGCTGCAGATCTCCATGCCCACCCTCGATCCGGTCCGCCTGATGGAGACAGGCCGCAAGCTGGCCCCGCTGCGCGACGAGGGCGTGCTGATCGTCGGCTCCGGCTTCTTCACCCACAACCTGGCCGCCCTGCGGTACGCGGGCAACGGTGTGCCGACCTGGTCCTCCGAGTTCGACGACTGGGGCCACCGGGCGCTGGAGAACCGCGACTGGGACGCCCTGCTCGACTTCCTCGACAAGGCCCCGGCCGGCCGCTACGCCCACCCGCGCACCGAGCACTTCGCCCCGCTCTTCGTCACCATGGGCGCGGCGGAGGCCGGCGGCGAGCTGGACGCGCAGCGGTCGGTGATCGACGGGTTCTGGATGGGGATGGCGAAGCGGTCGGTGCAGTTCGGCTGAGCCTTTCGCTTCGCTAGAGCGGGCGCTCGTACCAGGCCACGTCCCAGTAGCGGCCGAACTTGCGGCCCACCTCGTGGTACGTGCCGACGTGCCGGAACCCGAAGCGCTCGTGCAGCCGGGCGGACGCCTCGTTCGGCTGCGCGATGCCCGCGTAGGCGCGGTGCAGGTCCTCGCCCGCGAGCGCCTCGAAGAGCGCCTTGTACAGGAGCGTGCCGACACCGCGCCGGCCGGCGCCCGCGGCGACGTACACCGTCGTCTCGACCGAGGTCTCGTAGGCCGGTTTCGATCGGTAGGGGCTGGATGTGGCGTACCCGAGAATCTGCTGTGAGTCCGCCGATACGGCAACCTTCAGGCGGTACGGGCCGTCTTCCGGGTGGGAGAGCAGCCAAGGACGACGCTCTTCCGGCGTGAAGACCACCGTGTCGAATGTGATGGGCGTCTCACGAACGTAGTGGTTGTAGAGCTCCGTGAGGGCTTCGAGGTCCGCCTCGACTCCCGGCCTGACCTGCACCTCTGTACGTTCCGTCGACACCCGGCCTCCTCGCGTGGTCGCACAGGGTACTGCATGATCAGAAAATTCGGGGGGCGGCATGGGAATTCTGTCCGGATTCCAGTCGTTGTTTCCATCGGATGCAGGGAGCTCGGTGAGAGTCCCGGGGAGTTCCACGAGTGGAGTTCCGTAGGGCGTCGAGCAGAGAACCCGGCAGCTGAAGCACTGACAGGACCACCCGCCCGCCCACCATCGCAAGGGAGCACGCATGGCAACCCGTGCCGTCGCCCGTCGTAGGACCGCCACTGGCGAGGCGGTCGACTCGGCAAGCAGTGTTCGCGCCCGAGCCGTTCGCAGCCATGGCGGCGAGATCGCCGACCGCGATCTGGTCGGTATGTACCTCGACGAGATCGCGCGCACACCGCTGCTCGACGCCGCCAAGGAAGTCGAGCTGTCCCAGACCATAGAGGCGGGTGTGTTCGCGCGGCAGGTCCTCGACGGCGAGGAGGAGTCCGCGTCGGACGCCAGCCGCGAGGAGCTGGAGGCGCTCGTCGCCGCCGGCGAGCGGGCGAAGGACGTCTTCATCCGCTCCAACCTCCGCCTGGTCGTGGCCGTCGCGCGGCGCTACCCGCGCAGCGGTCTGCCCCTCCTCGACCTGATCCAGGAGGGCAACGCCGGTCTGGTGCGTGCCGTCGAGAAGTTCGACTACCGCAAGGGCTTCAAGTTCTCCACGTACGCCACCTGGTGGATCCGGCAGGCGATCACCCGTTCCATCGCCGACCAGTCCCGGACCATCCGGCTCCCCGTCCACCTGGTGGAGGAGCTCGGCCGGATCCGGCGCGTGCAGCGCGAGTTCAACCGCGAGCACGGCCGCGAGCCGGAGCCCGCCGAGATCGCGACCGAGCTCGGCTCCACGCCGGAGCGCGTCGTCGACGTCCTCGACTGGGCCCGCGACCCGGTCTCGCTGAACATGTCGGTGGACGACGACGGCGACACCCAGTTCGGCGACCTCCTGGAGGACACCTCGGCGGTCAGCCCCGAGCAGTCCGTCCTCACCCTGCTGCGCAGCGAGGAACTGGACGACCTGATCGGCCGCCTGGACCAGCGCACGGCCTCCATCATCAAGATGCGGTACGGCATCGAGGACGGCCGCGAGCGCACGCTGACCGAGGTCGGCAAGGAGCACGGGCTGACCCGTGAGCGCATCCGCCAGATCGAGAAGCACGCGCTGCTGGAGCTGAAGAAGCTCGCCCGCTCCACCGGGTTCGAGCCGGCGGCATAAGGGGGTTGTGAGGGGATCGCGAGGGGGCTTCGCACGGATGGGGCTCGCGCGTCGGAGGGCGCGCGAGGCTCTGTCCACGCCGACCGCGTGCGCGGGGTGGCGGAAGACGGCGCAAACATGGCGCGGTACCGCCGCTTCAGTGCTGCGCGTGTAGGGAACAACCATGCAGGGCCGGGGAGTTGAGGGCCTCGGCCGTGACGGCCGGTTTCCGTGATCCGTGATCCTCTTGACGATCCCTCAGTGAGCCACGTCCCGACGCACCATCCCCCCGGCGCCGGGACTTTCCCAGAGCCGGGCTTCGGCGCCCAACCCCCCCCGGGTGCCGAAGCCCGGCTCCACACTCCGCGCTCCGGTGGTTCACCCCGTACCTGAACCACGGGGTGAACCACCGGAGGGCAGATTCTGTCACAGCGGCACGGCGTCTCCGCCCGGCCCAGCGGTCCGGGCGCCGGCCCGGCTCAACCGGCCCCCCAACTCCCGCACGCACTCCACCAGTTCCGCGGGCTCACGCACCACGAACTCGCAGCGCACCATCACCAACCGCACCGCCAGCCACTCCATCGGATCCCCGGTGGCCCCCCGGACGACACACCGGCCACCGTCCCCCTCCGCCACCGGCGTCCCCAGCCACTCCGGCAGCCGGGCCCCCACCTCCTCGACCGTCCCGGCGAAGGCGACCTCGAACTCGTATGTCTCCTGCTGCCGTTGAATCGACCGCCGCAGATATTCCGCCGCGCTCCCCGTCGGCAGCTCCCGCGGAGCGAACCGCGCCCCGGTGGCGAACGGCTCGCTCACCCGGTCCACCCGGAACGTCCGCCAGTCCTCGCGGTCGAGGTCGTACGCCACGAGGTACCACCGCCGCCCGGTCGACACCAGCCGGTACGGCTCGGCCTGCCGCCGTGTCCCGCTCCCGTCCGCCGCCCGGTAGGCGAACCGCAACCGCTCCCGCCCCGCGACCGCCGACGCCATCACGGTCAGCGTCTCGGGCGCGATACTCGCCCCGTCCCCACTGGTCAGCGGTGTGGTCGCGGCCTGCAGCGTGGTCACCCGGTGCCGCAGCCGGGCCGGCAGCACCTGCTCCAGCTTCGCCAGCGCCCGCACGGACGCCTCGTCCACGCCCTCCAGGGCATGTCCCGCTCCCGCCCGCAGCCCGACCGCGATGGCGACGGCCTCCTCGTCGTCGAGGAGCAGCGGCGGCATCGCCTTCCCGGCGACCAGCCGGTACCCCCCGTCGGCCCCCTTGCTGGCCTCCACGGGATACCCCAGCTCCCGCAACCGGTCGACATCGCGCCGCACCGTACGCCGCGACACCCCGAGCCGATCGGCAAGCTCACCACCGGGCCACTCACGGGGCGTCTGGAGAAGAGACAGCAGCTGAAGAAGTCGAGCCGGAGTGTCTGTCGTCATACACACGAGCATGCCGCACGACTAGGACGGGATCTGTCCTAATGGGTTCCTAGAGTGGCGTCATGACCTCCAGCAAGATGAGCGCCCCAAAGGGGCGCGGGGCGGAATCGATCAGCGGCTCCGCCGCGGGGCGCGACCAGCCACAGGCGACCGACACCCGGCACACCACATCCACCCCCACAACGCTCTCCGAGTCCCCACCCGACCGAACCCGCTGGCTGGCTCTCGCGATCGTCATGACCGCCGCCTTCATGGACCTCGTCGACGTCACGATCGTCAACATCGCGATCCCCTCCATCCAGCGGGACGCCGGCGCCTCCTTCAGTCAGATCCAGTGGATAACCGCCGGCTACGCCCTCGCCTTCGCCGCCGGGCTCATCACCGGTGGCCGCCTGGGCGACATTCACGGCCGCAAGCGGCTGTTCCTGATCGGCGTCGCCGGCTTCACCCTCGCCTCCGCCCTGTGCGGCTTCGCCGCGAACCCGGAGATGCTGGTCGCCTCCCGCATCCTGCAGGGTGGCATGGCCGCGATGATGGTCCCGCAGGTCCTCTCGATCGTGCACGCCACCTTCCCGGCGCACGAGCGCGGCAAGGTCTTCGGCCTGTTCGGCGCGATCGTCGGCCTGGGCGCGGTCTCCGGCCCGCTGCTCGGCGCCCTCCTCACCGAGTGGAACCTCTTCGGCCTCGAATGGCGCCCGATCTTCCTGATCAACCTCCCGGTGGGGATCGCGGCCCTCCTCCTCGGCCGCCGTTACATCAGCGAATCCAAGGCCCCGCGCGCGCTGAAACTGGACCTGGTCGGCGTCGCCCTGGTGACCCTCGGCCTGCTGATGCTGCTCTACCCGCTGACCCGCGGCCGCGAGCTGGGCTGGCCGCTGTGGGGGTACCTGTCGATGGCCGGCGCGCTCGTGGTCTTCGCCGTACTCGTCGCATACGAACGCCGCAAGGCCGCCCGCGACGGCTCCCCCCTCATCGAACCCTCCCTCTTCAAGGTGAAGAGCTTCGCCGCCGGCATCGCCGTCCAGACCGTCTTCGGTGTCGGGCTCGGCGTGTTCTTCCTGGTCTGGACGCTCTACATGCAGATCGGCCTCGGCTGGACCCCGCTGCACGCCGGCCTCACCGGGGTGCCGTTCTCCATCGCCGTCTCCGTCGCGGCCGGCATGTCCGTGCAGAAACTGGTCCCGCGCTTCGGCCGCAAGGTGCTCCAGGCCGGCGCCCTGGTGATGGGCCTCGGCGTCCTGCTCTACATCTGGGAGTCCGATCGCTACGGCCTCGCCATCGCCTCCTGGCAGATGGCCCTGCCGCTGGTCGTGATGGGTGCGGGCATGGGCCTGATCGTCGCCCCGCTGACGGACGCGGTGCTCTCGGAGGTGCCGCGCGAGCACGCCGGGTCCGCGTCCGGCCTGATCAACACCGTGCAGCAGATGGGCAACGCGCTTGGCCTCGGCCTGGTCTCGGTCGTCTTCTTCGGCGTCATCGGCGACCGGCTCACCCCCGCCCAGGTCGGCCCGGCCTTCGCGCACGCCTTCCGGCACGCGCTGCTCTGGGTCGCCGTCGTCATGGCCGTGATGTTCCTGCTGATGTCCGCCCTGCCGAAGCGCCCGGCGCAGCACCTGGAAGGCGGCGGTGAGGACGAGCCGCTCCCGGCGTCCGGGGCGGCACGCGAACTCGTCCACTGACCGCCTGACCAGCGGCGAAGAGCCCGGTACCGGAAGGTGCCGGGCCCTTTCGTGTGCGCCTCCCTATGTGCCGGGAAGTCCGATCATGCCCGGTTGAGGTCCGAACCTGTTTACTTTCTGGAAATCCGGGCGTAGCCTCCCAGCGAAACCACAAGTTCGGGCATGAGTCGGGCGCAGTCGGACATCGGCCGGACATCAGTCGGACGTATCGTGAAGCGGAGGCGCAGGGGCATGTACGCACCGGAGCGGCAGCAGGAGATCCTCCGGCTCGCCCGTGACGGCGGCCGGGTGGACGTCGTGTCGCTCGCCGAGGAGTTCCAGGTCACGCAGGAGACGATCCGCCGCGACCTGAAGGCCCTCGACCGTGCCGGCCTCGTCCGCCGGGTGCACGGCGGTGCCATCCCGGCCGGACGCCTCGACTTCGAGCCGGACCTCGCCGAACGCGAGTCCACCTCGGCCGACGAGAAGGACCGCATCGCCAAGGCCGCCGTCCCGGAACTGCCGACCGAGGGCACCCTGATCCTCGACGCCGGTTCGACGGTCGCCCGCCTCGCCGCGGCGATCCCGCTGGAGGCGGAGCTCACCGTCGTCACCCACAGCCTGCCCATCGCGGCCCGTCTCGCCGACCACCCGGGCATCCAGCTCCACCTGGTCGGAGGGCGCGTACGGCACCGTACGCGCGCCGCCGTGGACGCCTGGGCGCTCCGCGCCTACGGCGAGATCCGCGCGGACGTCCTGTTCGTCGCCGCCAACGGCTTCTCCGCCGAGCAGGGCCTCACCACCCCCGACCTCGCCGAGGCCGCGGTCAAGCGGGCGGCCGTCGCCGCGGCCCGCCGGGTGGTCCTGCTCGCGGACTCGGCCAAGCACGGCCAGGAGCACTTCGCCCGCTTCGGCGACATGGGCGACGTGGACCTGCTGATCACCGACAGCGGACTGAGCCCCGAGGACGCCGCCGCCATCGAGCGCGGCGGCACGGAAGTAGTACGAGCATGAGCACCACGAACAGCGCGAGCACCACGAGCGGTACGGCCATGATCCTCACCGTCACCCCCAACCCCTCCCTCGACCGCACCTACGAGGTCCCCGCCCTGGAGCGCGGCGAGGTCATCCGCGCCACCGGCGAACGCATGGACCCCGGCGGCAAGGGCGTGAACGTCTCCCGTGCCGTCGCCGCCGCCGGCCGGCGCACGGTCGCCGTGCTGCCCCTGGGCGGTGCGCCGGGCGCGCTCATCGCCGACCTGCTCGACGCGCAGGGCATCGAGGTCGCGCCGGTCCCGGTCGCCGGTGCCACCCGCTCCAACATCGCGCTCGCGGAGTCCGACGGGGTGCTCACCAAGATCAACGCGCCGGGTCCGGAGCTGTCCGCGGCGGAGCAGGAGCTCCTTCTCGACACGGTCCGCGAGCAGTCGCGCGACGCCGACTGGATCGCGTGCTGCGGCAGCCTGCCGCGCGGACTCGCACCCTCCTGGTACGCCGATGTCGTCGCACGGGCGCACGCCGGTGGCGCGCGCATCGCGCTGGACACCTCGGGGCGTGCGCTGCTCGAAGCGCTGCGCGAGTGCCCGGACGTGGTGAAGCCGAACGCCGAGGAGCTCGCGGAAGCCGTGGGCCGCCCCCTGGCGACGGTGGGCGACGCGCTGAAGGCCGCCGAGGAACTGCGCGGCATGGGCGCACGCGCCGTGCTCGCCAGCCTGGGCGCCGACGGCCAGCTCCTCGTCGAGGACACGGGCGCCTGGTTCGCGAGCGCCCGCGTGGACGCCGTCCGCAGCAACGTCGGCGCCGGCGACTCCTCCCTCGCCGGCTTCCTCATCGCCGGCGGCAGCGGCCCGGGGGCCCTCGCCTCCGCCGTCGCCCACGGCGCGGCCGCCGTCCAGCTGCCCGGCAGCGTGATGCCCACCCCGGCCGACCTGGACCCGGCGGCGGTCACCGTCACCGACGTCGTCCCCGTCGACCGCGAACTGACGGAGCCGGTGTCATGAACGCCCAGACCGTGGATACGACCACCCGCGCGGCCGCGCTCCTCCCCGGCGCCGCCCGCCGACAACCGGCCCAGGAGCGGCGAGGCGTCTCGTTACTCGCCGCACCGACGGGCCGGCGGGGCACCCTGAGCCGTCCCGCCGTCCCCGGGGGGCGGGGCTTCCCCGGCCCCGCCTCCCACCCCGCCCCCACAGCACCTCCGTCCCCTCCCGCCCACCCCACACCCCGGGCGATACGCGTGCATAGGAGCCCGCGATGAGCGACATGATCACCGCGGACCTGGTCGATCTCGACCTGTCCGCCGATACCAAGGAAGCGGCGGCGCGCGCCCTCGCCGAGCGCATGGTCGCCCTGGGCCGGGTGACCGACCTGGAGGGCTTCCTCGCCGACGTGGCCGCCCGCGAGGCCCAGATGCCGACCGGCCTCGACGGCGGCATCGGCATCCCGCACTGCCGCAGCGCCCATGTCACCGAGCCGACGCTCGGCTTCGGGCGCAGCGCCGCCGGCATCGACTTCGGTGCGGCGGACGGCCCCGCCGACCTCATCTTCCTGATCGCGGCCCCCGCCGGCGCCGACGACGCCCACCTCACGATCCTCTCCTCACTGGCCCGGCAGCTGATGAACACCGAGTTCACGGACGCGCTGCGGTCGGCGGGCGACGCGGAGACGGCGGCTGCGCTGATCCGCGGCGACGAGACGCCGGCTGCGGTCGGCGCCGAGGACGCGAGCCCTGCGACCGGCGCGGCCGGTGCCGCGGGTGCCGCCGACGCGGGCGCCTCCCGGAACACCGCTGCGGCGCCGGCGGCGGCCTCCGCCGGCACCGCGGCGGCCAACTCGACCACGGCCGCGGGCTCGGCCGAGGGCGGGCGTCCCTTCCGGATCGTCGCCGTCACCTCCTGCCCCACCGGTATCGCCCACACCTACATGGCGGCCGAGTCGCTGGAGAACGCGGGCCGCGAGGCGGGTGTGGAACTCGTCGTCGAGACGCAGGGCTCGGCCGGCTTCACCCGGCTCGACCCCGAGGTCATCGCGGCGGCGGACGGCGTGATCTTCGCCCATGACGTCCCCGTGCGCGACAAGGACCGCTTCGCCGGCAAGCCCACCGTCGACGTCGGCGTGAAGGCGGGCATCAACCGCCCCGCCGAGCTGATCGGCGAGGTCCGCGAGCGGGCGGCCCGCGGCGAGGTCACCTCCGGCTCCGCGCCGGCCACGCCGGTCGAACGCGCCGGTGACGCAGGCGAGGGCTACGGCACCAAGCTGCGCAAGTGGCTGATGTCCGGCGTGAGCTACATGGTCCCGTTCGTCGCGGCCGGCGGTCTGCTGATCGCCCTCGGCTTCGCGATCGGCGGCTACGAGATCAAGTCGGCGCCGTCGGTGCTCAACCACTTCGTGTGGACGCAGTCCGACAGCTGGGCCGCCCTGATGTTCCAGATCGGCGCCGTGGCCTTCGGCTTCCTGGTCCCGGTCCTGGCGGGCTACATCGCCTACGGCATGGCCGACCGGCCCGGTCTGGTCCCCGGCTTCGTGGGCGGCATGATCGCGTCCACCATCAACGCGGGCTTCCTCGGCGGCCTGGTCGCCGGTCTGCTGGCCGGTGGCGTGGTGATGGCGATCCAGAAGATCAACATCCCGGCGGTGCTGCGCGGCATCATGCCGGTGGTGGTGATCCCGCTGATCTCCTCGGCGATCGTCGGATTCCTGATGTTCGTCGTGGTCGGCAAGCCCATCGCCTCCGCCCAGAAGGGCATGACCGACTGGCTGAACGGCCTCTCCGGCTCCAACGCCATCCTGCTCGGCGCCCTGCTCGGCCTGATGATGTGCTTCGACCTCGGCGGCCCGGTCAACAAGGTCGCGTACACCTTCGCCACCGCCGGTATCGCGGTCTCCAACCCCAGTGACTCCGCGATGAAGATCATGGCGGCGGTCATGGCGGCCGGCATGGTCCCGCCGCTGGCGATGGCCCTGGCCACCACCGTGCGCGGCAAGCTCTTCACCGAGACCGAGCGCGAGAACGGCAAGGCCGCCTGGGTGCTGGGCGCCTCCTTCATCTCCGAGGGCGCGATCCCGTTCGCGGCCGCCGACCCGCTGCGCGTCATTCCGTCCTCGATGGTCGGCGGCGCGATCACCGGCGCCCTGTCGATGGCCTTCGGCGCCACCCTGCGCGCCCCGCACGGCGGCATCTTCGTGGTCCCGCTGATCGGCAACCCGTTCCTCTACCTGATCGCCATCGCCGTCGGCGTCTGCGTCAGCACGGCCCTGGTCGTCATCCTGAAGGGCATGCGCAAGCCGGCCCCGCAGACCTCGGCGGGCGGCTCCGCGTCCGGCGCGGCCGCCACCGCGAAGGAGGACAGGCAGCCGGTCGCGGCCTGACGCCGGCGCCCCTCTTGTCCCTTTGATTCGCTGTGAGTTGTTCACGGCACCTGCGAGATACGTCACGGTCCGGGACCAAAGTCCCGGACCGTGGTGTGTACTGGGGCGTATGTCTGAGCACGCCTCGACCCTCCAGCTGATCGGCATGGTCGCACTCACTCTGGCGACCGTCGCCTGGGCGGTCGTCGTGACGCGCCTGCTGCGCCGCAACCGCAACGCGGCCGTCGCCTGGCACGCCGCGCGCGCTCTGCCCGCCTTCCCGCACCCGCACCAGGCGGGCCCCGCGCGGGAGTCCGTGGAGCTGACCCCGGCCGAACAGGATGCCTTCGCGGGCCTGGTGCGCCGTCTCGGCGGCCGCTGAGGACCCTCGCGCCGCCCGCGCCGCCCGGGGGTCAGGCCCGCCGCGCCGCCCGCCGCTCCATCGCGTCCCTGGCCGCGTCCTCCGTCGGATACACCTCGCACATGTGCCGGCCGTCCGGGGTCGCCGTGTGCTCGACCTCCCACAGGGACAGCTCCCGGCCGTCACGCAGCAGGAACGCGTGCTCGTAGAGCGAGAACCCCGGGCCCGCCCGGCCCGCCCGGGCCGGCCGCCCGAACGCCTGCGTGATCTGGTGCGCGAACGCCGCCGTCAGCACCTCCGCCGTGTCCGCCCCCGGCCGGTCCGTGTTCTCCGCGCGGCGCAGCAGCCGGCGCGCGTGGTCCGCCGAGTCGTCCGGCACATACACGTGCCGGGGTTCGGGGACCGGCGCCGTCGTCACCAGCACCGGCAGCTCGAAGTCCGGGGTGTCCGGGGGTAATGGCAGCCGCGCGGTCGCGGCCCGCAGCTCCTCCTCGTCGACGTACACCTCGTGCTGCGGCTCGCTGCCCGGCGCCGTGTTGTGCACGAGCTCCCACAGGGTGACCGCCGAGCCGTCGGCGAGCAGCCAGGTGTGCCGGTACGTCTCCCGGTGCAGCCCCGCGCTGTGGTGCGCGGAGTGCAGCGAACTGTCCTGCGCCAGCGCGCAGTCCAGCTGCCTTATGGCCTCGTCCGGCAGCTCGAAGGAGTTCAGGGCACGACCGAGGAGCCGCGCGAGATGCTCCTCCGGAGACTCGGGCGACTCGGCTGGTTCGTACGCTGCCGTCTCGTACGGAACGCTCAAGGTTTCTCCCGGCGTTGCTGCATGTCACCTTGTGGGTGCATACCGTAGCCTCTCGGTCGGACATCATGTCCGGGAACCGAGAAAACATACGCCGGGATAACTCACGGGCCGCGCGAAAAGTTCCCGCGCGGCCCGACGATCCGTCAGAACCCGTCGGTCAGACCGCGCTTCCGGCGGTCCACGCGCTCCACGACAGGTTCCAGCCGTTGAGCCCGTTGTCCGGCTGCACCGTCTTGTCGGGCGAGTTCTTCACGATCACGACGTCCCCGACGAGCGAGTTGTCGTAGAACCACTTGGCCGTGGTGTCGCCCTGCGCGCCCTGCACGTCCGCGAGCCCCACACAGCCGTGGCTGGTGCCCTGGCGCCCGAACGGCGGGTTGGACCTGCTGTACCAGTAGTTGCCGTGGATGAACGTCCCCGACGTCGTCAGCCGCATCGCGTGCGGCACGTCCGGGATGTCGTACTCCCCGCCCAGACCCACCGTCTGGCTGTTCATCCGGGTCTGGGTGAACTTCTCGGAGATCACCATCTGCCCGTTGTACGTCGTGTGCTCCGGGCTGCCCGTCGACACCGGCACCGACTTGAGGAGCTTGCCGTCCCGCATCACGGTCATGGTCTGCGTGTTCGCGTCCACCGTGGACACCTGCGAACGTCCGACGGTGAACGTCACCGTCTTCTTCTGCACCCCGTAGACGCCGTTCGCGCCCTCGACCCCGTCCAGGTCGATCTTCATGGTGACCTTGGAGCCGGCCTTCCAGTAGTCCTGCGGCCGGAAGTCCAGCCGCTGCGACCCGAACCAGTGCCCCACCACCTGCTGGCCGCTGCTCGACGTGACCGTGATGTGCGACTGCACGGCCTTCTGGTCGGCGATGGCCTTGTCGAAGGTGAACGACACCGGCATCCCCACACCGACCGTCGTCCCGTTGTCCGGCGTGTACGTGCCTATGTAGCTGTTCGCCGAGTTGACGGTGGTGAAGATCGAGTTGGCCGCCGCCGTGAGCCCCTTGGAGTCCTTCGCGGTCGCCGATATCTCGTACTTCGTGCCGCGCTCCAGCTGGTCCTTCGGCTTCCAGGTGCTGCCGTCCGCGGAGACGGTGCCGGTCACGGTCTGCCCCGACCCCGCCACGGTCATCTTCACGTCCGTCAGCCTGCCGTCGCTGACCTGCACGCCGGTCGTGTTGATGGACGCGCCGGTCGAACCGTCCTTCGCCGAGATCACGATCTTCGCCGTGGACGTCCTGGCGGCGCTGTCCTGCCCGCCCGTGCTGCTCTTGCCGTCGTTCGTCCTGGCGTCGGCGTTGCCGCCGCAGGCGGTGAGGGTGAGGGCGCCGACCATCAGGGCGGCACAGGCCCCCAGTGCGCGCCGCGCTGCAATGTCCGGCGTTGTCACGGGCTGCTCCAGGTTCTTGTGATGTTCGTGATCCGTTCCAGTGCGTGGAGAAGGAGGCCTCGGGCCCCCGCCGGGGTTCCCTCCGGCGCCCTCGAACGCCATCACGTGACAGAACCAGGACAATCGACAGGTACTCGCAAGGTTCCGGGCGCGCCCCCCCGGCGCCGTCATCGCGTCCCGTACAACTCCCCGTACGACGGCCACACTCCGCCCGGCCCGTCCACCGGCTCGGCGGCCCGTACGGCCCGCACGATCGCGCGCGTCACCAGGTCCGCGCCGGCCGCGAGGATCTCGTTGAGCGCGAGGGGGCTCGCATCGAGCGGCCGCGCGCCCGTCGCCAGCGTGAACACCGTGTCCCCGTCGTGCAGCAGATGCACCGGCCGGACGGCGCGGGCGATCCCGTCGTGCGCGGTCCCGGCCAGCTTCTGCGCCTGCGCCTTGGACAGTTCGGCGTCGGTCGCGACCACCGCGAGCGTGGTGTTGAGCGGAGGGAGACCGTTCCTGGAGGCGGCCTCGGCGAGCCGCCGGCGCGCGGCCTCGTGCACACGCTCCTCGGGGTACTCCACCCGCCCCTGGAACAACTCCCCGTACAGCACCCCCGTTTCCGGATCCAGCACCTCGCCGGCGGCGTTGGCCACCACCAGCGCGGCCACCGTGATCCCCGAGCCCAGCACGGCGCTCGCGCTGCCCACCCCGCCCTTCAGCCCCCCGGCCACGGCGCCCGTACCGGCCCCCACGCACCCCTCCGGCACCGGCGCCCCCGACGCGCTCGCCGCGGCCTCCTCGACCGCGGCACGCCCCGTGGCCGCGTCCGGCCGGGCCCGGAAGTTCCCGCCCCGCCCCAGGTCGAAGACGCAGGCGGCGGGCACCACCGGCACGACATGCGACGGATCCGGCCCCACCCGCACCCCGCGCCGCTGCTCCTCCAGCCAGGCCATGACCCCGGACGCCGCGTCGAGTCCGTACGCGCTGCCGCCCGTGAGCACGATCGCCTCCGCCCGCTGCACCAGGTTGCGCGGATCGAGCGCGTCCGTCTCCTTGGTGCCCGGACCGCCGCCGCGCACGTCCACGGCGGCGACCGCGCCGCCCTCGGGAGCGAGGACGACCGTGGTGCCGGTGAGCCAGCCGTCGCCGCCGCGGGTGGCGTGTCCCACCCGCAGCCCGGCCACGTCCGTCAATGCGTCAACTGTCATGACGGCCAGTCTGGCCCAGCCCGGCACGGTTCCGAAGCGGTCAGGAGGAGGCCGCGGCGGCGTTCGCCGGGCGCCCGCGGGCGGCCGCGCGCGCCGTCAGGGTCGTCCCGGTCGTCACCGCCAGCGCCGACACGACGCCCGCCGCCGGCACCGCCCAGTCGCCCAGGAAGGTGCAGCAGATCACCAGCAGCGCCGTGACCGGCAGCACCAGCTGCTGGGCGAGGCCGACCTTGAAGTGCCGCGAGTGCAGCACCCACACGGTCAGCAGATACAGCGCGGTCGGCAGCGTCACGGCCGCCGAGGCGGCCTGCGTCGAGAGGTGCGCCTTGCCGACCGCCTCCTCGACGGCCACCTCCAGGCCCGCGCCGATCGAGGCCGCCGACGCGAAGATGAAGTAGTGGCCGTAACCCCACAGGAACGACTGCCTGTTGGAGCGCAGATGGCCGTGGATCGGCACCACGAAGTAGATCCACCACGCCGAGAAGACGATCAGCAGGCCGCCCGCCGCGATCGGCAGCAGCTCGCCCACGGCGTCGTGCTCGGCCACCGCCGACTTCACGGCGACCGTCGCCGCCGCGATCGTCTCGCCCAGCACGATGATCGTGAACAGCCCGAAACGCTCGGCGATGTGGTGCGGGTGCCAGGAGGTGCTGTGGTCCTTCTCCGCGTACACGGGCACGCACAACTCGGCGATCGCCATCACCAGGAACACCCAGGGGCGCGCGTGCTCCGGCAGCACCACCAGCCCGACCCAGCCGACCTGGCACAGCAGCACACCGCCCGCGTACCGGAGCGCCATGGTCCGCTCCGGGCCCCCGGCCCCCCGCGCGGCTCTCAGCCACTGCGAGGCCAGCGCCATCCGCATGATCACGTAGCCGATCAGGACCAGCGCGTAGTCGTGGTTCGCGAAGGCCCGCGAGACTCCGGCCGCCAGCACCAGCACCCCGGCGATCTGGACCAGGGTGACGACCCGGTAGAGCACGTCGTCGTTGTCGTACGCCGAGGCGAACCAGGTGAAGTTCATCCACGCCCACCAGATGGCGAAGAAGATCATCGCGTAGTTCAGGACGCCCTCGCCCGCGTGGCCCGCCGCGACGGCGTGCACCAGCTCCGCGCCCGCCTGGGCGATGGCCACCACGAAACACAGGTCGAAGAAGAGCTCCAGCGGCGAGGACACCCGGTGGCCCTCGTCGCGCCCGCGCGCGGTCAGCCTGCGCAGGGGCCGCAGGGGCTGGGGTGTGTGCTGAGGGGCGGGAGCCGGGGGAGAACTCGACGTCATGCGTCCAGCACAGCAGAAAAGGGCACCGGCTCGCGAACGGAGCCGAAGGCGGGCAGCCGGCCCGGCGGGCGGCGGGACCGCGGCCGGGACTCCGGCCGGGGCCGCCGGGCGGCCCGGGTGGACCGCACGGCCCGGGTGGCCCGGGCGGACCCGAGCCGTGCGCGCCGTAGTCTTGGGACATGACCACCGCCCCCGAGCCCGCGCCGCGCGACCCGAAGCCCGCGCTGATCTTCGACGACCCGCTGGACCGGCAGTCCTCGGACGACACGGACCGCGGCTGGGGCGACCGCCCGGAGGGCGACTCCGTGGCCGACCTCAAGCGCTTCCTCGACGAGAAGCCGCCCCACCACCTCTGAATCCGCCCCGGCGAGGCCCTGGTCAGCGCCCGTCGCGGCCCGGCGCACTCCGCTGCGCGACCAGCTCGTCGCGGATCTGCTTGAGCACCTCCAGCTCGGTCACCTCGATGACCTCGTGCGTACCCTCGCGCGCCCTGCGGCGGGCCTCCATCCGCGACAGGTACTTGGCCATCGGCAGGACCATCAGGAAGTACACGACCGCCGCGGTGATCACGAAGGAGAGCGTGGCGCCCAGGACCTCGCCCCACATGATCGGAATGCCGGACTTCACCGTGCCGTCCGCGTTCAGCGTGCACGGGGCCTTCAGGCACGAGCTGTAGCTGTCCAGGTTCTTGGTGCCGATCGCCCCGACGACGGGGTTGATGATCCCCTTCACCACCGAGTTGACGATGTTGGTGAAGGCGGCGCCGATGACCACCGCGACCGCCAGATCGACGACGTTGCCGCGCATCAGGAAGGTCTTGAAGCCCTGCCAGATACTCGGGTCCTTCTTCGCGCTCACCTCGGGGACTCTCCTTGTGTGCACAGGGTGTGGAACAAAGTGCTCCGCAACCTACGTCACCGTGCCGCCATTGCGCCCAATCCCGTGGCACGAATGAGGGACTTGACAGGAAACGTCCGAGAAATCGCCCCAGGTTGTTCAGCACAAGGTCACCGCCAGCCGTGTCGTGGCGCTCGCGCCGACCAGCCGTGCCGCCGTGGCCCGCGGCACCGAGAGCACGACCAGCGCCCCGCTCTCGGACGCCCCGTCGACCGGCTCCGGCAGCTGTGTCACGCGGACCCCGCGCGCGATCACCCGGGCGTCCCCGTCCGACGCGGGGCCCCCGGCGGCGATGACGTCCACCCGGTCACCGGGGCGCAGCAGCCGGACGGTGGCCGCGTCGGCGATCCGCACCGGAGCCGTCACCATGTCCACGGGCGGGGCGTGCCGTCGTACCGGCTGGGTGGCCGGATGCCCCCGGGGCCGCTCGGCGTGGAGGGGATCCGTGGCGGCACCCGGCCCGGCCGCCACGAGCGCCGCCGCCGTCACCGCCAGACCGGCCGCGAGGGCCCGCCGGCGGTGGCGCAGCAGCCGTTGCAGCTGATACCGCGCGCCGCGTACGCGCACCGGGTCGAAGTACGGGACTTCGCAGGTGGCGGGGGCGTCCGTGGCCGGCGGACACGGGGCGCGCAGGGCGGGCGGAAGGGTCGGGGACGGGGACAGGGCGGGGGACGGAGAGGGGGACGGGGGAACGGGCATGTGGATCACCACCGGCGACGAGGAATCGGCTTGCAAGGCCACGATGCGGCCTTGCGCCGAATCCCGTCGGAGCCGGTGGGCTACCGACCGGTTGTGGACAACTCGGCCACCCGAAGGGGGAGTTCCGCCGGAGTCCCGCCCGTTGTCCACAGGAGTTGGGAGGGGGCGGGGAAACGTCCCGCCCTCCGCGTCACGGCAGCTCGAAGCCCGGATCCATGCCGCCGAGCGCGTTCGTGCACAGGCAGTCCCGTGCCGTGTTCTCCGGCAGTGCCGCCACCGCGTCGAACAGCACGCCCCGCAGCCGGTCCACGTTCGCCGCGAACACCTGGAGCACCTCGTCGTGCGAGACGCCCTCGCCGGTCTCGGCGCCCGCGTCCAGATCGGTGACCAGCGTCAGCGACGCGTAGCAGAGTTCCAGTTCACGGGCGAGCGCCGCCTCGGGATGGCCGGTCATGCCCACCACGGACCAGCCCTGCGCCTGGTGCCACAGCGATTCGGCGCGGGTCGAGAAGCGCGGCCCCTCGATCACGACCAGCGTGCCGCCGTCCACCGGCTCCCAGTCCCGGCCGCGGGCCGCCTTCAGCGCCGCCGCCCGCCCGGTGGGGCAGTAGGGGTCGGCCAGGGACACGTGCACCACGTTCGGCACGGTGCCGTCGGGCAACGGGAGTCCGTCGAAGTACGACTGCGCCCGGGACTTCGTACGGTCCACCAGCTGGTCCGGCACGAGCAGCGTGCCCGGACCGTACTCGGGGCGCAGACCGCCCACCGCGCACGGGCCGAGCACCTGGCGGACGCCCACGGAGCGCAGCGCCCAGAGGTTGGCCCGGTAGTTGATGCGGTGCGGCGGCAGATGGTGGCCGCGACCGTGGCGGGGCAGGAACGCCACCCGGCGGCCGGCGATCTCGCCGAGGAAGAGGGAGTCGCTGGGCGGCCCGTAAGGGGTGTCGACCTGGATCTCGCTCACGTCGTCGAGGAAGGAGTAGAAACCCGAGCCGCCGATTACGCCGATCTCTGCGTTCACCATGCCCCGCACACTAGCGGCCCGCCGGAGCGGGCAGGGACCGGTGCCCGGGAACGCCTCGGACCCCGCCGTCGTGCGTCGGCAGGGTCCGGGAGGAGGAGTCTCAGGCGGCGGAGCTGCTGGCGGAGCCAGACGACGAGGACGACGAGGACGACGACGTCGACGACTTGGAGTCGGACGACGTGGAGCTCGACGACTTCGAGTCGGACGAGGCGGAGCCGGACGGCTTCGACGCGGGGCTGCTGCTCGACGAGGAGCCGCGGCTGTCGTTGCGGTAGAAGCCAGAGCCCTTGAAGACGATGCCGACCGCGGAGAACACCTTCTTCAGGCGGCCACCGCAGTTGGGGCACTCGGTCAGGGCGTCGTCGGTGAACTTCTGCACCGCCTCGAGGCCCTCGCCGCACTCGGTGCACTGGTACTGGTAGGTCGGCACTGTCTTCCTCCTGGCACTCTCACTCGATGAGTGCTAACGATCGTCCATACTAACCCGTGCAGCCAGCGAATGGAGTAACGTACGTCACCTGCTCACGGGCAGCGGTCAGGGCTTGGCCGTCATGAGGGCCTCGTGCCCGAGTGAGAAGCCGCTTGTCGGCGGAGTCACAGTGACGTATTCCCGGGTTGTCGACACGTCACATCTCACCGATCGCGACAGGTTCGCGATGGGCCGCGCCGCGCGTGACCACCTTGGTCACGCGTGGCGGCACCAGCCGCGAACGCAGCGCCAGCAGGGTCACCAGGGCGAGCAGCGTGCCGGCCATCGGCACCAGGAACCCGGCGCCGCCCCACAGCCGGTCCTCCAGCTGTCCGGCGACCGTCACCGCGGCCGCCTGGCCGAGTGCCACCGCGCCGGTCAGCCAGGTGAACGCCTCCGTGCGGGCGCCGGCCGGGACCAGGTCCTCGACCAGCGTGTAGCCGGTGATCAGCGCGGGCGCGATGCACATGCCGACCAGCAGGCCGAGGCCGGCCAGGGCGAGCACCGAGTGGGACGTCCACAGCGCGGACGCGGTGAGCGCGAGCGCCGCGTAGCCGGTGACCAGGCGCCGGTGCGGGGCGGCCTTCCAGGCGATCGCGCCGCAGACGATGCCCGAGAGCATGTTGCCCGCGGCGAAGGTGCCGTACAGGACGCCGTTCAGGCCGGGCTCGCCGATCGACTCGGTGAACGCCGCGAGGGAGACCTGCATGCCGCCGAAGACGGACCCGATGCCCAGGAAGGCCGCGACCAGCACGCGCACGCCGGGGACGCGGAGTGCGGAGGCGTGCCGCACGCGCGCGTGGCCGGTGCCGGACACCTGCGGCTGGGTGCTCTTCCGCGCGGCGAACAGGAGGCCGCCGAGCAGTGTCAGCGCGGCCTCCGCGACCAGGCCGGCGGCCGGTGTCACGGTGGTGCACAGGGCGGTCGCGAGCAGCGGGCCGAACACGAAGGTGAGCTCGTCCGTGACGGACTCGAAGGCGGCCGCGGTGGACATCAGGGGCGAGTCCTGGAGCTTCGCGCCCCAGCGGGCGCGCACCATGGGGCCGATCTGCGGCACCGAGGCACCGGTCGGCACGGCCGCCGCGAACAGCGCCCACAGGGGTGCGTGCGCCAGTGCGAGCGCCGTCAGGCCGAGCCCCGACAGCGTGTGCACGAGGACTCCGGGAATCAGCACCGCGCGCTGTCCGTAGCGGTCGGCGAGGCGGCCGCCGTAGGGGGCGCACAGGGCCATGGAGACGCCGGTGACCGCCGCGGCGGCGCCCGCGGCGCCGTACGAGCCGGTGGTGTGCTGGACGAGCAGCACGATGGAGATGGTGAGCATGGCGAACGGCTGGCGCGCCGCGAAACCGGGGAGCAGGAACGTCCAGGCGCCGCGGGTGCGCAGCAGCTGTCCGTATCCCGGGCGGGGCGGCGCCGCCGGGTTCTCCGACGGCTCGGTGGTGACCGTGGATGCCACGGCCCGTGCCTTTCTGCCGCCTGGTAGCGCGCCCGTGCGGGGGCGCCGAGAGCTGTCCTCTTGCGCGGAACTGCGGTAGATACCGGTGCCCGCTGGGAAAAGCGTTCCGGCCGCCATACGGTCGCGCCAGCTCTGCGTCAGGCAGAGTTGGTCCGATCAGGGTGGCTTCATCGTACAGGGGGCGACGTCTCGTAGACCTGTGAAAACGAGCACCACAGGGGTCGTTCACCTGGGATTGGCGGGGGTGTGAACCGTCCGAAACACGCCCTTAACGCATGCCGCCCGTGCCCGCCGTGCCGTTCGCGCCCAGCCAGCCCGCCAGCTTGCCCCCGTGCCCGACCGCGCGCAGCCGTCGCTCCGCGGCGTCCCGCACCGGGTCGG
Organism: Streptomyces sp. NPDC048277; assembly: GCF_040652235.1. Lineage (NCBI taxonomy): Bacteria > Bacillati > Actinomycetota > Actinomycetes > Kitasatosporales > Streptomycetaceae > Streptomyces > Streptomyces sp. NPDC048277. The sequence continues at coordinate 33,658 of NZ_JBEZLQ010000007.1, forward strand.
TGGCGACCACGAGGAGTTCGTCGCCGCGCCGCAGCACCGTCGAGGGCAACGGAACAAACGATTTTCCTTCGCGGACGATCAGGGTGACGGCGGCTCCGGCGGGCAGCCGCAGCTCGTTGACCTCGACGCCGTGCATCCGCGAGCCCTCGGGGATCGCGACGGACAGCAGATGCCCGCGCAGCCGCTCCAGGGGTGCGGACTCGATGCCGAGGTCGGCGGCCTCCGGGCCCTCGCCGAGCCGCAGCTTGTGCGCCAGCCAGGGCAGCGTCGGTCCCTGGACGAGGGTGTAGACGCAGACCAGGACGAAGACGACGTTGAAGATGCGGTGGCTGGCGTCGACGCCGTTCACCATGGGGATCGTCGCCAGGATGATGGGGACGGCGCCGCGCAGCCCCGCCCAGGACATCAGGGTCTGCTCCCGCCAGGGCACCCGGAACGGCACGAGGCTGACGATCACGCTCAGCGGCCGCGCCACCATGGTGAGCACCAGCCCGATGACCAGGGCGGGCCAGACGTCGTCGCCGAGCTCGTGCGGGGTGACCAGCAGGCCGAGCAGGACGAACATGCCGATCTGGGCGATCCAGCCGAGTCCCTCGGCGAAGCCGCGCGTGGCGGGCCAGTGCGGCAGCTTGGCGTTGCCCAGCATCATGGAGGCGAGGTAGACGGCGAGGAAGCCGCTGCCGTGAGCCAGCGCGCCGGCGGCGTACGCCGTGACCGCGATGGCCATCACCGCGATCGGATAGAGGCCGGAGGCGGGCAGGGCCACGTGCCGCAGGCCCCAGGCGCCGAGCCAGCCGACCGCGAGGCCTATGGCCGCGCCGATGGCCAGCTCCGTGGCTATCTCGCCCAGCAGGACGTACCAGTGCGCGACCGGTCCCGCGGTGGAGAAGGCGACGACCAGGATGACCACCGGGGCGTCGTTGAAGCCGGACTCCGCCTCCAGCGTGCCCGTCACGCGCGCGGGCAGCGGGATGCGCCGGAGCACCGAGAACACCGCCGCCGCGTCCGTCGAGGACACCACCGCCCCGATGATGAGCGCCTGCCGCCATTCCAGCCCGACCAGATAGTGCGCGCCCGCCGCGGTGACGCCGACGCTCACCCCGACCCCGACGAGGGCCAGCATGGAGGCGGACGCCAGGACGGGTTCGACCTCCTTCCACTTCGTGCCGAGACCGCCCTCGGCCAGGATCACGACCAGGGCCGCGTATCCGATGACCTGGGTCAGTTCGGCATTGCTGAAGTGGATGTTCCCGATGCCGTCCTGGCCCATGAGGACGCCGATCCCCAGGTACACGAGCAGGCTGGGGAGCCCGCTGCGCGAGGAGATCCGGACGGCCGCGACGGCGACGAGCAGGACCAGGGAGCAGACGAGCAGGAGCTGGTTGAGGTGGTGGACAGTCAGCGGCGCTTCCCTTCCTTGGCCCCGCGCGGGCGACGCGGAAGCTCACGTACACAAGACCCGAGGACGCGGCACTCCGCACCCCAGTTACTTCGTTACCTTACCTAACTCTTGACGCTTTCTTGACGCTTCCCCCGGCAAGATCGAACGTCCGTGCGCGCCGGTACCCGACTCCGCGTCAAGTGGCTCGGGGCCCTGCGCCTATGGTTGCTCCAGCGCTCAGTCAAATGCACAAGCCCGCCTGCCGCTCGCGTTAGGACAGCAAGGACAGCGATGCCCCCCAACACCACCGCCACAACGGGTGACAAGCCTGGCAAGTCCGGCAGGAAGAAGGGGCGCAAAGCCCGAATCGTCGTGCTGGTGCTCGTCCTGGCCGTCATCGGAGGCATCGCCTTTGGGGCCTACTGGTCGATCAGCACGGTCCGCGCGTCCTTCCCGCAGACCAAGGGCTCGATCACGCTCCAGGGACTCTCCGGGCCCGTGACCGTGAAGCGCGACGGCTACGGGATCCCGCAGATCTACGCCTCGACCGACGCGGACCTGTTCATGGCGCAGGGTTACGTCCAGGCGCAGGACCGGTTCTACGAGATGGACGTGCGCCGCCACATGACCTCCGGGCGCCTGTCCGAGATGTTCGGCAAGGGCCAGGTGAAGAACGACGAGTTCCTGCGCACCCTGGGCTGGGACCGGGTGGCGAAGGAGGAGTACGACACCAAGCTGTCGGACTCCACCAAGAAGTACCTCCAGGCATACGCCAAGGGAGTCAACGCCTACCTGGCCGGCAAGGACGGCAAGGACATCTCCCTGGAGTACGCGGCCCTCGGGTTCACCAACGACTACAAGCCCGAGCAGTGGACCCCCGTCGACTCGGTGTCCTGGCTGAAGGCGATGGCCTGGGACCTGCGCGGCAACATGCAGGACGAGATCGACCGCGCCCTGATGACCAGCCGCCTCGGCCCGCAGCAGATCAAGGACCTCTACCCGGACTACCCGTACAGCCGCAACAAGGCGATCGTCCAGGAGGGCCAGTACGACGAGCTCACCAAGACGTTCGAACAGAGCGGCTCCACGAGCGGCTCCGGGACCTCCACGGCCACGAGCGGCACCACGACCTCGTCGTCCACCGGTTCGGCGCTCACAAGCCAGCTGGCGGGCCTCTACAACGTCCTCGACAACGTCCCCACGGCCGTCGGCGTGAACGGCCAGGGCATCGGCTCCAACTCCTGGGTCGTCGGGGGCGCGCACACCATCACCGGCAAGCCGCTGCTCGCCAACGACCCGCACCTGTCGGCCTCGCTGCCGTCCGTCTGGTACCAGATGGGCCTGCACTGCACCACGGTCTCCAGCAAGTGCCAGTACGACGTCACCGGCTACACCTTCGCGGGCATGCCCGGCGTGATAATCGGCCACAACGCGGACATCGCCTGGGGCATGACCAACTCCGGCGTCGACGTCACCGACCTCTACCTGGAGAAGCTCTCCGGCGACGGCTACCTGTACGACGGCAAGGTCAAGCCCTTCACGACCCGTGAGGAGACCATCAAGGTCGCCGGCGGCGCGTCCAAGAAGATCGTCGTGCGCCAGACCGCCGACGGGATGCCCCTGCTGTCCGACCGCGACGACGAACTCGTCCAGGTCGGCAAGAAGGCCACCGTCGACACCGCCGCACCCGACCGCGGCGACGGCTACGGGATCGCCCTGCGCTGGACCGCCCTCGACCCCGGCACCACCATGGACGCCGTCTTCGCCATCGACAAGGCGGCCGACTGGAGCGAATTCCGCGACGCGGCCGCCCAGTTCGACGTGCCCTCGCAGAATTTGATCTACGCCGACACCAAGAACCACATCGGCTACACCCTGCCGGGCAAGATCCCCACGCGCTCCTCGGGCGACGACGGTTCCATCCCGGCACCGGGCTGGGACTCCAAGTACAAGTGGACCGGCTACATCAAGCAGGCCGAACTGCCCTACGAGTACGACCCCAAGCGCGGCTACATCGTCACCGCCAACCAGGCCGTGGTCGACAAGGACAAGTACCCCTACACGCTCACCACGGACTGGGGCTACGGCACCCGCAGCCAGCGCATCACCGACCTGATCGAGTCGAAGATCAAGGACGGCGGCAAGATCTCCACCGACGACATGCGCCAGATGCAGATGGACAACAGCAGCGAGATCGCCAAGCTGCTCGTGCCCAAGCTGCTGAAGATCAACCTGGACGACAAGAACGTCCGCGAGGCGCAGAAACTCCTGGAGGGCTGGGACTACACCCAGGACTCCGACTCCGCGGCGGCCGCCTACTTCAACGCGGTCTGGCGCAACATCCTCAAGCTCGCCTTCGGCAACAAGCTGCCCAAGGAGCTGCGGGTCAAGGGCCAGTGCCTGTGGGTCGACAAGATCGACAGCACCGGCCCGGTCGACGACGACACCAAGGTGCGCGAGTGCGGCGAGCGCGACGCCGACCAGGCACAGCCGGACGGCGGCGACCGCTGGTTCGAGGTGGTCCGCACCCTCATGAACCAGCCGAACAGCGACTGGTGGAAGACGCCGGCCGGAGTGGGCGACCGCATCAAGGCCACCAACATGAACCAGCTGTTCGAGCGCGCCATGATCGACGCCCGCTGGGAGCTGACCGCCAAGCTCGGCAAGGACATCGACACCTGGAGCTGGGGCCGGCTGCACCGCCTGTTCCTGAAGAACCAGACCCTCGGCACCGACGGCCCGAGCATCCTGCAGTACGTCCTCAACCGCGGCCCCTGGAAGCTCAGCGGCGGCGAGGCCACGGTCAACGCGACCGGCTGGAACGCGGCCGGCGGCTACGGCGTCGTCTGGGTCCCCTCCATGCGGATGGTCGTCAACCTCGACGACCTCGACAAGTCCAAGTGGATCAACCTCACCGGAGCCTCCGGCCACGCCTTCAACGCCCACTACACCGACCAGACGGGCAAGTGGGCCGACGGCGAACTGCTCCCGTGGTCGTTCACGGACAAGGCGGTCGACAAGAGCACCAGCGACACGCTCGTCCTCAAGCCCTGACCCCGCCGACCGCACACCGTTGAAACGGCCCTCCACGCACGCACGCGTGGAGGGCCGTTTCGCACAGGTCCGCGTGAGGCACCGGCCCGCACGAGAGCGGCTCAGGGGCTTGCGAACCGGCGCGTGCCCGACGGCGTCACCACCGCGTGGACCGGCCGGTCGTGCGCCTCGGCGGGCACCCGCTCGACGACCTCCGTGTCGTACAGCAGCACCACGAGCGCGGGGCGTGCGCCCGCGCGCTCCAGACGGGCCAGCACGCGGTCGTACGACCCCCCGCCGCGCCCCAGGCGCATCCCGCGCGCGTCCACCGCGAGCCCCGGCAGCAGCACGACGTCGGCCGAGAGCACGGCGTCCGTCCCCAGCCGTTCACCGGAGGGCTCGAACAGCGCCATCCTCCCGCCGTGTTGGACGCGCGCGAGGGATCCCTCCCCGGCGTACGCGCCCCAGTCCAGGTCGTTGTCCGGCAGCAGCGCGGGCAGCAGGACCCGCACACCCCGTACGAGCAGCGCATCCAGCAGCGTGAGCGTGCCGGGCTCGCTGCCGACGGAGACGTACGCCGCCACCGTGCGCGCACGCGCCAGCTCGGGAAGCTCCAGCGCGTGCCCCGCCAGCGCGTCGGCCGCCTCCCTGACGACATCCGTCGTCAACCTGTTCCTCACTCCGGCGAATTCTCGCCGCAACGTTCGCTTGTCACTCTCGGCCTCGGATCCACCGTGCTGCACAGGTCGTTCCCGCACCCTTCTCAATCCGCTCATATGAGTGCCTATTAACCGGAGCCTCAGATTCTTCACAAAGGCACCGGATAAGGTTGCGGACATGACTCAGTCGCACCCCAGGATCAGCAAGGCTGTCATTCCCGCGGCCGGCCTCGGCACCCGGTTCCTGCCGGCCACCAAGGCCACTCCCAAGGAGATGCTGCCGGTCGTCGACAAGCCGGCGATCCAGTACGTGGTCGAGGAGGCCGTGTCGGCGGGGCTCGACGACGTCCTCATGATCACCGGACGCAACAAGCGTCCCCTCGAAGACCACTTCGACCGCAACTACGAGCTGGAATCGGCGCTCCAGAAGAAGGGCGACGCCGGCCGGCTCGCCAAGGTCCAGGAGTCCAGCGACCTGGCCACGATGCACTACGTGCGCCAGGGCGACCCCAAGGGCCTCGGCCACGCCGTGCTGTGCGCGGCCCCGCACGTGGGCCACGAGCCCTTCGCCGTCCTGCTCGGCGACGACCTGATCGACCCGCGCGACCCGCTGCTCCAGCGCATGATCGAGGTCCAGGAGCAGTACGGCGGCAGTGTGATCGCGCTCATGGAGGTCGCCCCCGAGCAGATCCACCTCTACGGCTGCGCGGCCGTGGAGACCACCCCCGACGGCGATGTCGTCAAGGTGACCGGCCTGGTCGAGAAGCCGGACGCGGTGGACGCCCCGTCCCACTACGCGGTCATCGGCCGCTATGTCCTCGACCCGCACGTCTTCGACATACTGCGGCGCACCGAGCCCGGCCGCGGCGGCGAGATCCAGCTCACCGACGCGCTCCAGCAGCTCGCTCAGGACGAGAAAGTCGGCGGCCCCGTGCACGGCGTCGTCTTCAAGGGCCGCCGCTATGACACCGGCGACCGCGGCGACTATCTGCGTGCCATTGTCAGGCTCGCGTGCGAACGTGAAGACCTGGGCCCGGACTTCCGGACCTGGCTTCGCAGTTACGTAGCCGAGGAGATGCAGCAGAGTTGAGCAACGCCGTGACCCGCCCCGTCGGCCCGGACCACCTGTGGTCGGTCGACGAGCACCTGCAGGACATCCTCACCACCGTCCGCCCCCTGGACCCCATCGAGCTGCAACTCCTCGACGCCCAGGGCTGCGTCCTGGTCGACGACGTCACGGTGCCGGTCTCACTGCCGCCGTTCGACAACAGCTCCATGGACGGGTACGCGGTGCGGGTCACGGATGTCGCGGGCGCGAGCGAGGAGTTCCCGGCCGTCCTGGAGGTCGTCGGGGACGTCGCGGCGGGCGCGGCGGAGCTCACCACGGTCGGCCCCGGCCAGGCCGCCCGGATCATGACCGGCGCCCCGCTGCCGCCCGGCGCCGAGGCCGTCGTCCCCGTGGAGTGGACCGACGGCGGACTCGGCGGGGGACCGGTCGGCGGGATGCGGGCGCGCAGCCTCGCGCCCGAGGGCGCCGAGGGGCACGTGCGCGTGCACCGGCCGGCCGAGGAACGCGCGCACGTGCGCGCGAGGGGCAGCGACGTGAAGGCGGGCGACCTCGCGCTGGAGGCCGGCACCGTCCTCGGGCCGCCGCAGATCGCGCTGCTCGCCGCGATCGGCCGCGGCACGGTGCGCGTACGGCCGCGCCCGCGCGTGGTCGTCCTGTCCACCGGCAGCGAACTCGTCCAGCCCGACGAGCAGCTGGGCGACGGCCAGATCTACGACTCCAACAGCTTCGCCCTCACCGCCGCCGCCCGGGACGCGGGCGCCATCGCCTACCGGGTGGGCGCGGTCGTCGACGACGCCGACACCCTCCGTTCCACCATCGAGGACCAGCTCGTCCGCGCCGACCTGCTGGTCACCACCGGCGGGGTGAGCGTGGGGGCGTACGACGTCGTCAAGGAGGCGCTGTCGCACGTCGGCGACGAGGACGAGGCGGGCGGCGGCATCGACTTCCGCACGCTCGCCATGCAGCCCGGCAAGCCCCAGGGCTTCGGCTCCATCGGCCCCGACCACACACCGCTGCTGGCCCTGCCCGGCAACCCCGTGTCGTCGTACGTCTCCTTCGAACTGTTCGTCCGCCCGGTCATCCGCGCCCTGATGGGCCTCGACGACGTCCACCGGCCCCGCACCACGGCCACCCTCAGGGCGGCATCGGCGCTGAGCTCCCCGAAGGGGCGCAGGCAGTTCCTGCGCGGGGCGTACGCCGACGGCGAGGTGACCGCCGTGGGCGGCGCCGGTTCCCATCTGATCGCGGCCCTGGCACGCGCCGACGCCCTGATCGTCGTACCCGAGGACGTGGAGTCCGTCGACCCCGGCACCGAGGTCGAGGTCGTCCTGCTGGCCTGACCGGCACGGGCGTACCCGTCTGCCGGGCGGTCCTGCCCGGTGGTGCGCGCCGGCTTGCCGGTACCGTGTCGCGCACAGCAGGCCCGAGCGCCGCACCGCCACGGGCCCGGACCGGGAGCGCCACACAGCATGACTGAGCCCTTCCGGGGGGAGACCCCCGGACCCTCTGTGCCAGACCGACTGACGCACATCGACGACGCGGGCGCCGCCCGCATGGTCGACGTGTCCGGCAAGGACGTGACCGCGCGCACCGCCCGCGCCAGCGGACGCGTCCTCGTCTCGCCGCGGGTGGTCGAACTGCTCCGCGGCGAGGGTGTCCCCAAGGGCGACGCCCTCGCCACCGCACGTATCGCGGGCATCATGGGTGCCAAACGCACCCCGGATCTGATCCCGCTGTGTCACCCCTTGGCGATCTCCGGTGTGAAACTGGATCTGTCGGTCGCGGACGACGCCGTGGAGATCCTGGCCACCGTGAAGACGACGGACCGCACGGGTGTCGAGATGGAGGCGCTCACGGCGGTCACCGTCGCCGCGCTCACCGTGATCGACATGGTCAAGGCGGTCGACAAGGGAGCGGTCATCACGGACGTACGCGTGGAGGAGAAGACGGGCGGCAAGTCGGGCGACTGGAGCCGGGCGTGAACGCCGGGCCGTCCGCCGGCGGCGCGCCGCGCGCGCCGTATCGCGCGCTGGTCGTGACCGCCTCCAACCGCGCCGCCGCCGGTGTCTACGAGGACAGAGGCGGCCCGCTGGTCGCGGCGGGCCTGGAGGGCTTCGGATTCGCCGTGGACGGACCGCGGGTCGTGCCCGACGGCGATCCCGTGGCGGCCGCGCTGCGCGCGGGTGTCGAGGCCGGGTACGACGTGGTCGTCACCACCGGCGGCACCGGCCTCTCGCCCACCGACCGCACGCCCGAGGCGACCCGCGCGGTGATCGACTACGAGGTGCCGGGCATCGCCGAGGCCGTCCGCGCGTTCGGACGGGAGAAGGTGCCCACCGCCGCGCTCTCCCGGGGACTGGCCGGGGTGGCGGGCCGGACACTGATCGTCAACCTTCCGGGGTCCACCGGCGGGGTACGGGACGGCCTGGCCGTCCTGGAACCGCTGCTGGCGCACGCCGTCGACCAGATCCGCGGCGGCGACCACCCGAGACCGAGCAGTGGGGGTGCGAGCTGAACAGCCCGTCCTGGCCTGTCGTGCTGGTGGACGGCGATGTCGTCCTCCGGCCCATAAGGCTGCGCGACCAGCGGGCCTGGCGCGAGGTCAACCGGCGCAACCGCGACTGGCTGCGCCCGTGGGAGGCGACCATCCCGCCGCCCACGCCCAGCGGGCCGATAACGCACCGGCCGACCTACCGGCAGATGGTCCGGCATCTGCGGTCCGAGGCGAACTCCGGCCGCATGCTGCCGTTCGTCATCGAGTACCAGGGGCGGCTGGTCGGGCAGTTGACGGTCGCCGGGATCACCTGGGGGTCGATGTGCTCGGGACACGTCGGCTACTGGGTGGACCAGTCGGTGGCCGGCCGCGGGGTGATGCCGACGGCCGTCGCGCTCGTCGTGGACCACTGTTTCCGCGCCGTCGGTCTGCACCGCATCGAGGTCTGCATTCGCCCCGAGAACCGGCCCAGCCGCCGGGTCGTGGAGAAACTCGGATTCCGCGAGGAGGGGCTGCGGCCGCGTTATCTGCACATCGACGGCGCCTGGCGCGACCACCTCGTCTTCGCCCTCACCGCTGAAGAGGTGCCCGAGGGGTTGCTCGGCCGCTGGCAGCGGGCACGCTCCCAGAGCGGGTCGGGTAATCCCGCCTAGCCGAGGAAAATGGAATACGTGTTCGAAATTGATCGTTCGATGACCATCTCAGGGCATTGAATTCGCGGCTCCGGCGGTCTGCTGATCGCATCGGTCACAAAAAAAGCTCGAAATATCAGCCGGATCGTGCGACACACCGACGCAATTGGCAGATGGCCCCACGCAAACCCCTCTACCGTGTGAGGCGTGAGCAGCAGCGGCCTCATCTACGCAGTCATTGTCGGGGCCTGGGCCGCCTACTTGGTGCCGATGTGGCTCCGTAGGCAGGACGAGCTGAACGAGGCCCGTCCGACGGAACGCTTCAGCACCGCCATCCGGCTGCTGTCCGGACGGGCGGGGATGGAGCGCCGGTACGCCAGGGACCTGCGGGCGCGCTCCGCCTCTGAGGGGGAGCAGGACGCCGGTGATCCGGACGCCGTCACCGACTCGGTGGACGTCCGGGCCTTCGCCATGCCTCCGACCCGCCGTCAGGTCCGGGCGGACGTCCGCGAGGACGTCCGGGCGGAACGGGAGCCGGAGGCGCCCGGGCGGCAGGAACCGGCGCGTGACCAGGCGTCCGCGCAGGCGGCCAAGTCCCCGTCCGCACCGGCACGTCAACCGGGCGGCGCGTCCACCTCGGCGTCCGCGTCCGCCTCCGTACCCGAACCCAAACCGGGCTCCGCGCCCGCGCGCAAGCAGGTTCCGGTGGCACGGCGCGCGCCCTCCGCACAGGCGGCCGCGGCGCGCGCCCGGCGCTCGAAGGTGCTCGCGCGCCGTCGGCGTACCACCGTGTTGCTCTTCGTGGCGTTCACGCTGGGCGCGATCGTCGCCGCCGTCGGCGGGCTCGCCTTCCTGTGGGCGCCGGGCGTGCCCGCGGTCATGCTCAGCGGGTACATCGCCTACCTGCGCACGCAGGAGCGCCGGCGCTTCGCCTACCAGATGGACCGGCGGCAGGCCGAGGCCGCCGCACAGCGGCTGCGGGAGCGCCAGCCCCGGCGCCGCGCCCCCCTCGACCCGGGTGCCGTCGCCGACGAACCGGACGAGGGACCAGAGACCGGGACCGACCCCGGCCTGTCCGCGCTCGCCGCGGACCGGCGCGCCCTCGTCGAGCAGACCGACCACGCCGAGTGGGTCGACCAGCAGCGCGAGCGGCAGCGGCGGCCCGGGCACGGGGACAGCTGGGACCCGGTGCCGGTGCCCCTGCCGACGTACGTGACCGCGCCGGTCGCGCCGCGCGCCACCTCCGACGTGGACCTGGAGGCGCCCGACGCGTGGAGTTCGGCGCGGTCCAGTTCCGTCACGCCGGAGCAGGAGGCCAAGCCGGTCGCACCGGAGGCCGAGGCGGAGGAGGCGGCGCCCGCCGCCGACGACGACAAGCCCGCGGACGGCCGGAGCGACGCGCGCCGCGCGGCCTCCGCACGCCGGGCGCGCGAGCGCGGCCGCACGCCCCTGTTCGACCAGTACGAGGACGGCGACCGCCCGCGCGCGGCCAACGAGTGACCCCCGGACGGCGCGGCACGCCTCCCGGCACCCGGGTCCTGACCAGTCAGGGAACGGATTTCCAAGCACCCCGACGGGGATGCTAGAGTTTCACTCGTTGCAAGGGCCTGTGGCGCAGTCCGGTAGCGCACCTCGTTCGCATCGAGGGGGCCAGGGGTTCAAATCCCCTCAGGTCCACTGCAAACCGTTCCCGGCTTCGGTCGGGAACGGATCACGAGATCCCGTCCAGCTCATCGAGTTGGACGGGATCTCGTCGTTTTGGGGCTCGTCCGCCTCCAGGGCCGCCGGATGCCACAGCGCCTGACCCGCATCCGTCACCACAGGCACCGCTGCCGGAGTACTGGCGCGGGGTGCTCTGTCGTATCCCTGTGACCCCAAGATCTTTGCGGAATCCGTTCCGTTGAGCGGACGCACCGCGTCTGCCTGCTTCTGGCCGTCACCATGCTGGGCTGCCATTGCGCCACGAAGCCACCTGTGCCCTTCCAGAGAAGAGAGACGCATGGTGCTGAACGCCGCGAGACGCCTCCTGCACAGCCTCACCGTCCTCCTGCTGGTGACCATGGGGTCGGTGGCCCTCCTCAGCCTGGCACCCGGTTCGGTCGCGTCCGTCATTCTGGGAGAGAACGCGACACCTGGGTCGATCGCCCGTCTGAACGCGCAGTTGGGGATGGACCGGCCGCTGTGGAGGCAGTACGTCGGCTGGCTGGGGCACGCGGTCACGGGCGACCTCGGGACCTCGCCGGTGACCAACCAGTCCGTGGTCCAGGCGGTCCTGACCCGGCTGCCCGTCACCCTGGAACTGGCGGCTCTCGCCCTGGTCATCTCCCTGACGGCCGCCGTCGCGCTGGCCGTCCTGTCGGCGGCCCGGGAGGACACGGCCACGGACCGGGTGACCACCGCCTTCTCGTCGGTGCTGCTGTCGGTCCCGGCCTTCATCGCCGGTCCCCTGCTCATCTACGTCTTCTCCCTCCGCCTGGGCTGGTTCCCGGTGAGCGGGTGGTCCCACATGGGCGACAGCGGGCTCGCCGCCAACCTGCGCGGCGCCCTGCTCCCCGCCGTGGCCGTCTCGCTGACCGAGATCGCCTCCTTCCAACGGGCGTTGCGGTCCGATCTGGTCGCCACCCTGCGCGAGGACTTCATCGGTGCCGCGCACGCGAAGGGGCTGAGCCGGGGCTACGTCATGTTCCGGCACGCCCTGCGTCCGTCGTCGTTCTCGCTGATCACGCTCGCCGGCATCAACCTCGGCCGGCTGATCGGCGGCACGGTGGTCGTGGAGACCCTGTTCTCACTGCCGGGACTCGGCCAGCTCGTCGTCAGCTCGATCATCTCCCGCGACCTCGTACGGTGCAGGGGATCGTCGTCTTCGTCGTCGTGGTGTACGTGGTCGTCAACACGCTGGTCGACCTGAGCTACCACTGGCTGGACCCGCGCGTGAGGAAGGTGACCGCGGCATGACCAGCACCGAGCGGACAGCCGAGCAGGTGCCCGGACACGGCCCCGGTCCCGAAGGCGTGAACGACCGGGCGGCGGAACCCTCGGTGGCGGCGCCGCGTCGCAGCGGCTCGGTCCTCGTCCTCCTCGCCTACGCCTGGCTCCTCTTCATCGTCCTCGCCGCCGCCCTCGCCGACGTACTCCCACTGGCGCCGTACGGCACCCCCATCGGCGCGCCCCGGCAGACACCCACGCCGGGCTCGCTGGACCTGTTCCTGGGCACCGACCAGCTGGGCCGTTCGCTGCTGTCCCGCTGCGTCCACGGCGCCCGGGTCTCCCTCCTGGTCGGAGCCGGCGCGGGATTGCTCGGGGCGACCGTCGGCGCGGGCCTCGGCCTGCTCGCGGGGTACTTCGGGGGCAAGCTGGACGCGCTGATACAGCTGCTCGCCGACGTCATGCTGGCGTTTCCGCCGCTGATCCTGCTCCTCGCCCTGTCCTCGGTCCTGACCCCCAGCACGCCGACCATCCTCATCGGCCTCACCGTGCTCGTCGTCCCCACCTTCATCCGTCTGGCGAGGGCGAACACCATGTCCTGGGTCTCGCGGGAGTTCATCACCGCCGCCCGCACCCTGGGCGCGAGCCACCGACGGATCCTGGGGCGGGAGCTCGTGCCCAACCTGCTGCCCGCGCTCGGCGCCTATCTGCCGGTCGTGATGGCGGCGCTGATCGTGGCGGAGGGCTCGCTGAGCTTCCTCGGCATGGGAATCCCCCCGCCCACGCCGAGCTGGGGCGGCATGATCGCCGACGGGAAGGACTCGATCGGCGACTACCCGCACATGGTCTTCGTGCCCACCGCGTTCATCTTCCTGACGGTGTTCGCCCTGAACCAGGCCGGGGACCACCTGCGCCACCGGTTCGACCGGGGGCTGCGCGAATGACGCGCGGCCCCGGTTCCTCCTCCCTCGTGCCCGTTGAGCCGATCCATCCCTGACGCGCTTCCGACGAGAGGTCCACGATGATCCGTGCGAGAGGTTTCACGACCACAGCGGCCGCCGCGTCCCTGGCAGCCCTTCTGCTGGCCGCCTGCGGAGGCGGAAGCGGCGGCAAGTCCACATCCGGGTCGGGAGGCGGGGCATCGGGCAAGCCTGTCGCCGGCGGTTCCGCGAACGTCCTCACGCTCAGCGAATGGCGCACGCTCGACCCCGCCCTGAACGGCAACAACTTCGCGAGCGGCGCGATCGTCGGCAACGCCCTCTACGGGACCCTGCTGACCGACGACCCCCGGTCCGGCAGGATCCAGCCTTCGCTGGCCACCTCGTTCAACAGCGCTGACGGGGGCAGGACCTATGAGCTGAAACTGCGCGACGGGCTGAAGTTCACCGACGGCACGCCTCTCGACGCCGCGGCCGTCAAGACCAACTGGGACCGTATGCGCGCCCCCAGGACCGGGTCCCCGTACCTGGCCGACGCGTCGCTGGTCGCCTCCACCAAGGCACTGGACGCGAGGACGCTCCAGGTCAGGATGGCCGAGCCCGAGTCCCACTTCGCGGAGTCGGTCGTCACCACCTCGCTCAACTGGATCGCCTCGCCGACCGCGCTCGCCAAAGGCGCGAAGTCCTTCGACGCGCATCCGGTGGGCGCCGGCCCCTTCACCCTCAAGGAGTGGCGGCGCCAGGACGCCATGGTGCTGGCGAAGAACCCGGGGTACTGGGACGCTCCCAAGCCGTACCTGGACACCCTCACCCTGCGGGTCGCCCTCGACGCGACGCAGCGCCTCAACACGGTGACCAGCGGCGGCGCCGACCTCGCCGTCGAATCGAACTGGCAGAACCTCAAGAAGGCGCAGGACGCGGGGCTTTCGACGAACACCATGCCCCTGAGCGGTGGCACCTACCTGGCGTTGAACACCCGGCGGGCGCCCTTCGACGATCCCAGGGCGCGTGCCGCGGTCGCGGCGGCGGTCGACTTCGACGCGGTCAACACGTCGGTCTTCAACGGTGCCGGACAGATGGTGGACACCCTGTTCGACAAGTCCTCGGCCTACTATGCCGACATTCCGGTGAGCAAACCGGATCCGGCCACCGCGCAGAAGCTGTTCGACCAGGTCGCGGCGGACGGCAAAGCCGTCTCGTTCACGATCACCACCACGGCGTCCACGGAGAGCAAGGCGACGGCCGAGGCGATCCAGGCGCAGCTGAGCAGGTTCAAGAACGTCACCGTGAAGATCAAGGTCGTGGAGTTCGCCGAGTTCCTGACCCTGCAGACCTCGCACGACTTCGACGTCACCACGAGTTCCGCCGCCTTCCTCGACCCCGAGCCGAGGCTGTCGACCGCTTTCGCGAGTACCTCTCCGACCAACATGAGCGGGATATCCGACAAGCAGCTCGACGCGGCTCTGAACAAGGGGCGCACGGAGACCGGCGTGGACAAGCGCAGGGCGGCCTACGAGGAGGCCCAGAAGCGCCTGGTGGAACTCCACCCGGTGCTCTGGGTCAACCGGACGGCCGCCGGGGTCATCGCGGTCAGGGCCGTGGGCGGCATCGCGCAGTACGGCTTCGGCTCTCTTCGTCCCGAGCAGCTCTGGATCGGGCATTAGCGATTCCCGTACCGACTCCGCCGCCGTCCGGACGAAAGGTCGTGATGAGGTCATGCAGGGCACGACGAACGATCCGATTCTGGAAGTGCGCAATCTGCGTGCCTACATCGGGACGCCACGCGGAGTCGTCCGAGCGGTCGACGACGTCTCCCTGACGATCGGCGAGGGGCAGTCCCTCGGCGTCGTGGGAGAGTCGGGGTCCGGCAAGTCCGTGACGGCGAAAGCGATCATGGGCATGCTGCCGCGGAACTCCGGTTGCTCCGGCCGGATCCTCTTCCGGGGACGCGACCTGCTGGCCCTGCCCGCCAGGGAGCTCAGAAAGATCTGGGGGGCACGGATCGCCATGGTGCTCCAGGACCCGGGCCGGTCGCTCAACCCGGTCGTCCGGGTGGAGCGGCAGCTGACCGAGGGGATGCGACGGCATCTGGGTGTCGGGCGAACCGAGGCGAGGACCCGAGCCCTGGCGCTCCTCGACGAGGTGGGGGTACCCGATGCGGAACGGCGGCTGCGGAACTACCCGCACGAGCTGTCCGGGGGCATGCGGCAGCGAGTGATGATCGCGACGGCGCTGGCGTGCGAACCGTCGTTGCTCATCGCCGACGAGCCGACGACGGCGCTGGACATGACCGTCCAGCGCCAGATCCTCGATCTGCTGCGCCGCATCCAGCGCGACCGGGGCATGGCCCTGATGCTGATCAGCCACGACCTGGCCGTCGTGGCCGGGCGCACGGACCGTACCGCAGTGATGTACGCGGGCAGACTCGCCGAGGTCGGTACGACCCGCACGGTGTTCGCGGCACCGCGCCACCGGTACACCCACGCTCTGCTGGAGGCGGTACCCACCATCGACCACCCGCGGCACACTCCGCTGCGGCTCATCCCCGGAACCCTGCCGGATCCCGTCGACCCGCCGCCGGGCTGCCGGTTCGGTCCGCGGTGTACGGCGGCGGCCGCCGAGTGCCGTGCCCCCGGGCCCGTCATGACCTCGCTGGGCGACGACCATCGGGTGGCCTGCTGCGTTCCGGTCCCCTCCCCGGCCGCTCAGGGGCCTGGAGGTGAGTCCGTTGGCAGGTAGCGGGGACGCCCATCTGCGCGGTGGCGAGGCACTGCTGTCGGTCCGGGACCTGGTGGTCGAGTACGCCGGCGACGCCGGGGTCGTCCAGGCGGTGTCCGGCATCAGCTTTGATGTCCTGCCGGGTGACACCCTCGGAATCGTCGGCGAGTCGGGATGCGGCAAGTCCACCACGGGACGCGCCGTGCTGCGGCTGAACGAGCCGTCCCGGGGCACCATCGAGTTCCGTGGCGAACGGATCGACCGGGCGGGACCGGCCCGGCTGCGTGCCCTCCGGCGGGAGATGCAGATGGTCTTCCAGGATCCGGTGGCCTCCCTGAACCCGCGCCGTACGGTCAAGAACATCGTGGAGGAGGGGCTGGTCATCGGCGGGATGGCGGCCCAGGAGCGGGCGGCGCGGTCGGCCGCCGTCCTCGCGCAGGTCGGCCTCGACCAGGAGCGGTTCGCCGCGACGCTGCCCCGCCAGCTGTCGGGCGGCCAGGCGCAGCGGGTGGCCATCGCCCGTGCCCTGGCACTGGAACCCAGGCTGCTGGTCTGCGACGAGCCCGTGTCGGCGCTCGATGTCTCCGTACAGGCGAAGACGCTCAACCTGATCGAGGAGCTCAAGACCGCGTACGAGCTCACCGTGGTGTTCATCGCCCACGACCTGGGCGTGGTGCGCGCGGTCAGCGACGACGTGATGGTCATGTACCTGGGCAAGATGTGCGAGTTCGGTGACGCCGACCTCGTCTACGACCGCCCGGCCCACCCGTACACGCGGGCCCTGCTCGACTCGGTCCCGCTGCTCGACACCGAGCACGGTTTCGGCGGGCCGGCGCTGGAGGGCGACATCCCGTCGCCGCTCGCGCCACCGTCGGGCTGCCGGTTCCGGACGCGCTGCCCGTTCGCCGCGGAGCGGTGCGCCGTCAGCGAGCCGGAGGTGCGCCGGGTCCGCGAGGACCAGTACGTCGCGTGTCACTTCCCTCTGGACACGTGAGGGCCGGCCGCCCCGAGGACCTGCTCGGCCAGCTTCACATGGGCGGCGTCCACCAGCTGGCCGTCGACGCTCGTGGCACCGAGACCGTCCGCCTCCGCCGCGCGATAGGCGGCGAGGTTGCGCCGGGCACGCTCGATCTCGGCGTCCGTCGGCCGGAACACCCGGTTGGCCGTCTCGATCTGGGAGGGGTGGATCGCCCACTTCCCGTTGAACCCTAGGCTGGCCGCGGCGCGGGCGTCCTGCTCGTAGCCCTCCGGATCCCGGAAGTCCGGGTACGGAGCGTCGATCGCCGCTATTCCGGCGATCCGCGCGGCGGTCAGGACCCGCATCCGCGCGTAGTACCAGAAGTCGCCCGGATACGGCTCGCGCGGCCGGAAGTTGGTGTCCACCCGGGCGCCCTGGGACACCGACAGGTCTCCCGCGCCGAAGATCACGGCGTCCAGCCGGTCGCTGGCGGTGGCGATCTCCTCGGCGTGGGCGACGCCCGCCACGTCCTCGATCAGCACCTCCAGACGGATCCGCTTCCCGAGACCGATCCGCTCCTCGATCTGGGTGAGCAGGACGTCGACCCACCACACGTCCCGCGCGGCCGTGGCCTTGGGAACGATGAGGGTGTCGAGGTTCTCCCGGGCCCCCTCGACCACCTCGATGATGTCCCCGTACGCCCACTCGGTGTGGATCGAGTTGATCCGCACCGCGCGTGTCGTCGTGCCCCAGTCGAAGTCGTTGAGGGCCCGGACCGCCTTGCCGCGGGCCTCCTCGCGAAGGGCGGGGGCCACGGCGTCCTCCAGGTCGAGGAAGACCAGGTCGGCGTCGGAGGCGGCCGCCTTGGCGAACATGCGCTCGTTGGTCGCGGGCGTGGCCAGCTCGGACCGGCGCAGGGGCGGGGTGGACATCGGTTCTCCTGACATCGGATGCCGGGCCTCAGAGGGCCGGTGCCTGCGGGGTCCGCGCGAACACGTTCGCCGGCCTGTCGAGGCCCAGGTTCTCGCGCAGGGTCTTCCCCGTGTACTCCGTGCGGACCAGACCACGCGCGCGCAGTTCGGGTACGACCAGCCGGACGAAGTCCTCGAAGGCGCCGGGGAAGTGGGTGGCCGCGATGACGAACCCGTCGCAGGAGCGGGAGGTGAACCACTGCTCCATCTGCTCGGCGATCTGGGGGCCCGTACCGACGAACCGCGGTCCCTGGAGCAGGGTGGCGCGGTGGTTGGCCAGCATGCGCAGGGTGAGTGTGCGGTCTCCCAGATGCTTGCGGATGCCCTGTACGAGGCCGCGGATGCCGGAGACCGAGTCGATGAGCTCGTCGGTCACCACGTCGTCGAGGGAGTGCCCGGAGAAGTCGTGGTTGGTCACCTCGGACAGCAGCGTCAGGGACGCCATGGGGTGCACGAGATCATGCAGGAAGACGGACTCCTTCTCCCGGGCGATGGCCTCCGTCTCGCCGGCGATCGTGTAGACCATGGGCAGCAGGCGTACGGCGTCGGCGTCCCGCCCCGCCTCGGCGATCAGCTCCTTCTGCTGCTGGTAGTGCTCGCGCGCCAGCTCCTGGCTCGGGTCGCCGGTGAAGATCAGATCCGCCCACGCGGCCGCGAACCGACGGCCCCGGCCCGACTGGCCGGCCTGGATGATCACCGGCCGCCCCTGCGGGGTGCGCGGCACGGTCAGTGGCCCCCGCACGTCGAAGTACTCGCCGTGGTGGGCGATTTCGTGGACCCGCTCGGGGTCGGCGAAGACGCCGTTGACACGGTCGGCGACGATGGCGTCGTCCTCCCACGAGTCCCAGAGCCGGGTGACGACGTCGATGAACTCCTCGGCCCGGTCGTAGCGGGAGTCGTGCGCGATGTGCTCTTTCACGCCGAAGTTCTGCGCCTCGGCGTCGTTCACCGAGGTGACCACGTTCCAGGCGGCCCGTCCGCCGCTGAGGTGGTCCAGTGTGGCGAAGACCCGTGCCACGTGGAAGGGCTGGTAGTACGTCGTGGAGTAGGTCGCCCCGAGTCCGATGTGCTCGGTGGCGCCCGCGACGGCTCCGAGGACCGTGCTCAGGTCGAGCTTGACGGGGCGGGCGCCGTAGCGGACGGCGTCGGCGGGGGAGTCGCCGTGGATGGCGGGCATCGCCAGCCGGTCGTCGAAGAACAGGAGGTCGAAGGTGCCCTCCTCCAGGACCCGTGCGATCCGCTGGTAGTAGCGCACGTCCAGGAAGTCGCCTGCCGCACTGGGATATCGCCAGGAGCCCGAGTACACCGACACGTTGGAGGCCTGGAGGAAGGCGACCAGGGTCAGCTGGTCACGGCGGGGTATTGGCATCGGAGCCTCTCGTGACGTGACGGAAAGAGTGAACTCATCTACCAAATAACACCTGATGGATTCATGGAAGGGGGCGTGCTGTCAAGCGAGTGCTGTGGTAGCGTCGCGATCACGTTGTGAATTGTATAGATGATTTATCTATAGGTGTGCGGGGGTGCTCGTGGGTGAGGGACCGCTGACAGGTCTCCGTGTCATCGACGCCGCCACACTCGCCGCAGGCCCGCTGATGGCCACCTGGATGGGCGAGCACGGCGCCGACGTGATCAAGGTGGAGCAGCCCGAGGGCGGGGACCCGCTGCGCCAGTGGGGGGCGCAGAAGAACGGCGTCGGTCTGATGTGGAAGAGCGTCGGCCGGAACAAGAAGAGCGTGACCCTGAACCTGCGGCACGAAGCGGGGCGGGACCTGCTGCGCGAACTGTGCGGGCGGGCGGACGTGGTGGTGCTGAACCTGCGTCCGTCCACGTTGCGGAGGTGGGGGCTGGACTACCCGAACCTCGCGGCCGGCCATCCCGGGCTGGTCATGGTGCACGTCACCGGATTCGGCGCGGGCGGCCCCAAGTCGGACCGTCCCGGCTTCGGCACCCTCGGCGAGGCGATGAGCGGGTTCGCCCATCTCACCGGCACCCCCGACGGTCCGCCGACCCTGCCGTCCTTCATGCTCGCCGACGGGGTCGCGGGGCTGACCGCGACCTACGCGGTGATGATGGCGCTCTACCACCGTGACGTCCACGGTGCCGACGGCCAGCTCATCGACGTCAACCTGATCGAACCGCTGGCCCGCCTGCTGGAGCAGTCGGTGCTCACCCACGACCAACTGGGCACGGTCCCGGGCCGGACGGGCAACCGCTGGGACATCAGCGCGCCGCGCAACGTGTACCTGACCAAGGACGGCCACTGGCTGGCGATGTCCGGGAGCGCGCCCACGATCGCGAAGCGGGCCCTGGTGGCCGTGGGGCGCCCCGAGCTGACCACCGATCCCCGGTTCGCCGAGGCCCAGCAGCGGCTGCGGAACGCCGCCGAGATCGACGCGATCATGGCCGGGTGGATCCGGGAGCACACCCTGGACGAGGCGATGACCGTCTTCGAGGAGGCCGATGTCGCCGCCGCCCCGGTCTACGACGCCGAACAGCTCGTGGCCGACCCCCAGTTGACGGCACGGAACGTCTACCCGCGGATCCCGGACGGGGACCTCGGCTCCCTGCGCGTACAGGCCCCGGTACCCAGGTTCTCCGCGACGCCGGGCCGTGTCGACCACCTCGGCCCGGCCCTCGGCGAGCACAACGAGGAGATCTACGGCGGCCTGCTCGGGCTGGACGCCGGACGGCGCCGGGAACTGCGCGCACAGGGCGTGATCTGACCACCGGCCCGCACCACCATCCGGACCGTGTCGGACGGACCGTTCCGGCACGCGGCACCAGGAGGCACGGCATGAGTCAGCCAGGCGAGGCCGCGGGCGAGTCCCGGCAGGTGACCGAGTGCTTCATCGACGGCACCCCGGTGGCCGCCGGAGAGACCTACGACAACGTCGACCCCTCCACGGGACGCTCCCTCGGCGAGGTGTCGAGGGCCGGCCGGGAGCTGGTCGACCAGGCGGTCACCGCCGCCCGTGCGGCCCACCGGACCTGGCGTACGACCGCACCGGAGCAGCGCGCCGAACTGCTGTGCCGCCTGGCCGACGTCATCGCGGACCACGCGGACACGCTCGCCCGGCTCGACAGCGAGGACACCGGAAAACCGCTCTCCCAGGCACTCAACGACGCCCGGGTGTGCGCCCGTTACTTCCGCTTCTACGGCCACGCCATCGACTCCTACTACGGCCTGAGCATCCCGCTCCGTCCGGACCTGCACGCGTACACCCGCCGTGAACCGTACGGCGTCACCGGCCACATCCTGGCCTGGAACTACCCGCTGCAGCTCTTCGCACGGCAGGTCGCCCCGGCCGTGGCGACGGGCAACTGCGCGGTGGTCAAGCCCGCCGACGAGACACCCCGCTCGGCCGTCGCGCTGGCCCGGCTGGCCCGCGAGGCCGGCGTCCCGCGGGGCGTGATCAACGTCGTGACGGGGCTCGGTGCCGAGGCCGGCGCCGCACTGGCGGACCACCCCGGCGTCGACCACCTGGGCTTCGTGGGCTCGACCCGGGTGGGCTCCCTCGTCGCCGCCGCCGGTGCCGAGCGGGTGGCCCCCGTGACCCTCGAACTCGGCGGCAAGTCCGCTCACCTCGTGTTCGCCGACGCGGACGTGGAGAAGGCCGCACGGGTGGCCGCGAGCGCCATCCTGCAGAATGCGGGGCAGACCTGCTCCGCGGGATCGCGGGTGCTGGTCCACGAGAGCGTGCACGCGGAACTGGTGGAGCGCGTCGTGAGCCACTTCGCCGGTGTGTCGATCGGCCGCGGCCTCGACGACCCCGACCTCGGCCCGCTCGTCTCCCGCAAGCAGCAGGACCGCGTGCGCGGCTACGTCGAGGCGGCCGGCGCGGGCGAGATCCTGTTCGGCGGCACGATCGCCGAGCCGGACGGCATCACCGAGGGTGCCTACTTCAACCCCACCCTGATCGACGGAGTCGACCCGGCGTCCCCGATCGCCCAGGAAGAGGTGTTCGGCCCGGTACTCACCACCATGAGCTTCGCCACCGAGGAAGAGGCCGTAGCGCTCGCCAACGGCACCGACTACGCGCTGCTCGGCGCCGTGTGGACCGGCGACCTGAGCAGGGCGCACCGAGTGGCCGCGGACGTGGCCGCCGGGCAGGTGTACGTGAACACCTACGGCGCGGGCGGCGGTGTGGAACTTCCCTTCGGCGGCTTCCGCAGGTCGGGCTACGGCCGTGAGAAGGGCGTGGAGGCGCTGGACGCGTACACCGCGACGAAGACAGTCGTCGTACAGCTCTGACCGTACGGCCCGGGGAGCGTGCTCCCCGGGCCGCGGACACTTTTCGGAAGCGCCCCGCCGACTCCCCGGAAGTCGTCGTCGACCCGGCTACTTCAACACGATCGGAGTGACCGGGGAGCCCGCGGAGCCGGTCACCTTCAGGCCGGGCGCGCAGAACAGGCCCTCCCACACGCCGTCCTCCTCGCAGTCCGCCGCCAGGTCCTCGAAGTTGAACATCTCGCCGAGGGTGAGGCCCATGTCGCGGATCACGACCTGGTGGAAGGGGATCGTCGCGCCCTCGACCGGGCTGGGCCACACCTCGCCGGAGTGGTTGTCGATCGCCAGCGCGGCGACCTCGCGCTCGTACAGCCAGCGGCAGGTGTCCAGGCACGGGCCGGGCGCGTTGCCCAGGAAACGCTCCCGGTCGCCCTCCAGGAACCACTGGTAGGAGCCGGTGCGCAGCAGCACGATGTCGCCCGACTCGACCCGGACGCCCTGACGTTCCTCCGCGGCCAGCAGGTCGGCCTCGGTGATCTCGTAGGAGTCCGCCAGCCGGTCGACACCCTTCAGCCGGGCGATGTCCAGCAGGACACCGCGGGAGATCAGGCGGTCGACGGCATGGTGGAAGGAGTTGCGGCTGGCGCCCTGGAAGTTGTTGACCGCGGCGGCCGGCACGTTGTTGTAGAAGCGTCCGCCGTAGCCCGCGTGGGCCAGGCCGTCCCATTGGGTGGCCGCCTGCAGACCGGTGACGATCATGTCGTCGGCCGAGATCAGGCCGTCCGGCGAGAAGGCCGTGTCCGACGGCAGCAGCGTCATGACGTGGATGGGGTTGTTGCGGAAACCGCCGTTCTTGAAGGGGCCGTTCTGGTCGAAGGGCATGCCCAGGTCGAACGACTTGCCGGTGCGCACGAGCTGAGCGGCGGCGACCCGCTTCTGCGGAGTGACGAAGTTCAGCGTGCCGATCTGGTCGTCGTCACCCCAACGGCCCCAGTTGCTGAGCTTCTTGCCGAGCTCGTGGTGGGGCCAGACCTTGTCTTCACTCACAGTTCCTCCTCATCGGTGGGCCATGTAGTGGCTCACGCACTCCATGAGACTGGCGGGCACGTGGTAGTCGGAGCGGTTCTTGATCCGGTCCAGGTTCGCGACGACGTCCTCCACGGTCACCGTGTGGGGATCCGGCGGCAGGTAGCCGTCGGTGACGCCGACGAAGAGATGCGCGAAGCGTCCTGCACCCGCCAGGAAGACCTCTCCGCCGACATCGCAGACCTGGTGGGCGAGGTAGGCCGCCATCGGTGCCACCAGCGCCGGGTCCATCACGTCCCCGCCGCCGTGCCCCTGTTCCCGGAGCCGGTCCATGCCCTCCGAGGGGCCGCCGCCCATCCTGGTCATGGCGTTCGGGGCGATCACGTTGACCTTGATGTCGTGGTCCCCGGCCGAGACGGTCATGCTGCGGGCCATCCCGATGAGCGCGGCCTTGGCGGTGGCGTAGCCGAGGTTGTCCGGAAGACCGAACATGCCGATCGAGCCGGTGTGCACGATCCGGCCGTAGCCCTGCGCCAGCATGTGCGGCCAGGCCGCTCGCGAGGTGTGGAACGCGCCGCGCACGTGCACCCCGAGGTGGCTGTCGAGGTTCTCCGCGTCCATGTCGGGGAGCCCGGCGAACCGCACGTTGCCCGCGTTGTTGATCACGACGTCGATCCGGCCGAACGCCTCCACGGCCCGCTCCACCGGCCGGCTGCCCCCGTCGGCGGTGGACACGTCACTGGTGTCGGCGATGGCGGTGCCGCCGGCGTCGTTGATCAGGGCGGCCACGGTCCGGGCCGGCTGGTCGTCGGCGCCGACGCCCTCCATCGAGCCGCCCAGATCGTTGACCACGACCTTGGCACCGAGTTCACCGAGCAGCAGGGCATACGCCCGCCCGATCCCGCGTCCGGCGCCGGTGACGACCGCGACCCGGTCGTCGAATCGGTACTTCTGCATCACTGTGTCCCCTCGACGGGTGCGGCCGGTGTCAGGAAACCGGCGTACTTCGCCTCCAGCACCTCGCTGATCACCTCGCGCAGTTTCGGGCGGCCGCCGGGGTTGAGCAGGAAGCTGCGGGGTTTTCCGGCGATGTTGGCCCCGTAGAAGTAGCTGTGCTCGCCGAACGAGGAGTGGACGGCCAGCTCCGCGACCATCCGGTTCCAGCTCTCCTCGGTGTCGGCCGGCACCTCCATCACCCGGCTGCCGTGCTCGCGCATGTGGATGAGCGCGTCGGTGACGAAGTCGACCTGGTCCTCGGCGTACCTCGGGTTGTTTCCCGCCGCACCGTGCGGGCCCGCGGGGAAGAAGAAGTTGGGGAAGCCGTGGCTCATCACCCCGAGGAAAGTGCGCGGTCCGTCGGCCCAGTAGTCCTCAAGGGCCAGCCCGCCGCGCCCGCGCACGCCCATCCGGGTCAGCGCGCCGGTGCCGAAGTCGAAGCCCGACGCCCACACGACGATGTCGAACTCCCGCAGCCCGTCGGTGGTTTCGATGCCCTTCTCCGTCACCCGGACCATCGGCGTCGCGTGCAGGTCGACCAGCGACACCTTGGGATCGTTGAACGTCTCGTAGTAGCCGGTCACGAAGGGCGGGCGCTTGGCGGCCCAGCCGTGGTCCCGCGGGACGAGCCGTTCGGCGGTCGCGGGATCCCGGACGATGGAGCGGATCTTGCCGGCGAGGAAGGCGCACCAGTCCGCGTTGGCCGCCTCGTCCGTCAGCGTGTCCGCGTAGTTGCTGATCACCTTGGCGAAACCGGGGCTGTTCCAGACCCGTTCGTAGAACGCTCTGCGCTCTTCCTCGGAGTCCTCGAAGGCATTGCGCTCATGGCGCTCGTGCAGAAAGCCGCTGGCCGATTCGTGGAGGAGTTCGCGCAGGCGCGGGAAGCCGGCCTTCAGCCGGGCCCGCTGCCCCTCGGTGAGAGGCGCGTTGCGCAGCGGTGTGCACCAGTTCGCGGTGCGCTGGTAGACCGTCAGGGAGGAGACCTCGTCGGCTATCGCCGGGACCACCTGCACACCGCTGGAGCCGGTACCGACGACCGCGACCCGCTTCCCCCGGAAGTCGACGGGCTCGCCGGGCCACAGCCCGGTGTGATGGGCCACCCCCGTGAAGTCCTCCCGGCCCGGCACGTCCGGGAACGTCGGTGCGGACAGCACGCCGGTGGCCGCGACCACGTAGCGGGCGCGTGTCCCGGTGCCGTCCGAGGCACGGACGAGCCAGGTGGCCGTGGCCTCGTCGAACACCGCCGAGGTCACGCGGGCCCCGAACCGGATGCGGTCGCGCAGTCCGAGCCGGTCGACCGCGTAGTTGAAGTAGCGTTCGTTCTCCGCCTGTCCGGCGAAGCGCTCCTGCCACTCCCACCCCTCGAACAACTCCTTCGAGAACAGGTAGCCGTACGTGTAGCTCTCCGAGTCGAGCCGGGCGCCCGGGTACCGGTTCCAGTACCACACGCCACCGACACCCTGACCCGCCTCCAGGAGCAGGGTGGTGAACCCGGCCTCCGTGGCCCGGTGCAGCTGGTGGATCCCGGTCACTCCCGCGCCCACGACGAGCACCTCGACATCGATGTCGTCCGAGGCGGGGTCCGCGGCCCGCTGCGTCACCGCGAGCCCCGCGTGTCCCCGGGCGTCAGCGCGGTGGTGAACCCCCAGGGGACGCCCAGAGCGGTCTCCGGGTCCGTCACCAGAACCTCGTCGGTCCGGGTGCGCACCTTCACGCCCTGCGCTTCCAGGTGCCGGGAGACCCGGTCGAGATCGGCGACCTTCCAGGTGATCGCGTGGTAGGTGTCGTCCGGCGCCCCCGCACTCCAGTCGGCGTGCGCCGGGGTCCCGGCGTCGGGGACCGCGTACTCGAACACCGCGTCGGCGAGCCGCACATAGGTGGCGCTCGCGCCGAGCACCTCGTCCCGTCCCTCGTGGATGACGGTGCCGCCCAGGGCCTCGACGACCACGCGCAGGCCGCGCTCCGGGCGGTCGGTCAGGACGGTGTGGTGCGAGCAGCGCTCGATGCCGAGCGGGTCGTCGTCCGACACCGGCGGGACCTCCCAGCCGGGGGCGAGCCGGTGGTCGAGCGGGAAGGGGATCTGCGGCAGGAACTCGTAGCGCAGCCCGGCGCTCTCCGGCACCGTGAAGAAGATGGGCATCGGTGAACCGGGAGCCGTGGGCGGGTCGTCGCCCTCGGCGGGCTCGTCGAGCTGCCCCACCATGGCGACACCGGCCCCGCGCAGCGCGCGGTAGGCGTCGGCGATCCCCTCGACGTACCAGCCGAATCCCTTCAGATGCGGCTTGTCGACCGTGGCGTAACGCTGCACGCCGTCGAGCACGTAGCGCTTGGGGTCGATCATGTCGAAGAGGACGTCACTGATGGGCGTGAACGTCGAGTAGTCGGTCGGGTATCCCTCGCTCGCCGGGGCGTTGCGGGTCATCTCCGCCATCGGCCGACTGGGACGGCCGAACACACGCTGGAACCATGCCTCGCTCTCGCTGAGATCGGTCACGTGGTGACTCGGGTGGTACAGCCGCGTCACCCGAAAGCCTCCGTCGGACATGTCTGTGCTCCCTCCGTAGCGTGTTCTTCGGTACGTGAACGCCCTTCGTCACCAGGCGACGGGCAGTTCGTGGATGCCGCCAGCCGCCGGCGGACAGCCCTTCTTGGCGATGCCGGCGCTCAGCCTCGGGTCGGCGAGGACGCTGCGCCGGGCGGGGGTGCGAAGGGGCAGGCGCTCGACCTGGGCGCCGGGAAGTCGGGCATTTCGCCGGCGGCCGCGCTGCCGGGTGCCGTCTCGGTCATGGGTTTCCCTTCTCCAGCATGGCGGTGCCGTCACACCAGGTAGCGGCCGCCGTTGACGCTCAACGTCTGTCCGGTCACGTACGCGGCCTCCTCGGAGGCGAGGTACGCGACCGCGTGGGCGATGTCCTCCGGCCGGCCGGCACGCTTCATCGGCATGCTCGGGGCGAGGTCGTCCGGGTCGAACTGCTCCCGCAGCAGCGGGGTGTCGACGAATCCCGGCGGGACGTTGTTGACCGTGATGCCCTTGTCGGCGTACTCGATCGCGAGTGCCTTGGTGAAGCCGATGACCCCGCCCTTGGACGCGGCGTAGTGGGCCAGGGCCGGGGCTCCGGTCTGCGCGGACGAGGAGGAGATGTTCACGACGCGGCCCCAGCCCGCCTCCAGCATGTCGGGCACGAAGGCCTTCGTCACCAGGAACGGTCCCTTGAGATTCACCGCGAGCATCCGCTCCCACGTGTCCTCGGAGAGCTCCGTCAACGGTACGTAGTTGGTGATTCCGGCGTTGTTCACCAGGATGGTGACCGGGCCGAGTCCGGCGTGGGTGACAGCCGCCGAGGCGGCCACCGCCTGCGCGTCGGCGGCGTCACCGGCGACGGCGATCGCCCTGCCGCCCGCCTTTCGGATCGTCCCGGCGGTCTCTTCGGCGCCCGCGGCGTTCAGGTCCCACACGGCCACCGCCGCACCCTGCGCGGCGAGTACGGTCGCGATCGCGCGGCCCAGCCCGCGACCGCCCCCCGTGACGACCGCGTTCCTTCCGGCCAGGGTCATCGCCCCTCCTTCGCATCGTGCTGTTCCGGCACGCCCAGAGCCTTCCGCGCGGCCTTCCGTGCGGCCATCGCACGTGGAAAGCCCGCGTAGCCCGAGGCGTGGTAGACGACCTCGGCGATCTCGCTGTCCGTCAGGCCGTTGCGCTGCGCGATCAGGACGTGGCTGGCGAACTCCTCCTCCGCGCCCAGCGCGATGAGGACACCCAGAGTGACCAGGCTGCGTTCCCGTCGCCCGAGTCCCTCACGTGCCCACAGACCGGCCCAGACGCTGACCAGCCCGATCTCGACGAGATCCTCGCCGAGGGCGCCGTCCCGCAGGTCGATCCCGTCGGGCGGGGGAGCGGAGGACACGACCGAGAACATCGTCTCCAGGCCCAGTCGACGCAGGTCGGCGGAGGATTCCCCCGTGACGGCGCGATCGTCCTGGCCGCTCATGTCACAGAGCCTTGAGTCTGCTGCATGTGGCTGCGTCCTCTCCTCGCCTCCGTGGGGCAGGCATCGGTTGATGGCATCGCGTGCGGCCCGGGCCTGAGGCTCGCCGGGACGCTTACAGCTCACGTATTTAGATAGGTGAAATTAGCTATCTGTTTGGACCGTACGTCAGACGACCGGGCACGGGCAATGCCCCGGACCCGAGTCCGCCGAAGATTGCGACAGCGACGCTGCGCAGTGGTCCGAGCGCTACCCCGCAGGCCCGGATCCCGTTCCGCTCAGCGGTCTTCGCCGGCCCGGGAGCGGACCGTGGAGGTCACAGTGGGCGGCGCCGAGCGCGGGACACCGGACCGGCACAGCCGAGTGAGAGGACTGTGATGTCGTCGTCCAATGGGATCGCCCGGACACTCCGCCCGCAACGACCCGTCCCTCTGATCATCGCGGTACTCATACTCGCCGATGTCGTCAGCGCCTTCGAGTCGACGATGATGTTCAACGCCCTTCCGAAGATCATGGCGGCCTTCGCCGTCACGGCGGTCGAGGCCAGTTGGACGCTCACGGCGTTCGCTCTGGTCGCCGCCACGTCGGCAGCGGTGTGCGGACGTCTCGGCGACATGTACGGCCGCCGTACCCTGCTGATCGCCCTGCTCCTGGTCGCGGCGGTCGGGTCGGTCGTGAGTGCCTGCGCGGGCTCACTGACTGTCGTGATCATCGGGCGCGCGGTCCAGGGCGTCTCGGGAGGCGTGCTTCCGCTGTGCTACGGGATCATCCGGGAGAACCTGCCCGAGGAGCGTATTGCGATCGGGGTGTCGATGGTCGCGAGTGCCGCGATGCTGGCCGGGGCGGCCGGCACCGTCGTCTCCGGGCTCATCATCGACACACTGAGCTGGCACTACATCTTCGTCTTCGCCGCAGGCGTGGCCCTGGTCGCCGCCTTCTGCGCCCTGGCGCTGCCCCGGTCGGCGTTCACCGACAGCACGGCGCACGTGGACTGGCCCGGAGCCTTCCTGTTCGCCCCGGCCATCGCCCTTGTTCTGCTCGGCATCACCAACGCCCCCCGGTGGTCCTGGCCGGATACCCGTACCCTGGGCTCGATCTTCACCGGCCTGGTCCTCTTCGCCGCGTGGTCCTGGTGGGAGCTGCGTGCCGACAGCCCTCTGATCGACGTCCGTTTTTTCCTGGACCGCAAGCAGGGCCTGGCGCTGCTCGCGAACGCCCTGCTCTCCGCGGGGGTGTTCGGGACGACGGGCCTGGCGCTTCAGCTCCTGATGCAGACACCCACCAGTGCTCCGGTCGGCCTGGGCATGAGCGCCACGGCGGCGGGCACCGCGACCTTCTGCGTCACGATGCTCGGTTTTGTCCTCGCGCCCTTCAGCGGACGTCTCTCGCACCGCTTCGGAGGGCGTCGCGCGCTGCTCGTCGGAACCGTCTGCGGCGTCCTGTCCGCAGTGGCCCTCGCACTGCTCCACGACACCGTGCCGAGGATGATCTGTGCGATCGCCGTCCTGAACATCGCGCTTGTGTTCATGCTGACGTCGATTCCGAACCTGGTCGTCGAGGGTGTGCCGGCGGAGCACACGAGCGAGGTGACGGGTGTCCATGCGGTGGCCCGGACCGCCTTCTCCGGTGTCGGCTCGTCGGTCGCCACCCTCCTGCTGAGTCTTTCGACGGCACCCGGTACGCAGTTCGCGACCGAGGACGCGTACCGGAACGTGTTCCTCCTGGTCGGCGGCTCCAGCGCGGTCGGTCTCCTCCTGGCACTACTGATCGGAAAGGGCGGTGCCGGGCAGGCTCGCTTCCAGGAGCCACCGAGTGTGTCGTCGGCGGTGGGAGAGGGGCGCCTGTGACGGTGGACCCTGTGCACGAGTGCGGCACCAGCGGGCGGCCTACCGGCATGTCGCCGTCGCCGGTCCGGTGCGAGGGGAGCGAGGCGGCGCCGCTGCCGATGACGACGTCATCGCTGCCGTACGCGAGCACCGCCGGCCGAAGCGCGGCTGCGGGCGGTGCCGGCCGGGTCGGCCACGTGGGCTTCCGTTCAGACGGCCGTGGCGGCGAGACGGCTGAAGAGTTCCCGGGTCGTGGAGCCAGGCTCGGCGCAGTAGACGATGAGGCGTTGACCGGTCTCGGGGATGTGGAGTACCTGGCACTCGTATTCCAGTGGTCCGAAGGTGGCGGAGTCGATCTTCTTGATGATCCGGCGCCGCACCTCGACGTCATGGGCCGCCCACATGTCGGCGAACCGTGGTGAGGTGCCCAGGAGTTCGGTGACGAGCCCCTCGATCCCGCGGTCGCCGGGGTGGAGGGCGTAGGAGGCGCGCAGGTCGGCGACGGTCGAGCGGGCGAAGGTGATCGCCGACTCGTCGTCCCAGCGGTGGTGGTCGAGGGCCTCGCGGAACATCCAGCGGACGAGGTTGCGGTCGTCCTTCGGTGCCCGCACGACGCTGCTGATGAAGTGCTCCGCGAGCGCGTTCCAGGCGAGAAGCTCGTACTTCGCGTCGACGACGTAGGCCGGCACCTCCGGCATGCTGTCGAGGAGGCACCGCACGGCGGGGGTGAGTTCGCGGACCGGGCCGACGGCCGGGGGCGGGCTTTCGCCGGCGACGCGGAAGAGGTAGTCCCGCTCGTCGCGGGTGAGCAGCAGCGCCCGGGCCAGCGCGGAGAGCACCTGCCGGGACGGGTTCGGGCCACGGCCCTGTTCCAGCCGGATGTAGTACTCGATGGACATCCCGGCGAGTTGGGCGACCTCCTGCCGGCGCAGACCGGGCGTGCGGCGGCGCACACCGTCCGGCAGGCCGACGTCGCGGGGTTGCAGACGAGCCCGGCGAGCCCGCAGGAACGCCGCCAGCTCCGCGCGCAGGATCATGCCTCCATGCTGCCCCAGCCACGGCGGCCGTGGGTGGTATCGCCGGTACCAGCCTCACCGGGTCTCTGGTGGGCCGGGAACGGGCGCCGCAGGGTCGGGGCATGACACTGATTGCGCTGATCACCGGCGCCAACAAGGGCATCGGCTACGAGACCGCCCGTCTGCTCGGCGAGCGCGGCATGACCGTCCTGGTCGGTGCGCGGAACGAGGAACTCGGGGAGAAGGCCGCGTCGGCGCTGCGCGAGGGCGGCGTCGACGCCCGTTTCCTCGGGATCGACGTCACCGACGACGCGTCCGTCCGGCGAGCGGCCGACCACGTGGACGCCGCGTACGGACGCCTCGACGTCCTGGTCAACAACGCGGGCATCGTCGGCGACGTCGAAGGCGCCCGCGGCGGACCGAGCGCCGCCACCCGGGCCGCCCTGCGCCAGGTCTTCGAGGCGAACGTGTTCGGCGTGGTGGCGGTCACCAACGCCTTCCTGCCGCTGCTGCGCAACGCCGAGGCCGCCCGGATCGTCAACGTCTCCAGCGAGGTCGGGTCGCTGGCCTTCATGAGCGATCCGGAGCATCGGCTGTACGACCTGGCCACGATTCCCTACCCGGCGTCGAAGACCGCGCTGAACATGGTCACCGTGATGTACGCCAAGGAGCTGGGGGACACCCCGATCAAGGTCAACGCCGCCAACCCCAGCCACTGCGCGACCGACCTCACCCACCACACCGGCTCCCGCACGCCGGAGCAGGGCGCTCTGGTGAGCGTCGCGCTGGCCACACTGCCGGCCGACGGCCCGACCGGGCGGTTCTGGGGCGACGGCGCCCCGGCCGCCGACGCGGAACTGCCCTGGTGACTCCCGACGGGACGTGCGCGGGCTGTTGAGGTGGGCCAGTACGGCGAGGACCCTGCGGTGCCCGCTGTCGCCGGGCGGCAGGTGCAGCCTCAGGAAGACATCGCCGACGTGTGATCGCGGACGCGGCGGAGGCAGGAGCCAAGCACGTGCGGCGGGCGATTGTGCCGATCATGAGGTCCTGTCGAAGTACCCGTCCGCACAGCGGGACGGCGGGCGTGTCCCGCGCGCGGGCGGCGGTAGTTTCCCGTGCGGCGCGCCGCTCCCGGCACCAGGGAACCCGTTCCGTCCTCGGTCCGCGGCCGGGAGACAGGCCCGCCGCCGGAAAGGAGCACTCACGTGTCACCAGTCATCGGCCTGATCGGCGCCGGCCGGATTGGGAGCGCCGTGGCGAGGCTGTCGCTCGCCGCCGGGTTCGAGGTCGTCGTGAGCAATTCCCGCGGTCCCGCGACGCTCAAGGACACGGTGTCCGCGTGGGGTGAGGGGGCGCGGGCCGCGGAGGTGTCCGTCACCGCCCGCGCCGCCGACCTCGTTGTCGCCACCATCCCGCTCGGCGGCCACCGCGGTCTGCCCGCCGCCGATCTCGCGGGGAAGACCGTCATCGACACCATGAACTACTACCCCGAGCGTGACGGTCACATCGAAGAGCTGGACGACCGGTCGGTCACCTCCAGCGAACTGGTCCAGCGCCATCTGTCCGGCGCGCGGGTGGTGAAGGGCTTCAACAACATCGACTTCCGTCGGCTGGAGCTGCTGGCCCGCCCCTCCGGCGCCCCGGACAGAAGCGCTCTGCCCATAGCGGGCGACGACGACGGCGCGAAGACGGCGGTCGTCGCGTTCCTCGACCGGCTGGGCTACGACGCCGTCGACATCGGAGCCCTCGCGGAGAGCTGGCGCAGCGAGCCGCAGACCGACGTCTACGTCCGGCCGTACCTGCCGGACGTGCCGGACGGCATCACCGCTGCGGCGGATGTCATGAGCTGGTTCCTGCGGTGCGAGGGCCGGCCGCAGGGCCCGGAGCACGTGCGCCGGTTCGTGCTCGGCACCGCCCGTCGATCGCCCGCTGAGGCTCGGGAGGGTCTCGGCTGAGCACCACGTCCGGGTCCGGCCCTCGCACAGGAGGCCGGACGGCAACGAACCGAGGAAGGCACCCATGCCCGCAGCCGACGTGGGCAGCGCGACCGTCGATCTCGTGGCGGAGCACACGCTGCCGGTACCGCTCACGCTCCTCACGAAGGACACGGCGCTGATCGAACGGCACGTCGCGGCACTGCCCGACGGCTTTCTCGACCCGGCGACCATGAACTTCCGTTTCTCCAACCACAGTTGGGTCGTGCGGGTGGACGGGATCACGGTCCTCGTCGACCCCGGCACGGGCAACGGCCGCACCGGCCGGGGACCCTACTTCGACGACCTGGAGACTCCCTATCTGGAGCGGCTGGCCGCGCTCGGAGTCCCGCCGGCGGAGGTGGACGTCGTGTTCAGCACCCACCTCCACCACGACCACTGCGGCTGGAACACCAGGCGCGACGCCGGCGCGTGGGTGCCGACGTTTCCCAACGCCGAGTACGTCATCGTCCGGGAGGAGTACGAGCGCTGGGACACCGACCGGCCCGAGCCCCACCCGAACACCTTCAACCCGGACGTGTTCGACGAGTGCGTCCGTCCGGTCGTGGCGGCGGGGCAGGCCCGGATCGTCCGGGCGCCGTACGAGGTGTCGTCGAGCCTGACGGTGGAGCCCGCGCCGGGGCACACCGACGGGCACGCGATACTGCGCCTGGACTCGGACGGCCGGCGGGCCTACTTCACCGGCGACGCCTTCCACCACCCGGTCCAGATGACACGACCGGAGCTGCGTCTGCCCGGGTGCGACGAACCGGAGGCGGCCGTCGCCACGCGCCGGGACCTGGTGGCACGGGCGCTGGCCGAGGGCGCGCTGCTGTTCCCGGCGCACTTCCCCGAACCCCACTACGGCAGCCTCGCCGCCGAGGGCGACGAGGTCGTCTTCGTGCCCGCGGCGCCGCCCCCGGCCGTCTGACCCGCCCCGGACGGTACTTCCGTACCAGTGCCCGCGGGCGAACGGAACCTACGGACCATGCTCGGCACCCGTCACCGCACGTAGCTTCGATCGCGGATACGGACACACCGAGCGACGAAATGGTGCGTGATCATGATCGAGGCGAGGGAACTCACCAAGCGGTACGGGGACAAGACGGTCGTCGACCGGCTCAGCTTCTCTCTTCAGCAGGGCACGGTCACCGGCTTCCTGGGTCCCAACGGCGCCGGCAAGTCCACCACGATGCGCATGATCATCGGTCTGGACCGGCCGACCACCGGTTCCGTCACCGTCGACGGCCGACGCTACGCCGACCATCCCGCGCCGCTCCACGAGATCGGCGCGCTGATCGACGCCAAGGCCGTGCACCCGGGCCGCAGCGCCCGGTCCCATCTGCGGATCCTGGCCGCCACGCACGGGATCTCCGCCCGCCGCGTCGACGAGGTGCTCACCCTGGTGGGGCTGCAGGCGGTCGCCGACAAGCGGGCCGGGAAGTTCTCCCTCGGGATGGGGCAGCGGCTCGGCATCGCCGCCGCGCTGCTCGGCGACCCGGCGGTCGTCATGCTCGACGAACCGGTCAACGGACTGGACCCGGAGGGCGTGCTGTGGGTGCGGCACCTCCTGCAGCGGCTGGCCCGCGAGGGCCGCACCGTGCTGGTCTCCTCCCACCTCATGAGCGAGATGGCCCTCACCGCCGAACGACTGGTGGTCATCGGCAAGGGCCGGCTGCTGGCCGACACCAGCATGGACGAGTTCGTCCGCCGGGCCGGCGGCCACGGGGTCAAGGTGGTCACGGACGAGGCCGCGCGCCTGGCCGAGCTGCTGGCCGCGCCCGGTGTCACCGTCACCCCGGGAGCCACGCCCGGACAACTCGTCGTCGAAGGCCTGGCCTCGGCCGAGATCGGCCGGGCCGCGGCCCGGAGCGGGATCGCCCTGGTGGAGCTCACCCCGCGGCAGAGCTCTCTGGAGGACGCCTTCATGGACCTCACCCGCGACAGCTCCGAGTACGTCACCGCCGACCTGGAAGGGGCCCTGCTGTGAGCGCCACGACCCACCCGGCCGTCACCGGCCCCCGCCGCGTGGTGACCTTCCCGCATGTCCTGCGCAGCGAGTGGATCAAGCTGTGGAGTGTCCGCTCGACCTGGTTCACCCTGGGGCTGGCCGTCTTCCTCATGATGCTGATCGGCGTCGTGGCCTCGCTCGTGTTCGACCCCACGGGCACCACGCCGGCCAAGGCCGGTACGGACGGGGTGTCCCTCTCCACCAACGGCGCCATGCTCGCTCAGCTCTGCACCGGCGTCCTCGGCGTCCTGATCAGCGCGGGAGAGTACGGCAACGGGATGATCCGTTCGACGATGTCGGCGGTGCCGCGCCGGACACCCGCGCTCTGGGCCAAGGCCCTGGTCTTCCTGGCCGTCTCGTTCGCCGTGTCGGGTGTCACGGTGCTCGTGACGTTCCTCGTCGGCAGCCCCCGCTTCGACGGGACCGCGTTCGCGGTGTCCCTCTCGGACGCCGGGGTCGTCCGGACCCTCGCCGGTACGGCCCTCTACCTCGCGCTCGTCGGGGTCATCGGTGTGGGACTGGGCTTCCTCCTCCGGTCGGTGGCCGGCGGTGTCGCCGTCATCGCAGGGGTACTCTTCGTGGTCGACAGCCTCACTTTCCTGCTCCCGGCGAGCGTCGCCGACGCGGTCATCCCGTACCTGCCCGGCCACGCCGGACGCGCGATGATGGGACTGCACGGAGCGAGTGACCTGCTCAGCCCGGCTGCCGGCGCGGGCGTCCTCGCGGCCTGGGCGGCCCTCGCCCTCGTCGGTGGAGCCGTCCGCTTGACCCGCACCGACGTGTGAGGACCGAAGCACCATGAACGACCGCCGTCTCCGGGCCCGCCTCGGCCGTTCCGAGGCCTCGCCGCGCGGGTCCGGCGGACGGTCCGCCGTGATCGGACTGCTGGCACGGACCGCGGCCCGGGTGCGGGCGGCCGACCGGCGCGTCCCCGCCCTGTGGGACTCGCTGGTCGTCGCGGCGTTCCTGCTCACCGGGCTGCCCGACTTCCTGGCGGGTCCCTTCCAGCCGTCGTTCCTGCACATCGAGAACCCCGCGCTGCCCGAGGCGACGGTGCTGGCCATGGAGGCCACCCTGACCGTGCCGCTGTGGTGGCGCCGACGCGCCCCCGTCGCGGTGACCGCCGTCATCGCCTCGGTCTCCCTCGGCCAGTGGATGCAGGGCACCTGGCTCAGCTCCGGCATCGTCATCGTCCCGGCGCTCTTCAACCTCGCGCTGCGCACCCGGCCGCGCGGCAGCGTCTGGGCCTGGGGCGCCGTGACCGCGGCTTTCGTGGCCGCGGGCGTGCGATTCGACATCGGCGTCCCCGGAGTTCTCGCGCTCATGGGGGCGACCACCGTCGCACTGGCGGCCGGACTCGCGCTGCGGGGCGGCCGGATGCACATCCTGGAACTGGAGGACCGTGCCGAACGGCTGCGGATCGAGCAGCGTCTCGGCGCGGAGAAGGCCGTCACCGAGGAACGCGCCCGTATGGCACGTGAAATGCACGACATCGTGGGCCACAACCTCTCGGTCATCGTCGGCCTCGCCGACGGCGCCGCCCATCTCGCATCCACCCATCCCGACCGGACCGCGCAGGCCGCGCACATGATCGCCGACAGCGGGCGCCAGGCCCTCACCGAACTCCGCCGGCTCGTCGGGGTCATGCGGGACCCGGCCCAGGACGGCCCGGAACTGGCGCCGCAGCCCGGCCTGAACGACCTGCCCGCACTCGCCGACCGGGTCCGGGCGGTCGGCAACCCCATCCGTCTGCGGCTGCCGGAGAACACGGAGGGCATCAGCCCGGGACTCCAGCTGGCCGTCTACCGCATCGTGCAGGAGGCGGTCACCAACTCGCTCAAGCACGCCGCACCCGGCGCCCTGGTCACCGTGGACGTCCGGTACGCGGAAGGCGCGCTGGGCATCACCGTCAGCGACCGCGGGCCGCGTCGCACGGACCGCGGTGCCGGGCGGCCCGGCGACGGCCACGGCCACGGCCTCATCGGCATGCGGGAACGTGCGGCGCTCTTCGGCGGGGACGTCAGCGCCGGTCCCGCGCCGGACGGCGGATGGACGCTGCGAGCCGATCTCTACGACAACCCCACCGCCTTCCCGCACGAGAGCGAGTCGCCGTGACCACGGTTCTGATCGCCGACGACCAGCCGCTGCAGCGCATGGGCTACCTCATGGTGCTGGCCAACCGCCCCGACATCACCGTCGTGGGTGAGGCCTCGAACGGCATCCAGGCCGTCAGAATGACCGCAGAGCTGCGCCCCGACGTGGTGCTGATGGATGTCCGCATGCCCGGTATCGACGGCATCGAGGCCACCCGCCGCGTCGTGGCCTCGGGGACCCGCAGCCGGGTGATCGTACTGACCACCTTCGACCTGGACGAGTACGCCTACGACGCCCTGCGCGCGGGAGCCAGCGGCTTCCTGCTCAAGGACGCCCGCCCCGAGGAACTCCTCTCGGCCATCCAGGCCGTCGCCGCGGGGGACGCGGTGATCTCCCCGCGCATGACCCGGCGGCTGCTCGACACCCACATCCTGCGGCGCCCCGACCCGGAGCCCCCCGGCAACCCGGTGATCCCGTACGACCTCAGCGCCCGGGAACGCGACGTGTTCGGTGCGATCGCCCTGGGCATGTCCAACGCCGAGATCGCCGCCCACCTGCACCTGACGGAGTCCACCGTCAAGAAGCACGTGAGCGGCCTCCTCGCCAAGATCGGTGCCCGGGACCGGGTGCAGGCCGTCATCACCGCCTACGACCTGGGCCTCGCGAGACCCCAGGACGGGTGACCTCCACGGCGGGGTGAGGTGGAGCCGGCTACACCCCGCGTTCGGGAGCGGTCTCCCTCGCACCGGCGCGCGCCTCGGGGAATCGTTGTACATGGCAAGCACATGCTCGCGTCCCAGTGGCCGGCCGGCTTGCCGAGTACCGGACCCGATCCCCCGAAGAGGAAGACCACCATGAAGGCAGCTGTCTACAACGGCCCCAAGGACGTGACGATCACCGAGCTGGCCACCCCGGTCTGCGGCGACAACGACGTCCTGCTCAGGAACCTGTACGCCAGCGTGTGCGGCTCCGACGTGTCCGCCTACCACCACGGGCCCCGGGCCCACCGGATCACCCCGGGCAGCGAGTTCGGCCACGAGATGGTCTCCGAAGTGGCGGCCAAGGGCAGGAACGTCACCGGACTCGAGGTCGGCGACCGTGTCTGCCCCTATCCGGTGCTCGCCGCCGGGGACTCCTCGCGCGCCGGCACCCTGGGCGGCTTCTCCGAGTACATCCTGGTTCCCGACTGCGAGGTCGGCAGGCAGGTCCACCCGGTTCCCCGCTCGATCTCCACGAAGACCGCCGGTCTCATCGAGCCGTTCACCGTCGCCACCCACGCCGCCCGCCGCGCGGCCCCGAAGGCCGGGGAGAGCGCGCTCGTCTTCGGGGCCGGCACGATCGGCATCGCCGCGGCCGTCGCGCTCAAGCACTTCGGCTGCGGCAAGGTGATGCTGGTCGACCTGTCCGACTTCCGTCTCCGGAAGGCGGCCGAGCTGGGCTTCGAGACCTGCAACTCCGCCACCGAGGATCTGGCGGCCAGGACCGCCGAGGTGTTCGGTCCGGCCCGCACCATCTCGGGTCCCACCGCGGACATCGACATCTTCATGGAGGCCACCGGGGTGAACGCGCTGGTCGACAGCTACCTGTCGATGGGCAAGATCTTCAGCCGGATGGTCGTCGTCGGCGTCCACCAGACCCCGCACCCCATCGACCTGGCGAAGCTGGCCTACTCCCAGCACAGCGTCATCGGCTCCGGCGGCTACCAGCCCGAGGACGTCGACACCGTCATGGAGATCATGGAGTCCGGCGCGTTCGACATCGAGTCCGTCGTCACCCACGAGTTCCGGCAGGCCGACATCGTCACCGCCATCGAGACCGCCGGTGACGTCGACAGCGCGCTGAACGTCATGATCAAGTACTGATCCGGTGCGGCGGCGGTCCGGCCCGGCCCTTGCGCGCCGGGCTCACTGGTACTCAAGTACCGCGCCGCGTGGGGCAATTGGCACTTGAGTACCGCCCGGTCCGGGGGTGCTGTCCCTATCGTCGAAGGGCTGCTGCGGCGAGCGTTCCGAGGGAGCCTCCGGAGGAGGAAAGGGAGGGGTCAACCGGACCGGAGGGTGCCGTAGAGCCCGCCGTCGGCGAGAACGTCGGTGCCGGAGATGAACGACGCGCGGTCCGAGGCCAGGAACTCCACCAGATCGGCGATCTCCAGCATGGTCCCCTCCCTGGCCAGCGGGGTCCGCGCGTACAACTCGCGTTTGACGGGACTGTTGGAGAACTCGGCCGCTCCCATGGGCGTGGCGATGAGTCCCGGTGACAGGGACACGATCCGGGCACCCCGTTGCCCCCAGGCATGGGCCTCCCTACGGCACAGGGACAGCAGTCCGTACTTCGAGATGTGGTACGCCGTCGCGCCGGTGCGATCCTCCGGCGCGATCGCGGCGGCGAGACGAGAGGCGGTGTGCGGATGGGCGGGATCCCCGAGGAGCGACTCGACGGCGGGGGCGGCCTGGTAGGTGTGCGCGGCCAGGGAGGCGATCAGGACGGCGGCGGATCCCTGCCCGGCCAGGGGCAGCAGGGCCCGGGTGACCAGGGCGGGGCCGGTCAGGTTGACCTGGAGGATGTGCTCGAAGTCCCCCGCGACCGGCGACAGCCCCGCGACGTGCGCGAGCACCCGGAAGCCGCCCCGGGCGGCCACCTCCCGGGCCAGCGCGTCGACGCTCTCGGGCCGGGTGATGTCGCACTCCGCGGCCTCCGCGTCGCCGCCTTCCTCGCACAGGCCGCGTGCGACGCCCACCGCCCGTTCACGGTCGATGTCGACGACCAGGACCCGATGGCGCTGACCCAGCCTTCGGGCCACCGCCGTCCCCAGTCCACCGGCGCCGATGACGATGGCGAGTTTCCAATCGGGCCTGCTGCTGGTTCCGAGTCGATGCATGCCGGACTCCCTCGCTCTCCCGGCGGGGCGAACCCGCCGTCCGCCGCCTGCCGTACCTCGCAAGCCTGGAACCGGCGACAGGACGGCGGGCCCCGCTCGGCCGGTGAGCGGAACGCCCTCCCTCATCGAGGCCCGCCACGGGCCTTCCCCACGCTCCCGGCCGATCCGCGGCCGGGTCGGCACGGCACAGCCCCTTCACAGCAGGAAGGAACCAAGATGCCGGACATCAGTCCGTCGGTCTTACGAGAGGGAAAACTCAGAGTCGCCGGTGCGATCGTGGCCCTGGCGCTGGCCCTGACGGTCTCGCTGGGCACCGCACAGGCACAGGCCTCGAACCACAGGTCCGGGAGCGCCGTTCTCCAGGTCGACGTCACGAACTCGACGGACCTGGCCAACGGTCAGCCCGTGGTCGCCGTCAACCCACGCAACCACGACGACATGGTGTACGTCTCGACGGACGACGTCGCGACGGGCACCACACTGGAGCACTACGGCTGCTATGTCGCCCACTCCGGCGACGGCGGTCGGACATGGACCAAAGAGGCGTGGCCCTACGGTGACAGTCCGCAGTGCGGCGACCCGTACCTGGCCGTCGACTCCCACGGCATCTTCTACCTGTCCTTCAACGAACTGGGCTGCCCCGACGATCCGACCGGCCCGCCGCACGGCACCTGCGGCGGGGTGGCCAACCCCGTGGGGGTGGCGAGGTCGCTGGACGGAGGCCGCACCTGGTCCGACCCGGTGGGGACGACGGCCGCGCGCGGAGCGACCCCGCGGCTGCGGGTGGACTCCGCCACCGGCTACGTGTACGTCGTCGGCGGAGCCGGGAACCCCGTCCCCTCGGCGCTCGCGGTCAGCGAGGACCACGGACTCACCTGGAGCCCCATCACTCCCCTGCCGGACCAGCCCTTCGGCAACCAGATCGCGGTCCACAACGGGGTCCTGGCGACCGCGACCGCGATGAAGATCGTCGGCGGGACCTCGGTCGTGGCGACCGAGGTGAACTTCGACGTGAGCTTCGACCAGGGCAGGACGTTCAGCTCCTTCCCGGTCACGGACAGCCGGGGTGCGGCGGTGGCGCCCCCCGAGGGCCCCTCGCTGCCGAACAACGTGACCTTCTCGGCGACCGACCCGGTTCCCTGGGTCACCGCGGACCCCACCCGCACCGGCCGGTTCGCGCTCATGATTCCCCGGGGCGACACCTTTGAGGTCTACGTCACCGGTGACGCCGGCCGGAGCTGGACCGGACCGGCCGTCATCGCCGCGCCGGGGGCCGTCAAGCCCTGGATCGAGTACGGACCCACCGGGCAGCTCGGTGTGATGTGGCGGACCATCTCGGCCGGGAGGACGGATGTCTACTCGACCGTCTCGTTCGACCGGGGCAAGTCGTTCGGGCGGGTCCTGAAGCTCAACAGGGCCAGCCTCGGGTACGGCTTCCTGCCCAGCGGAGGCGACGAGTGGTCGCGCATCCTGCTGACCGGTGACTACGCCTACGTCACCTGGTCGGGATCCGCGACCGACGGGGGCATCGATGGGATCGTGGACCGCGTGCCTCTGTCGCTCTACCGCTAGTCGCTCCGCCCGCACGAAGGACCGCCGGTTCGCCGGCACCCGGGCCGGAGGCCGACATCGTCGAGCTCTCCGGCCCGGGGGCGCGGCACGCCGACGGAGGGAACGGCGGCCGGCGCGGCGCTGCTCACGAGTGGGTGATCGCCCTGTGGGTGAAAGTGGGGGTGGTTCCCGGGTTGGCCCAGGACGCGGTCAGTTCGCTGGAGGGGAAGAACTGCAGGAAGCGGGGGTCGGCCTGGGAGCGGTCGACCAGGGTCTTCTCGATGATCAGCGAGTTGTACTGCTCGGCCGTGGTCTCGATCGTGTTGGCGTTCAGCACCACCTCCTGGCCCCAGGTGCGGGACCAGCGGGCGAGGCCCGGCATACGGGAGTGCTCGGGGGTGAGGCACTCGGCGGCGATGACGTTCTCGCTGGACGCCCAGACGCCGGTGGAGGTGTTCAGGACCAGGGTCTGGTTGCCGAGGACATGCCCCGGGGTCTCCACCACGGCCACGCCCGGCCCGAGGAGCAGCGAGCCGTCGACGGCGAGGAACGCGTCCGGCCGTACGTCCTGGTAGGTCCCCGGCTGGTACCAGGGCTGCTGGAGCGGGTGCAGCTGGGACATGGCGAGCAGCTCGTGGCGCTGCACGACGACCTTGGCGTTGGGGAAGGCGGGGGTGACGGTGGCGCCGCCGAGGTCGGACTGCGGCCTCGTCGTGCCCACCCAGCGGCGCAGGTCCTGGGTGTGCAGGTGGTCGAAGAGCAGGTAGTCGACGTCGGCCGGCTTGATGCCGAGGCGGGCCAGATGGCCCAGGACCGTGCCGTGTTCGGTGGTGAGCAGCGACTGCAACGGTTTGGGGGTACGGCGGATCAGGGCGGCGAAGTACGGCGTGTTCTGGCCGAGTTCGTGGTCGCTGGGCTCGAACAGCAGCACCCGCCCGCGTCCGTCGCTCTCCGTCCACCGCACGACCAGCATGCGGTTGGTGATCGACACGAACGGCGCGACGGCCCGACTGGCCCGGAACAGGCCGAACCTGGTGGGGTACGGCAGTGTGATCAGATCGCAGGTGGCGACGCTGTCGGGGGTGCCGGTGGCGGTGAACTCGGACCGGAACACCTTGGCCTGACTGCGGGCCCAGGCGAGCTTGGCGCCGTACCCGCCGGGGACTTCGGCCAGGCCATCGAAGGCGGGGACACGGGTGCCGAGGGTGGGCATGTCGAGGACGTCGGAGTCCTGCCAGGCGAGCTTCATTGGGTCTCCCGGAGGATGGTGGGCGAGGGCAGTGCGGAGGGGATTCAGTACGGGGCCTTCTCGCCCTCGGTCGTCACGCCGAAGGTGTTGAGGAAGTTGCAGACCAGCTGGTAGAAGCCGACCGTGAGCACCAGGTCGGAGACTTCGCCCGCCGTGAGGAACTCCAGCGCCTCGGCGCGGTCGGTCTCGGTGAGGGTGTGCTGGGCGAGCAGCCGGTCGGTCAGGGCGAGGATCGCCGTCTGCTCCGCCGACAGCCCCTCGGCCGAACCGGTCCTGGCGGCGGCGATGCCGGCCTCGTCGAGGCCGAGGAGGCGGCCGATGTTCTCGTGGTGGTGGATCTCGTACGGCGCCCGGTAGGTGTGTCCG
This sequence comes from Streptomyces sp. NPDC048277, assembly GCF_040652235.1. Lineage (NCBI taxonomy): Bacteria > Bacillati > Actinomycetota > Actinomycetes > Kitasatosporales > Streptomycetaceae > Streptomyces > Streptomyces sp. NPDC048277. The sequence continues at coordinate 76,639 of NZ_JBEZLQ010000007.1, forward strand.
ACGCGGAGGATGGCGAGTTCGCGCAGCGGGTGCGGGAGAGCGCTCTGGAAGATCGCGTCGGCCATCTGCAGGAAGGCGGGCGCCAGGGCGGGCGAGTGGAACACCATGCGGTAGATGTTGACGGCGGACCGCTCGGCGGCGACCTTCTGGAGATCGGCGGGGAGCGCGGTCAGATCGGGGTAGTCCACGGGTTTGTTCCTCGGTCTTCCTTCGTACGGTGGTGTCAGCCGACCTTGTTGACGGGGTTGGTGCCGTCCCAGGTGGCCGCCATCTCCCGCAGTGCGGCGAAGAGTTCGCCCTTGGCGCCGCCGATGTCGGAGATCTCGATGACCGTGCCGGGGTGCGTCTCGGTGTCGAGGTAGGCGAACCGGCCGCCCTGGATCGCGCCCTCCTGGGCGACGGTGTAGCCGAGGGACAGGGCGCGGTCGTAGAGCTCCTGGTAGTCCTTGCTCCAGTAGGCGACGTGCTGCGCGCCCTCGTGCCCGGAGTCCAGGAAGTCCTTGTAGAGGGACGGTTCGTCGTTGAGCGGCTGGATCAACTCGATCTGTATGTCACCGGAGTTGGCGATCGCGGCGGCCATCTGCATACCGGACTCCACGCCCCGGTAGGTGAACCAGTCCGTCTGCACCGGCTCCTGGTAGAACCACGGACCGACGCCCTGGGCGACCCAGAACTCCATCGCGGCGTGCAGGTCGCGGACGACGTATCCGATCTGCGCGATCTGCCCGAAAACACGGCTCATGCTGCGGCTCTCTTCTCTCTCAGAATTCCGGCAGTTCCAGAACGATCTTTCCGACGGCCTCGTTGGACCGCATGCGGTCGGCCGCCGCCTTGGCGTCGTCGAAGGCGAAAACGCTGTCGACGACGGCGCGGACCCGGCCCTCCGCCACGGCGGGTACGACATCGGTCATGAGGGCGGCGCAGACGTCGGCCAGCTCGTCGGGGGTGCGCACGCTGAACGTCGTACCGATGACGGTCAGGCGCCGGAACGACAGCTGGTTGAGGTCGATGGTCGACTCGGCTCCGGCGAGCCGGCCGACGTTGACGACGGTGCCGCCGATCCGGGTGGCCGGGAAGGTGTCCGCGAAGAGCTGCCCGCCCACGTGGTCGAGGGTGAGGTCGGCTCCCTCGCCGCCGTTGGCGGCTGCCACGGCCTCGGCGAGGTTCTCGGACGCCGTGTTGACGACCGCGTCCGCGCCGACCGCCTTCAGGGCGTCGGCCTTGCCGTCCGAGGTGGTGGTCGCGATGACCCGGGACGCGCCGAGCGCCTTGGCCAGTTGTACGGCGACGAGGCCGACCGACGACGTGGCGCCCACGACGAGCACGCTCTGCTTCAGGCCGAACCCGCCCTGGGTGAGGGCGTCGTGCTCGGTCGCCAGGGCCACGGGCAGGGCCGCCGCGTCCGTCCATGACAGGGACTCCGGCACCGTGATCACATGCCGGTGGTCGACCAGCGCGTACGGGGCGAAGGCGCCGAGCGTGACGCCCATGACCCGGTCACCGACGGCCGCGTACGGCACGTCGGCGCCGATCGCGTCGACCTCACCGGCGAATTCGAGGCCCGCGGTGAACAGGTCGCTGGTCTTCGCCCGGGGGTTGTAGGTGCCCTGGAGCATGTACAGGTCCGCCCGGTTCACGGCGGCTGCCCGCACCCGGACCCGGATCTGCCCCGGCCCCGGCTCGGGGACGGCGACGTCACGGGCTTCCCATTCGGGGCCGGCGCCGCCCATGAGCGCGCGCATGGTGCTGGTCATGAGTGTTCTCCGATGCGAAACTTATAGTGTATGTCCACTGTTTCCTCAAGCTAGACTTACGTAATAAATGATGTCAAGACTTCGATGCGGAGGGAGGGGTGCCGCGATGGAGGTCCGGGGCACCGGCCGGGGCAGGCGGCTCGGCCTGACACGGGAGAAGGTCGTCGACGCGGCGCTGGCGCTGATCGACAGGGACGGCCCCGACTCCTTCTCCCTGCGGAAACTCGCCGGTGAGCTGGGCGTCGAGGCGATGTCGCTCTACAACCACGTGCCGAACAAGGACGCCCTGCTGGACGGCGTCGCCGAGGTGCTGCTGGGCGGGGTCGACTTCTCCGGGGCCGGCGCGGGCACCTGGCAGGAGCGTGCGCGCGCCCATGCCGCCGCCTTCCGCGCCGCCGCGCTGCGCCACCCCAAGGCGTTCACGCTGGTCCTGACCCGGCCCACCCAGTCACCGGCGGCCCTGGAGAGCATCCGCTGCGCCCTGGCGGGCTTCCCCGAGCTCGCTCTCTCCCCTCAGGAACTCGTCCACGTGGTGCGGAGCTTCGCCGGGTACACCGTCGGCATGATCATGAGGGAGCTCGGCTCGGCCATCACCGCGGGCGCGGTCGAACCCGGCCAGGTCAAGCGCCGCATCGACGAGATCGTGGCCGTGGCCGACCCCGTGCTGACCGCCGCCGCGCCCTATCTGGCGGTGAGCGACCACGAGGCCGAGTTCCGGCACGGCGTCGAACTGCTCATCGCCGGACTGGCGGCACGGGTGGGCGTGCCGTACGACGGGGGTCCACGGGAGACGCGCCCGTGACCGGTACCGGCTCCGGCGCCCGCACTGGTTCCGGCGCCCGGGGTGCTCCGAAGCCGGAGGGTGGAAGCCGGCGGCGGCAGCCGCGTGGCCTGCGGCGCGCCGAGCAGATCCTGGAAGCGGCGGAGGGACTCGTCGCGTCCGTCGGGGTGGCCGACGCCGGGATGAACGCGCTGGCACGGCGCGCGGGCGTGTCGCCCGGCACCCTCTATCAGTACTTCCCGCACCGGCGGGCCGTGGTGGACGCGCTGCTGCGGCGGTTGGCGGCCGAACTGCCGGGGCGGGCCAAGGCGGGGGTGGAGGAGGTGTGCGAAGCGCTGGCCGCACTCGCGGAGCGCCGGCCGGCCCTTCTGCCCCTCCTGTGCGGTGCGGAGCCGCAGGACGAACCGAACGTGCTGCTCCAGGCACTCTCGGCCTGTCTGGCCCGTGCCCTGGGGTCCGAAGCCCGCGAAAGCCCCGAGGGGGCGGTCGGTGAGCTCGCCGCCCGCATCCTCGTCCAAGGCGTCGCCGTCGCCCTGCGGTGCGGCACTCCGGATGCCCGCGCGGCGATCCTCGGCCGGACCCGAGCGGCGATACTCGCCACCGCTGGGACCCCCGGGCCGGCGCCGTCTTCGTCCCACTTGAAACTTATGAGATAAGTTGATGGCCGCTGCCAGGCACTACGGCTGACCGGAGGAGGGGCGATGGCAGAGCGGATGACCCGCCGTGGGCCACTGACCAGGACGGAGATCGTGCGCCAGGCCCTGGTCGTGGCCGAGACGGAGGGCATGGAGAAACTGTCGCTGCACAAGATCGCGGCGGCGGTCGGGGTGCGGACCATGTCGCTGTACAACCACGTCGACGACAAGACCGACGTGCTCGACGCCATGGCGGACGTGATCCTGAGCGGGATCAGGATTCCCGAGGTCGACGAGATGCCGTGGGAGGACGGACTGCGTGCGCTGGCCCGGTCCTTCCGCGTCGCCGCCCTGGAATACCCCCGCTCCGCGTCCCTGGTGCTGACCAGGCGCCTGAACGCCCCCGCGGCCATGCCGGTCGTGGAGGCCGCGCTGCGGGTGCTGAACCGTGCGGGACTGGAGGGCGCCGCCGCCGTCCATGTGCTGCGCGCCTTCATCGCCTTCCTGATCGGGACGCTCTCCCGGGAGGTGGGTTTCGCACCGACCTACGCCGGTGCCATCCCGGGCGTGACGGCCATGCGGGAGAAGGAACTCGTCGACAGCGGACTGCCCGCGGTCGCCGCGGCGGCCTCGGAACTGTCGGTCTGCGACCACGAGGCGGAGATGGAGTTCGGGCTGGAGATGCTCCTCGACGCGATCCGCCGCCGCGTCGAGACACACTCCTGACACCGCCCGTCAGGCGTGGTGCCGTGGCTTCCAGCCGGTCTCGGTCGTGATGAGCAGCCGCTGTTCGGAGGGGTCGTTGCTCTTCACGATGTCGAGCAGCGCGGTCGCGACGTTTGCGAACGGCAGCGTGGGCAGACCGGGGACCTTGGCCACATGGTCGAGGCGCTTGACGGCGGCCGAGGCGGCCGCCGGGGCGTCCTTGAGGTTGACCGGGTAGACGGTCGTCCAGTTCAGGCCGGTCGAGGGGAGGATCTCCTCGGCGAGTTCCTTGTCCTTGAAGATGGGGGCGACGACGGTGCGGTAGACGAGCCGGGCCAGGAACGAACCCTTCCGCGCCGTGTCGCCGACACCGAACGCGGAGACCAGCACGAACCGCTGGATGCCCGCGTTACGCGTCGCGCGGGTGATGACGGGCAGGGTGCGCTGCATCAGGTCGACCGGCTTCTTCGCGCGCAGCGGGACGCCGATGCACGAGACCACGGCGTCCGCGCCGGCGAAGGCCTTGGACAGGGCCGCCTCGTCGTCCAGCGATCCCTGGACGACCGTCAGCCCGGCCCGTGGGACCACGGCATCGGCACGGCGGACGTAGGCGATGACCTCGTGCCCGCCGGAGAGGGCCTGTTCGAGGAGGCGGGTGCCGATGTTTCCGGTGGCACCCAGGACGGCGATCTTCATTTCTGTCTCCTGACGGGGGTGGGGTGGAGGGTCTTGTCAGCCGGTGCCGGGGTCATCCCACGGCGGCTTTCTCCGGCTCGTCGTCGCGTTCCCGTGCGGCGCGCTCAGGAAGGTCGGCGCCCTCGATGTCGACGTCGGGCAGCGCGCGGTCGAGCCATCGGGGGAGGCTCCAGGCACGGCGGCCGAGGAGGGCCATGGCGGCCGGGACGAGGGTCATGCGGACGAGGAAGGCGTCGATGAGGACGCCGACGGCGAGCGCGAAGCCGATGGACTTGATGACCGGGTCCTCGTTGAAGATGAACCCCGCGAAGACCGCGGCCATGATGAGCGCCGCGGCGCTGACCACGCGTCCGCTGCGGGCGACGCCTTGCACGACGGCCTGCTGCGGGTCGCGCGTGTTCTCGTGGTGCTCGCGCATCCGGCTGACGAGGAACACCTCGTAGTCCATGGCGAGTCCGAACAGGACGCCGATGAGGAGGACCGGCAGGAAGCTGGTGACCGGTCCGGCCGAGGGGATGGCGAGCGGGCCGTCGAGGTGGCCGTACTGGAAGACCCAGACCGTGGTGCCGATGGCGGCCGCGATCGAGAGCAGGAAGCCGAGGGTCGCCTTGAGCGGCACCAGCAGCGACCGGAAGGCGAGCGTGAGCAGGATCAGCGCCAGGACCACGATGATCGCGACGAAGAGCGGGAGGGCGCCGGAGAGTTTGTGGGCGACATCGATGGCCGCGGCCGTCTGGCCGGCGATGTAGAGGGTGCCGCCGGCCCTGGCGACGGCCGGGGCGTTGTCGCGCAGGCGGTGGACCATGTCGGTGGTGGCCTGGGCGTCGGGTCCGGTCTTCGGTACGACGGCCATCACGACGAGGCTCTTGTCGGAGTTGGGGACCGGCTTCGACACCGCCGCCACGTCGGAGTCCCCGGCCAGTGACGTGCGCAGGCGGGTGACGGTGGCCGTGACCTTCCCGGCGGGTATGTCCCCGGTCTCGACGACGGCGACGAGGGTCGCGTTGAAGCCCGCGCCGAAGCCCTTCGACAGCAGGTCGTAGCTCTTGTGCTGGGTGCTGGAGGTGGGGGAGGAGGCGTAACTGGGCAGTCCCAGGCGGAGGTTGCGGGCGGGCAGGGCGAGCGCGAGGAGCGCGGTCACGCCGGTGAGGAGGACGATCAGCGGGCGGCGGGTGACGGCGCGGGCCCAGGCCAGGCCCCAGGAGCCGGGGACGCGCTCGCGGCGGCCGGGGCGGGGCTTCCTGGCGCGGGGGCGCAGTCGTTCGCCGAACAGGCCGAGTAGGGCGGGGACGAGGCTGACGGCGATGAGGACGGCGATCAGCACGGTGGCCGCGGCCGACAGGCCCATCACGGCCAGGAAGGGGATGCCGGTCGCGGACAGCGCGGCCAGGGCGATGATCACGGTGGCGCCGGCGAAGACGACCGCGCTGCCCGCGGTGGCCACGGCCCGGGCGATCGAGTCCTCGACGTCCATGTCGGGGTCGGTGAGCTGCTCGCGGTGGCGGGAGATGATGAACAGGGCGTAGTCGATGCCCACCGCCAGGCCGATCATGAGGGCGAGCACGGTGGACGTGCCGGTGATCGACACCCATGTCGAGACGAACTTCACGCCCAGCACGCCGATGGCCACGCCCACGACCGCGGTCAGCAGCGGCAGTCCGGCCGCCACGAGCGAGCCGAGGGTGAGGGCCAGGACGACGAGGGCCAGGACGACACCGACGAGTTCGGCCGGGCCGCCGACACTGGTCTGGGCCTTCATCGCCGTTCCGCCGTACTCGACGTCCAGGCCCGCCTTCCGGGCCGGGGCCATGGCGCGGCTCAGGGTGTCCTTGGCGTCCTGGGTGACGTCGGCGGCGTCCTGCCGGAAGCGGACGTCGGCGTAGCCGATGCGCTTGTCGGCGGAGAGCGACCCGGTCCTGAACGGGTCGGTGACCTGTACGACCCCCGGGATCCCCGCCGCCTTCGCCAGCCCCCGCTCGACGGCCGTCCTGCTCGCCGTCTTCGTCAGGGCGCTGTCCTCGGGCGCCGCGTAGACCACGCGGATCACACCGCCCGCGGCGTCCGGGAACTTCTTCTCCAGGAGGTCCTGGGCCTGCTGCGACTCGATGCCCGGGACCGTGAAGTCCGAGGCCACCTTGCCGTGGACGGTGATCCCGAGTGCGCCGACCGCGGCCAGCAGGAGGATCCAGGCCGCGATGACCCGGCCGCGGCGGCGTACCGCCAGCAGCGTCCATGCGTAGAGGCGAGACGCCATGTCCGCGCCGTCCCTTCGTCGTGTGGTTCCGGGAGTGCCGTGACGGCGCCCCTCACACGATGCAGCCTAAGGCATAATTGCAGTCGGCTGTAAATTAGCGCCCGATGGTAATATCTGGGTATGGTGACCAACGAGCCGAGGGACGGGCTCCGGGAGCGCAGTAAGGCCCGGCGCAGGGAAGCGATCCTCCGGTCGGCGTACGAGCTCTTCGCCGAGCGGGGTTTCGAGGCGACGACGATCGCCGACATCGCCGAGGCGGCGGAGGTCTCGCCGCGCACGGTCACGCTCTACTTCCCCTCCAAACTGGAGCTGGCGCTGGCCCGCTCGGACGCGCTGGCGCAGCGGCTGCGGACGGCGCTGAACGACCGCGAGCCGGGCTGGCTGACCCTCGACGCCCTTGAGCACTGGCTGCGCGCCGAGATCGCTCAACGCAGCGACCTGGACGACCTCTCGGAGCGCATGTTCGACCTCAACCCCGAGCTCAGGGCGGTCAGCAACGGCCGGCTCTCGGATGTCGTCCAGGAGGGGGCCCGGCTCTTCGCCGAGGAGAGCGGCAGCGCGCCGGACGCGTTCGGGCCCCGCATGGTGGCCGTCACGGCGGCCGCGGTCATCAGTGAGCTGTGCCATCACCCCGAGAAGGCGGACATCGACGCGGCGATGGAGTTCCTGCGGGCCGGGGCGGCCACGCTGTGAGCAGCACGGGAAGGTCCCTCACCTGATGGTGCGGTAGGCCGTCGGCAGGGTCTCGGTCACCGTGTTGCCGCCGGTGTCCACGAGGGTCGCCCTGAGGCTGACCGTGCCGGGCTCGGCCGGATGGGTGAGGACGAGGGAGCGCCTGCCGTCGGCGGCGGTGTGCACGGGAGCCGTCTTCCAGGTGCGTCCCCCGTCGTAGGAGACCTGCACGGTCAGGGACTTGACGGCGCCCTTCTTCGCGGCCGGACCCTGGAGGACGATCGGGAGGGTCAGCCGGCTGCCCGCCTTCGCGGTGCTGGTCAGGCTCAGCCTGGGCATGAAGCGGACGACGGACAGCGGGAGTTGATCGAGCTTGTCGGCCGGCGTGTAGTCCATGGTGAACGTCCACACCGCCGAGACCCTGTTCCCCGCGGAGATGTCCCGGGCGGGGTGGGAGGCGTCGAGGCTCAGCCGGTAGGTCGCCCGCTTCGTGGGCAGGCCGCTCATCGCGTCCAGGCCACAGGGGTCCTTGCGCCGGTCGGCGATGACCTTGCCGCCGGCGGTGAGGCGGAAGTGCCAGTCGGCGTCGGCGCCGTTGACGTGACCCGCGCCGTCGGAGAGGAGCGGCACGCACAGGGCGTAGTAGGTGCCGCTGTGGGAGGCGCCCGGACTGCCCACGCCGGTGTAGGGGGTGATGACCGGGGCGAAGACTCCGGTGTTGTACGTCTCCCGGTAGGCGCGGCCGGGTTCGAAGCGCCGGGGCGCCGCCGGGGCCAGCAGGGCGAGGTAGGGGTAGGTGTCGTTGCCGACGTTCGCGCCCAGGCTCCAGCGCAGGCCGTCGTCGGTGGACACGTAGTGCACGACGGAGGCGGCGGGCACCGTGCGGTTGGCGCCGAGGGCGCTGCCGGCGAGGCCGGAGACGTCGGACCAGCCCGGCATCGTCCAGCCCGCGTTCGGGGTGGCCGTGCTGCCCTTGGCGTTGGAGCCGATCGACGTGACCACCTCGGCCAGACCTCGGCGGGTGAAGGTGCGGGTCAGGCCGGTGAAGAAGGAGCCCTTGCGGGTGGTGACCAGGTCGTACAGGGGGCCGGTGGTGCCGCGCTGCCAGACACCGCCGATCTGGGCGAGGAAGGTCGAGGCGGGGGCGGCGGGGCCCGCCTGGGCGAGGTAGACGCGGTCGTACGCGCTGGACGCGCCCAGCAGGACGAGGCCGGCGTAGTCGTAGGCTTTCTTGGTGCCGTGGGCGCCGTAGACGACCCGGCCGTCGTAGAGGTGGGCACGGGCGTCGGGCGCGGTGACCTTGATGGGCTTGCCGGTGCGGGCGTCCAGCGCGAGGGTGGTGTCCTTGTCGACGGCAAGGCCCGGTGAGACGAGTTCCGTCATCGCGTCCTGGTTGTTCTCGCGGCCCTTGAGCTGGACGTCGACGAGGTAGCGGCCCCTGGGGACGCGGAGGGTGACCTTGCCGGCCGGGGTGCCGGTTCCGTCGTCGCCGAAGCTCCACTGCTTGCCGTTGTCCAGGCCCGTGACGTTCGCGAGGGCCGGGCCCGTCGCCTTGCCGTCGCGGCCGGTGAAGGTGAGGGTCAGGTCGTACGACTCCGCCTCGCGGACGACGCCGAGGACGGTGTGGATGTCCGTGCCCGAGGCCGACTTCGCCGTGATGCTGCCCGAGTACGTGCCGTCCGTCGTTCCGGCGCGTGTGTCGGCGGTCACGGTGGCCTGGGCGGTGCCGCCCGCCGGGACGGTCAGCCGGTCGGCCGCCAGGGTGAACAGGCCGGTCGGGGCGGCCTTGCCGTCGGGGCCGGTGCCGGTCGCGGCGAGGTCGAGGGTGACGGGCTGGTCGCCGGTGTTGCTGTAGGTGAGGGTCTTGGTGACCGGCTGGTCGTCGGTGTGCGGCCACTTCTGGAGGCCGAAGTTGAGGGCGGGCCGGTCGGCGACGACGGTCTGCGCGATGGCGTCGGCCACGTCGACCCGGCCCGCGCCCGCGTCGTACGGCGTGGAGGCGTCCTTCAGGGCCACTGCGGAGTCCATCAGCGCGGCCTTGATCCGCTGCCCGGTCCAGGTGGGGTGCTCCTGGGCGAGGATGGCGGCGGCGCCCGCGACATGGGGGGTGGCCATCGAGGTGCCGCTCATCCTCACATAGCCCGCGGTGGAGACCGCGTCGCCCTCCGTGCCGTGGGCGGCCTTGGCGGCGATGATGTTCCAGCCCGGAGCGGCGATGTCCGGCTTGAGGTCGCCGTCGGCGGTCGGGCCGCGGCTGGAGAAGGACGTCAGTCTGTCGTCGCCGTCCACGGCGGCGACGGTGAGCGCGGCGGCCGCCGCGCCGGGGGAGTTGACGGTGCTCGCGTCGGGGCCGCTGTTGCCCGCGGCGATGACGAAGAGTGCCCCGGTGGAGGCGGAGAGGTCGTTCACGGCCTTCTCCAGCGGGTCGGTGCCGGGGGTGTCGGCTCCGCCGAGGCTCATGTTGACGACCTTGGCGCCCTGTCCGGTGGCCCACTGCATCGCGGAGATGAGGAAGGACTCCTGGGTGCCGCCCCGGTCGAACACCTTGCCGATCAGCAGCCTGGCCCCGGGCGCGACCCCCTTGTACCTGCCGTCGCTCTTCGCGCCCGAGCCGACGATGGTGGAGGCGACATGCGTGCCGTGCCCCATGGTGTCGTCCGTGGTGCCCGAGCCGCTGAAGTCCTTCGCGGCGGCTATGGAGTTCTTCACGTCCGGGTGGGTCGCGTCGATGCCGCTGTCCAGGACCGCGACCTTGACGCCCTTGCCGTCGTAGCCGGCCTTCCACGCGGCCGGGGCGTGGATCTGCGCGGTGCCCTGCGTGGGATCGGGCGAGACGGAACTCTGCGTCGGGGCAGGCACCTTGGCGTCCAGCCAGACCCGGTCCACGCCGGGTGCGGTGGTCGCGGCCGCGCTGTCGCCGCCACCGGTCGGGTCGGTCAGCGCCTCCCACACCTTGGTGGCGTCGGGCTTGTCGGCGGCCACGGCCTGGCCGTGCACGGCGGGCAGTTGCCGTTCGACCGCTGCCTCGACCGACTTGACCGACTGCTGGGCCCGGTCCGCCGCGGAGCCCTTGTAGGAGACGATCAGCGGCAGTGTCCTGCGGTGGGCGTCGTCGTAGCCGTCGGCCACCAGCCGGGTCACGTCGAACAGCCGCCGGTCCAGGCGCCCGTTCGCCAGCAGCGCCGCCGCGTCGGCCGGAACGACGTAGGTGTGTCCGCCGTAGCGCCGTACGGACACCGGGATGTCCGCACGGCCCTCGCCCCGGGTCACCCCGACGATCCGGCCGGCGGCGTCCATACCCACGGTGTCCCCGGTCACCAGGGTGACCTTGGAGGCCGCCCCGGCCAGGCTGTCCGGCACCGGTTCCGCGGGTGTCGCGAGGGAGATGTCGGCGGCCGCGGTGAGGCCGGCCACCGCCAGCAGCGCGGCGGCACCCGCGCCGAAGGCCGTCGCCTTTCCACGCCTCTTCAGCCTGTGCTTGGTGGGCAGCCCGCTGCCCGGTTCGTCGTGCAAGGAAGGTCTCCGCTTCTTGGAGGTCCGGGAGATCCGGGAGATCCGGGAGGTCCGGGAGGTCCGGGGGGTTCTGCAGGCGTTCTCAGAGAGCGGCCCGAAGGTGACTGACCGTCACGAAGTGGAAGCCGCGGGCCGTCAGGGTGCGCAGGATCTCCGGGACCGCCGCCACCGAGGTCGGGTGGATGTCGTGCATCAGGACGACGCTGTTGCGGGCCGCCTTGGTGATCACGGTGTTCGCGACCTTCGCCGAGTCGCGGTACTTCCAGTCCTCGGTGTCCACGTCCCACAGCACCGGAGAGAGCGTGGTCGCCGACTTCACCTTGGCGTCGACCGCGCCGTAGGGCGGGCGGAAGAGGGTCGGTGCCGTGCCGGTGGCGGCCTTGATCGCGGCGCTGGTGCGGTCGAGCTGGTAGGCGATCTGGTCCGGTGTGAGCTTGGTGAGGTCGGGGTGGTTCCAGGAGTGGTTGCCGACCTCGTGCCCCGCCCGCGCCTCGGCGCGCACCAGCTCCGGGTGGGCGGCGACGTTCTGCCCGACGGTGAAGAAGGTGACGCGGGCCTTGTACTGGGCGAGGTATTCCAGCAGGGTGGCCGTCTCCGGGGCGGCCGGACCGTCGTCGAAGGTCAGGGCGATGCACTTGACCTGCTTGCAGTCCGTGGTGTCCGTCCCCGAGGCCGTCTGCGTCGGGGTGGCCGCCGAGGGGGCGCTGCTCGCGCCGAGGTCGAGAGTGCCGCCCGGGCTGACGGTCTGCCGCTGGACGCGCCTGCCGAAGGCGGACAGCAACGGCGTGACCGTCGCCCTGGGCAGCGACACGACATAGCGTCCGGCCGCGGGGACGCCCACGGTGTCCCGGTCGAACTCGATGCGCAGCCCGCCGTTCGCGGTCGGCTCCATGTCGTCCAGCAGGTCGGCCAGGCCCGTCTTGTCGGCGAACGTCGAGTTGAGCTGGCTCGCGTCGATGCCCTCCCGCCCCTTGAGCTGCTTCTCGACCGCGGCGACCAGCGCCGTGCGCTCGTCGTCGGCGATCAGCTCCAGCGCCGTACGCGCCCTGCCCGCCGCGCCGTCGTACCAGTACGTCGTCGTCGACAGTCCGTCCCCGACGGACGCGCGGTCCAGTGTCGACAGCCGTACGCCGAGGACGTCGCCGGAGGCGACCAGGAACTGGTAGCTGATGTTCAGCTCGCTCCCGGCCCCGGACCCGTCGGTGCACTCTCCCGTGGACTGCCCGCCCGAGCCCGTGCCGAGGAAGGTCGCGAGGCGCCCGCTGACGTACTTCTTCATCGAGGCCGTCATCGCGTCCGCGCCGGGCACCGCCGGATAGCTGGTCGCATACCGGCAGGCGCTGTGCTCGCTGCTGTCGCTGACGACGTCCAGGCCCTTGATCCGCGACGGATCGACGCCTGTGACGGCGGCGGAGGAGCCGGATGCGGTGCCCTGGGCGCGCGCGTCCTGCGTTGCCGACCCTGAGGAACCGGACGACCCGGTCGACGCGGACGAGCAGGCCGTCGTCAGGGCCAGTGAGCCGAGCAGGAGCAGCGAAGGGAGGAGGGCAGGGTGTTTGCGCATGCGAGTAGTACCTCGGTGAGTGGGGCGCGGGGAGCGGGCCGGAGCCCGGCCACGTCCCGATCTCACCGGGCGAGGCGTTGTTCAGCGAGGGGCGTCGACCACCTGAACAAAAAATCCGGCCCGCAGGGGTCGGTCCGGGTGCGATCGCGTCAGTGCCCGCAGATCTCCCGGTACGACGCGTCCGGGATGTACGCCCGCCACTGCGCCCTGCTCAGCCCGCCGCCGCTGCGTTCGCAAACGGTTCGTACGGCCTCGGCCGGATCGACGGCGTACCTCTGGAGCGGGACGTGCGGTCCGCTCGCGTACAGCGTCCTGCCGTCCCTGCCGAAGGAGACCGAGAGGATCGTGTCCCCCGGGACGGGCAGCTCGGTGACGAGGGACTGCTGGGAGTCGGTGTCCCAGAGCTGGAGGCTGCCCGCGTCGCCGCCGACGGCGAGGGTGTGCCCGTCGGCGGCGAAGGCGAGCGCGCCGACCGATTCGGGCGAGCCCGCCGACGAGATACCGGACAGCACACCGAGCCGGTGCTCGACGTCCCCGTCCCAGAGCGTGACGCGCCCGCTGGCGTCGCCGACCGCGAGCCGGCCGCCGTCGGGGCTGAAGACCAGCGCGGTGATCCTCCTGCCGTCGGCGAGCGCACGGCCGGTGACCCGCCCGGCGGGCAGCCGGGCGTACTCGTCGTACGAACTCGCCGCCAGCCGCCCGTCCGGCCGCACGGCCGTGATCTCGCCGACCGGACCGGCCAGCGTCGACGTCCGGCGGGCCCGGGAACCCCCGGTGTCCCACACGTCCACGACGCTGCCCCCGGCCTTCAGCCGGGGCACCAGGAGCGTGCGTCCGCCGGGGCCGAGCGCGATCCCGGACGCCGTGTCCATGCTCTCGCCGGGCACCTCGAACGACGTCCGCACCGTGCCCGCCCGTACGTCCCACACGCTGAACCGGACGCGCGAGGAACCGTCGCCGTCGGCGACCGCGACCGCCGTGCCGTCCGGGCTGTAGGAGAGGACGGGGGCCGGGTCCGGGGCGGCCGGGAGGGCGCCGAGGACGGCGTGGGCGAGTACGGCGCCGGTCCGGGTGGAGCGGAGGTCGAGGCGGTAGCCGGTGGCCGACCGGGTCGCCGTGGCGAGGGTCGTGCCGTCGGGGCCGAGGGCGGCGGTGTCGGTCGTGGTCCGCTGCCAGCGCGGGGCCAGGGCGGTGGTGAGGTCGTACGTGCGGACCGTTCCGTTGTCGAGGAAGCGCAGGATCCTCGACGTCCCCGGGGCCCAGGCCAGGTCGGCCGCCTCGGTGCCGGACAGGGAGCGGGCGAGGACCTGGACGGGATCGGCGCCGAGCCGCCACACCTGGATGTCCTGGCCGTCGGCGAGGGCGAGGAACGCGCCGTCCGGGGAGAGCGCGGCGCCGGTGAGCCCGGAGTGGTCGGAGGCGGACAGACTCGTGACGCTGCGGCCGGTCGACACGTCCCACACGGTGACACCGCTGCCGGCGGACACCGCCAGCCGTGACCCGTCCGGGGTGAGCCGGACCATCGGCGCGCCCGAGTCGGCGCCGGAGCCGGTACCGCACGAGTCGGTGCCGTCCCAGGCGCCGGACAGCCGGGCGCCGTCCCGCCAGACCTGGGGCGAGCCACCGGCGGGGCAGAGCACGACCAGCCGGCCGCCGGGGCCGACCGCCGCCGCCGACACGGGGGCCGAAATCGCCGTACGGAAGAGGACTTTTCCATCGCTCAGGCGGTGCACCTCGGCCGTGCCGGCGCCGTCGAGCGGGCTCAGCAGATAGCCGGTGCCGTCGTCGGAGAAGTCCATGGACACGTCGGCGCCGCGCAGATCCGCGACGGTCCGGTCGCCCTTCGGCTGCCACAGCTGGTCGCCGTCCGCGCCGGTGAGGTCGAAGGCCGTGCCGTCGGGGCTCACCGCGCCCGCCTCCAGGTCGGCGGGCAACCGGTATGAACCCGTCCGTTTCCCGTGGGCGACGTCCCAGACGGTTGCCTCCCGTCCGGCGACGCTGATCAGGGTCCGCCCGTGATCGACGAGGAAGCGCCGGGTGTCCTTGCCGGTCTGCGGATCGGTGAACGCGTCCCGCTCCGGCTGGGCGAGGGCGCCGAGCAGGGCGGCGCGGGACTCGGTCAGCGGGGCGAGCTGCCAGGCGGCGACGCCGAGCAGGGCGGCGGTGCGGGGATCGGTCGAGCGCAGGCTGCCGGCGACGGAGGCGATCCGGCGGGCGGCGGCCTTGTCCGCCTCGGCCTCGCTGCTGCGGTCGCGCTGCCAGGCCAGCAGACCGGCGGCCAGTGCGATCACGACCAGTGCGGAGAGCGCGGCGGCGAAGGAACGGGTCCGCTTCACGGCCCGGGCCGCAGCCGCCCGCTCGGCGGCACGGGCGGCCAGCGAGGCGGTGAGGAAGGCGCGTTCGGGTCGGGTGAGATCGTCGTCGCCCGGCGCCCCGGAGACCGGCACGTCAGCTTCGGCGGCCGGCTGGCACGCCCGGGAGACCGGCGTGTCAGTCCCGGCGGCTGGCTCGCGCACCCCGGAGACCGGCGCGTCAGCCCCGGCGGTCGGCTCGTACGCCCCGGAGACTGGTGTGTCAGTCCCGGCGGTCGGCTGGTGCGCCCCGGAGACCGGCGCGTCAGCCCCGGCGGTCGGCTGGCATGCCCCGGCGGTCGGCTCGTACGCCCCGGAGACTGGTGTGTCAGTCCCGGCGGTCGGCTGGTGCGCCCCGGAGACTGGTGTGTCAGTCCCGGCGGTCGGCTGGTGCGCCCCGGAGACTGGTGTGTCAGCCCCGGCGGTCGGCTGGCATGCCCCGGCGGTCGGCTCGTACGCCCCGGAGACCGGTGTGTCAGTCCCGGCGGTCGGCTCGTGTGCCCCGAAGAACTCCTCCGCGCGTGCCAGCTGGGTTCCCCGGTACAGCGCCCCCGCGTCCCGGCCCAGGGACTCCCAGACGCGTGCCGCCTCTCTCAGCCTCCGCTGCTCGTGCAGCCGTTCGCGGTCCTCCTCGATCCACGCGCCCAGCCGGGGCCAGCCGGTGATGAGGGCCTCGTGGGCGAGTTCCACGGTGCCGTCGTCGACGGTGATCAGGCGGGCCGCGGCGAGCCGCTCCACGACGACGCCGGCGTTCCGGCCGGTCCCCAGTTCGGCGCGCTCGGCGGGGCGGCGGGTGTCCGCCGTGCCCGCACCGGGGGCGATCAGGCGGAGCAGGACGCGGCGGGCGGTGCGGGCCTGGTCCGGGGAGAGCGCGGCGTACGCCTGCTCGGCGGTGGCGGCGATCGCGCCGCTCACCCCGCCCGCCTCCTCGTACGCGGCCAGGGTGAGGGTCCGCCCCCGGCGCCGGCGCCAGGTCTCCAGCAGGGCGTGCGACAGCATCGGCAGGGCACCGGGACGGTCGGTGACCTCGTCGACGACGCGGGCGGTCAGGGCGCGCTCGACGTTGAGGCCGACGGCCGCCGCCGGGCCGGTGACGACCTCGCGCAGCTCGTCGCGGTTCATGGGACCGACGAGCAGGCCGGCACGGCTGACGGCGGCGGCGAGGTCGTGGTGGGCGGCGCAGTGGCCGTAGAAGTCACCGCGCACGGCGACGACGACCCGCAGCCGGCTGCCGGGTGCGCGGGCCGCGAGCAGGAGGTCGAGGAAGCGGTCCCGCTCCGCCCGGTCCCGGCACAGCGTGAACACCTCCTCGAACTGGTCGACGACCACCCAGGTGTCCTGCTCGCCGTCCTGCGGCAGCAGCGCCTTGCCGTGGGTCCGGGCGGGGTGCTCGCCGGGTGTCAGGACGCGGATCACCGCGGGCCGGCCGACGCCGGTCGCCTCCCGCAGCACGGGGACCAGGCCGGCGCGCAGCAGCGAGGACTTGCCGCTGCCGGAGGGGCCGAACACGGCCGCGAACCGGTGCTCCCGCACCAGCTCCAGCACGTCACCGACCAGCCGCTTCCGCCCGAAGAACAGATCGCGGTCGTACGGCTCGAAGCGCGCGAGCCCCCGGTACGGCGGTGCGGTGTCGTCGTCCTGCGCCGCGTTCTCCCGCGCGGCCCCGGCGGCCTCCCGCCGGCGCTCCTCCCACTCCTGCGGATCGGCGTCCAGCGCCTCGGCGTACGCCCGGACGACCGCCTGCGAGGGCAACTGCTCCCCGGCCGCCGCCTGCGACAGTGCCGCCGCCGAATAGCCCGCCCGCCTGGCCATCTCCCGGTAGGTGGGCCTCCCGGCCTTCTCGCGCAGAGCGCGCAGGTCATGGGCGAGCCGCTGTACGGGACCGGCATCGGGGTCGAGCGGCTTCTCACGTCGTCCCACCGGGCGGCACCTTTCGACGGTCGTGGGGAGAATCGGCTGCCGACGACTCCCGGGCAGAGGCAGGGGCAGGAGCAGGAGCAGGAGCAGGGGGCCAGGCGTCGGGATCGAGGACGCCCTCCACGAAGGCCCGGGCGACGAGCGCCGGTCTGCCCGACACACCCCAGCGCTGGGACAACTGCCTGAGGTGGTAGTTGACCCCGTCCGGCGTGAGACCGACGGCCGAGGCGATCCGGGCGGTCGTCCAGCCGCCGGCGGTCAGGGCGAGGATACGGGTCTCCACGCCGTCCGCCGTGGCGAGGACGTGTGATGTCGCTTTCAGTGCCTCCGGCACCCGGGCCTCCGCCGCCTCCCGGACCATGATCAGCAGGTTCGGTTCGTCGCGGAAGACGTCGCCCACCAGATCGACGCTCGCCTCCCCGTGCCGCTCGGACCCCTTCGCCGTCGTCCAGCGGACGTCGATGAGGTAGCGCGAGCGGCGGTGCAGACGGATGGCCTCGGTGATCGAACGGAGCTGGCCCCGGGTCTCCGGGTGGAAGAGCCCGAGGGCACTGCGGCCGCGCAGGGACCCGGCGAGCACGCCCCGTTCGGCGGCCAGCGCGGGGTTCGCCCGCAGGATCGTGCCGTCGGCCCGGCAGAAGGCCGCGGGCAGCGGGAGGCGGTCGAACAGGCCGGTGGCACGGTTGCGCCAGAAGACCGCCGCGGGGCTGTCCGGCACGGGTGCATGGGTGGCCGGAAGATCCTGTACCTGGTGCTCCGGGTCGTCCATTTCCTCTCCTCCTCCTGCCGGCCCACGGGCGTTCCGGGGCGGCGGGAAAACACAAGTCCTGCGAGGCGGTGTCACCTACCAGTTCCGGTAGAAGCGGGTCTTCGCCGTGCCTTCGGCGGACGGGACGCTCGGTACGAGCCGTCTGCCGGACCGGAAGAAAGCCGACGCACATGACCGACTCCCCTCCTTCCTTCAGCCCCGTCGCGGCCCTGGACGCGCTGCTCTCCGAAGTGGGGCTGTCCGCCGCCGACGCCGGCGGCCGGGTGACCTTCGCCGGACAGGACCCGATCGTGGCCGCCCGCCACCGGCTCGGCGCGGCCATCGGCATCCCGGTCATGGGCTGCGCGGTCGGCGCGGCCGCCCTGTGGCGGCACCGCACCGGACAGGGCCAGGATCTCCACCTGGACCTGCGGCAGGCGGTCCACGGGATCACCCCGCACGCCTTCTGGCACCCCACCCTCAACGGCTTCCCGCCCCCGCACCCCCTGGTGGCCGACAACCCGTTCCTGCTCGACTCGTACCGGACCCGCGACGGCCGCACGGTCATGGCCTCGGGCGTCTACCCGCACCTGGCCGCGAAGTGGCTGCGCTTCCTGGACGTGCCGCCGGACCGGGAGAGGGTCGCCGCGGCCTTCGCGCGCCGGGACGCCTTCGAACTGGAGGAGGCCGCGAACGCCGCCGGCCTGCCGGTGTCCGTGGCCCGCACCCCCGACGAGTGGCTGGCCCACCCGCAGGGCAGGCTCCTCGCCTCCCAGCCGGTGATCGGGCTGGCCCGCGTCGGCGACGCCCCTCCTCGCGAACTCCCTTCCTCCGGGCGGCCGTTGGAAGGCGTACGCGTGCTGTCGTTCACACACGCCATCGCCGGCCCCACGGTCGGCCGTACCCTCGCCGAGCAGGGCGCGGACGTCCTGTGCGCGACCCGGCCCAACGACTACGAGCACGACTTCATCTACGACGAGGCCAACATCGGTTCCCGCAGCGCCTACATCGACCTCACCGAGGAGGACGGCCGGGGACTCGCCGAGGTGCTGCTGGCCGGCGCGGACGTCGTCGTCAACAACCACCGGGGCAGCAAGCTGGAGAAACTCGGCCTGGATCCACGGGAGTTGGCGGAACGCCACCCGGGGCTGATCAGCGTCTCGGTCACCTGTTACGGCTCGACGGGCCCGTGGGCCGACCGCGGCGGCTTCGACATGAACGGCTCCGCCGCGTCCGGCCTGATGGCTCTGGAGGGCAGCCCGGAAGAGCCGAGGCTCCCGGTCACCGGCATGATCAACGACTTCGTCACCGGCTACCTGGGCGCGCTCGGCGCCACGGCCGCGCTCCACAGGAGAGCGACCGAGGGCGGCAGTTGGCACGTGACGGTCAATCTCACCCGTACGGCCATGTGGTGCCGGACCCTCGGCCTGGTCGACCCGGCCGGTGCGGGGCGGGACGACGAGCACACCCTGCGCGAGCCCGACGCGTACGACGCCGTCACCCCGTTGGGCGACCTGCACACCCTCGCCCCGCCGGTCCGCTTCTCCGCCACCCCGCCGAGATGGACCGACCCGGTCCTCGTGCCCAGGGGAGCCGGCCGGCCGGGATGGCTGGGGGGTTCCTGACCCGCCGCGGGCATCGAAGCGGCGTGGGGTGCCGGTCCGCGCGGGGGTGTCGGGGGCCGGCACCGCTACGCGGTGGCGCGTGCCTTCTCCAGCAGGGACGGGTCATGGGCGTTGACGATGAGAAGGCCGGGGTCGGCCCGTCGGTACAGCTCGGCGAGGCGGTCGTGGTTGTCGCGCACCTTCCTGCCGTCGTACGCGATGAGCGCCTCCATGCCCCGCAGGGAACCGGGGACGCGGGAGTGCCCGTCGAGCGTGCCGTAGTGGTAGAAGGCGTCACCGGCGTGCAGCAGCCAGCGGTGCCCGGCGTCGACCGCGACGGCGGCGTGGCCGCGGGTGTGCCCGGGCAGGGCGATCAGGACGATGCCGGGGGCGATCGCGTCGAGTTCGCGTGCGGCGGCGAAGCCGCGCCACTTCTCGCCCTCGGGCCGGTGCTCGACGAGCCGGGGGCCGTGCTCCCACTGGGGGCTCTGGTAGCGGACGCGCTCCCGCCGGGAGGGGGAGTGGACGGCGCCGAGCGCCTCGTCCGCGGTGAGGTGGACCTCGGCCCAGGGGAAGTCGGACAGGCCGCCGATGTGGTCCGCGTCGAAGTGCGTGAGGACGATGTGCCGGACGTCCTCGCGGCGGAAGCCCAGTTTCTCGACCTGGCGGGCTGCCGTCTCCTCGGCGTCGAACACCGGCCGGACGAAGTGGCGGGCGGGGCCGACGCGCCGCCTGGGGTCGGCGATGTCGTCGAGGCCGTAACCGGAGTCGACGAGCACCAGGCCGCCCGCGGCCTCGATCAGGAGGACGTGGCAGACGAGCGGGGCCCCTGGGGGCTGCATGGTGCCGCAGTTGAGGTGGTGGACTTTCACGGGGGAGTGTCCTTGGTGTCGAGGGGGGTGGCCGGCACCGCAAGGAAATACTTACGGCATATGTCAACACCAGCTCAGACTGACTTATGACGTAAGTGCTGTCAAGGTGAGACAGGCGGGCACGAACCCGCCGCCGGCCCGCCGGTGCTATCGGCTCACCTCGATCGCCTCGCGCAGCCGGTCGACCGCCTCGTGCAGCGCGTGGTCGGCGAGGTTGCCGTAGCCGAGGACCAGGCCGTGATCGGCGTGGTCCCCGGTCGCGTGGTAGGCGGCGAGGTCGGCGACGCGCAGGGAGCGGGCGGCCGCGGCCCTGACCACGGCGGCGGTGTCCACGCTCGCGGGCAGCCGCAGGATCAGATGGAGACCGGCCGCGACACCGGAGACCGGGGCACCGGGCAGCTGTTCGGCGAGGGCCCGGACGAGGGTGTCACGGCGCAGCCGGTACCGCTGCCGGCAGGCGCGGAGGTGACGGTCGTAGGCGCCCGACTCCAGCAGTGCGGCGAAGGCGAGCTGGTCGAGCGCCGAGGGCTGGGCGGCCAGCTGGTCGGCCCGGTGCAGCTGCCGGGTCCAGCGGGGCGGGGCCACGAACCAGCCGATGCCGAGCGCCGGGGACAGGGTCTTGCTCAGCGACTTGAACAGCACGACCCGGGACGGGTCCATGCCCTGGACGGCCGCGACCGGGCGGCGGTCGTAGCGGAACTCCGCGTCGTAGTCGTCCTCCAGGACCACGCCGTCCACCCGGCGGGCCCAGTCGAGCAGCGCGGCGCGCCGCTCGGGGACGAGTACGGTGCCCAGCGGGAACTGGTGCGCCGGCGCCGTCAGCACGGCCCGCAGACCCGGGCGCCCCGCCAGGTCGTCGATGCGCAGCCCGCGGCCGTCCATACGGACGGGCACCGGCTCCAGGCCCGCCGCGCGGATCACCTCGCGCAGCCGGGTCCAGCCCGGTTCCTCACAGCCGACCGCGGTGATGCCCTCGGCGCGCAACGCGTGGCACATGCGCCGTACCCCGTCGGTCACACTCGCGCACACGGTCACGTCCTGCGGGATCGTGGAGACACCACGGGAGCGGCCCAGGTACTCGGCGAGCAGACGCCGCAGCCGGAGATGACCGCCGGCCGGCGGATAGCCCAGCTCCGTGAAGGCCGCGTTCGCCACCTGCGCGCGGACCGCGTCGGCCCATCGCCGGCGCGGAAACGCACGCAGGTCCGGCAGCCCCGGCGCGAGATCGAAACGGGCCGCCGGAGCCGGGCCTGCGGCAGGGCGCTCGACGTCGGTGTCGGGGGCGTTCGACCACCGCACCCGGGTGGCCGAACCGCTGCGCGCCTCCAGATACCCCTCGGCGACGAGCTGGCCGTACGCCTCGGTCACCGCCCAGCGCGAACAGCCCAGGTCGGCGGCGAGCCGCCGGCTGGGCGGCAGCGCGGTACCGACCTCGATACGCCCCTCCCGGATCGCCGACCGCAGCGCCCGCTTCACCCGCTCGTGCAGCGGCCCGTCACTCGACCGCTCCAGGTCGATCAGCAGATCTCCGGCCGGATTGGTCTGTGATACCCGCATGCCATTGGACGGTAGCAGCGGACCGTTTCTCCCTACCGTGGAATGGCCGGCGCAGGGGACCACCGGTCGGCATCCCAAGCACCCGAGGAGGACGTGGTGGCTGTTGTGAGGCGTTCGACCCCGGCCCACCCCCTGTTTCGCCCCGTGTTCGAGGACTGGTACGAGAAGGCCGGCGCCTTCTCGGCACTGCCGGACGCACCGGTCGTACCCGATGAAACGGATGAAACGGTGGTACGGAACCGGCCCCGGCGGG
Source organism: Streptomyces sp. NPDC048277 (assembly GCF_040652235.1). Taxonomy (NCBI): domain Bacteria; kingdom Bacillati; phylum Actinomycetota; class Actinomycetes; order Kitasatosporales; family Streptomycetaceae; genus Streptomyces; species Streptomyces sp. NPDC048277. Next base: position 98,515 of record NZ_JBEZLQ010000007.1, read on the forward strand.
AGCGGCCCGCCCGGCGGTGGTCGCCGGCCGCGGTCTACAGATCCGCTCGCAGGGCCTTCGCGTAGCAGAGGCTCGACTCGTAGGTGCGGTAGTAGCCGAACTTGGTGCACGGTTCGTAGCCGCTGGAGGTGTACAGGGCGATGGCCTCCGGCTGCTCGGTGCCGGTCTCCAGGACCATGCGGAGGCGGCCGGCCGCGCGGGCGTCGTCCTCCAGGGCCGCGAGCATACGGCGGGCCAGACCCCGGCCGCGCATCCCCTCGATGACGAACATGCGCTTGAGTTCGGCGTCGCCGTCCTCGTTGCCCTCGCCGTTCGTGTCCTGGCTGCGCCAGCCGCCGGTGGCGACGGGACGGTCGGACTCGTCGTACGCGATCAGGTAGATGCCGTTCGGCGGTGCGAAGTCGGCCGGGTCGAGGGCGGTGGCGTCGCCGTCGCCGCCGTAGCGCAGCCGGTACTCGGCCTGGACCTCGTCGTTCAGCTTGACGGCGTCGGGGTGGTCGAAGGCAACGGGGCGTATATTCATGTGAGGTATCGTATATTCGTGCAGACGATGAGGTGAGGGACCTCCGGGCTCCGTCCAGTGTGCCGGTATCGTGCCGGGGTGCTGACTGTGACCTCGGTGAATGTGAACGGACTGCGGGCCGCCGCGAAGAAGGGCTTCGTGGAGTGGCTCGCGGGGACCTCCGCGGATGTGCTCTGCCTGCAGGAGGTGCGTGCGGAGCCGCAGCAGCTCCCGGAAGAGGTGCGCGCGCCCGGCGGATGGCATGTCGTGCACGCCCCGGCGGCGGCCAAGGGGCGCGCGGGCGTCTCCCTGTACACCCGGCGTGAGCCGGACCGTGTGCAGGTCGGCTTCGGGTCGCAGGAGTTCGACACGAGCGGGCGTTACGTCGAGGCGGACCTCCCCGGCGTCACCGTCGCCTCCCTCTATCTCCCCTCCGGAGAGGTCGGTACCGAGCGGCAGGACGAGAAGGTCCGGTTCATGGACGAGTTCCTCGCCTACCTGAAGGAACTGCGCGAGCGGGCCGCCGCCGACGGGCGCGAGGTCGTCGTCTGCGGCGACTGGAACATCGCCCACCAGCAGGCCGACCTGAAGAACTGGCGCGGCAACACCAAGAACTCCGGCTTCCTCCCCGAGGAACGCGAGTGGCTCGGCAACGTCCTCGCCCCGGCCGACGGCGGCTACGTCGACGTCGTACGCACCCTGCACCCGGACGCCGAGGGCCCGTACACCTGGTGGTCGTACCGGGGGCGGGCTTTCGACAATGATTCAGGCTGGAGGATCGACCTCGCCGTCGCGACCCCGGGCCTGGCCGCCCGTGCCGTCAAGGCGGTCGTGGAGCGGGCGGCCAGCCATGAGGAGCGCTGGTCGGACCACGCTCCCGTGACAGTGGTCTTCGGGAGCTGACGACTTCGGCGGGCATGAGGGACGGTCGCCGTCACTCGTAGACTCATGGCGTGGCATTCATGAGCACCCCGCACTGCTGCTTCCTGTGAGCGGAAGACACTGAGGGCGATGCCGGACGGCGTCGCCCTCCTCGGTGTGCCTGCCGCGTGAACCAGGTTCCCGGCGCTTCCCGTTCCCTTCCGGGGCGGTGAGTGCCGAGCGCGCGTGCAGGCAGGTCTCTTCCCTTCGCCCCTGCCAGGAGTGCCTCGTGCCCGTGTCGCTTTCCCCTGCCCTCGCGCTCTCCCTCGACCTGCTCCGCTGCCCGACGTGCCGCTCGTCCCGGCTGCGCCCCGACCGCGGCGCGCTGCGCTGTCCGGCGGGGCATTCCTTCGACATCGCCCGCCACGGCTATGCCGGTCTGCTGACGGGCGCCCGTGCCACCAGCGGCGACGACGCGGCCATGGCCCGGGCCCGGGACCGGTTCCTGGCCACCGGCTCGTACGCGCCCATCCGTGACGTTGTGGCCCGCCTCGCGTCCGGCTCCGTGCCCGAGCCCGAGCCCGAGCGGGCCACGGTGGTGGACGTCGGCTGCGGCACGGGCTACTACCTGGCCGGCGTCCTCGACCGGCTGCCCGGCGCCCGTGGTCTGGGACTGGACACCTGCGTGCGTGCGCTGCGCTCGGCGGCCCGTGCCCACGCCCGAGCCGCCGCGGCGGCCTGGGACGTCTTCCGTCCCTTTCCGCTGGCCGACGCGGTGGCCGATGTCGTGCTGGACGTGTTCGCTCCGCGCAACCCGGCCGAGTTCCACCGCGTACTGCGCCCGACCGGCAGGCTCGTCGTGGTCCGTCCCACCGGACGGCACCTGGCCGAGCTGCGTGACCGGGTGCCCGCGATGGTCGCGATGGATCCGGCCAAGGAACAGCGCCTGCACCAGGCGCTGGATCCCTTCTTCGAGGCCGCCGTCACCGAGCCGGTGGAGTACGCCGTGCCCCTGGCCGGGCGGGAGGCTCTCGATCTGGTGGGGATGACGCCGAGCGCGCGCCACCTGTGCCGTACGGATCCGGCCGAGGGAGGCCTTCTGCCCGGCCGGGTCACCGTCTCCGTGCTGGCCACCGCCTACCGGCCGAAACGCCCTCCAGTCCAGCTCTAGTCCCGCTTCCGCAGTCTCCGGTCCAGGGCCAGTGACACCTCCGCCTCCACCACGCTCCGGGCCAGGGGGCGCAGGCGGGCCATGTCCTCCTGGGGGCCGTGGCGCAGGACCAGGTCGGCGAAGAGTTCGGCGAGGGCGTCGGCGTGTTCGCGTACGCTGCGGCCGGCCGCCAGGACCTCGGCGAGCGGGAAGCCCTCGCGGACCAGGGCCTCGGAGGCGTCCAGCAGGCGGCGGCTGATGTGGACGATGTTCTCGCCGTCGGTGCCGAGATAGCCGAGGTCCAGCGCGGCGACCAGGTTCTCCGGGGTGGCCTCGCCCTCGAAGCGGGCGGCGAGTTCCTCGGGGGTGAGGCGGACCGGCTCCTCCTCGGTGGGGGCGTCCATGCCGATGAGTTCGGCGACGTCCCTGCCGTGGTCGAAGGCCTCCGCCAGTTCGGCGATGCCGTTCAGGGTGTGACCGCGCTCCAGGAGCGCCGAGATCGTGCGCAGCCGGGCCAGGTGGTGGTCGTCGTACCAGGCGATACGACCCTGTCGGCGAGGCGGTGCGAGCAGCTTGCGTTCGCGGTAGAAGCGCAGGGTGCGCACGGTGATGCCGGCCAGTCCCGCCAGCTCCTCCATGCGGTACTCGCGGGGGGCCTCCGGATGTGCCGCACCGCGTTCTGCACCGTGTTCTGCGCCGTCTTCTGCCACGTGCGCAGCCTATGTTGTACCGCCGGTAACTTTCGCCGGCGCAACCCCTACCCATCGGTACGGAGCTGCTCTACAGTCCCATCGTGCCAGTGTTCACTGGCGTAATCGCGGTCGAGGGTGTGGAGGCTCCGGGATGGCCGAGCACGAGCATGTACGGGTGGCGGTGATCGGGTCCGGGTTCGGCGGACTGGGCGCGGCCGTGCGGTTGCGCCGGGAGGGGATCACGGACTTCGTCGTCCTGGAACGGGCCGGCAGCGTCGGCGGCACCTGGCGGGACAACAGCTACCCGGGGTGCGCCTGCGACGTGCCGTCCCATCTGTACTCCTTCTCCTTCGCGCCCAACCCCGACTGGCCGCGCACCTTCTCCGGGCAGGAGCACATCCGCGCCTATCTGGAGCACGTCGCCGACGTGTTCGGGCTCCGGCCGCACCTCCGCTTCGACGCCGAGGTGAAGCGGATGACCTGGGACCCGGAGAAGCTGCGCTGGGACATCGAGACGGCGGCCGGCCCGCTCTCCGCGGACGTCGTCGTCTCCGCCACCGGGCCGCTGTCCGACCCGAAGATCCCCGAGATCCCGGGGCTGGACTCGTTCCCCGGCAGGGTCTTCCACTCGGCCCGCTGGGACCACGACTACGACCTGCGCGGCAAGCGGGTCGCCATGGTCGGCACGGGCGCCTCCGCGATCCAGATCGTGCCCGCCATCCAGCCCGAGGTCGCGCGGCTGACGCTGTTCCAGCGCACACCGCCGTGGGTGATGCCCCGGGTGGACCGCGCGATCAGTGCCGCGGAGCGCCGGTTGCACCGGGCGCTGCCCTTCACCACCCAGGCCCGGCGCGGGCTGCTGTGGGGCATCCGGGAGCTCCAGGTGCAGGCGTTCACCAAGCGGCCCGACGAACTCGGCCTGGTCGAACAGCTCGCCAAGCGCAACATGGGCCGTGCCATCAAGGACCCCGCGCTGCGTGCCAGGCTGACCCCGGACTACCGCATCGGCTGCAAGCGGATCCTGCTGTCCAGCGCCTACTATCCGGCCCTCGCACAGCGGAACGTGGACGTGGTGGCGAGCGGCCTGAGCGAGGTGCGCGGGTCGACCGTGGTGGCCGCGGACGGCAGTTCCGCCGAGGTCGACGCGATCGTCTTCGGTACCGGCTTCCACGTCACCGACATGCCCATCGCCGAGCGGGTCGTCGGCGCCGACGGGCGGACCCTCGCCGAGGCCTGGAAGGACGGCATGGAGGCCCTGCGCGGCGCCTCCGCCGCCGGGTTCCCCAACTGGATGACGATCATCGGGCCCAACACCGGCCTCGGGAACTCCTCCATGATCCTCATGATCGAGTCCCAGCTGAACTACATGGCCGACTACCTGCGCCAGCTCCGTGTCCTCGGCGGGCGTGCGGCCCTCGACGCACGCCCCGGTGCCGTGGCCGCCTGGAACCACCAGGTCCAGGAACGCATGAAGCGCACCGTCTGGAACACCGGCGGCTGCACCAGCTGGTACCTGGACGCGAACGGCCGCAACACCACCATCTGGCCCGGTACGACCACGGAGTTCCGGCGCGCGACCCAGCGGGTGGACCTCGCGGAGTACGACCTGATCCGCGCGCCGGGGAGCGAGGGCGCGCACGGCGCCAAGTCCGGCGCGGAGGTGGGCGCATGAGCCGGCTCACCCATGTGACCACCGGGCCGTACGCCCCGCCCGTGCCCGCCCGTGAACTCACCGCCGTCTCCGCCGACGGCGCGCGCCTGCACGTCGAGGTGCACGGCCCCGAGAACGCGCCGCCCGTCGTCCTCTCCCACGGCTGGACCTGCTCGACCGCCTTCTGGGCGGCGCAGATCCGGGAGCTGGCCGTCGACCACCGGGTCATCGCCTACGACCAGAGGGGGCACGGGCGCAGCCCCGCGAGCTCCGCGTGCACCACCCGCGCGCTGGCGGACGACCTCGAAGCGGTGCTGGCGGAGACACTCGCGCGCGGGGAGCGGGCCGTGATCGTCGGACATTCCATGGGCGGGATGACCGTCATGGCGGCCTCCGGACGCCCGCGCTTCCGGGAGCACGCCGCCGCCGTCCTGCTGTGCAGCACCGGCAGTTCGCGGCTGGTCGCCGAGGCACGCGTCGTACCGATGGGCGCCGGGGCCGCGCGCACCTGGCTCACCACGCGGGTCCTCGCCTCGCGCGCCCCCCTCGGGCCGGTCACGCCCCTCGCGAAGCGGATCCTCAAGTACGCCACCATGGGCGCCGGTTCCGCCCCGCACATGGTGGAGGCGTGCGCGCGGATCGTGCACGCCTGCCCGCGCGCCGTGCGCCACGCGTGGGCGCGGGTCCTCGCGCAGCTCGATCTCGACGACGGCGTACGGGAGTTGCGCGCGCCCACCGCGGTCGTCACCGGCGCGGCCGACCGGCTCACGCCCCCGGTGCACGCCCGCGCGCTGATCGCCGCCCTGCCGCACCCCCTCGGTCTCACCGAGCTGCCGGGCATGGGCCATATGACGCCGGTCGAGGCGCCGGAACTGGTCAACGGAAAGATCCGGGAACTGGTCACCGCGTACGTCACGGTGGCGGACACCCCCGGCGGAACCGGCGCCGAGGCGCCCCAGCGGATCACGGAGGGCTCATGAGCAGGGTCGGTCTCGAAGGTCAGGTCGCCGTCGTCACCGGAGCGGCGCGCGGGGTCGGCGAGCTGCTCGCCCGCAAACTCTCCGCGCGCGGGGCGAAGGTCGCGCTGGTCGGCCTGGAGGAGGAGGCGCTCAAGGAGGTCTCCGGGCGGCTGCACACGGACAGCGCGCACTGGTACGCCGACGTCACCGACCACGAGGCGATGAGCCGGGTGGCCCGGGAGGCCAAGGAGCGGTTCGGGAAGGTCGACATCGTGGTGGCCAACGCGGGGGTGGCGAACGGCGGTCCGTTCGCCGACTCGGACCCCGAGGCCTGGCGGCGGGTGATCGAGGTCAACCTGATCGGCTCGGCGGTGACGGCCCGCGCGTTCCTGCCGGTGCTCACGGAGAGCCGCGGCTATCTGCTGCAGATCGCGTCGCTGGCCGCGATCACGCCGGCGCCGATGATGACGGCGTACTGCGCGTCCAAGGCGGGCGTGGAGGCGTACGCGCACAGTCTGCGCGCCGAGGTCGGCCACCAGGGCGTGCGCGTCGGGGTCGGGTACCTGTCCTGGACGGACACCGACATGGTGCGCGGCGCCGACCAGGACGACGTGATGCGGGAGTTGCGGCAGCGGCTGCCGTGGCCGGCGAACAAGACGTATCCGCTGGGTCCGGCCGTGGACCGGATCGTGGCGGGGATCGAGCGGCGCTCGGCGCATGTGTACGGGCAGTGGTGGCTGCGCGGGATGCAGGGCGTGCGCGGGTATCTGCCGTCGGTCGTCGGCACGGTCGGACAGCGCGAGATGAAGCGGTTCGCGCCCCGCTTGCAGGGCATCCGCACCGGGCTCGTCGGCGCAGGTGGGGCGGCCGACGAGGAGGCGCGCGCTACGCACCGTCATTGATCGAAATGCGAGCGTAGTCGCCCCGTGTGAGTCTGGTCGAGGCCCCACAGAGGGCCGTTTCCCCTCACCCTCCACGGGAGTGAACCCACATGGGTATGAAGGACAAGGCCGGCAAGATGCAGGAACAGGGCAAGCAGAAGACCCGCGAGGCCCAGGAGCAGGCCAAGCAGCGCGGCCAGCAGACGTCCCAGACGTCGCCGACCTCGCAGACGCCGCAGGCGCAACAGCGTGGCCAGCAGGCGCAGCAGCGCGGTCAGCAGGCCCAGCAGCGTGGCCGGCAGACCCAGGAGCGCGGTCGCCAGAACCTGGACGACACCGAGCAGGAGATGCAGGACCGGTTCGACCAGGACTACGACGCGTAGCCGTTGCACCTGGCTCGGCCGAACAGCGTGGGGCGCCCTTCGTCACGGAGGGCGCCCTGCGCCTTTCGGCGCCCACGGGACCTGGCCCCTGCCCGCCCCTGCCCGTGTCCGCGCGGACCGCGACGGGCATACTGTCGGCTGATCGCTTGACGGCGTGAGCGCTTGACCGCCGCGGGGAGTGGGGGATTGTCATGGGGCTGATGGACCGCATCCGCGGTGAGTTCATCGACATCATCGAGTGGACCGACGACGGCCGGGACACCATCGTGTGGCGCTTTCCGCGCTACGGCAACGAGATCAAGATGGGCGCCCGGCTCGTGGTGCGCGAGTCGCAGGTGGCCGTCTTCGTCAACGAGGGCCGGCTGGCCGACGTCTACCAGCCCGGGACGTACACGCTCTCGACCCAGAACATGCCGGTCCTGTCCACGCTGAAGGGCTGGAAGCACGGCTTCGAGTCGCCGTTCAAGGCCGAGGTCTACTTCGTCACCACCCGGCAGTTCACCGACTTCAAGTGGGGCACCCAGAACCCGGTGATCCTGCGGGACGCCGACTTCGGCATGGTCCGGGTCCGCGCCTTCGGCACCTTCGCGGCCAAGGTGGTGGACGCCGCCGCGCTGCTGCGCGAACTGGTCGGCACCGACCCGCAGTTCCGCACCGAGGAGGTCGGCGAGCACCTGCGGCAGCTGATCGTCTCCAAGCTGGGCTCCGCCCTGGGCTCGTCCGGCGTCCCGCTGCTGGACCTCGCCGCCCGGCAGGACGGCATCGGGCAGCAGCTGGCCGAGACCCTGACCCAGGAGCTGGCCGCCACCGGCATCGCCGTGCCCCGGTTCTACATCGAGAACATCAGCGTCCCGCCGGAGGTCGAGGCGGCGATCGACACCCGCTCCCGGATGACGATCGCTGGCAACCTGGACGACTACGCCAAGCTCCAGGCGGCCGACGCGATCCAGACCGCCGCCGCCAACCCCGGCACCGGCGGCGACGCCCTCGGGCTGGGCGTGGGCATGGCGCTGGGCCAGCGCATCGTGCAGAGCACGTCCGGCGCGGCGGCTCCCCAGGTCCCGGCGGCACAGGCCCCGGCGCAGCCCGCCCCCGCCCCCGCTCCCGGCTCCTCCGACGTGCCGCCGCCGCTGCCCACCGCGCCCCGCTGGTTCATCGCGGTCGGCGGACAGCAGCAGGGCCCGTACGACGAGAGCGCGCTGGCCGGGCAGGTGGCGGCCGGCAACCTGACCCGTACCACGCTGGTCTGGCGCAGCGGGCAGGCCGCCTGGCAGCCCGCGGACCGGATCCCGGAACTGACACCGCTGCTCGCCGACGTCCCGCCGCCGCTGCCCCCGCAGGGCTAGGGCCCTTCTGAAGGCCTTCCGAAGGAGAAGTGAGTTGACGGACCACGATGTCGCGCCGGCGCCGGACCGGGCGTTCCAGTGCGAGGCGTGCGGCGGGGTCAGCGAGTACGCGCCCGGGACGTACGCGCTGCGCTGCCCGTACTGCAGGCACGAGCAGGACATCACGCCGATACCCCGGCAGGTGACCGAGCACCCGATCGAGGAGCTGGCCGCGCTGCCCCGCCGGGCATCCGCACCGGACCGGGTGAAGGTGTACACCTGCCCCGGCTGCCACGCGGTGACCGAGAGCGACACGCTCAGCGACAAGTGCCAGTTCTGCGGGACCCCGCTGGTCGCGGACGCCTCCGGCACCGAGCGCGTGGTACCCGAGGCGGTACTGCCCTTCGGGGTGGGCCGCGAGCAGGCCCGGGACGCGCTGGCGAAGTGGACCAGGTCCCGCTGGTTCGCGCCGAACGAGCTGAAGAAGGTCACCGAGGCGGAGACCTTCCGGGGCAGCTACCTGCCGCACTGGACCTACGACGCGCAGACCACCACCGAGTACACCGGCGAACGCGGTGAGCACTACTGGGTGGAGGAGGAGGACTCCGAGGGCAACAAGCGGCAGGTCCGGCACACCCGCTGGCACCACACGTCCGGGACGGTCGGCCGGTTCTTCGACGACGTGCTGGTGCCCGGCAGCGGCCAGGTCCCGGTGGAGGAACTGGACAAGCTGGCCCCCTGGCCGCTGGCGGAGACGGTTCCCTACCAGGAGGAGTACCTGGCGGGCTTCCGCACCGTCCGCTACGACGTCGAGCCGGAGACCGGCCTGGAGTCGGCGAAGGCGCGGATGGCGCCGGTGATCCGCGCCGACTGCAAGCGGGACATCGGCGGCGACGAGCAGCGGGTGCACTCGGTCGCCACCCTCTACAGCGGCCTCACCTACAAGCTGGTGCTGCTGCCCGTCTGGTTCCTGACCTACCTCCACGCAGGCAGGGCGTGGCCGGTGATGGTCAACGCCCGTACCGGCGAGGTCATCGGCGAGCGGCCGTACAGCGCGGTGAAGATCACCCTGGCGTCGGTGGGCGGCGCGCTGCTGATCGCCCTGGTGGTGCTGCTCGTGATGATGCTGCGCAACTGAGGGTGCTCAACCGGCCGTCGGCCGTGGCGGCAGCTTCGGGCGGGATCGGTCCGGGGCCTCGCTGTAGTCCGGGGGGATCGCCGCGGGGTGGGTGGTCAGGAGGTCCAGGGCCAGCTGGATCGCGTCGTCCATCTCGACATGGCGGCCCTCCGCCCAGTCCAGCGGGGTGCGCAGGACCTCCACGTCGGGGGCGACACCGTGGTTCTCGACGGACCAGCCGTAGTCCTCGAACCAGGCCGCGTTCATCGGCACCGTGATCACCGTGCCGTCGCCCAGCCGGTGCCGCCCGGTCATGCCGACGACTCCGCCCCAGGTGCGCTGCCCGACCACCGGACCCAGCCTGAGCAGCTTGATCGCGGCCGTGATCATGTCGCCGTCGGAGGAGGTGGCCTCGTCGGTGAGGGCCACGATCGGGCCGCGCGGCGCGTTCGAGGCGTACGACACCGGCTGGGCGTTCCTCGTCAGGTCCCAGCCGAGGATGGTCCGGGTCAGCTTCTCGACGACGAGTTCGCTGATGTGGCCGCCCGCGTTGCCGCGCACGTCGACGATGAGCGCGGGCCGGGAGACCTCCCCGCGCAGGTCGCGGTTGAACTGGGCCCAGCCCGAGCCGCCCATGTCGGGGATGTGCAGATAGCCGCACTTGCCGCCGCTCATCTCCCGTACCACCTCACGGCGTTTGGCCACCCAGTCCTGGTAGCGCAGCGGCCGTTCGTCGGTCAGCGGGAGGACGGCGACCCGGCGCGGCGGCCCCGGCTCGCCCTCGCCCGGGGTGAACGTCAGCTCCACCGTCGTACCGCCCGCCCCCGCGAGCAGCGGATACGGACCGGTCACCGGGTCCACCGGCCGGCCGTCCACGTGCGTGAGCACCGCCCCCTCCCGGATCCCCGTGCCCGCGAGCGGTGAGCGTGCCTTGGAGTCGGAGGAGTCGCCGGGCAGGATCCGCTTGACCGTCCAGCCGCCGTCCCGGTGCACGAGGTTGGCGCCGAGCAGGCCCTGGAGGCGCTGGTAGTGCGGCGGGCCCTCGTTGCGGCGGGCGGGGGTGACATAGGCGTGCGAGGTGCCGAGTTCGCCGAGGACTTCACGGAGGAGGTCGGCGAACTCGTCGGGGGAGGCGATCCGTTCGACCAGCGGGCGGTACTGGTCGAGCACGCCGTCCCAGTCGATACCGCACATCCCGGGGTCCCAGAAGTAGTCGCGGATGAGGCGGCCGGCCTCGGCGTAGGCCTGTCGCCACTCGGCGGGCGGGTCGACCTCGTGCAGGATGCGGCGCAGGTCGATCCAGACGGTCGTGTCACCGTCGCCGGACTCGGTCGACGGAACGGCCCGCAGCTCGCCCTCGTCGACCACGACCAGGCGGCTGGCGTCGCCGCTGACCGTGAACCAGTCGAGGTGGTCGACGAGTTCGGACTTTTTCGCCTTGCTGATGTTGAAGTACTCCAGGGTCGGCCGGCCGCTGGTGTCGGCCGGGTTGGCGAAGGTCTCGCCCAGCGCGCCGGAGATCGGCCAGCGCAGCCAGACCAGACCGCCACCCGCGACCGGGCACAGCGCCGAGTACTTGGAGGCGGTGACCGGGAACGGGGTCACCCGGCTCTCCAGGCCCTCCACCTCGACCGTCACCGCGCCGCCCTCGCCGGGCTCCTCGTCCTCGACGGGGTCCAGGCCGCCCGCCGCCGGGCGCCCGTCCGGGCTGAGGGCGAAGGGGGAGGGGGTCGCCGAGGAGAGCGGGACCAGGTAGGGGCGGCAGCCGAGCGGGAAGGACAGGTCGCCGGTGTGCACGTCGTAGACCGGGTCGAAGCCGCGCCAGGACAGGAACGCGAGGTAGCGGCCGTCGCGGGTGAAGACGGGGTTCTCGTCCTCGAAACGGCCGTTGGTGACGTCGATGACGTGCCGGTCGCTGATGCGGGCCATCTTGATCTGCCGCAGCGTACGGCCGATCCCCGGATGCGACCAGGTCAGCCATGCCCCGTCCGGCGAGAAGGCGAGATCCCGCACCGGACCATTGATCGACTGGATCAGCTCGGTGACCACTGCGTCGGCACGGTCGACGTTGACGGCCTCAACTCCGTCGGCATCGTCAACGTTGACTGCCTCGACGCCCTCGACGCCCTCAACACTCGCCGACTCCTCCGTCACGTCGATCAACAGCAGGCGCCCGTCGTGGGCCGCCACCGCCAGCCGTTCGCCCAGCGGATCCGCCACCAGTTCGAGCACCCGGCCCAGTTGTCCGGAGGCCAGCCGGCGCGGCGGCCGGTCGCCGCTCGCCCGCGGCAGGGAGGCGATCTCGACGGCGTCCTCGCCCCCGGCGTCCGTGACGTACGCGATCTGCCCGGTCGAGCCGAGCATCTCCGGGAGCCGGACCCGTACCCCGGGCGTGTCCGCGATCGTACGGGCCGGGCCGTCGCGGTGGGTGAGCCAGTACAGGCTGCCGCGTACGACGACCGCGCTGGCCCGGCCCGTCTCGTCGACCGAGATGCCGTCGACGTGCTGGGCGGCCGGCACCTGGTAGGGGCGGCGCCCGGCCCGCGGCCCGGACAGCCGCACGTCCAGCCTGCGCGGCGCCGCGTCCGGGCCGAGGTCGTCGACGAGCCAGAGGTCGCCCGCGCACTGGTACACCACGCGCGTGCCGTCGCTGGAGGCGTGCCGGGCGTAGAAGGCGTCGTGGTCGGTGTGCCGGCGCAGGTCGGAGCCGTCGTGGGCGCAGGAGTAGAGGTTGCCGACGCCCTCGTGGTCGGAGAGGAAGGCGATCCGGCCGCCGACGAACATCGGGGAGTGCAGATGGCCGCCGATGCCGTCGAGCAGCCGCTGCCCGTGCAGCCACAGCCGGCCCATGGCGCCGCCCCGGTAGCGCTTCCAGCCGGCCGGCTCGTGCGGCGGGGTGCCGGTGAGCAGCAGGGTCCTGCGCTCGCCGTCGATGTCGGCGACCTGGATGTCGGAGACCGGGCCCCAGGGCAGTTTGCGGCCCGGGTCGCCGTCGGGGGAGACCTTGTAGGCCCAGGTGAAGTAGGAGAACGGCTGCCCGTGCGAGGCGACCGCGAGGATGTCCGCGTTGCCTTCCCCGTCGGGGGGAGTCCACCCGCACACCTGGGTGTCGGCGCTGCCCCAGTACGTCAGCTGCCGGCCGGGCCCGCCGTCCACGTCGACCAGGTGGATCTCGGGCACCAGGCTGCGCCAGCTCGTGTACGCGAGCCGGCGGCCGTCGGGCGAGAAGCGCGGATGCCCCACCTTGGTGCGGTCGACGGTGAGCCGCCAGGCGCGGCCCGGGGCGTCGAGCGAGGTCAGCCAGAGGTCGTCCTCGGCCACGAAGCACAACAGGTCGCCGTTGAGATGCGGCAGGCGCAGATAGCTCACCTCCCCATGCTTTTCCGGGCACAGTGGCCCAGCAACTCGTGGGAGCGTGCGGATCGAGCGGACACGTGAGACAACCCACGTACGAAACGGTTTCGTTTCTATAGATCTCAGGGTATGTTCATGGTGTACGCGGGAAGAAGCCGTACGGAGCAGAGGAGGGTGAGAGGCATGGCTGAGGTCGCGACCGCGCGTCGCAGTCGGATCACGCCCGAGCGTGAGGCCGAGCTGTACGAGGCCGTGCTCGAACTGCTCCGTGAGGTCGGCTACGACGCCCTCACCATGGACGCCGTCGCCGCCCGCACCAAGTCCAGCAAGGCCACCCTCTACCGCCAGTGGGGCGGCAAGGCCGAACTGGTCGCCAAGGCGGTGCGGCAGAACAAGCCCGGCGGCTTCGGGAACATCGACACCGGTTCGCTCCGGGGTGACCTGCACGCCCTCACCATGCACTCGGACGACTGCCAGATGGAGCAGAACTCCGCGCTCATGCGAGGGCTCGCCATGGCGATCCACGGAAACCCGGATCTCCTGACGGCGTTCAAGGAGCATCTGATCGAGCCCGAGATGGCCGAGTTCCGCCGTGTGCTGGAGCGTGCGATCGCCCGGGGCGAGGTCCATGCGGACAACCCGGCGCTCAACTACGTGATGCACATGATGATCGGTGGGTTCGCCGCGCGGTCGCTGATCGACGAGCAGCCGCCCACCCAGGCCTTCCTCCTGTCGTACATCGACGCCGTGGTGCTCCCCGCACTCGGCGTGTCCGCCGGCTGACCCTTCCCCGCAGCCTGCCCACCTGACGCCTCCGCTCACGTCGTCGGGCCGATCACCCCTGCCACCCACCGGGTTGATCACCCCTGCCCTGAACACCCCACGACCTGACCGGGAGTACGCCCTCGTGGCCACGTTCCTCTACAAACTGGGCCGGCTCGCCTTTCGGCGACGGCACTTCGTCGCCCTCATATGGGTGGCGCTGCTGACCCTGGCGGGTGTCGGCGCGGCCAGTGCCCCCGCCGCGGGCTCCACGTCCTTCTCGATCCCCGGTACGGAGGCGCAGAAGGCCTTCGACCTGCTGGACCAGCGCTTCCCCGGCTCCAGCTCCGACGGCGCCACCGCGCGGGTCGTCTTCAAGGCCCCGGCGGGCGAGAAGATCTCCGACACGCTCAACAAGGCGACCGTCGAGAAGACCGTGAAGGAGCTGGCCGACGGCTCCGAGGTCACCTCCGTCGCCGACCCGTTCAAGACGAAGGCCGTCAGCAAGGACGGCACCATCGCCTACGCGTCGGTGCGCTACGACGTCTCCGGCATGGAGCTCAAGGACTCCTCCCGCAATGCGCTGGAGGCGGCCGGGCACGACGCCCAGAAGGCCGGGCTGACCGTCGAGATCGGCGGTGACGCCCTGCAGGCCGGGGCCGACCCGGGGGCGGCCGGCGAGGTCGTCGGCCTCGCCATCGCCGCCGTCGTGCTCGTCATCACCCTGGGCTCGCTGGTCGCGGCCGGACTGCCGCTGCTGACGGCGATCATCGGCGTCGGCATCGGCGTCTCCACCATCACCGCGCTCGCCAAGGCGCTCGACCTCGGCGACACCACGTCCACGCTGGCGCTGATGATCGGTCTGGCGGTCGGCATCGACTACGCGCTGTTCATCGTCTCCCGCTACCGCGGCGAGCTGGCCGAGGGCCGCGACCGCGAGGAGGCGGTCGGCCGCGCGGCCGGTACCGCCGGCTCCGCGGTGGTCTTCGCGGGCCTCACGGTCGTCATCGCGCTGGCGGGCCTGTCCGTCGTCGGCGTCCCGATGCTCACCAAGATGGGCCTCGCCGCGGCCGGCACGGTCGTCGTCTCCGTCCTGATCGCGCTGACCTTGATCCCGGCCCTGCTCGGCTACGCGGGCAGGCGGGTCAAGGCGGTCGGCGAGAAGCGCCGCAAGAGCGACACGGGCGCTGCGGCCAAGCCCGGTCTGGGCGAGCGCTGGGCGAGCTTCGTCGTCCGCCGCCCGGCCGCCGTACTGCTGCTCGGCGTGGTCGGCCTCGGCGCCGTCGCCCTCCCGGCCTCCCAGCTGGAGCTCGGCCTGCCCGACGACGGCTCGCAGCCCACGTCCACCACCCAGCGCCGCGCCTACGACCTCCTCTCGGACGGCTTCGGCCCCGGCTTCAACGGCCCGCTGGTGATCGTGGTCGACGCCAAGAGCAGCGCCGACCCGAAGGCCGCGGCCACCACGGTCACCGACGGCATCAAGGACCTCAAGGACGTCGCCTCCGTCAGCCCTGCGTTCTTCAACAAGGCCGGCGACACCGCGACGATCACCGTGGTCCCGTCGTCCAAGCCGTCCTCCGTCCGCACCGAGGACCTGGTGCACGCCATCCGCGACGAGGGCACCCAGGTCACGGCGGACACCGACGCGCGGGTCCTGGTCACCGGCACCACCGCGATGAACATCGACTTCTCGCAGAAGCTCAACGACGCGCTGGTCCCGTACCTGGCGCTGGTCGTCGGCCTCGCCTTCCTCCTCCTGATCGCGGTCTTCCGCTCCGTCCTGGTCCCGCTGAAGGCGGCCCTCGGCTTCCTGCTCAGCGTGCTCGCCGCGCTCGGCGCCGTCGTCGCGGTCTTCCAGTGGGGCTGGCTCGGCGGTCTGCTCGGCGTCGAGCAGACCGGCCCGATCATGTCGATGATGCCGATCTTCATGGTGGGCGTGGTCTTCGGTCTCGCCATGGACTACGAGGTGTTCCTCGTGACCCGGATGCGGGAGGCGTACGTCCACGGCGAGACGCCCGGCCAGGCCGTGGTGACCGGCTTCCGGCACAGCGCCCGCGTGGTCGGCGCCGCCGCGATCATCATGATGTCCGTCTTCGGAGGCTTCATCACCGCCAGCGAGTCGATGATCAAGATGATCGGCTTCGGCCTCGCCATCGCCGTCTTCTTCGACGCGTTCGTCGTCCGCATGGCGATCGTCCCGGCGGTGCTCGCCCTGCTCGGCAGGAGCGCCTGGTGGCTGCCGAAGTGGCTGGACTGCGTGCTGCCCAACGTCGACGTCGAGGGCGAGGGCCTGCGCACCGCGTCCGACCGGGCGGCCGGCAGCGACGACGAGGACCGGGAACTGGTCCGCGCCTGACGCACGGCGCACGACAGACGGCCGGTGAGGGTCCGTGGGGACGGGGCGCCCTCACCGGCTTCCTCGTACGGGGCGGCGGGCAGGGCGTTAACCACTCGCCGCCCCCGCCCCGCTTGGCTAGCGTGCCCCCATGACGACAGCCGCCACTGACGCCGATGCCCAGGGCTCCGGAGCCCACCCTCGTTTCGCCGCCGCCCTGGAGGAGCTGGGGCTGGGGGAACTGACCTCCCGGATCCGCCGCTTCCCGGACGCGACCCGTACCGCGGCCGAGGCCGCCGCGGCGGTCGGGTGCGAACTGAGCGAGATCTGCAAGTCGCTGATCTTCGCGGCCGACGGGGTGCCGGTGCTGGTGCTGATGGACGGCGCCTCCCGGGTCGACGTGGACCTGGTCCGCAAGGAGCTCGGCGCCGCGAAGGTGACGAGGGCCAAGGCGGACGTCGTCCGCGAGACGACCGGGTACGCCATCGGCGGCGTACCGCCCTTCGGGCACCGCACCCGCACCCGCGTCCTCGCCGACCGGGCGCTGCTCCGCCACGACGTGGTGTGGGCCGCCGCCGGCAACCCCCACGCCGTCTTCCCGATCGCCCCCGCCGCCCTGGTCGAACACGCCGGCGCCACCGTCGTGGACGTGCGCGAGCCCACCGCGTGACCCCTGCCGTCACCACGGCCGTCCTGCTCGCCGCGGTCACGCACGCGTCCTGGAACGCGATCGCCCACCGGATCACCGACAAACTCGTCGGCTCCTCCCTGATCGCCGCCGGAGGAGTGCTGATCGGGCTGGTGCTGATGCCGTTCGCCGCGGTCCCGGCGGCCGGCGCATGGCCGTACCTGATCGCCTCGTCCGTCGTCCATGTCGCGTACTTCGCGCTGCTGATGCTCTCCTTCCGGCTCGGCGACTTCGGGCAGGCGTACCCGATCGCGCGCGGCACCGCGCCCCTGCTGGTCACGCTGTTCGCCGCCGTGTTCGCGCACGAGGTGCCGGACGCCCCGGCGGCCGCGGGGATCGCCGTGTCCTGCGCCGGGCTCACCGGGGTCGCACTGTGGGGGCTGCGCGGCCGCAGGCCCGACTGGGCGGCGATCGGGGCCGCCCTCGCCACGGGCCTGTCGATCGCCGCGTACACCGTCATCGACGGCCTCGGGGTACGGGCCTCCGGCTCCTCCGTCGGCTACATCGCCTGGCTGATGGCCCTCCAGGGCCTGGTGATCCCCGCGTACGCCCTCCACCGCAGACGCGGCGAACTGCTCACCGCCGCCCGCCCGTTCGCCGTGCTGGGACTGTTCGGCGCCGTGCTGTCCGTGTTCGCCTACGGGCTGGTCCTCTGGGCCCAGACCCGCGCCGAACTCGCACCGGTCGCGGCCCTGCGCGAATCGTCGGTCATCGTCGGCGCGGCCATCGGCGCCGTCTTCTTCAAGGAGCGGTTCGGGGCGCCCAGGGTCGCGGCGGCCGGGTTGCTGGTCGTTGGGATCGGGCTGATACTGCACGCCGGTTAGCCGAGCCTTCCCGGTGCATTCGGGTGCTGCCCGGGTTCGGCCGGAATTCGTCTCCCCCTCGAACGACTTGCCGTTGCTTTGACGAACCGTTCGGCGGGCGTTCAGCCATTCGTCTGTGGCTGGGTTGTGTGTCGTCCATAGGGTCCCTGCGGATTGATTGCGGAAGAAGGGACTCGTGACTCCACCCACGCGTAAACGCGCGGGCTTCCTACGGTCGTGGCCAGGCCACGTCGCAGAGGACCAGCCCGGCCCTGTTGAGGACGTTCGTCGCGCCGACGTGGTCCGCGTTCGCCGCGAACCTGCACGCCGCGCATTCGAACTTCGCTTGGCTGACGCGGTTCTCCTTCGCGACATGCCCGCAGGACGGGCACGTGCGGGAGGTGTTGCGCGCGTTCACCGCGACCACGAGACGACCGGCACTCTCAGCCTTGTTCGCCAGGATCGTGAGGAACTGCGCCCAACCCGCATCGAGGATACTGCGGTTGAGTCCGGCTTTCGCGGCAGCGCCGTTCGGCAGGAAGCTGCCGGGCTGCTCGGGTTCGTTTTTGGGTGCGGGGGCTTTGACCGTGCCCGCCGTGTTGAGCTGTTCGTGCGCGATGACGTCGTGGTCGGCGATGAGTGCACGGGCTGTCTTGTGGTGGAAATCGGCGCGCTGCCGCCGGATCTTGGCGTGCAGTTCGGCGACCTTCCGGGCCGCAGCGCGGTGCTTCTTGGTGCGCTGCAGGGTCCGCTTGGGGAATGTCGCAAGGTGCCGCTGAGCCTCGGCCAGTTCCTCGGCCATCGCGTCGAGGAAGCGGGGGTTCGCGATGTGCTCGCCGCCGGAGGTGGTCAAGAAGTGGGTGACGCCCATGTCGATGCCGACCACCGCGCCGGTGAGCGGCAGTTCCTCGGCGGGGACGTCGTCGCAGGACAGCACGGCGTACCAGCGGCGCCCCTCACGCTTCACCGAGATCGTCTTGACACGGCCCTGGACGGGCCTGTGCCGGTGCACGCGGATGTGCCCGATGCCCTGGAGGCGGACGCGGGTGACGTTGTCGTAGGGCGTGGAGTCCCAGCGGCAGCCGTCGCCGTCCTTGGGGAAGACGACGGTGTCGAAGTGCCCGACGCCCTTGAACCTGGGGTAGCCCGGCGTGAGACCAGCCTTGACGCGGCGGAAGAACCCTTGGAATGCCTTGTCGAGGCGGCGCAGGGTGGCTTGCTGGGAGGAGAACGACCAGCGGCCCTGACGCTCGGGGTCGAATGCACGGATGCCCTTGAGCTGGGCGGACTGGTCACCGTAGCGGACGGTGGTCTTCGAGGTGTGCTGGTAGGCGTCCCGGCGCTCCTGAAGGGCGCCGTTGTAGAGCGAGCAGTGATCCCGCAGCATCTCACCCAGCGCGACGGCCTGACGGGCGGTGGGGCGCAGGAGGAACCTGTACGCCCGGATCATGAGTCGTTCCCCGCCTGCTTCTTCCCGGGGAGTTCCCACTGGGTGTGGATGTACCTCTCCACTACCGCCGCCGACACCGCGCCGGCCGACGCCGCGAAGTACGACGACGACCACAGCGTGGGCATCCGCGACTTCAGGTGCGGGAACTCCTCGCGCAGCACGCGGGAGGTGAAGCCCTTGAACTGGTTCGCGACGTACGAGGCCGAAGATTTCGGGTCATGTTTGACGAACAGGTGGACGTGGTCGGGCGTGACTTCGAGCGTCACGATCTCCCAACCCCGTTCGTCGGCCTTCTGTCGGATCAGTTCGTCCAGGCGTTCCGCGACCCGTCCACCGAGTACCGGGCGGCGGTACTTCGGGCACCACACGACGTGGAGGCCGAGGTTGTACACGCCGCCGGAGAATCGGCGAACCTTCCTGGTCACGGTCACGTGATCACTATATACACGCGACAAGTCTAGTGCGTCGGAAAGGCGGTACAGGGTGAACAGTGCAAATCCGTGCACTCAGTTGAGGTCAAGGCAGCCCGGAGGAGTCATTCCCCACCCCGCTAAAATGGGGCGTCCCCTGGCTAGGTTCTGATGGACACACTCCACGCAGTCCGGGCCCGCGGGATCACCAAGTGCTTCGGCGACGTCGTCGCGCTCGACGGCGTCGACCTGGATGTGACGCAAGGTCAGATCCACGGCCTGGTCGGACCCAACGGCGCCGGAAAGACGACACTACTGGGCCTTCTCCTGGGGCTGGCCGTCGCCGACGGCGGTCGGCTCGAGATCCTCGGCACCCCCGTCGAACGGGCGCTCGCCGCTCCCGACGGCGTCGCCGGCTTCGTGGACGCGCCCGGTCTCTACCCCTCGCTCACCGCCCGGCAGAATCTGGCCGCGCTGGCCACGCTCCGCGGCCTCGACGCGGGGACCGCCGGCATCGACGACGTGCTCGGCGAGGTCGGGCTCACCGCTGTCGCCGACGACAAGACCCGCGGCTTCTCCCTCGGCATGCGCCAACGGCTCGGGCTCGCCGCCGCCCTGCTCACCCGGCCCCGGCTGCTCGTGCTCGACGAGCCCGCCAACGGCCTCGACCCGGCCGGCAAGAGACATGTGCACGGTGTCCTCACCCGGCTCGCCGCGGACGGAACCGGCGTGGTGCTCTCCAGCCACCGTATGGACGACCTGGAGGCACTGTGCTCCGAGGTCACCATCCTCGCCACCGGACGCGTCGTGTTCTCCGGCCCGCTGAACAAACTGGCCGCCGAGAACCGCGAACTCGACTACCGGCTGCGCACCTCCGACCCCGAGGCCGCGCGCGGGCTGGCCGCGGACACGGACGGCATCCGGATCGTCGACGACACCGGACTGCGGCAGGACCCGGACGTGGTCGTCGTACGCGCCCTGGTGCCCGCCCTCGACGAACTCGTCGCGAAGGTCGTCCGGGCGGACGTGGCGGTGCGTGAACTCGCCCCCGTCGTGTCGCCGCTGGAGGCCGCGTTCCTCGCCCTCACCGAGCAGCAGGAGGCCGGCCGATGACCGTCGCCGAACAGGCCGTCATGACCGAACCCACCCCCGCCGTCCGCCGTGTCCCGGTGTCGCGCGGCTACCGGTTCGAACTGGTCAAGCTGGTCTCGCAGTGGCGGATCCGGCTGCTGGTCCTCGCCTGCTGGATCGCGCCGGGGCTCTTCGTCGCCGGGGTGAGCCAGCAGAGCACGCTGCCCGCGGACACGCTGTTCGGGCGCTGGATGCACGCGACGGGCTGGGCCGGACCGCTGGTGATGCTCGGCTTCGCGGGCACCTGGGCGCTGCCGCTGCTGACGTCGGTGGTGGCCGGTGACGTGTTCGCCTCCGAGGACCGGCTCGGCACCTGGCGCCACCTGCTGGTGGCGGTCCGTTCGCCCGCGCGGATCTTCGTGGCGAAGACGCTGGCCAGCCTCACCGTCATCCTGCTGCTGGTGGCCGGGCTGGCCGTCTCCAGCACGGCCGGCGGACTGGCGTCCGTCGGCAACCAGCCCCTGGTCGGCCTCGACGGCCACCTGGTGTCGCCCGGCGACGCGGCCGTACGGGTCCTGCTCTCCTGGGCCGCGGCCCTCGCCCCGACCCTCGCCCTCGCCGCGATCGGGCTGCTCGGCTCGGTCGCGCTGGGCCGCTCCCCGATGGGCCTGCTGCTGCCCCCGGTGGTCGCGCTCGCGATGTCGGTCGCCCAGATGCTGCCGCTGCCCGTCGCCGTGCGCCTGGCCCTGCCCGGCTACGCCTTCATCTCCTGGAACGGCCTGTTCACCGCCCCGGCCCAGCTCGCCCCGCTGCTGATCGGCGTCGCGGTCAGCCTGGTGTGGGCCGCGCTCGCGACCGTACTGGCCTATGCGCTGTTCGTACGGCGGGACTTCACCAACCCGGCCTACGACGGCAACGGGCGCCGCGCGCTCACCGTCGGGCTGCTGCCGCTGGCCGCACTGACCGCCGTGACCGTGGGCGCGGTCGCCGTGGCCACCCCCTCGACCGGCTCCGGGATCGACCAGGGCAAGGTCCAGCGCTCCCTCGCCACCGCCTTCGCCCACCTCTACCGGCTGCAGACCCGCCAGCTCCACCGTCCCGCCGTCACCGAGGCCCGGCTGCGGACCTCGGCGGCGTGCACCAAGAGCGACGGCCAGGCCGCCCAGGAAGGGGCGGGCAACGACTGGCGGTGTGTCGTCAGCTGGCATCTGCCCGGTGTCGCGGTCGCGGGGACGGCGATCTATCAGCTCGACATCACCTCGGACGGGCGGTTCGTGGCCGACGGCGACGGTCCGAAGGAAGTCAACGGCTACTTCCTCGTCAGGACCCCGACCGGAGACGCCCCGAATCCGCTGTGGCAGTTCGACGGGAACGTCGAACTGCTCGACACCCAGTGAAGGGAACAGTTCCGTGCAGGTAACCCGCCAGCGTCGGATCAACCAGAAGAGACAGATCAACCTGTTCGGCAGGAACGTCGGCCGCCGGACCCTGCTGGTGACGACCGGCATCGCCGTCGCCCTCGGCGTCACGGGCACCGCGGTCGCCTCCACCTACCAGTTCGGCACCCAGCAGGTCGCCCAGGTCACCGCCAACGGCCAGGTCGTCTCCGCCGACCAGTACATCAACCCCTACGGCAGCCGCACCGTCATCAACGACGGCAAGATCATGTCGTCGGCGGTCAGCCCGGACGGCACCCACCTCGCGGCCTCCATCGCCGACGGCGACGCCTCCCTCGTCGTCATGGACCTGAGCACCGGTCAGGTCAAGCAGAAGGTCGGCACCAACGCGGCGGACGACCTGCGCATCAGCAGCGGCGCCGTCGGCCAGGAAGGCCCGACGTACTCGCCCGACGGCAAGCAGCTGTGGCTGGGCCAGGCGAACGGCTACACCAAGTTCACCGTCAACGCGGACGGCACTCTCTCCACCCCGACGGCCGTACCGATCGCGGCCGACGGCACCAAGCAGGCCCTGGTGGGCGCGGCCGTGTTCTCCGCGGACGGCTCCACCGTGTACTCCGCGGTCAACGGCGAGAACAAGGTGGTCGCCATAGACGCGGCGACCGGCACGATCAAGCAGACCTGGGCTGTCGGCAACGCCCCGCGCGGCATCGCCCTGGTCGGCGGCAAGCTCTACGTCAGCAACGAGGGCGGGCGCCCGGCCAAGGCCGGCGACACCACCATCAACTCGTACGGCACCGACGTCGTCGCGAACCCGAAGACCGGCGCCAGCACCACCGGCACGGTCAGCGTCATCGACACCACGGACGCGTCCGCCGCCGTCGGCACCATCGACGTCGGTCTGCACCCGACCGCCGTGTACGCGAGCAAGGGCGCGGTGTTCGTCACCAACACCGCCGACAACAGCGTGTCGGTCATCGACAGCCGCAAGGACAGGGTCGTCCAGACCATCGCCACCCAGCCGTGGCCCGAGGCCTCGGTCGGCTACGAGCCCAACGCGGTGACCCTCACCGACGACGGCCGCCTCCTGGTGACCCTCGGCCGCGCCAACGCCGTCGCCGTCTACCGCTACTCCTCGCCGCAGCAGCCGGCCCGCTACGTCGGCCTGCTCCCCACGGACTACTACCCCTCGGGGGTCTTCGCCGACGGCAAGCAGGTGGTCGTCGCCAACACCCGTGGCGTGGACGCCCGCCGCCCCGACGCCGCCGGCCACAACACCCACGACACGACGTCGAGCCTGACGCAGTTCACCCTGCCGAGCGACCTCACCATCAAGGCCCAGACGGCCAAGGTCTTCAAGCAGAACGGCTGGACCCCCGGCTCGGTGAAGACGGCCAAGGGCAGGGGCCACACCACGGCGGTCGCGGTCCCCACGCGGATCGGCGACCCGTCGACGATCAAGCACGTCTTCCTGCTCGTCAAGGAGAACCGGACCTACGACCAGGTCTTCGGCGACCTCCCGCAGGGCAACGGCGACTCCTCGCTCACCCAGTTCGGCGCGAACGTGACGCCCAACCAGCACGCCCTGGCCCAGCAGTTCGGGCTGTACGACAACTTCTACGACATCGGCACCAACTCCGCCGAGGGCCACAACTGGCTGATGCAGTCCGACAACCCGGAGTACACGGAGTCGTCGGCCGGCGAGTACACGCGCAGCTACGACACCGAGGACGACGTCCTCGGCCACCAGAAGTCCGGGTTCATCTGGACGGGTGCCCAGGCGGCCGGCAAGAGCGTCAAGGACTTCGGCGAGTTCCAGTCGCTGGAGACCAAGCCGTCCGGCGCCACCTGGCAGAACCTGTACTGCGACAGCAAGACCATGGCCGCGACCGGGGCCCAGACCCAGTACCCGATCAAGACGGGTTCGGCGATCCCCTCGCTCAACGACGTGTCGGTCCAGGGCTTCCCGCTGTTCGACCTCAACGTCCCGGACATCTACAAAGAGCAGATCTGGAAGCAGGACTTCGAGAAGAACGGTCCGGCGAACCTGAACATGTTCTGGTTCTCCAACGACCACACCGGCGGTCCGGCGAACGCGGCGGCCGAGGTCGCCGACAACGACCTCGCGGTCGGCCGGATGGTCGACGAGATCACCCACAGCAAGTACTGGAAGGACTCGGCGATCTTCGTCGTCGAGGACGACTCCCAGGCCGGCCTCGACCACGTCGACGGCCACCGCGCCCCGGTCCAGGTCATCAGCCCGTACGCCCAGCACGGTGCGGTCGACAACCACTACTACTCGCAGATCACCATGGTCCGCACCATCGAGCAGATCCTCGGGATCCACCCGATGAACCAGCTCGACAGCGCGGCCACCCCGATGTACGGGGCGTTCACGAACAAGGCCGACGACACCCCGTTCACCGCGGTGGCCAACCGGACCTCGCTGACCCTCGGCGTGAGCCCGCAGCCGTCCTGCGGCTCGGACACCCCGGCGGCCCAGGACCCCGAGGCGGCGGCCGCGCCGACGACCGTGTCGGTGCCGGCGGCCGAGAAGACGGTCGCGGCCCAGTGGAAGACCTGGGCGTCGCACCAGCGGCTGACCGGCCCGAACGCCGTTCCGGACTACGCGAACGCCATGCAGATGAACCGCTACACCTGGTACCAGACCCACAACTGGACCAAGGCGTACCCCGGTGACAAGAAGATCTACACACCGAACGACGTCCCGGGCGCCTACCTGCCGACGTCGGAGAACGACGGCTGACCCACGGTCCGTTCCGGTCGGGAACCCCGGGCCGCCGGCCCGGGGTTCCCCGCGTTTTCCGGCCGGATGCCGTGCGCCGCCGGCCGCGCGGTGCGCCAAGCTTGCTGCGGAACGTACGAGGACAGGGAGACGTCATGACCGACAAGCCGACCGTGGGCGTGCTGGGCACCGGCATCATGGGCGCCGCGATGGCCCGCAACCTCCTGAAGGCCGGGCACACCGTCCGCGCCTGGAACCGCACCCGCGCCAAGGCCGAACCCCTCGCCGCCGACGGCGCCCAGGTCACCGACTCCCCGGCCGCGGCCGTCGAGGGCGCCGACATCGTCCTGACGATGCTGTACGACGGCAACACCGCCCTGGAGACCATGCGCGAGGCCGCTCCCGCGCTGCGCCCCGGGACGGTCTGGGCCCAGTCGACCACCGCGGGCCTCGACCAGATCCCCGAACTGGCCGCCTTCGCCCGCGAGCACGGTCTGGTCTTCTACGACGCCCCGGTCCTCGGCACCCGCCAGCCCGCCGAGGCCGGACAGCTCACCGTGCTGGCCGCCGGGCCCGAGCGGGGCCGGGAGACGGTCACGCCCGTCTTCGACGCGGTCGGCGCCCGTACGCTGTGGACCGGCGACGACGGGGCGACGGCCGCCGCGACCCGGCTCAAGCTGGTCGCCAACAGCTGGGTCCTCGCCGCCACGGCGGCCACCGGCGAGGTCGTGGCCCTCGCCCAGGCCCTCGGTGTCGACCCGCAGAACTTCTTCGACATCATCGCGGGCGGTCCGCTCGACATGGGCTACCTGCGGGCCAAGTCCCGGCTGATCCTCGACGGCGCGCTGACCCCGCCGTCCTTCGCGGTGGACACGGCGGAGAAGGACGCCCGGCTGATCGTCGCCGCCGGCGCGAGCCACGGCGTCCGCCTCGACGTCGCGGAGGCGGCTGCCGAACGGTTCGCCCGGGCCGCCGCCCAGGGGCATGCCGACGAGGACATGGCCGCCGCCTACTTCGCCAGCTTCGACAAGGAGTAGACAGGAGGAGCACCCTGGAAGCAGCGATTCCGGAGGTGATCCCCATGATGAAGACCGCTGTGGGATGGCATGTGGAGCTGGAGTTCCAGGAGGACGACACGCACACCCGCGCGGCGGCCCTGGTCCGCCTGCCCGACGGCACCGAGGTGCGCGCCCACGGCCATGCCAGCCGTCACGACTCCGACAACAACCAGCCCAGAGTCGGCGAGGAGATCGCAGGCGCCCGTGCGTTGAACGAACTGGCCATGCAGTTGCTGACCAAGGCGCACGGCGAGATCGACGCGGACTCGGGGCGCCACTCGCATCCGATCAACGTGTGACGGGTGCGCGAGTCAACGTGTGAAGAGCGTCGGCGTGCGGGGCGTCGCGGTCACGACAGCGCCGTGCGTACCGCCCGTACCAGCGCCTGCGCCCGTGGGTCCGCGGTCACGCTCTTGTGGAAGCCGTTGGTGACATAGCCGAAGGAGATGCCCGACTCCGGGTCGGCGAAGCCGAGCGCGCCGCCGCGGCCCGGGTGGCCGAAGGAGGCGGGGGACAGCAGCGGGGAGGCGCTGCCGTGCAGCATGTAGCCGAGCCCGAAGCGGGTGGCGACGACCAGCACCCGGTCCGGCCCCGCCGACTGCTCGGCCCGCGCCAGTTCCATGGTCTCCGGCGTGAACAGGCGGGTGCCGCCGTCGACCTCGCCGATGAGGGAGGCGTAGAACCGGGCCAGGCCGTCGGCGGTGGCGATGCCGTTGGAGGCGGGGAGGGCGGCCGCGCGGTAGCCGGGGTCGTTCTCGTCCGGGAGCGGGCTGATCGCGCCGAACGCCCGGCGGGTCAGCGACCCGGGGTCGGCGTACGCCTCGGAGACGGCGCGCTTGGGCCGGGTCCGCAGCGCGCCGGCGGTCCCGGGCGCCTCGACGGGTCCCACGCGCCCCACGCGCGCCTGCTCCGCCTCCGGCAGCCCCAGCCACAGTTCCGCGCCGACCGGCCCGGCGATCCCGTCCGCGATCCACTCGCCGACGCTCCGCCCGGTCACCCGGCGCACCAGCTCACCGGTCAGCCAGCTGTACGTCTGCGCGTGATAGCCGTGGTCGGTGCCCGGCTCCCACACCGGTGCCTGCGCGGCCACCGCGGCGGCGCCGAGACCGGGGTCGGCGGCTTCGGCGGGCGTGAGCGGCCGGTCCAGCACCGGCACGCCCGCGCGGTGCGCGAGCAGGTGCCGTACCAGTGTCCGTTCCTTGCCGGCCGCCTTGAACTCCGGCCAGTACGCGCCGACCGGGGCGTCCAGGTCCAGCTCCCCGCGCTGCCGCAGAAGCAGCAGTACGGCGGCGGCGACGCCCTTCGTCGCCGAGCGCACGATCTGGGCGGTGTCCCGCTCCCAGGGCGCCGCACCGGCGTCCCCGTCGAAGTCCCGGGCGCCGGCCCACAGGTCGACGACCCGGTGCCCGTCCCGGTAGACGGCCACCGCCGCGCCCCGGTCCCCGAGCACCTCGAAGTTCCGCAGGAACGCTTCCCCGACCGGCTCGAAGCCCTCGGCCACAGTGCCGTGCACGTCCACGTCCGGATCCCTCCACTCGCTCGCGACAGTGAGTGAAACATGGCCGCCAGGGCTCGGATTCCTCGCTACGGCGTGGTCTGCGGCACGTGCTCCGGGCTCAGCCGAGGACGATCGTCACCTCGATGTTCCCGCGCGTCGCGTTCGAGTAGGGGCACACCTCGTGCGCGGCGTCCACCAGCTTCGCCGCGATCTCCGCGTCCAGCACCGGCAGGGAGACGCTGAGGGCGACCGCGAGACCGTAGCCGCGTGTCTTGTTCGGGCCGATACCGACCTTCGCGGCGACGGTGGAGCCGGTCAGGTCGTAGCCCGAGCGGTTGCCGACGAGGATCAGCGCGTTGTGGAAGCAGGCGCTGAAGCCGGCCGCGAACAACTGCTCCGGGTTGGTGCCGTTCCCGTCCCCGCCCAGCTGCGGCGGCATCGCGACCTTGAGGTCGATCTGGCCGTCCTGGCTGGTGACGTACCCGTCCCGGCCGCCGTGCGCGGTCGCCTCGGCGACATACATGATCTTCGTCGGACGGGTGTCGACGGCGGCGCCTTCGATCACGACGGGACCTCCCCCAGGGCGGAAACAGTGGTGGGCAACACAGATGTGTGCAAGCACATCGTGCACAAGGTACCGACCGGTAGGAAGCCCTGGGAGCGGCAGGGGGTGGAAACCGCGGGTAACAGCAGGTGGCTACGCCGGCCGGGAGGCCGCCCCGCCCGCCCGTTCCGCGAGCTCCCGCAGCTCCTCGCGCAGCCGTGCCACCTCCGCGCCGCCGAGCCCCGTCGCGGTGAGCAGGGTGCCGGGTATGTGCGCCGCGCGCGCCCTCAGTTCCTCCGCGCGCCCGGTGCACGCCACGAGCACCGAGCGCTCGTCCCGCTCCGAGCGCTCCCTGCGCACCAGACCCGCCCCCTCCAGCCGCTTGAGCAGGGGCGAGACGGTGCCGTAGTCGAGGCGGAGCGCACCGGCCAGGTCCTTCACCGTGGTCTCGCCGCGCTCCCACAGGACGAGCAGCACGAGGTACTGCGGGTAGGTGAGCCCGAGTTCGTCGAGGAGCGGGCGGTAGGCGGCGGTCACGGCACGCTGCGCGGCGTACAGCGCGAAGCACAGCTGGTCGTCCAGCCGTGGCGATCCCGCGTCCTCTTGATGCGTCACGCGCCCATTGTCCCGGACACGGGGAGGCGCGGGACGGCCGTCACGGAAACGCGTCACACCTCCCCGCGCCCCGCCGTCGCCGCGCGTGGGTCGAAACCGAACGGCAGTTCCAGCCGGTGTGCGCGCATCAGGGCGTCGTCGGAGAGGAGTTCGCCGGTGGGCCCGTCGGCGGCGATCGTGCCGTCGCTCAGGATCAGGGAGCGCGGGCACAGCTCCAGGGCGTACGGCAGGTCGTGCGTGACCATGAGGACCGTGACGTCCAGGGAGCGCAGGATGTCCGCGAGTTCGCGCCGGGAGGCCGGGTCGAGGTTGGAGGAGGGCTCGTCGAGGACGAGGATCTCCGGCTCCATGGCGAGGACGGTCGCCACCGCCACCCGGCGGCGCTGCCCGAACGACAGGTGGTGCGGCGGGCGTTCGGCGAAACCGGCCATGCCGACCCGGTCCAGGGCGGTACGCACGCGTGCGTCGAGTTCGGCGCCCTTCAGCCCGGCCGCCGTCGGTCCGAACGCCACGTCCTCGCGCACCGTCGGCATGAACAACTGGTCGTCCGGGTCCTGGAAGACGATGCCGACCCGGCGCCGGATCTCCGCCATGTGCCGCTTGCCGACCGGCAGTCCGGCCACGGTCACGGTGCCCGTGCCGCCGCTCAGGATGCCGTTGAGGTGCAGCACGAGGGTGGTCTTCCCGGCGCCGTTCGGCCCGAGCAGCGCGACGCGTTCACCGCGCGCGACGCCGAAGTCGACGCCGAACAGGGCCTGGTGCCCGTCCGGGTAGGCGAAGGCGAGGCCGGAGACCTCCAGCGAAGCAGTCACAGGGCCCATCCCAGGAGGCAGACGACGCATGCGGACAGGGGCAGCGCGAGGGCGTACGACCACTGCGCCCGGGAAGCGGTCACCTCGTCGATGACCGGCATCGAACCGGCATATCCCCGGCTCACCATGGCCAGGTGGACGCGCTCCCCGCGCTCGTAGGAGCGGATGAACAGCGCGCCGGCGGACTTGGCGAGCACGCCCCAGTGGCGCACGCCCCGCGCCGCGAACCCACGCGACTCCCGGGCGATCCGCATCCGGCGCATCTCGTCGGTGATGACGTCGCCGTAGCGGATCATGAAGGAGGCGATCTGGACGAGCAGCGGCGGGAGCTTCAGCCGCTGGAGCCCGAGGAGCAGTTCGCGCAGCTCCGTGGTGGCCGCCAGGAGGACGGAGGCGGCGACACCGAGGGTTCCCTTGGCGAGGACGTTCCAGGCGCCCCACAGGCCGTTCACGCTGAGCGAGAGGCCGAGGACATCGACGCGCCCGCCCTCCGCCACGAACGGCATCAGCACCGCGAAGGCGACGAACGGCACCTCGATCAGCAGCCGCTTCAGCAGGAAACCGGCGGGCACGCGCGCGTGCCGGGCGACGAACGCGAGCAGCACGGCGTACAGCGCGAACGCCCACATCGCCTCGCGCGGTGTCGAGACCACGACGACCACGAAGGCGAAGGCCGCGGCGAGCTTGGTGTGCGGCGGGAGCGCGTGCACGGGGGAGTGCGCGTGCCGGTAGAGCCGGTGCGAGTGGCCCGCGCCCATCTCAGGCCGCCCCGGAGGGAGTACGGCGCCTGCGCACCGCCCAGAACACCGCACTGCCCGCGACGACGGTCGCGCCCACCCCGATGACGCCCGCGAGGCCGCCGGAGAGGCGGGCGTCGGAGACGTCCTCGACGCCGTAGTCGGCGAGCGGGGAGCCGGCGGCGGCGTGCTCCTCCGTCTTCGCGTCGATGCCCTGGTCGTGGGCGACCTTCTCCAGGCCGTCGGGATGGGAGGAGGCGTAGAAGCTGACGAAACCGGCGAGCACCAGCGAGGCCGCCAGACCGGTGATCCACAGCGCGCGGCGGGAGGTGCGCGCCGCCACGGGCGCCGTGGGCGCCGCCTGTGACGAGGGCACGTCCACCAGCACGCCGTTCACGCGCAGCTTCAGCCCCTGCCGCAGCCCGCGCGCCCCGTGCACCAGGTCGGGGCGTACGGCGATGACGGCGCCGACCGTGAGCGCGGTGATCGCGGCCTCGCCGACGCCGATGAGGACGTGCACGCCGATCATCGCCGTGGCCACCTTGCCGATGGACACGTCGGTGGTGCCGCCGACGGCGTAGAGGAGGGTGAAGGCGGCGGAGGCGGCCGGGACGGAGAGCAGGGCGGCGACGAAGGACGCGGCGGTCACCGAGCGCCGGGTGCGCGGCAGGACCTTCAGCAGGCCTCGGAAGACGGCGTACGCGACCACGGTGGTCACGATCGCCATGTCGGTGATGTTCACGCCGAGCGCGGTGAGCCCGCCGTCCGCGAAGAGGATGCCCTGCATCAGCAGGACCACGGACACGCACAGGACGCCGGTGCAGGGGCCGACGAGGATCGCGGCGAGCGCACCGCCCAGCAGATGGCCGCTTGTTCCGGCCGCGACGGGGAAGTTGAGCATCTGTACGGCGAAGATGAACGCCGCCACCAGCCCGGCCAGCGGAGCCGTCCGCTCGTCGAGTTCACGGCGGGCGCCACGCAGGCTCAGGGCGAGGGCGCCGGCCGCGACCGCTCCGGTGACCGCGGAGGTGGGGGCGTCTATGAATCCGTCAGGTACATGCACCCGTCGATTTTAGAGTCCTATTGCGAAGCTTTTGCAAGAGCGAGGAAGTATGGAGACGTCTTCAGGCGCATTTCGGAAAATATGGGACATTGGAGAAGAAGCGGATGCGCAACT
Source organism: Streptomyces sp. NPDC048277 (assembly GCF_040652235.1). Classification (NCBI taxonomy): domain Bacteria; kingdom Bacillati; phylum Actinomycetota; class Actinomycetes; order Kitasatosporales; family Streptomycetaceae; genus Streptomyces; species Streptomyces sp. NPDC048277. The sequence goes on from NZ_JBEZLQ010000007.1 coordinate 129,493, forward strand.
GTCGCAGGGGTCACGGAGCGTAGAGGGTAGTCCGATGTCTGTAGTCGAGCAGTACGCGCGAGCACACATCGTCACGGACGAGGACGCGCGGGAGGAGCCGCCCGCGGTGCCCGTCGTCCTGCGCTACGACCCCGACGCCGACCCGCGGTCGGTACGGGTCGGGCTGCCCGGGACGGACGAGTGGACGTTCTCGCGCGCGCTGCTGGAGCAGGGCCTCAGGGCGCCGGCCGAGGCCGGTGACGTACGGGTGTGGCCGTTGGGGCGGGTACAGGCCGTGGTGGAGTTCCACTCCGACCACGGCACGTCGGTGGTGCAGTTCGAGTCGAAGGCGCTGCTGCGCTTCCTCAGGCGCACCTACATGGCCACGCCCGTCGCCGGCTGATCCCGCGCTCCTGCGGGGAGCCGTCTACAGGGAGCCGCCCAGCTTCAGCAGCGCCGCCACGATCGGTCCGGCCGTGTCGCCGCCGTGGCCGCCCGCCTGCACCACGCCCGCGGAGGCGAGGTCGCCGCAGTAGGCGGTGAACCAGCCGTTGGGCTTCTTCTGGCCGTCGACCTCCGCCGAGCCCGTCTTGGCGCCGCAGCTCGAACTCAGACCGGACATCGCCTTGGCCGCCGTACCGTATCCGGCCGTGTAGGACATGACCTCCTTCAGCTCGGACTGCGTCTTCGACGACATCGTCCGCGAGGCCTTGGCGATCGTCCGGTTGTCGACGCTCGGGGCGACCAGGTACGGCTGGTGGAAGGTGCCCGTCTCCACGGTCGAGGACACCGACGCCATGTTCAGCGGGTTCATGCGGACCCCGCCCTGCCCGATCAGCGAGGCGCCCATCTGCGCGCCGCTCTGCACCGGGACCGAGCCGTCGAAGGTCGGGACGCCGATGGCCCAGTTGTTCATGCCGAGGCCGTAGACCTGCTGGGCCTCGGTGGTGAGGTCGCTGTTGGACAGCTTCGGCGCGAAGTCGATGAAGGCGTTGTTGCAGGAGGCGCCGAAGCTCAGCTTGAACGTGCCCTGCTTGATCTCGGAGTTGTCGTCGTTGTGGAACGTCCAGCCCGCGAGCTTGTACGTCTTCGGGCAGGGGTGCGACGCGTCCGGGGTGATGAGGTTCTTCTCGAACAGCATCGTCGACGTGATGATCTTCATCGTCGAGCCGGGGGCCAGGGAGCCCTGGAAGGCGACGTTGAAGCCGTGGCTGCTGTTGGCGACGGCGTAGATCTCCCCGGTCGACGGGCGCATCACGACCACCGAGGCGTTCTTCTGCGTGGTGACCTGCTTCTCCGCGGCCGCCTGCAGGGTCGGGCTGAGCGTCGTCTTCACCGTGCCCGGGGTGCCCTTGCTGAGCTCCATCAGCGTCTTGTCGGACAGCTTCGCCTTCTCGGACGCCTTGCCGCGCACCACGCGCAGCTCGACGCCGGCCTTGCCGCCGGCCGTCTTGCCGAACTTCTCGCGCAGCCCGTCGAGGACCGAGCCGAGCGAGGGGTACTTGGCGGTGGTGATCTCCCCGCCGTCGCGGTCCAGGGCCTTGATGGGCGGGGTGCCGGACTCCCCGGTGACCAGGGTGTCGCCGTCCTCCATGTCCGGCTGCACGACCGAGGCGTGCCAGTCGACCAGCGGCTTGCCGTCGCTCTTGCGCCGGACGACGCTGAACGAGGAGTTGTACGCGAGCGGCTTGCTGACGCCCTTGTACGACACCGTCGCCTTCACGGAGAACGGGACCTTGGCCCCGGTGCGCTTGCCCTCGGTGAGGGTGACGTCCTTGATGTGGGCGTCCTTGGAGTAGCCGGTCAGCAGCCGGATGCAGGCCGCGGCGTCGTCCGTGACGGCGGCGGCCCGGGTGGGCCTGCCCTGCTGCCAGGACGCCAGGAAGGTCCGGGCCGTCGTCTGCACCTCGGTCGCCGACAGCGGGCCGGTCTTGACGGCCTTGTGGGCCGACGACGTGGACGCCGCGTCGGCCGCCGCGCCGCCGCCGTAGAGGGCGTAGACGCCGAAGCCGGCACCGCCGACGACGACGGCGATCATCCCGCCGATGACGGCGGGTCTTTTCTTCCGTCGCTCGGCGACGCGCCTTCTCTTGCCCACAGCTCAGTTCCTCCGCGCACTTCCCCAGGGCCCCCGCCGCCCCGTAGCCCTCACGCTCCCCAACGACTGCACCAGCCTAGAGTCCCGGCCTGTGGGAGTGACTTCAGCCACCGATCCGTAGCACACTCGCGACAATCGGGCCGGCCGCGTCGATGCCGTGACCGCCGTCCTGGGTCATGGCCGCGGCCGCGACGTCGTCGCGGTAGCCGGCGAACCAGCTGTTCGACTTGGACTGCCCGTCGACCTCGGCCGAGCCGGTCTTGGCGCCGATGCTGCCGCTCAGCCCGCGCATCACCCCGGCCGCGGTGCCGCTGGTCGCGGTGCGGTTCATCATGGCGCGCAGCTGGGCGGCGGTACCGGCCGACAGGCCCTTCGCGGTGGCCAGCGCACGGCCGTCCAGTTTCTGCGCGACGAGCACCGGCTGCCGGAAGGCGCCCGTCGAGGCGGTCGCCGCCACGGAGGCCATGTTCAGCGGGCTCATCTGCACCTGGCCCTGGCCGATCAGGTTGGCCGCGGTGTCCGGACCACCGGAGGCCGGCACCCGGCCGTCGAAGCTCGGAACGCCCACCTTCCAGTTGTTCCTCCCCAGCCCGAAGCGGTCCTCGGCCTCCTTGGTGAGCGAGTCGACCTGGACCGAGTCCGCGTACTTCACGAAGGCCGTGTTGCAGGACCGCGCGAAACTGTCCGAGAGGGTGGCCTTCTCGTCCGGCTGGAGCCCCTTGAGGTTGCTGAAGGTCTGGCTCTGCCAGGTCGCGGTCGGCGGGCAGGGGGCCGGCCCTGTGGCCGTCGTCAGCCCTGTGTCGATGAGGGCGGCCGCGCTGATGATCTTCATGGTGGAGCCGGGCGCCAGCTCGCCGAGGAAGGCCGCGTTGAAACCGTCCTCGCGGTGGTTGGCGACCGCGAGCACCTCGCCGGTGCTGGGCTTGACGGCGACCACCGACGACTCGGCGTACTTCGTCACCGCCGTCTCGGCGGCGGCCTGCACGCGCGCGTCGAGCGTCGTACGCAGCTTGCCGGCCTTCCCCGGGGCGAGGGTCAGCAGTGTGGTGTCGGCGGACTCCTCGGACGCGTGCCGGATCACCAGCTCGACCCCCGGGGTGCCGCCCGACTTGTCGCCGTACCGGCTGCGCAGCTCGTCCAGGATCGGGCCGAGGGACGGGTAGGTGTCCTTCGTGAGGACCTTGCCGTTGCGGTCCACGGCCTCGATCGGCGGGCTTGCCGCCTCGCCGGTGGACAGGGTGTCGCCGCGCCTCAGCTGCGGATGGACCACGGTCGGGTCCCAGTCGACGAGCGCGCGGTGCGTGGTCTCACCGCGCACGACCGTCAGACGGCTCTTGTAGGCGAGCGGTTTCGACGTCCCGCCGTAGGACACGGTCGCCTTCACCGAGAACGGCACGGTGGCGCCGGTCGCCGTGCCGGATGTGATGTGCACGTCCTTGATGTGCGCGGTGGCGCTGAAGGACGTGAGGACCGGTTCGGCGTCGGCGGAGTCGTTCGTGAACGACGCGGCGGTCACCGACGCGCCCTTCTCCCAGGCCGCGAAGAACTTCTGCGTGGTGTCCTTGATCTCGTCCTTCGTGGGCGGCCCGCTGCGCACGGCCGGCGTGCCGTCACCGTGGAGCGCCGACAGAACGGTGTAGGCGGCGTACCCGCCCCCGCCCAGCATGGCTGCGCAGACGCCGCCGACGATGGCGCCCTTGACCCCCTTGCGCATGGTGCGAAATCCCTCCCCGTGCGCTTTTGCCGCATTTTGTGAACGCGTTCAAAAGCTGGTTGTGGCTCGCACTTTAAGTCGTTGTGAGGACCCTGTGGCAGGTGTTGCTCGAATGTTGTCCGAACGGCGACCAGGGTGGTGACTCAGACCCAGGTGTCCAGCCACATGCGTGACCGCCACGAGTCGATGGGGATCGCCGTGCCCGTGTACAGCGGCCAGAAGTAGATGAAGTTCCAGGTGATCAGCAGCACCAGGACGCCCGCGCCCGACGCGCCGATCAGGCGGCGGGTGTCGCTGGAACCCGGCGGGCCGATGATCGCGCCGATCATCATCGCCACCGCGAGACACAGGAACGGCACGAAGACGACGGCGTAGAAGAGGAAGATCGTGCGCTCCTGGTACATGAACCAGGGCAGGTAACCGGCCGCGATGCCGCAGGCGATGGCGCCGGCCCGCCAGTCGCGGCGGAAGGCCCAGCGCCACAGGACGTAGGCGATCGCGAAGCAGGCCGCCCACCACAGCAGGGGCGTGCCGATCGCGAGCACCTCGCGCGCGCACTTCTCGCCCGCGTTCGTCGGGCAGCCGTCCACGCCGGGGGAGGGCGACTCGTAGAAGTACGACACCGGGCGGCCGAGGACGAGCCAGGACCACGGGTTCGACATGTACGTGTGCGGCGACGACAGGCCGACGTGGAACAGGTAGACCTCATGCTCGTAGTGCCACAGGCTGCGCAGCCAGTCCGGCAGGAACGTCCAGCTGCCGCCCTTGCCGTCGGTGGCCGCCCAGTTGCGGAAGTAGCCGCCGGTGCCGTCGGTGGGGGACAGGATCCAGGCGGTCCAGGAGACCAGGTAGACGGCGATCGCCACCGGCACGGTCGCCAGGAACGTGATCCCCGTGTCGTACTTCAGGACCGCCTTGTACGGGTGCACCGCACCGGCCACCTTGCGGGCGCCGACGTCCCACAACAGCGCCATCAGGCAGAACGCGGCCAGGATGTAGAGGCCGTTCCACTTGGTGCCGATCGCGAGCCCGAGCAGCACGCCCGCGGCCCACCGCCAGGGACGCCAGCCGAAGCGGAAACCGTCGGCCACGCGCGCGTCGGGGCGCACCCGGCCGTCCGCGTCCGGCTGGAGCGCGGCCGCGAGTTTCTCCCGTGACCTGTCCCGGTCGATGATCAGACACCCGAAGGCGGCCAGTACGAAGAACATCAGCACGCCGTCGAGCAGCGAGGTGCGGCTCATCACGAAGTGCAGTCCGTCCACCGCCATCAGCCCGCCGGCCAGGCAGCCCAGGAGCGTGGAACGGAACATCCGGCGCCCGATCCGGCACAGCAGCAGCACGCTCAGCGTGCCCAGCAGCGCCGTCATGAAGCGCCAGCCGAACGGGTTGAAGCCGAAGATCAGCTCCCCGAGCCCGATGACGTACTTGCCGACCGGCGGGTGCACGACGTAGGCCGCGTCCGCCGGGATCGTGACATGGCCGTTGGCCTGCAGGATCAGATCGTTGGCGTTCTTGTCCCAGTTGACCTCGAAACCGCGGTGGACGAGCGCCCACGCGTCCTTCGCGTAGTACGTCTCGTCGAATATCACCGCCTTCGGGCTGCCCAGGTTCCAGAACCGCAGCAGACCCGCCATCAGCGTCACCAGGAGCGGGCCGCCCCAGGCCGACCAGCGCGTGATCCGCTCGGCCAGCACCGGGGGCACGCCCAGCCCGAGCCACAGCCGTGAGCTGGGTTCGGCGTACGGCGGGACCAGACGGTCGACGACATCGGCGTGCGCGCCGGTGCCGGCGGCCCCTCTGCCGCCGGTGGTGTGCACCGTGTGCGCCGGGCTCGCCGTGTAGCCGAATCGGCGCAGCCGCTGCTGCCACGTCGGCCGCTCGTCGAGCGCTGCCTGGCCCTGCCGGGTGTCCGTGGAGGACGCGGTACTGGTCACCGCGCCATCGTAGGGAACCGTTCTGTGTGAGTCCCGTGCAATGGGGCTTAGAGGTGGGTTCCTTTGCTATCGGCGATCGCGCGGTCCCGGTCCCCGTCCCGGTTCCGGGAACGGCGCTGTCAGTGGCTGCTGCGAGGATGGGGAGGTGACTGGAACCCTTGTCCTCGCAGGCACCCCCATCGGCGACGTCGCGGACGCGCCGCCCCGGCTCGCGGCCGAGCTGACCGGCGCCGACGTGATCGCGGCCGAGGACACCCGGCGGCTGCGGTGGCTCACGCAGGCGCTCGGTGTGACGCCCAAGGGGCGCGTGGTGTCGTACTTCGAGGGCAACGAGGCCGCCCGCACCCCCGAACTGGTCGAGGAACTCGTCGGCGGCGCGCGCGTGCTGCTCGTCACCGACGCCGGGATGCCCTCCGTCTCCGACCCCGGCTACCGCCTGGTCGCGGCCGCCGTGGAGAAGGAGATCCGGGTCACCGCCGTCCCGGGACCGTCCGCCGTGCTCACCGCGCTCGCGCTGTCCGGGCTGCCCGTGGACCGGTTCTGCTTCGAGGGCTTCCTGCCGCGCAAGGCGGGCGAACGGCGCTCCCGGCTCCAGGAGGTCGCCGAGGAGCGCCGCACCCTCGTCTACTTCGAGGCCCCGCACCGCCTCGACGACACCCTCGCCGCCATGGCGGAGGTCTTCGGAGCGGAGCGGCGGGCCGCCGTCTGCCGTGAGCTGACCAAGACGTACGAGGAGGTACGGCGCGGTCCGCTGGCCGAGCTCGCGGTGTGGGCCGCCGAAGGCGTGCGCGGCGAGATCACCGTCGTCGTCGAGGGCGCGCCCGAGAGGGGCCCCGAGGAACTCGACGCGGAGGAGCTGGTGCGGCGGGTGCGGGTGCGGGAGGAGGCCGGGGAGCGGCGCAAGGAGGCGATCGCGGCGGTGGCGGTGGAGGCGGGGATTCCGAAGCGGGTGGTATTCGACGCTGTGGTTGCCGCGAAGCGTGTTGATGGGTGAGGTCGGTTTCCGTAGCGCCGTTGTGGTTGCTTTTGTGCAGTCGGCCGCGGGTGCGCGGGGGCTGGTCGCGCAGTTCCCCGCGCCCCTGGCGGGGCGCCTCCGTCCCCGCGTTCCCGGGCGGGCGCGCGTTGATCTCTGAGCGGGTCGCGTCTCCCCTGAGCGTGCGCCCCTGACCTGCGGAGATGGTTCCTCTGAGCGGGGGGCATCTCCTCTGAGCGGGCGCCCCACGGGACGGTAAAGCGGGGGCGGGAAACGCAAAGCCCAGCCCTATGCGGCGAGGCCGATTTGGCAAGCAAAGTCCAAAACGGCTCCAACACTCGACAGGCCTGCTGCATTCGCGCCGGTGAAGGCGTCCACTGGTCAGCAGGGACGCACCCGTCCCTCACCCCCATGGGGATTCCGGGGGGAATCCCCGCGCCGGGGGTGCTTGTCCAGCGGACAAGAGGAGCTGGCATGAGTGAGATCGCAGGGCAGACCGGCCTCCGCGGTGCGGCCACAGCCGTCGTCCACGAGTCGTATTCCTTCGCCTGCATGCGATGCGGGCACGGCTGGGAGCAGTCGTACGAGATAGAGCACCACACCGACGCCGACAACCACGAGTTCGTCATGTATGTGGCGAACGGGCAGGTCGTCCCGTCCCCGCTGAGCCGGCCGGCGTGCCAGAACTGCGACGGCCAGGTCGTCCGGATCATGCGCGCGGGGCAGGTCTCGTCGGTGCGGAACGCCACGCAGCGGTCGTATCGGCGACCGGTGCAGGGCCCTCCGGCCGAGGCGGAAGGTGAGGAGACCACGGCGGCGGCGACGGAGCCCTCCGCTCAGGTCGAGGAGCCTCACCACTGGCACCTGTCCGATCTCCTGCACCCCTTCCACCGCAAGGCGGGCTGACCCGGGCGCGGGTCGGACGGGGCATGCCCCTTTCGTAGGATCGGGGCATGCCTTCGAACGCCTCCGGTACGGCCGCCGCCTCGGCCAAGGCCGACAAGAACGCGGCGCCGCCGCTGCCGGAACCCCTCCGGGTCCCCGTCGCCGACTCGCACACCCACCTCGACATGCAGTCCGGCACGGTCGAGGAGGGCCTCGCGAAGGCCGCGTCGGTGGGCGTGACGACCGTCGTCCAGGTCGGCTGCGACATCAAGGGCTCGCGGTGGGCGGCCGAGACGGCCGCCGCGCACGAGAACGTCCACGCGACCGTGGCCCTGCACCCCAACGAGGCCCCGCGCATCGTCCACGGCGACCCTGGGGGCACCTCCCAGCCCCCTGGGGCCGGGGGAGGTTGGTCCCGGCAGGGGGCCCGCGCGGGAGGCGGCGACGCGGCGCTGGACGAGGCGCTCGCCGAGATCGACCGGCTGGCCGGGCTGCCCCAGGTGAAGGGCGTCGGCGAGACGGGCCTGGACTACTTCCGCACGGGACCCGAGGGCAAGGCCGCCCAGGAGCGCTCCTTCCGCGCCCACATCGAGATCGCCAAGCGGCACGGCAAGGCCCTCGTCATCCACGACCGCGACGCTCACGCCGACGTCCTGCGCGTGCTGAAGGAGGAGGGCGCCCCCGAGCGGACCGTGTTCCACTGCTACTCCGGGGACGCCGAGATGGCCGGGGAGTGCGCCCGCGAGGGCTACTTCATGTCCTTCGCCGGCAACGTCACCTTCAAGAACGCCCAGAACCTGCGCGACGCCCTCGCCGTCGCCCCGCTGGAGCTGGTCCTCGTGGAGACGGACGCGCCCTTCCTGACTCCGGCGCCGTACCGCGGACGGCCCAACGCCCCGTATCTCATTCCGGTCACGGTGCGTGCGATGGCCGCCGTGCGCGGCATCGGCGAGGACGCGCTGGCGACGGCCCTGGCCGCGAACACGGCCCGCGCCTTCGGTTACTGAGGGTGTATCGATCATAACTGGCGCATAACGCTCACTTGCGTGCGGCCCGGGCTCGGCCGTGACTGGGCGTAGCCGTGCCGCTTTGGAGAGTGACGAACGCTCCGCTAGGTTCTGGTGGCCCGATCCGGACCCCTCTGGCCTTCTGGAGCGTGTCGGCGTGAGCACATCGCAGTACGAGACGTTTGGGGCGTACGACCCCTATGGTGCGCCCGGGGCGCACGGCGCGGGAGGCGCGCACGGGCACCAGGGCGCCCACGGACACCCCGGCGCGCCTGGCCGGCAAACCGCGCCTGGCCAGCAGGTCGCGCCCGGTGCGTACGGTGCGCCGGGCGTGCGGGGCGCGCACGAGGAGCAGGGCGGGTATGACGCGCCCGGAGTGCAGGGCGTGCCCGGTGTGTCCGGCGTGCACTCCGCGTACGGCGTGCACAACGCCGCGACGCTGGGATACGGCCTGGCGTACGGGGGCGACACGTACCGGCCGGCGTACGAGGTCTCGGCGGGGGCGGGGGGCTCGTCGGCGGGGCAGCCGCAGGCGCAGCGGACGCCGCAGGCGGATGCGCGCGCGGGAGCGGCGCGCGGGCACGTGAGCGAGCCGGTGCTGCCGCGACAGGGCGGACGCGTGCCGGACGGCGCGGCGCGCGAGGCGGATGCGCACGCCGTGGTGGGACGGCGTGCCGCGCGCCGACGGAAGGCGCGGTACACCCAGCGCCCGGACTCCGCCGTGCGCCGTCTGCTGCCGCAGGCGCTGGTCGTCGCGTTCCTCGCCGGCGGCACCACCGCGTTCCTCGCCAAGGACAAGGCGATCGAGCTGACCGTCGACGGCAGGCCGCGCACCCTGCACACGTTCGCGGACGACGTGACCGGTCTGCTGACCGAGGAAGGCGTACAGGTGGGGGCGCACGACATGGTGGCGCCCGCCCCCGGCGCGGCGCTGGCCAGCGGTGACGAGGTCGCGGTGCGCTACGGCCGCCCGGTCCGGCTCACCCTGGACGGCCGGCGGCGCGAGGTGTGGACGACGGCGCGCACGGTGGAGGGAGCGCTCGCGCAGCTGGGGGTGCGTGCCGAGGGCGCGTACCTGTCGGCCTCGCGCTCCCAGGGCATCGGACGCACCGGGCTGGCGCTGGACGTCCGCACCGAGCGCACCGTCACGATCCTGGCGGACGGCCGGGCCCGCACCATCCGCACCAACGCCGCGACCGTCCGCGAGGCCGTCGAGGAGGCCGGGGTCACCCTGCACGGCCAGGACACCACCTCCGTGCCGCCGGGCGATTTCCCGCGCGACGGGCAGACGGTGACCGTGCTGCGGGTCACGGGCAGCAAGGAGGTGCGCGAGGAGGTGATCCCGTTCGAGGTGCGGCGGACGCAGGATCCCACCCTGTTCAAGGGCACCGAGGTGGTCGAGCAGGCCGGGCGGCCCGGGCTGCGCCGCGTCACGTACTACCTGCGGACCGTCAACGGGGTCCGGGGGAAGCCGCACCGCGAGACGTCCGAGCTGGTGCGCGAGCCGCGCGCGCAGCTCGTGAAGGTGGGCACCAAGCCGCACCCGGACTCCGTGAAGGGCGCCGACGGCCTGGACTGGCACGGTCTCGCCGCCTGTGAGTCGGGCGGCCGCCCCGACGCGGTGGACCCCTCCGGGACGTACGGCGGGCTGTACCAGTTCGACCGCCGCACCTGGCACAGCCTCGGCGGCAGCGGGCGCCCGCAGGACGCGCCGGCCGGGGAGCAGACGTTCCGCGCGAAGAAGCTCTACGTGACCCGCGGCGCCACCCCCTGGCCGCACTGCGGGGCCCGGCTGCACGGGTGACCGGCGGGAAGGCTCCCGGCGGCCCGTACCCTTGTCCCGTGAGCAGCCCCACCCCCGACGCCCTCCTCGGCCCCGCCGACATCCGTGAGCTCGCGGCAGCGCTCGGTGTACGCCCCACCAAGCAGCGCGGCCAGAACTTCGTGATCGACGCCAACACGGTCCGCCGTATCGTCCGCACCGCCGAGGTCCGCCCGGACGACGTCGTCGTCGAGGTCGGTCCGGGACTCGGTTCCCTCACCCTCGCCCTCCTGGAGGCCGCCGACCGGGTCACGGCCGTCGAGATCGACGACGTCCTGGCGGGCGCCCTGCCCGCGACGGTCACGGCGCGCATGCCGGCGCGCGCGGACCGGTTCGCGCTGGTCCACTCCGACGCGATGCACGTCACCGAGCTGCCCGGCCCGGCGCCGACCGCGCTCGTCGCGAACCTCCCCTACAACGTCGCCGTCCCCGTCCTCCTGCACATGCTCGACACCTTCCCGAGCATCGAGCGGACGCTGGTGATGGTGCAGTCCGAGGTCGCCGACCGGCTCGCCGCCGCACCCGGCAACAAGGTGTACGGCGTGCCCTCCGTCAAGGCCAACTGGTACGCCGAGGTCAAGCGCGCCGGCGCCATCGGACGCAACGTCTTCTGGCCCGCGCCGAACGTCGACAGCGGACTGGTCTCCCTGGTCCGGCGCGCGGAGCCGGTCAAGACGACGGCGTCGAAGCGCGAGGTCTTCGCGGTCGTCGACGCGGCGTTCGCGCAGCGGCGCAAGACCCTGCGGGCGGCGCTCGCGGGGTGGGCCGGGTCCGCGGCGGCCGCCGAGGCGGCGCTGGTCGCGGCCGGGGTCTCGCCGCAGGCGCGCGGGGAGTCGCTGACGGTCGAGGAATTCGCGAGGATCGCCGAGCACAAGGAGTCCGGTAAGTGAGCGTCACGGTACGGGTGCCCGCGAAGGTCAACGTCCAGCTCGCGGTGGGCGCCGCCCGCCCCGACGGCTTCCACGACCTGGCCAACGTCTTCCTCGCCGTCGGCCTCTACGACGAGGTCACGGTCACGCCCGCCGACGAGCTGAGCGTCACCTGCGAGGGCCCGGACGCCGACCAGGTCCCCCTGGACCGCACGAACCTCGCCGCGCGCGCCGCGATCGCGCTCGCCGGGCGCCGGGGCATCGAGCCGAACGTGCACATCCACATCGCCAAGGACATCCCGGTCGCCGGCGGCATGGCCGGGGGGAGCGCGGACGGGGCGGGCGCGCTGCTCGCGTGCAACGAGCTCTGGCGCGCGGGCGCCTCCCGCGCCGAACTCCTCGCCATCTGCGCCGACCTGGGCAGCGACGTGCCCTTCAGCCTGGTCGGCGGCGCCGCCCTCGGCACCGGGCGCGGTGAGCGGTTGACCGCCCTGGAGGTCGGCGGCACCTTCCACTGGGTCTTCGCGATGGCCGGGCGCGGGCTGTCCACCCCGGCCGTGTTCCGCGAGTTCGACCGGCTCGCCGAGGGGAGCGACATCCCCGAGCCCGTCGCCTCCCGCGACCTCCTCGACGCGCTCGCCGAGGGCGACCCCGACGCGCTCGCCGCCGCCGTCTCCAACGACCTCCAGCCGGCCGCGCTCTCCCTCTTCCCGGAACTCGCGGACACCCTCGACGCGGGCCGCGCGGCCGGCGCCCTCACCGCGCTGGTCTCCGGCTCCGGTCCCACGACGGCGTTCCTGGTCCGCGACACCGAGTCGGCGGCGAAGGTCTCCGAGGCGCTCCTCGCCTCCGGCACCTGCCGCACGATCCGCACGGCGACGTCCCCCGCGCCGGGCGCGCGCGTCCTGTCACCGGCGCTCGACGGCCCCGCGTAAATCACCTGCCCCGCGTCCGCGGCCCCCGGTAGGCTCCCCCGGCCGGCCTCCGACCAGGGCCGGGGGGCACGGCCGGCGGCTCGACAGGGCCGGCCCGGTCACGGGAACGGGGGCGCCCGCGCATGACCATCCACGAACTTGTCGCGGCCGTACGGAACGGGGACGCGGACGGGGTCCGGCGGCTGCTGGACGACGACACCGACCCGGACATGCTCGACCCGGACGCCGGGGTGCCGCTGCTCTGCGTCGCCGTGGCGGCGTACGACGAGAAAGTCGTCGACGCGCTGATCGACGGGCGGGCCGACTCGCTGGCGTTGCTGTCCGACGGGAGCACGCCGGTGCAGCGGGCGGTGGACGGCGGGTCGATCGAGATCGTGTCGGCGCTCACGAGCGACCCGGTGAGGTTCCCGGAGAGCGCCCGGCGCGAGCTGCTGGAGCGGGCCCGGCGGTGGGCCGGAGCCGGCGTGGCGGCGGAACTCGGGCGCCTGAGCGGTGCCCGCGGGCCGGTGGACCGGGCGGTGGTCGGGGACAGGTATTCGGTGTACGAACAGTTCACCGTGGGCGGGCTGACCGCGCGGGACGGGCACGACGGGATCCTCACGGTGCTGGAGGCGCGTTTCGGGGTGCGCGCGCCGTTCGAGGAGGTGCTCGCGCGGGCGCTGGTGCGCGGGAACCCGGACCACGCGGTGTGGTCCCAGGCGGTCTGCACCCTCAGCGGCCGCATGGACGAGGAGACCTGGGCGGCCGCCGTGGCGCTCAGCCGCAGCGGGGACCGGCTCCGGCGGCTGTTCGCGGCGGAGCTGCTGATGCTCCTCGTACTGGGCCCGCCCTGGCCTCCGGGCCCCGAGCCGTTCGAAGGGCGCGGCACGGAGGTCCTGCTGCCCTGGGCGCGCGAGGAACGGGATCCGGAGGTGCTGCGGGCCGTTCTCAACGCGCTGACCGAGGAACAGGGCCCGGAGATCGAGGCGCTGGGGCGGTCGTACCTGACGCATCCCGACGCCGGGGTGCGCCGCACGCTGCCGCACACGCTGGAGCGGGCGGAGACGCGGCTGGTGGTGCGCCCCGAGAGCCTGCGGACGGTGTTCGCGCTGGCGCGGGACCACGACGCCGGCGTGCGCTCGGCGGCATGCGCCTGGCTCGCGGAGTATCCGGGACACGACCCCGGGATCGCGGACGCGCTGGCCGGACTGGTGCACGACGAGGACCAGGTGACCCGGATCCACGCCGTGTTCGGACTGGCTTACCAGGACGACCCGCGCTGCGTGGCGGCCGAGCGGCACATCGGTCCGGTGGACTTCGACACGTGGTCGGACACCTGGCTGCTCCGCGCGGTGGAGCGGTACCGGGAACGCGCGGCGCGGCGGGCCGCCGGTCCCGGGTGACACGGACCCGGTGCACCGCGGCACCCTTCGCGCCGTCCTCGCGACGCCCTACGACCTCCTCGGCGGGGTACGCCCGTGGGCGGGCGGAAAGCGGCTCACGGCCGGGCGGCCTCCCGGCGCGCATTACGCTGGGAGGCTGACCGTCCCCGTGCGCAGGAGTGAAATGGCCGTCAACCTGGTCAATGTCGAGAACGTCAGCAAGGTCTACGGCACCCGTGCCCTGCTGGACGGCGTCTCGCTCGGCGTGTCGGAGGGCGACCGCATCGGCGTGGTGGGCCGCAACGGCGACGGCAAGACCACCCTCATCCGGATGCTCGCCAAGCTGGAGGAGGCCGACACCGGCCGCGTCACGCACTCCGGCGGGCTGCGCCTCGGCGTCCTCACCCAGCACGACTCCCTCGACCCCGAGGCCACCGTCCGCCACGAGGTCATCGGCGACATGGCCGACCACGAGTGGGCCGGCAACGCCAAGGTCCGCGACGTGCTCACCGGCCTCTTCGGCGGACTGGACCTGCCGGGCTTCCCCAAGGGCCTGGACACCGTCATCGGCCCGCTCTCCGGTGGCGAGCGGCGCCGTATCGCGCTCGCCAAGCTGCTCATCGAGGACCAGGACCTGCTCGTCCTGGACGAGCCCACCAACCACCTCGACGTCGAGGGCATCTCCTGGCTGGCCAAGCACCTGCGCGAACGCCGCTCGGCCCTCGTGTGCGTCACCCACGACCGCTGGTTCCTCGACCAGGTCTGCACCCGCATGTGGGACGTGCAGCGCGGCGACGTCTACGAGTACGAGGGCGGCTACTCCGACTACGTCTTCGCCCGCGCGGAGCGCGAGCGGATCGCCGCGACCGAGGAGACCAAGCGGCAGAACCTGGTCCGCAAGGAGCTCGCCTGGCTGCGCCGCGGCGCCCCGGCCCGTACCTCCAAGCCGCGCTTCCGCGTCGAGGCCGCCAACGAGCTGATCAAGGACGTGCCGCCGCCGCGCGACACCTCCGAGCTGATGAAGTTCGCCTCCTCGCGGCTCGGCAAGACCGTCTTCGACCTGGAGGACGTGACCGTCCAGGCCGGGCCCAAGGTGCTGCTCAAGCACGTCACCTGGCAGCTCGGCCCCGGCGACCGCATCGGCCTGGTCGGCGTCAACGGCGCCGGCAAGACCTCCCTGCTGCGCGCCATGGCCGAGGCGGCCCGCACGGAGGGCGAGGCGCAGCCGGCGGCCGGCCGGGTCGTCGTCGGCAAGACCGTCAAGCTGGCCTACCTCTCCCAGGAGGTGGCCGAGCTGAACCCCGCCACCCGGGTCCTGGAAGCCGTCCAGCAGGTCCGCGAGCGCGTCGACCTCGGCAAGGGGCGCGAGCTGACCGCCGGGCAGCTGTGCGAGACGTTCGGCTTCAGCAAGGAGAAGCAGTGGACGCCGGTCGGCGACCTCTCCGGCGGTGAACGGCGCCGCCTCCAGCTCCTGCGCCTCCTGATGGACGAACCGAACGTCCTCTTCCTCGACGAGCCCACCAACGACCTCGACATCGAGACCCTCACCCAGCTGGAGGACGTCCTCGACGGCTGGCCCGGGTCGATGATCGTCATCTCCCACGACCGGTTCTTCGTGGAGCGGACCACCGACCGGGTCTTCGCCCTCCTCGGCGACGCCACGGTGCGGATGCTGCCGCGCGGCATCGACGAGTACCTGGAGCGCCGCCGGCGCATGGAGGAGGCGGTCGCCGCCACGGCCGTGGCCCCCAAGGCCCCCTCGGCCGAGCGGAGCGCCGCCGATCAGCGCGCCGCGAAGAAGGAGCTCCAGAAGATCGAACGCCAGCTGGACCGCGTCTCCGAGAAGGAGACCAAGCTGCACGACCAGATCGCCGCCAACGCCACGGACTTCGCCAAGGTCGCCGAACTCGACGCCCAGCTGCGCGACCTGGCCGGGGAACGCGAGGACCTGGAGATGCGCTGGCTGGAGCTGGCGGACGACGCGTAGCGCTCCGCTGGGAGCGCCGTGATGGGTCGTCGGTCGGCTGAGGGTGCGTCGTGGCTGGTCGCGCAGTTCCCCGCGCCCCTTCGGGGGCGCTGCACGCGCCGGTCAGGCCACCCGGCCGCCGATGCCCGAGCGGCCCTCGGGTACGGACAGCAGGCCGACGGTCGTCTGCTCGCGGACCTCTTCGCCGAGTACGGCGGTCACCGCGTCGGTGATCGCGGTGATCAGGCGGGCGGGTGCGTCCGGGACCCGCGGGTGCCGGTAGGCCGCCTCGCGCAGGCTGAGGGTGATGTCCGGGGCGGCCCGGCCGGTCACGGCCCCGCCCGTACCGCGCCGGTGCGGCGGAACGCCGATGAGGTCGACCGCGACCAACGTGCCGAACTGCTCGCCGTAGACGGAGCCGACGGCGTCCGCGAGCCCGCGGATCAGCCCTTCCTCGGCCTTCCGGTCGAGCGCCGTCTCGCTGATGTGCACGGTGAAGTGGGGCATGGTGGAATCTCCGTTCGTGTCCGCGGCTGCGGGCAGGCCGGTTCCGAATGTCTTTGAGAGCAAAGCATCTTTGCTCTCAAAGGTAAATGGCGAGGGGTGCGATATGGCCGGATCCGCGGGTGACGTGGACGCCACCGTGCGCGAGCTCCTGTTGCTCATGCCCCGGATGGTGGGCCGGGCGAAGCGCATCCCCGTGCCGCAGGCGCTGGAGTCGCTGGCGCTGGCACCCCGTCATCTCTCCCTGCTGGCCTGTCTGCTGCTCGACGGACCCATGACCGTCAACGAACTGGCCGCGCGGCTGGAGGTGGCGCCCACCACGGTCAGCCTGATGGTGGGGGACCTGAGCGGGAAGGGCGTCCTGGACCGTCGCGAGGACCCCTCCGACCGGCGGCGCCGGATCGTGGCCATCGCCCCCGCCCAGCACGAGGCGATCGCCGGCTGGCTCGCGCCCGGCGCCGCCGCCTGGCGTCGGGTGCTCACCCCGCTGACCCCGGCGCAGCGGAGCCTGTTCGTCGAGACCCTGCACGCGTACGAGGCCGCGGTGGCGGAGGAGCGCGAGCGCTGACCGTCACGGGCGGTCCCGCCGGGCGCCGGCGCGAATCAGCCGCGCGCAATCTCCTTGCGTACACCTGGTGCAGAGGCCGTGAAGGCACGTAACGACGGCATCACGGGGCGGTTCTCCCTTGGGAACAGCGGCAGATGCGGGCCCGTGGCCTGTCGGTCCCGAGTGGTAGAAAGGTCCGTCCGAGAACTGTCCGAACGCGGCCCTGGGCCCGTCACGAGCCTCGGACATGGCTAAAAATCAGTGAACGAGGGGGAAGAACGCTGATGGCTCAGCCGCCCGACCAGCCGCCGCACGGCGGTTTCGGAGCACCGCAGGACCAGTCGCCGCCGGGCGGAGGGTTCGGTGCCCCGCAACAGCCGCCCGCGCAGGGAGGGTTCGGCGCGCCACCGCCCCTGCCTCCCCAGCCGCCCCACGCACCCCCGGTGCCACCCCAGCAGCCCCAGCCCGGCTACGGCTACCCGCAGCAGCCCGGTCCCTACGCGCAACCGGGCCCGTACGGCGCGCCGGTGGGTGCTCCAGGGCCGTACGGGCCGCAGCCCGGGTACGGCTACCCGCCGCAGCAGCCGTACCCCGGCGGCCCGGGGATGCCCCCGTCGTCCGGCGGCGGCAGCGACGGGCCGTTCAAGGGGAAGCCCGCGCTGGTCGTGGCGGCCGCGGTGGCGGGGCTGCTGGTCGTCGGCGGCACGGTGTACGCCGTGACCGGCGGCGGGGGCGGCGGCGACAAGCCGGTCGCCCAGCACTCCGGCGACCCCAAGGCCTCCGGCACCGACACCCCGGTCGACCCCGGAGATGGCAGCGGTGCCGGCGGTGCGGACCCGGAGAACCTCAACGAGGGCCGCAAGTCCGGCGAAGCCAAGGTGCTCTGGTACAAGTCGGCCCCCGACGCACCCGCGAACGGCGCCGACGCGCCCGGTATGTGGATCACCGGGAAGACGGCGGTGAAGGCGGCGTACAAGCAGGTCTTCGCCTACAACGTGGGCAACGGCGACCCGACATGGGCCCCGGTCACCTTCCCGCAGAAGATCTGCGCGGTCACGACGCACAAGTCGGCGGACGACAAGGTCGTCGTGGCGTACATGAACGGCACCAGCGACCGGGCCAAGTGCAACCAGCTCCAGGAGATCGATCTCGACACCGGCAAGAAGGGCTGGACCGCGACCGTCGCCGACGGCGGGCTGTTCGACAGCGCGCTCAGCATCGAGCTGACGATCAGTGGGAAGACGCTGATGGTCGGCCGTTCCGAGTCGGGCACCGCGTACGACCTCGGCAGCGGCGACAAGTTGTACGACAAGAAGAAGTACGGTGCGGCCTGTTTCCCGTCGTCGTTCGCGGGCGGCACGAACCGGCTGATCCAGGTGGCCTCCTGCGGGGCCGGCGGCAGCAACGAGCACGACGAGATCTCGGAGCTCGACCCCGCCACCGGCAAGGTCAGGTGGACCCAGCCGGTCAAGAAGGGCTGGCAGGTCGAGCGGACCTACTCGGTCGACCCGCTCGTGGTCTACATGACCAACGAGGAGAAGAAGGCCTGGAACATCTCGACGCTGGACGCCAAGGGCACGTTCCGTTCCGAGGTCAAGGTCGACGAGAAGTTCGCGCCCCAGTGCGGCTGGGCGGTCCTCGCCCGTGATCTGCAGGGCTGCCAGGGCGTGGCCGTCGACGCGAACACCCTCTACCTGCCGACGGACGTGAGCGGCGGCGCCAACGAGATCGTCGCGATCAGCCTCACCGACGGCAGGGCGAAGTGGCGTACCAAGTCGCCCACGGACGAGTCGATGTACCCGGTCAAGGCCGAAGGCGGCAAACTCGTCGCGTACGTACGGCCGTCGTACGACGCGGGCGGCCAGGTCGTGTCGATCCCGACCGCCGGCGCGAGCCACCGGACCACCAGGCTGCTGCAGAACCCGCAGCACACCGCCGAGATCGAGGACGGCTTCTACGACGGCGCGGTCGACTGGGTCGACGGCCGCTTCTACCTCTCCTCCACACGGCTGACCGGCAGCGACGAGGCGAAGGAGAAGCTGATGATGGCCTTCGGCGACTGAGCGGGGCCCGTCCCACGCCGTCCGCAGTCCGTCAGGGCCGTCACAGCAGTCCAGTCCGTCAGCCCGCGCCGCCCCAGCCGTCCCACGCGCCGTCCCCGAGGTACCCCGTCATGACCCAGCCGCCCCCTCCGCCCCCCAACCAGCCGCCGCAGCAGCCCGGTTTCGGCGCCCCCGCCGGCCCACCGCAGCCGTCCGGGCCCCCGGCCCCGCAGCCGGGCTACGGCTATCCCCAGCCGGCGCAGCCCGGCTACGGCTACCCCCAGCAGCCGCCCCAGCCCGCGCAGCCCGGCTACGGCTACCCCGCCCAGCCTCCGAACCCGTACGCGCAGCAGCCCGGTTACGGCTACCCCGGTCACCCCGGCGGCCCCACCCTGCCGAGCCCGTCCGCCCCGCCCCCGCCGAAGAACAACGCCGCGCTGTTCATCGTCATCGCCGCGGTCGTCGCGATCGCGCTGATCGTCGGCGGCGGCATCTGGTACGCCAAGTCCTCCGGCGGCGACGGCGGGAAGGACGACACCGCGAGTTCCAGCGGCGGCGCCACCGGCGGCCAGGACACCGGCAAGGACGGCAAGGGCGGCAAGGGCGCCGAGAAGGTGCCGGCCGACACCGCCTCCAAGGTCCTCTTCCAGGTCCCGCTGCCCGCCGCCAAGGACACGACGGTCACCGCCGGCTCCTGGCTCACCGGCAAGGTGTACGCGAAGAGCGGTGTCGCCCGGATCGTCGGCTACGACCCCGACTCGGGCGCCCAGCTGTGGACGGTCCCGCTGTCCGGCCCGGTCTGCTACGCCAGCGGCCACGTCAGCGCGGACGGCAGGACGGCGGTCGTCTTCCAGCCGAGGATGCCGGCCAAGGGCTCCTCGGCGGGCTGCACCCAGGTCGCCGCGATCGACCTGAACGCCGGTAAAAAGCTGTGGACGCAGACGATCAAGTCCGGTGACGTACCCATCAACTTCAGCAATGTGACGGTCTCCCGGCAGACGGTCGCGGTCGGCGGCAGCAGCGGCGGCGCCGCCTTCGACCTCGCCTCCGGCAAGGTCCGCTGGCAGCCGAAGCCGGACGACGCCTGCTACGACGCCGGTTACGGCGGCGGCGCCAAACTGGTCGCGGTCCGCAGGTGCGGCAGCGGCGACACCGGTCAGCTGCACATCCAGACCATCGACCCGGTCTCCGGCAAGTCGGTCTCCGACTACACGATGACCTCGGGCATCGACTACGCCAGCGTCGTGTCGACCGACCCGCTGGTGGTGGCCGCCGACGTCAACGACAGCGCGGGCGACGGCAGCGGCTTCTCGGACGTCTTCTCCATCGACAACAGGACGGGGAAGCTGCGGACCCGTATCTCCACCCCGGGCAGCTCGTACGCGGTCCGCTGCGACGGCATCTACGAGCTGGAGAAGTGCAAGGGCGTGACGGTCGGCAACGACCGGCTGTACCTGGCGACCGAGCAGCACGACGGCAGCGGCGACTACACGAAGACCAACGAGATCGTCGCCTTCGACCTGGCCACCGGGGAGCAGACCGGCCAGCGCGCCGACGCCGGGAACAACTACACGATCACACCGCTGCGCATGGACGGTCCGAACGTGATCGCGTACAAGAGCGCGCCGTACGACAAGGGCGGTCAGATCGTCAGTATCGACGGCGGTTCGTTCAAGGAGACCAAGCTGCTGGAGAACCCGGCGACCGAGGCGGTCAAGGCGATCGAGACCAGCATGTCGCCCGAGTACGCCGAGGTCCTCTACTCCCAGGGGCACCTGTACATGTCGGCGGTCTACGCCCGCACCGGGAGTTCGTCGTCGGACAAGGCGTACCTGGTCGCCGCGTTCGGCACGAGCGGCTGATACGCGCTCATCACCCGCGAATACCAGAAAAGCAAGAGATTCCTCCGAACCGGGGCAGTTCTCATCAGTAGGGGCAGCGCAACGTCGAACAAGCGTGTAGCTTCCGGGGGCATGAAGGACGAGGTGCCGGGGGGCCCTCTGTCCATGCGGACCAGTGGGCATCCATAGTGGGGCATCCATTGGGGGGACTGGGGGGTTGCTCTATGGGAGTGCGGCTCATGGTGGTCGACGACCACCGGCTGCTCGCGGAGGCACTGGCCTCGGCGCTGAAACTGCGCGGCCACCGGGTGCTCGCGGCGGCGGCGCCGGCGGCGGGCGCGGCGGAACTGGTGATCACACGGGCGCCCGAGGTGTGCCTGCTCGGTACGGCGGTACCGGCCGAGCCGGGGATCTTCGACCCGGTGGTGCGGATCAAGAAGGAGCGGCCGCAGGTCGCGGTGCTGGTGCTGGGCCCGGTGCCGTCCCCGCGGGGCATCGCGGCGGCCTTCGCCGCGGGCGCGTCCGGGTACGTACGGCACGACGAGCGGATAGAGGGCGTCGAGCGGGCGATCATGAAGGCGCGGGCCGGGGAGGCGGCCGTGGCGCCCGCCCTGCTCCAGGGCGCGTTCAGTGAACTCCTCAACCCGGCCGCCCAGCCCGACGACGAGGGCCAGCGCCTCCTCCAGATGCTCACCCCGAGGGAGGTCGAGGTCCTGGTCCGCGTCGCCGACGGCGAGGACACGAGGCTGATCGCCGCGGGCATGGGCATCGCCCCGAGCACGGCCCGCACCCATGTGCAGAGGGTCCTGATGAAACTGGGCGTGGGATCGAGGCTGGAGGCAGCGGCCCTGGCGGCGAGGACAGGCCTGCTGGACCGAGCCGGACCTCTCAACGGCGGCACAGAAGCGCCCCGTTAGGGGCGCGGGGAACTGCGCGACAAGCCCCTACGCACCCGCACCCGAACAACACCCGCTGTTAGTCCTCGGCCTCTTCCGCCGGAGGCACCGGCGGCGTAGGACGCAACTTCAGCCAAACCAAGAAGAACACCCCGAGCAACAGCATCCCGATGCCCGTCCACAGGTTGATGTTGATCCCCTGCGCCTTGTCGATCTCCGCCTGGGAGTCCGTGATCCCGGCGATCGTGACGATGACCCCGTACAGGACGAACAGCCCGCCGATGATCCGCCGCAGATCGAAGATGCGCGCGGCGGTCGTGGACCTGCCCTCCAGCTCGGTGACCTCGCGCTGGACGTCCTGCTCGGAGTAGTGGAATCCGGAGTGCCCGGAGTCGTCGGTCATGGCTCCTCCATCCTCCCGCGACCGGGACTAGAACGAGAACGGGACGTAGCAGAGGGCGGCGATGATCACCGCGCCCCAGCCGAGGAGCGCCGGCCGCCGGTACCACGCCTCGTCGCCGGGCGCGGGCGCCTCGGTCATGCCGGGGGACGTCGTGCCGTAGACCAGGCCCGCGAGCTCCGCCGCCGGCTTGGGCGCGGTGAACAGGGACACGATCACCATCACCACCGCGCCGGCGACGAAGCCGGCGATCGCGGAGACGAAGTTGGCGCCCTGGTCGGTGGGGATGTCGATGATGTGCCGCTTGTAGAGGACGAAGTAGTTGACCATCGCGGTCACCGTCCCCGCGAGCAGCCCCCAGAAGCCGGATTTCGCCGAGGCGCGCTTCCAGAACATGCCGACGACGAAGACGACGAACATCGGCACGTTGAAGAAGGAGAACAGCGTCTGGAGGTAGCTCATGATGTTCGAGAAGGACGACGCGAGGAACGCCGTACCGACGGACGCGCAGACGCCGATCACGGTGATGAGGCGTCCGAAACGCACGTAGTACGCGTCCTCGCGGCCCCTGACCACGTACTTCGCCCAGATGTCGGTCGTGAAGACGGTGTTGAAGGACGACACGTTGGCCGCCATGCCGGCCATGAAGGCCGCCAGCAGACCGGTCACCGCGATGCCGAGCACGCCGTTGGGCAGCAGCTGCGACATCAGGTAGGGGATCGCGTCGTTGTACTGGAGGCCCGAGGCGGACGTGCCGATGCCGGGCACGATCGCGGCGGCGACCAGGCCGGGGATCATCACCAGGAAGACGATGAAGATCTTCGGGTACGCGGCGATCAGCGGGGTGCGCTGGGCGGCGGAGAGGTTCTTCGCCGACAGGGCGCGCTGGACCTCGGCGAAGTTCGTCGTCCAGTAGCCGAAGGAGAGGACGAAGCCGAGGCCGAGGACGATGGTCAGCCAGTTCGCGCCGAGCGGGTTGACGGTGCCGATGCCGGTGCCGCCCCAGGCGGTCGTGAAGTTGTGGCCGTGGGTGGCGGTGAGCCTGTCGACCAGGCCGCCCCAGCCGCCGACCTTCTTCAGGCCGAGCACGGAGAGCGGGATGAGGGCGGCCAGGATCACGAAGAACTGGAGCACCTCGTTGTAGATGGCCGAGGAGAGGCCGCCGAGGGTGATGTACGCCAGCACGAACGCGCCGGCGACCACGATCGCCACCCACTGCGGCCAGCCGAGGAGCGCCTCGACGACGATCGCCAGGGCGTACAGGTTCACACCGGCGATCAGAATGGCGGCGAAGGCGAACAGGATCGCACTGAGCAGGTGTGCGGCTCTGTCGAAGCGGAGCAGCAGCATCTCGGGGACCGAGCGGACCTTGCTGCCGTAGTAGAAGGGCATCATCACCAGGCCGAGGAAGACCATGGCCGGAATGGCGCCGATCCAGTACCAGTGCACGGTGTACGCGCCGTACTGCGCGCTGTTCGCGGCCATGCCGAGGATCTCGGTGGCGGCCAGGTTGGCCGAGATGAACGCGAGGCCGGTGATCCACGCGGGCAGCGACCGTCCGGAGAGGAAGAAGTCGAGGCTCGTCCTCACCGAGCGGCGGGCCGCGAAGCCGATGCCGAGGACGACCACGAAGTAGATCGCGAGGATCGTGTAGTCCAGGCCGTTGGTGGGGAGCCGCAGCGTCGCCGCGAGGTCTGTCGCTGGGTATGTGGGGGATGTGGGGACATTTGTGGGGTTCTGCACCCGGTAATTCAACACTTTCGTTGTCTCACCTTGATTGATTGCGATGTTGACTGCCGTGGTGAGTTGTGTTTTGGTGTGTTCGGTTCTGTTTGGTGGTTGGCTGACTCGAACAACGCTCGAAATTCGGGAGTCCGCAGTGAAGAAGACCTCGACCCGGCTGGCCGACGGTCGCGAGCTCATCTACTACGACCTGCGCGACGACACCGTGCGGGACGCGGTGGACCGTCGTCCGCTGGAGCGGACGCACACCACCTCCGAGGTCCGCCGCGATGTGCTGCTCGGCGACCAGGTGGCCATCGCCTCGCACCGGCAGGGCCGCACCTACCACCCGCCGGCCGACCAGTGCCCGCTGTGCCCGACCCAGGGCGAGCGGCTGAGCGAGATCCCGGACTCGTCGTACGACGTGGTGGTCTTCGAGAACCGTTTCCCCTCGCTGGCCGGCGACTCCGGGCGCTGTGAGGTGGTCTGCTTCACCTCGGACCACGACGCGTCCTTCGCCTCCCTGAACGAGGAGCAGGCACGCCTGGTCCTGGACGCGTGGACCGACCGGACGTCGGAGCTGTCGCATCTCCCCTCCGTCGAGCAGGTGTTCTGCTTCGAGAACCGCGGCGAAGAGATCGGCGTGACGCTCGGTCACCCGCACGGCCAGATCTACGCCTACCCCTTCACCACCCCGCGCACCGCACTGATGCTGCGCTCACTCGCCGCCCACAAGGAGGCGACCGGCGGCGAGAACCTCTTCGACGCCGTCCTGGAGCGTGAACTCGCCGAGGAGCGGGTCGTCCTTGAGGGTGAACACTGGGTCGCCTTCGTGCCGTACGCGGCACACTGGCCCTACGAGGTCCACCTGTACCCGAAGCACCGCGTCCCCGACCTGCTCGCGCTGGACGAGGCGGCACGCTCAGAGTTCCCCAAGGTTTATCTGGAACTCTTGAGGCGCTTCGACCGTATCTTCGGTGAGGGTGAACCTCCCACGCCCTACATCGCCGCCTGGCATCAGGCGCCGTTCGGGACGCTGGAGGAGTTCGAGGGTGTCACGCGCGACGACTTCGCGCTCCACCTCGAGCTTTTCACCATCCGCCGAACGACCGGCAAGCTGAAGTTTCTCGCGGGTTCCGAATCCGGCATGAGCGTGTTCATCAACGACGTGCCGCCGGAGCGCGCGGCCGAGCGACTGCGAGAGGTAGCGAGTTGATGAAGTACCTGGTGACGGGCGGGGCGGGTTACGTCGGCAGTGTGGTCGCCCAGCACCTGCTGGAGGCGGGCCACGAGGTCACCGTCCTCGACAACCTCTCCACCGGCTTCCGCGAGGGCGTCCCCGCGGGCGCCGCCTTCGTCGAGGGCGACATCCGCGACGCCGCCAAGTGGCTCGACTCCTCCTACGAGGCGGTGCTGCACTTCGCCGCGTTCTCCCAGGTCGGCGAGTCGGTCGTGAAGCCCGAGAAGTACTGGGACAACAACGTCGGCGGCACCATGGCGCTGCTCGCCGCGATGCGCGAGGCCGGCGTCCGCAAGCTGGTCTTCTCCTCCACGGCGGCCACCTACGGCGAGCCGGAGCAGGTCCCGATCGTCGAGACCGCCCCGACCAAGCCGACCAACCCGTACGGCGCCACCAAGCTCGCCGTCGACCACATGATCACCGGCGAGTCGGCCGCCCACGGCCTGGCCGCGGTATCGCTCCGCTACTTCAACGTGGCCGGTGCCTACGGCGCGCAGGGCGAGCGCCACGACCCCGAGTCGCACCTGATCCCCCTGGTCCTCCAGGTCGCCCAGGGCCGCCGCGAGGCCATCTCCGTCTTCGGCGACGACTACCCGACGCCCGACGGCACCTGCATCCGCGACTACATCCACGTCGCGGACCTGGCCGACGCCCATCTGCTGGCCGTGGCGGCCGCGCGGCCCGGCGAGCACCTGATCTGCAACCTCGGCAACGGCGAGGGCTTCTCGGTCCGTGAGGTCATCGAGACGGTCCGCCAGGTCACCGGCCACCCGATCCCCGAGGTCGTGGCCCCCCGCCGGGGCGGCGACCCGGCGGTCCTGGTCGCCTCGGCGGCCACCGCCCGCGAGAAGCTGGGCTGGAACCCGACCCGCGCGGACCTCGCGGGGATCGTCGCGGACGCCTGGGAGTTCGCGCAGCACATCAGCGCAGCGAGGGAGCAGTAAGTGGGGGCACAGCAGGTGCGGGACGGTTTCGTGGAGCTCTACGGAACCGCCCCCGAGGGTGTCTGGGCCGCGCCCGGCCGGGTCAACCTGATCGGCGAGCACACCGACTACAACGACGGCTTCGTGATGCCGTTCGCGCTGCCGCACGTGGCGACGGCCGCGGTCTCCCGCCGCACCGACGGAGTGCTGCGCCTGCACTCCGCGGACATCGAGGGCGGGGTCGTCGAGCTCGCCCTGGACGCCCTGGAGCCCGGCACCGACCATGCGTGGACGGCGTACCCGGCGGGCGTGGTCTGGGCGCTGCGCGAGGCCGGCCACCCGGTCACCGGCGCCGACGTCCACCTGGCCTCCACGGTCCCGACCGGCGCCGGCCTGTCCTCCTCCGCGGCCCTGGAGGTGGTGATCGCCCTCGCCCTCAACGACCTCTACGAGCTCGGCCTGCAGCGCTGGCAGCTGGCCCGCCTGTGCCAGCGCGCGGAGAACGTCTACGTGGGCGCCCCGACCGGCATCATGGACCAGACGGCGTCGGCGTGCTGCGAGCAGGGCCACGCCCTGTTCCTCGACACCCGCGACCTCTCGCAGCAGCAGATCCCCTTCGACCTCGCGGCCGAGGGCATGCGTCTGCTGGTGGTCGACACCCAGGTCAAGCACGCCCACAGCAACGGCGAGTACGGCAAGCGCCGCGCCGGCTGCGAGAAGGGCGCGGCCCTGCTCGGGGTGGACGCCCTGCGGGACATCCCCTACGACGAGTTGGACTCCGCGCTCGACCGCCTCGGCGACGAGGAGGAGGTACGGCGCCTGGTCCGCCACGTCGTCACCGAGGACCACCGCGTCGAACGCGTCGTCGCCCTCCTCGAAGCGGGCGACACCCGTGCCATCGGCCCGGTCCTCACCGAGGGCCACGCCTCGCTGCGCGACGACTTCCGGATCTCCTGCCCGGAGCTGGACCTGGTCGTCGACACCGCCCTCGCCTCCGGCGCCCTGGGCGCCCGGATGACCGGCGGCGGCTTCGGCGGCTCGGCGATCGTCCTCACTGAGGCGGCCGACGTCGACACGATCACCAAGGCGGTCGAGGAGGCCTTCGCCGCGGCCGGCTTCACGACACCGCGCGTCTTCGAGGCGGTGCCGTCGGCGGGCGCCCGCCGCGTGAACTGACCTCGCCGGCACCAGCCGTCAGCCCCGCGTTCCCCGTCGAACGCGGGGCTGACGGCAACTCGGCCCGGGCCCGAGTCACCCGGTGACCATGGCCCGGCACGCCTCGGCGTACGCCCGCACCAGCGGCCGGTGCGCGTCCTCACGGCGCCAGGCCAGGGCGTAGCGGCCGGCGCCGATACCCCGCACCGGACGGGTGGTCACACCGCCCCGAGTGATCAGCGGGGCGTTGCCCGCCGCCACCAGACAGATACCGAGACCCGCGATCAGGGCCTCGTAGGTCTCCTCCGCACCCGCGATCTCGGCGCCGATGCGCGGCGGTCGGCCGGCACGGGCGTCCAGGGCCAGCCAGTGGTCCCGCAGCGGACCCGCGCTCCGGGGCAGGGCGAGGAACGGCTCGTCGACCGGCTTCTGGGGCGTACCCGCGACGTGTTCGCGGCGCGCGGTCCGAACGCTGGTGAGGTGACGGACACTGGCGGCCCGGTTGGCCGATGCCCTCGCCGATGCGCTGCGCATCGCGAGCTCGTGAGGCGCTCGCCGAGTCGGTGAAATGGTGGTCGCCGGCCCTGAAGCATCCTGGGTGCACGACCTGTACTACGTTCCTGGCGATGACCTCGCCTCCGCGGCTGCTGCCCGGCGTCGCGCGCGTGACACGGCCTGCTCGTGGGGCCTGCCACCCGGCGTCACGGTCGCCTGCGCTCTCAGGGCCCGGACCACGAGCAGGGCCGCGGACTGCTCATCATCGAAGCCCTGGCCGCCCGGTGGGGAACCTGGCGGACGCGGACCGGTAGCGGCCTGACGGTCCGGGCCGAGATCCTTGTCGACTCGGCCGCCCCGGCCTGCCACGCGACGACCGCATCGGTAGGTCCTCCCCGTCATACTGGAACGCGGGAGGCCCCATGACTCAGCAGACCCTGTACCGGCGGTTGCGTGACATGCGTGACCACTTCACCCCACCGCCGGGGCTCGCCTGGCCCGAGATCAGTGACGGACAGCTCGTGATGATGATGAGCCCGCGCCCGCGACACCAGCTGACCGCGACGCGGGTGCGGGACATGCTGGCCCCGCAGCTCCCGGCCGGCCTCGGTGTATTCGAGGCGACTGACACCGACGACGAGTCGCTCGGCAAGCTGCGCGTCCCCGACCTGCATGTGTGCCCGTACGACGCGATGGAGACGGACGATCCCCTCGACCCCCGCGAGATCCTCCTGACGATCGAGATCGTCTCTCCGTCCAACCCTGACAACGACTACCGGGACAAGACCCGCGACTACCCCGCCATGGGCATCCCGCGCTACTTGATCCTGGATCCTCGCGACGGAACGTGGACCTACCAGTGGGGCATCGGCCGTACCGAGGGCCGCCCCGCCTACGAGAACCGGTTGCACCTCCCGTACGGCGAGCCGGTCACCATCGTCACAGACCTCGGCACCTGGACGATCGACACCACCGACCTGCCCCGTTACAGCGCCAAGGACATGGGACTGGCGCCGGAGCAGCCGGAGCAATAGCAAGCGCGGGCCGCTCAGCCCAGCCGCTTCACCAGCGTGTACTCCGTGATCCCCGGCGGATAGTCGGGGATCACGCACACCACGTCGTAGCCGTGCTTCCGGTAGAACTCCGGGGCCTGGAAGTCCCAGGTCTCCAGGCGGACGGCGGTGCAGGCGCGGTCGGTGCGGGCGGTGCGTTCGGCCTGCGCGAGCAGTGCGCCGCCCAGGCCCGCGCCGCGGTGGCGGCCGGCCACCCACAGGTACGTGACATGCAGCCAGCTCGTCCAGGTGTGGCCGACCAGACCGCCCGCCAGTTCGCCCGAACGCTCGTCCATCGCCCAGACGTGCAGCGGCACTTGGCGTTCGCCGGGGGTACCGCGCAGGGCCGCGAGGACCGGGGAGGCCGCCGTGTTGGTGTCGCGCAGCCGCGCGTGGAGCAGATCCCGCCGTTCCTTGTCGACTTCCGTCTCAATACGAAACATGCGGCACACCATAAACGCGTCGGCCGGGCAGTTCTGCAAATTGCCTTCCGCTCCCGGCCCCCGGCCGTACCCTGAAGAGCAGTACCGGTGGGGGCCGGTGCTGATCAGGGGGCGAGACAAGTCGGGTACGACGCCCGCGGTGGGGGTAGCAGTTCAGGCACGGCGGCGGCCGTGCGGTTCCGTCCTCCCGTGGGTGTCGTGTCCGCATGGGTCGTCGTTCTCCGGACCTTGGGGTATCCCCTGCTCGGAAGAGCTTGGGGAAGGGGGTTTCGTGGTTCGTATCCGAGTTCTGGTCGTCGACGACCACCGCATCTTCGCCGAGTCGCTGGCCGCAGCACTGGCCGCCGAGCCCGACGTCGACGTGTCCGCGGCCGGCAGCGGTCCGGCCGCGCTGCGCTGCCTGGAGCGCGCGGTCGCCGAGGGCCGCCGCTACGACGTGCTGCTCGTCGACGCCGACCTGGGCGGTCAGCTGCCCGGCGGCCGCCCGGCCGTGCCGGTGCAGGTGGGCAACGAGGAGGGACTGGTCGACGGGATATCGCTGGTCGCGGGCGTCCGCTCGGCCCAGCCCGCCGTCCGGGTCGTCGTCCTCGCCGAGAAGGACGACCCGCGGCGCGCGGCCCTGGCCCTGCAGGCCGGTGCCTCCGGCTGGGTCGCCAAGGACTGCTCGCTGTCCCGGCTGCTGAACGTCATCCGGGGCGTGCTGCGCGACGAGACCCATCTGCCGCCCGCCCTGCTCACGGGCGTCCTGCGGGAGTTGACGGCCGCGCGCAAGCACCGCACCGAGAGCGAGCGGCTCGTGGAGTCCCTCACGCCGAGGGAGCGGGAAGTGCTCCGGTGCATGGTGGCGGGCCTGGGGCGCAAGGCGGTCGCCGAGCGCCTGTTCCTGTCCCCGCACACCGTCCGCACCCATATGCAGAACGTCCTCGGCAAACTGGGCGTGCACTCCACCCTCGCCGCCGTGGCGCTCGCGCGCCGGGCCGGGGTGGGGCCGGCGGACCTGGGGCCTGCCGGGCGGATCATGTCGGAGGAGAGCAGCAGCGCCTGATCAACGCCGGGCGCTCCGCTGGAAGTGCCGCACCAGGCCGTATGCCGACTGCGGCGCCGTCGTGGCTGGTCGCGCAGTTCCCCGCGCCCCTTCGGGGCGCTGCCCGCCTAGCCCGGGATGTTGTCGAACGGGGCGGTCAGCTGGCGTAGCAGGCCCGCCAGTTCGGCCCGCTGGGTGCGGGAGAGTTCGGCGAGGATCGCCCGTTCCTGGGCGAGGAGTCCGGCCAGGGCCTGGTCCGCGCGGTCCTGGCCCTCCTCGGTCAGCCGTACCAGTACACCCCGCCGGTCGCTCGGGTCCGGCAGCCGTTCCACCAGGCCCTTCTTGGTCAGCCGGTCGATCCGGTTGGTCATCGTGCCCGAGGTGACCAGGGTCTGCGTCAGCAACTGCCCGGGGGAGAGCTGATACGGCGTCCCCGCGCGCCGGAGCGCGGTCAGCACGTCGAACTCCCAGGGCTCCAGACTGTGCTCCGCGAAGGCCAGCCGACGTGCCCGGTCCAGGTGCCGGGCCAGTCGGCTCACCCGGCTGAGCACCTCAAGCGGTTCCACGTCGAGGTCCGGGCGCTCCCGGCGCCACGCAGCCACCAGCCGATCGACCTCGTCCTCCATGACGATCAGTGTAGTGGTTGTGTCGACATGAAGTCTCTTGATGTCGAGTCTCTTGACATCAAGATATGTGCGGCGGGAACGTAGGACACATGACCTCTCCCGTCTGGGACCCCGCCCAGTACCTCCGGCACGCCGGCCACCGCGCCCGCCCCTTCGCCGACCTCCTCGCCCGCGTCCCCGGCCTCCCCGGCGAACCCCCGGTCGTCGCCGACCTCGGCTGCGGTCCCGGCAACATGACCGCCCTGCTCACCGAACGCTGGCCGACCGCGCACATCACCGGCTACGACAACTCGCCCGAGATGCTCGACAAGGCGCTCGTGGAGTACGCGGGGCCCACCGCGGGCGGCGGCCGCCTCGACTTCTCCCCCGCCGACGTCCGCACCTGGGCGCCCGAGGGGCCGTACGACCTGATCGTCAGCAATGCCACGCTCCAGTGGGTCCCCGGGCACGCCGACCGCTTCGCCGACTGGATCGCCGCCCTCGCCCCCGGCGGCACCTTCGCCTTCCAGGTCCCCGGCAACTTCGCCGCCCCCAGCCACCGGCTGATGCGCACCCTCGCCCACTCCGCCCGCTGGCAGGGCCGCCTCGCCGACACCCTCCGCCACGACGACGCCGTCCTCACGCCCGAGGCCTACCTGGAGCGGCTGACCGCGCTCGGCTGCACCGCCGACGTCTGGGAGACGACGTACATCCATCGCCTGACCGGCGAGGACCCGGTCCTGGACTGGGTGAAGGGCACCGGGCTGCGGCCCGTGCTCACCGCCCTCGCCGACGATCCGCAGGCCCGGGACGCCTTCCTCGCCGACTACCGGACCGCCCTGCGCGAGGCCTACCCGGCCGGCCCGCACGGCACCCCGTTCCCGTTCCGGCGGGTCTTCGCCGTCGCCCGGAAGGAGGAGGCCTGATGCTCGCCGCCCTCGACCACGTCCAGCTGGCCGCGCCGGCCGGTTCGGAAGACCTGCTGCGTGCCTACTACCTCGACGTCCTGGGGATGACCGAGGTGCCCAAGCCACCCGTGCTCGCGGCACAGGGCGGCTGCTGGTTCCGGGCAGGGGCCGTTCACCTGCACATCGGCATCGAGGACAACTTCCGCCCGGCACGCAAGGCCCACCCGGGGCTGCGGGTCACGGACATCGACGCCTACGCCGAACGCCTCGAAGCGGGTGGCGCCCCGGTCACCTGGGACCACGACCTGCCGGGCCACCGCCGCTTCTACTCCCAGGACCCCGTCGGCAACCGGCTGGAGTTCCTGGAGCCCATGGCCGCCGGCTAGGCCTTGCGGTGGCCTATGAGCCGCGGCTTCTGCTCCAGCCCGTCCAGCCCGTGCCAGGACAGGTTCACCAGGTGGGCGGCCACCTCCGCCTTCTTCGGGCGGCGCACGTCCAGCCACCACTGGCCGGTCAGCGCGACCATGCCCACCAGCGCCTGCGCGTACAGCGGGGCCAGCTTGGGGTCGAAGCCGCGGGACTTGAACTCGCGGCCCAGGATGTCCTCCACCTGGGTGGCGATGTCCGAGATGAGGGACGCGAAGGAACCGGTCGACTGGGGGATGGGGGAGTCCCGCACCAGGATCCGGAAACCGTCCGTGTACTCCTCGATGTAGTCGAGGAGGGCGAACGCGGCCTGCTCGAGGAGCTCCCGCGGATGCCCTGCCGTCAGGGAACTGGTCACCATGTCCAGCAGCCGGCGCATCTCGCGGTCGACCACCACCGCGTACAGCCCCTCCTTGCCGCCGAAGTGCTCGTACACCACCGGCTTGGAGACCCCGGCCTTCGCCGCGATCTCCTCCACCGACGTGCCCTCGAAGCCCTTCGCCGCGAACAGCGTGCGACCGATCTCCAACAGCTGCTGGCGGCGCTCCGCACCGGTCATCCGGGTGCGGCGCGCCCGCCGCTGCTTTTCGGGACTGGGGGTGCTGGAGTCGGTCGCCACGCTGTCAATCATGCCGCCTCGACGGCCTCCGCCCCCTGCCGGGAGCCGCCTTCCCCGCTGTTACGGCGTGAATCGATACGTGAGCGTGACGGCCAGCGCACGTCGTACGCCCACCCCAGCTGCTCGCACCAGCGGATGATCCGCGCCGACGAGTCCACCTGGCCCCGGTCCACACCGTGCCGCGCCGAGGTCGGGTCGGCGTGGTGCAGGTTGTGCCAGGACTCACCGCAGGACAGCACCGCCAGCCACCACACGTTCCCCGAACGGTCCCGCGACTTGAACGGCCGCTTGCCCACCGCGTGGCAGATCGAGTTGATCGACCACGTCACATGGTGGAGCAGCGCCACCCGGACGAGGGAACCCCAGAAGAACGCGGTGAACGCGCCCCACCAGGACATCGTCACCAGACCGCCGATCAGCGGGGGCAGCGCCAGCGAGGCGATCGTCAAGTAGACGAACTGACGGGAGATCATCCGGATCGCCGGGTCCTTGATCAGATCCGGCGCGTACTTCTCCTGTGACGTCTGCTCCTCGTCGAACAGCCAGCCGATGTGCGCCCACCACAGGCCCTTCATCAGCGCGGGCAGGGTCTCGCCGTACCGCCACGGCGAGTGCGGGTCGCCCTCCGCGTCGGAGAACTTGTGGTGCTTGCGGTGGTCGGCCACCCAGCGCACCAGGGGCCCCTCCACCGCCATCGATCCCGCGACCGCCAGCGCGATCCGCAGCGGGCGCTTCGCCTTGAACGAACCATGGGTGAAATAACGGTGGAAACCGATCGTCACGCCGTGACAGCCCAGGTAGTAGAAGAACACCAGCAGGCCCAGATCGAGCCAGCTCACGCCCCAGCCCCACGCCAGCGGCACGGCCGCCAGCAGCGCGAGGAACGGCACGACGATGAACAGCAGCAGGGCGATCTGCTCGATCGAACCTTTCTGCTCCCCGCCCAGCGTGGCGGACGAGAACGAGGTGTCGGCCGGCTTCTGGGCGTCTTCGATCACATCGGAACTAGACGAGGTCATGCGCGTCCCCTGTGGGGTCGAGGGTTGAGACAGGTGCCGATCCGCGGCGACCGAACGGGACTCTAGAACTCATTCCCTACGGTTCCGTAACCTACGGCGACGTAAGTATGGCAGCGAGGCGTCTCGCAGCAAGAGCCCGAGAGCCTGCGCGTCCTCATGGACACCTATCCTTGGAGTCGGTCGGACAGCGCGGTCCGCTCTGTTTCCTTCCCGGATGTCCGGCCCGTATGCGGACAGGCCCCGCCTGCCGCCCGGCCGACGGACGGGTTCCCTCCAGACGAGCTTCACCACTGCAAGGAGCCGCACCTGTGAGCAGTGCCGACGACCAGACCACCACGACCAACAGTGAGCTGCGAGCCGACATCCGGCGACTGGGTGACCTCCTCGGCGAGACCCTCGTCCGGCAGGAGGGCCCCGAGCTGCTGGAGCTCGTCGAGAGGGTCCGCCGCCTCACCCGCGAGGACGGCGAGGCCGCCGCCGAACTGCTGCGCGGCACGGAACTGGAGACCGCCGCCAAGCTGGTCCGCGCCTTCTCCACCTACTTCCACCTCGCCAACGTCACCGAGCAGGTCCACCGCGGCCGCGAGCTGCGCGCCCGCCGGGCGGCCGAGGGCGGGCTGCTGGCCCGTACCGCCGACCGGCTCAAGGACGCCGACCCCGAGCACCTGCGCGAGACCGTGCAGAACCTCAACGTCCGCCCGGTGTTCACGGCACACCCCACCGAGGCCGCCCGCCGTTCGGTCCTCAACAAGCTCCGGCGCATCGCCGCGCTCCTGGAGACGCCGGTGATCGAGTCCGACCGCCGACGCTACGACATCCGCCTCGCCGAGAACATCGACCTGGTGTGGCAGACGGATGAACTCCGGGTCGTCCGCCCCGAGCCCGCCGACGAGGCCCGCAACGCCATCTACTACCTCGACGAGCTGCACGCCGACGCGGTGGGAGACGTCCTGGAGGACCTGACCGCGGAACTGGAGCGGGTCGGCGTCAAGCTGCCCGACACCACCCGCCCGCTGACCTTCGGCACCTGGATCGGCGGCGACCGCGACGGCAACCCCAACGTCACCCCCCAGGTCACCTG
The DNA here is from genome assembly GCF_040652235.1 of Streptomyces sp. NPDC048277. Classification (NCBI taxonomy): domain Bacteria; kingdom Bacillati; phylum Actinomycetota; class Actinomycetes; order Kitasatosporales; family Streptomycetaceae; genus Streptomyces; species Streptomyces sp. NPDC048277. The sequence goes on from NZ_JBEZLQ010000007.1 coordinate 163,978, forward strand.
GGACGTCCTGATCCTCCAGCACGAGCACGGCATCAACGACGCCCTGGAGATGGTCGACGAACTCCGCGGCTTCCTCTCCAACTCCATCCGCTACACCGGCGCGACCGAGGAACTCCTGGAGTCCCTCCGGGCCGACCTGGACCGGCTCCCGGAGATCAGCCCCCGCTACAAGCGCCTCAACGCCGAGGAGCCCTACCGGCTCAAGGCCACCTGCATCCGGCAGAAGCTGGAGAACACCAAGCTGCGGCTGGCCACGGGCACCCCGCACGAGCCCGGCCACGACTACCTCGGCACCGCCGAACTCCTCGCCGACCTGCGCCTCCTCCAGACCTCCCTGCGCGCCCACCGCGGCGGCCTGTTCGCCGACGGCCGTCTGGCCCGTACGATCCGCACGCTCGCCGCGTTCGGCCTCCAGCTCGCCACCATGGACGTCCGCGAACACGCCGACGCCCACCACCACGCCCTCGGCCAGCTCTTCGACCGCCTGGGCGAGGAGTCCTGGCGGTACACCGACATGCCCCGCGAGTACCGCGGCAAGCTCCTCGCCAAGGAACTCCGCTCGCGCAGGCCGCTGGCACCGACCCCGGCGCCGGTGGACGCGGCCGGCGAGAAGACCCTCGGCGTCTTCCAGACCGTGAAGAAGGCCCTGGAGGTCTTCGGACCCGAGGTCATCGAGTCGTACATCATCTCCATGTGCCAGGGCGCCGACGACGTCTTCGCCGCGGCGGTGCTCGCCCGCGAGGCCGGGCTGCTCGACCTGCACGCCGGCTGGGCGAAGATCGGCATCGTGCCGCTCCTGGAGACCACGGACGAGCTCAAGGCCGCCGACACGATCCTGGAGGACATGCTCTCCGACCCGTCGTACCGCCGCCTGGTGGCGCTGCGCGGGGACGTCCAGGAGGTCATGCTCGGCTACTCGGACTCCTCCAAGTTCGGCGGCATCACCACCTCGCAGTGGGAGATCCACCGGGCGCAGCGCCGGCTGCGTGACGTCGCCCACCGCTACGGCGTCCGGCTGCGGCTCTTCCACGGCCGTGGCGGCACGGTCGGCCGCGGCGGCGGTCCCTCGCACGACGCGATCCTCGCCCAGCCCTGGGGCACCCTGGAGGGCGAGATCAAGGTGACCGAGCAGGGCGAGGTCATCTCCGACAAGTACCTCATCCCGTCCCTGGCCAGGGAGAACCTGGAACTGACGGTCGCGGCCACGCTCCAGGCCTCGGCCCTGCACACGGCCCCGCGCCAGTCGGTGGAGGCGCTGGCCCGCTGGGACGCCGCGATGGACGTGGTCAGCGACGCCGCCCACGCGGCCTACCGCCGCCTGGTCGAGGACCCGGACCTGCCGACCTACTTCCTCGCGTCGACGCCGGTGGACCAGCTCGCCGATCTGCACCTGGGCTCCCGGCCCTCCCGCCGCCCCGGCTCCGGCGTCTCGCTCGACGGCCTGCGCGCCATCCCGTGGGTGTTCGGCTGGACCCAGTCCCGGCAGATCGTCCCCGGCTGGTTCGGCGTCGGCTCCGGCCTCAAGGCCCTGCGCGAGGCCGGCCTCGACACCGTCCTCCACGAGATGCACGAACAGTGGCACTTCTTCCGCAACTTCATCTCCAACGTCGAGATGACCCTCGCCAAGACCGACCTGCGGATCGCCCAGCACTACGTCGACACCCTCGTCCCCGACGAGCTCAAGCACGTCTTCGACACCATCAGGGCCGAGCACGAGCTGACCGTCGCCGAGGTTCTGAACATCACCGGGGAGACCGAACTCCTCGACGCCACCCCGGTGCTCAAGCAGACCTTCACCATCCGTGACGCCTACCTGGACCCGATCTCCTACCTCCAGGTGGCCCTGCTCAAGCGGCAGCGCGACGCGGCGGCGGCCGGCGAACCGGCCGACCCGCTGCTCGCCCGCGCCCTGCTCCTCACGGTCAACGGCGTGGCGGCGGGCCTGCGCAACACCGGCTGACCGTTCTCGGACACGGCGGTGCCCCCGGGGTCGTACGGCGATTTCCCGGGGGCACCGCCATGTGTGCTCACTGCACCGCGAAGAAGGCCGCGGTGAGCAGCGCGATCCCCGAACCGCCCAGCACCCACGCCACCCGGGACAGCCGCAGCCCGCCGGCCACCACCACCGACGCCAGCAGCAGCGCACCGCCCAACGGCACCCAGGAGTACAGGATCCCGGCGGGGCCCGACCGGACCACGTCCTCGGTGCCGGGCTTCACGATCACGTCGTACGTCTGCCCCTTGCGCACCGCGACCGACTTGTCGATGACGACACGCGAGCGCGCCGACGCGCCGGACGAGACGGGCGTGAACGGCCCCGTGCAGCTGTCCGCACCGCACGCGGTCACCTTGACCGTGCCCTGCTCCTTGCCCTTCGTCAGCATCACGTGCTGCGCACTGCCCCAGGAGCCCCACACCCCGGCGACCAGGATCAGCACGGCGACCGCGCCCATCGACACGACACGCAGCGCGTCGACAGGAGCCGTACGGGAGGAAGCGGCGGAGGCAGCAGGCATGGCCGGGATCATTGGCCATTTCCCTACGGCCGGTCAACTGCCGTGGGGGACAGGCAGGGTACGAACAGGTGACAAGTCAGGAGTTGTACGAGCTTTGCGCCCGCTCCAGCCCCTCGGTGACCAGCGCCTCCACGGCATCGGCCGCCCGGTCCACGAAGTAGTCCAGCTCCTTGCGCTCGGCGCCGGAGAAGTCCTTCAGCACGAAGTCCGCGACCTGCATACGACCCGGAGGGCGCCCGATCCCGAACCGCACCCGGTGATAGTCCGCGCCCATCGCCTTCGTCATCGACTTCAGCCCGTTGTGCCCGTTGTCCCCGCCGCCCAGCTTCAGGCGGAGGACGCCGTAGTCGATGTCCAGCTCGTCATGGATCGCGACGATGTTGGCGAGCGGCACCTTGTAGAAGTCCCGCAGCGCGTTCACCGGGCCGCCGGACAGGTTCATGAACGACATCGGCTTGGCCAGGATCACCCGACGGCCGGCCGGCCCCGGCGCCCCGATCCGCCCCTCCACGACCTGCGCCTGCGCCTTCCCGGCCCGCTTGAACTTCCCGCCGATCCGCCCGGCGAGCAGATCCACGACCATGAAACCGACGTTGTGCCGGTTCGCCTCGTACTCGGGCCCGGGGTTGCCGAGACCGACGATCAGCCAGGGGGCGTTGGCGGGCGGGGCGCCTGCGGGGGTGGTCACGTCCATGTCTCCTTGATACGCGCCAGCCGCCGCTCCCGGGGGAACGACGGCTGACCGTTGCTCAACCGCTTGCCGCTTCGGCGCACGGCTTACTGCTGTGGGCAGGCGTTCCGCAGGGCGGAACGGGTGGGCACAGCCACCAGCGCCGGGCGCCTAAAAAGCAGACGGTGCCTGGACTCAGGCCTCGGCGGCTGCCTCGCCCGCGGCCTCGCCGCCCTCGGGCGCCTCCTCCGCCTGCGCGGCCAGGACCTGGAGGACGACCGCGTCCTCCTCGACGGCCAGGGTCACGCCGGACGGCAGGGTGATGTCCTTGGCGAGGACGGAGGCACCGGCCTCCAGGCCCTCGACGGAGACCGTGACGGCCTCGGGGATGTGGGTGGCCTCGGCCTCGACCGGCAGCGCGTTCAGGACGTGCTCCAGCAGGTTGCCGCCGGCGGCCAGCTCGCCCTCGGTGTGCACCGGGACCTCGACGTTGACCTTCTCGCCGCGCTTGACCAGCAGCAGGTCGACGTGCTCCAGGAAGCCCTTGATCGGGTCGCGCTGCACGGACTTCGGGATCGCCAGCTCGCTGGTCTTGCCGTCGATGTCCAGGGAGATCAGGACGTTCGGCGTACGCAGCGCGAGCAGCAGCTCGTGGCCCGGGAGGGTCAGGTGGACCGGGTCCGAACCGTGGCCGTACAGGACACCGGGAACCTGGGCGTCACGGCGGATACGACGCGCGGCACCCTTGCCGAACTCGCTGCGCGTCTGGGCGGCGATCTTCACCTCGGACATGTGGATCACTCCTCGTAGAGATAGAGACGGACGTGGTCACCCGGCCACGAACGGCCTGCTACGAAGAGCGCGTCGATAACGGAGGCGTGGCCTCCCTCGCCGAGCAACTGGAGAAGTCTACTCGGCGCGGGAGGCCACGGAGAAATCGATCAGCGCCCGCAGGGCGCGAGCGATCTTGCAGAAGCGTTTTTACAGCTCACTGCTCGTCGAAGAGGCTCGTCACCGAACCGTCCTCGAACACCTCGCGCACCGCACTCGCGATCGTCGGCGCGATCGACAGCACCGTGATCTTGTCCAGATCCCGGCTCAGCTCGCCCGGCGTCGGCAGCGTGTTCGTCAGCACGAACTCGCTCACCCGGGAGTTCTTCAGCCGGTCCGCCGCCGGACCCGACAGCACGCCGTGGGTGGCGGTGACGATGACGTCCTCGGCACCGTGCGCGAACAGCGCGTCGGCCGCCGCGCAGATGGTCCCGCCCGTGTCGATCATGTCGTCGACCAGGACGCACACGCGCCCCTCGACCTCGCCCACGACCTCGTGGACGGTCACCTGGTTGGCCACGTCCTTGTCACGCCGCTTGTGCACGATCGCCAGCGGCGCACCGAGGCGGTCGCACCAGCGGTCGGCCACCCGCACCCGGCCGGCGTCCGGGGACACGATCGTCAGCTTGTCCTTGTCCACCTTCGTGCCCACGTAGTCCGCGAGCAGCGGCAGCGCGAACAGGTGGTCCACCGGACCGTCGAAGAAGCCCTGGATCTGGTCGGTGTGCAGGTCGACCGTCAGGATCCGGTCCGCGCCGGCCGTCTTCATCAGATCGGCGATGAGCCGCGCCGAAATCGGTTCACGGCCGCGGTGCTTCTTGTCCTGCCGCGCGTAACCGTAGAACGGCACAATCACCGTGATGGAACGGGCCGACGCACGTTTCAGGGCGTCGATCATGATCAGCTGCTCCATGATCCACTGGTTGATCGGAGCCGTGTGGCTCTGGATCACGAAGCAGTCGGCACCGCGCGCCGACTCCTGGTACCGGACGTAGATCTCGCCGTTCGCGAAGTCGAAGGCCTTCGTCGGGACGACCCCGACACCCAGCTGGTGGGCGACCTCCTCGGCAAGCTCGGGGTGGGCGCGGCCGGAGAAGAACATCATCTTCTTCTCGCCGGTCGTCTTGATCCCGGTCACAGCACTGTCTCCTCAGAGGTGTCTCAGCCGTACAGCCGATTCAGCCGGGTGGCCGACGACCTCCGCGCTGGGCGCGAGAGGCCGAATCAGCTGGTTAGGTGCGGGTGTGCACTTATCACGGTACGACGTCTTCGGCGCACCTGTTTCCGGTCAGTCTTCGCTCGCGCCCTGCCGGGCGGCCGCCTCGGCGGCCTTCGCGGCCGCGCTCCCCGGCCGCTTCCGGGCCACCCAGCCCTCGATATTCCGCTGCTGGCCACGGGCCACGGCCAGCGAACCGGGCGGTACATCCTTCGTGATCACGGACCCGGCGGCGGTGTACGCACCGTCCCCGACCGTGACGGGAGCCACAAACATGTTGTCCGAGCCGGTCTTGCAGTGCGACCCGACGGTCGTGTGGTGCTTGTTCTCCCCGTCGTAGTTCACGAACACGCTCGCCGCGCCGATGTTCGTGTGGTCGCCGATCGTCGCGTCGCCCACGTAGGAGAGATGCGGAACCTTCGTCCCCTCCCCGATCGAGGCGTTCTTCGTCTCCACGTACGTGCCGATCTTGCCCTTCGCCCCGAGCCGGGTCCCCGGCCGCAGATAGGCATACGGTCCCACGGTCGCGCCCGGACCGATATGAGCGGAATCGGACACCGTGTTGTCCACCCGCGCCCCGGCGTCGACCCGGGTGTCCTTCAGCCGGCTGTTCGGCCCGACCTCGGCGCCCTGCCCCAGATGCGTGGATCCCTGCAGCTGCGTCCCCGGGTTGACGACGGCGTCCTGGTCGAACGTGACCGTCACGTCGACCCAGGTCGTCGCCGGGTCCACCACCGTCACGCCGGCGAGCATCGCCCGCTCCAGCAGCCGGTCGTTGAGGATCCGCCGCGCCTCGGCGAGCTGTACCCGGTTGTTGATCCCGGCGATCTCCCGGTGGTCGCCGGCCACCGACGCGCCCACGCGGTGCCCGGCCTCCCGCAGGATCCCGAGCACGTCGGTCAGGTACTCCTCGCCCTGGCTGTTGTCCGTCCGCACCTTGCCCAGCGCGTCCGCGAGCAGCTGTCCGTCGAACGCGAACACACCCGAGTTGATCTCCCGGATCGCCCGCTGCGCGTCACTGGCGTCCTTGTGCTCGACGATGGCCGTCACGGCCCCGGTGGCGTCGTCGCGCACGATACGGCCGTACCCGGTCGCGTCCGGGACCTCGGCGGTCAGCACGGTCACGGCGTTGCCGTCGGAGTGGTGCGTCCCGGCGAGCCGCTCCAGCGTCTCCCCGGTCAGCAGCGGGGTGTCGCCGCAGACGACCACGACGGTCCCGTCGACCACTCCGCCCAGCTCCTCCAGGGCCATCCGTACGGCGTGCCCGGTGCCGTTCTGCTGCTCCTGCACGGCGGTTCGGACGGTGGCGTCGACCTCGCCGAGATGCGCGGCCACCTGCTCGCGCGCGTGCCCGACGACGACGACCAGGTTCTCGGGGTCCAACTCGCGGGAGGCGGCGAGCACATGGCCGACCAGGGAACGGCCACAGATCTCATGCAGGACCTTGGGTGTGGCCGACTTCATACGGGTGCCCTCACCCGCTGCGAGAACGACGACGGCTGCCGGGCGAATGGCGCTCACGGAGTTGCCCTTCGGCTTTTTGGATGGGTGGGGGTGACATCCGCAGGATACCGGGGCGTTTCATGGGTGACATGAGAGTGGGCCCTGACGGAGCTGTCGCTGGTCAGGGCCCGAAGTGAGGAGGGCTCCCCCGCCAGGACTCGAACCCGGACAAATGGCACCAAAAGCCACGGTGCTGCCAATTACACCACGGGGGAATGTTCTCGACAGAACCGGACATTTAGTCAGGTTGCCGAGTGGCGAGTCCTACTATGCCGCACCGAGTGCCCTTGATGCGACGGTACAGATCTGCGCCATCGGCGGGTTTCGGTGCTGTTCGGTTACCGCGTGTGGTGTAGGCCAGTAGACGAAACTCACCGGAAAAGCCCACCCTCGCGCCCGTAGGCTGGACGCATGACCACGACGGGGGCAGACCACGCGACGGCCTTCACCGGGCCGTGGTGGTGGTCGCGGTGGCGTAGTGCGGTTCTGGACGGGGCGCTCGCCCTGGTGTCGGCGCTGGAGTGCGGCGCGGAGGGTGTTCCGTTCGCCAGGGACGCGGGGATCCCGGCGTCGGCGGGGATCGTGTTCGGTGTGCTGGCCGGTTCCGTGCTGTTGCTGCGCCGGAAGTGGCCGATCGCCGTCGTACTGGTGTCGATCGCGATCACGCCGGCCCAGATGGGCTTCCTTATGGGGATCGTCGGCCTGTACACGCTGGCCGCGGCGGAGCTGCCGCGGCGGATCATCGTGGCGCTGTCGGGCATGACGTTCCTGGGAACGCTGATCGTGACGTTCGTACGGGTGCGGCAGAGCATGGCGCGGGGGGACCTGACGCTGGGGGACTGGTTCGTTCCGTTCGCGGCGCTGGCGACCTCGCTGGGACTGACCGCTCCTCCGGTGCTGCTCGGGCTGTACGCGGGTGCCCGGCGCCGGCTGATGGAGAGCCTGCGGGAGCGGGCGGACAGCCTGGAGCGGGAGCTGCAGCTGCTCGCGGAGCGGGCGGAGGAGCGCGCGGAGTGGGCGCGGGGCGAGGAACGGACGCGGATCGCGCGGGAGATGCACGACGTGGTCGCGCACCGGGTGTCGTTGATGGTGGTGCATGCGGCGGCGTTGCAGGCGGTGGCGCGCAAGGATCCCGAGAAGGCGGTGAAGAACGCGGCGCTGGTGGGGGACATGGGGCGGCAGGCGTTGACGGAGTTGCGGGAGATGCTGGGGGTGCTGCGCTCGGGCGACGGGACCCGGCGGCCGACCGCGTCGCCCGCTTCCGCGTCCCCGGGTGCTTCGGCGTCCTCGGGGTCTTCGGTGCCGTCCGCTTCCGTGCCGTTGGCCGCGGTGGGGGTCGCGGCCGCGGTGGCGGCTTCGCGGGTGGCCGAGGAGGAGGGGCCCTGGCTGTCGGAGCTGGAGGAGCTGATCGGGCAGTCCGCGGCCGCCGGCATGGCGGTGGACCTGTCCGTGGAGGGGGACGCGCGGTCGTACGCGGCGGCCGTCGAGCAGACGGCGTACCGGGTGGTGCAGGAGGCGCTGACCAACGTCCACAAGCATGCGGCCGGCGCGAAGACGCATGTACGGCTCGCGCACCGGGTGGCGGAGATCGCGATGCAGGTGGAGAACGAGCCGCCGCCGGAGCCGGCGTCGGCCGCGTCGGCGCGGCTGCCGTCGGGCGGGAACGGCCTGCTGGGGATGCGGGAGCGGGTGCTGGGGCTGGGCGGGGTGTTCGTGTCGGGGCCGACGGACGCCGGGGGTTTCCGGGTGTCGGCGGTGATCCCGGCGGCCTGAGCGCCTGTCCGGTTGTGTGCGGCGGCTACGTGTGGGTGGTCAGGCGCTGGGGTTCGACGCCCGCGATGAGCGAGACGAGGGCGTGGTCGATGTCGGGGCCGACGTACCAGTCGCCGGTGTGGTCGAGGGTGTAGACGCGGCCCTCGGCGTCGATGGCGAGCAGGGAGTGGGTGTCGGTCTCGGCCCCGAGGGGGCAGATCTCGGTGTCGAGGGCGCGGCCGAGGTCGCCGAGGGTGCGGGCGAGGTGGAGGCCGTGGAGGGGGTCGAGGTGCAGGGTGGCGGGGGCGACCTGGCGGCCGGCGCCGACGGGGGTGATGTGCAGGCCGCCGAATTCCGCCCAGGCTTCCACGGCGGCGGGAAAGACGGCGTGCCGGTGTCCGGCGGGTGAGGTGTGCTCACGGAGGGCGTCGGCCCAGAACTCGGCCTGTTTTATGTCCCAGCGTCCGGGCTGCCAGCCGGCGGCGCGCAGGGCGGTGTCGACGGGCGCGGAGAAGCGCGTGGAGGCTCCCGCGGGCCCGAGCGGTGCGGTGGGCCCGGGGACGGAGGTGCGGTCGGGGTGCATCTGCCCTTCGTTCGTGTGTGGTGCGGGTGCGTTCCGCAGGTGGGTGCTGCAGGCGCGTGCTGCGGGTGCGTGGCGTGGGGACGTGGCGGTGGGCGTCAGTTGCCTGTGGCCGGGTCGACGACGCGGACGCCGAAGTGGGCGGTGAGGGCGGTGCAGGCCCGGCAGGGGGCGGCGAAGCTGCCATGCAGGGGGTCGCCGTCCTCGCGTATGCGGCGGGCGGTGAGCTTGGCCTGTTTGAGGGCCCTGCGGGCTTCGCCGTTGGTCATGGGTTTGCGGCTGGCGCGTTTGCTGCGGTCGGCGTCGGCGGCGCTGATGTGCCGTGAGATGAGGATCGCCTCCGCGCAGCGGCCGGTGAAGCGGTCGCGCTGTCCGCTGGGGAGGGTGTCGAGGAACTCCTGGACCAGCGGGTGCAGCGGGGGCGGCTGGTCGCCGCGGGCGGCGGTGCCGGTGAGGGTGGCGCCGCGGACGGAGAGGGCGGCGGCGACGGTCGGCAGGATGCCGTCGCGGCGGTACTGGAGAGTGGGCACGGAAGGTATTTCGGCGCTGCTCCAGCCGACGCGGGGGTCGCCGCCGGCGGCGCCCTGAGCGGCGCCTGACATGGCGGTGTGCGGTCCCGTCTGCGTGGCGTTCATGATCGTCTTCCCCTCCCGGGCATCCCCCGAAAGTCACAGACTGCCAAATCCCGTGGCTGGTGCGGTAGCTGGGGCGGTGCGACACGCCCGGGTTTGGGCGGGCAGTCACGGCGGGGTGACGGCTGGTCACGGAAGCGGAGGCCCGGTGACCGGGGTTCGTGTACCGCATAGGCTGTCGACACCGCGATGGGTGCGGTCGACGCGTCTGGGACGTGGGAGAGACAGCCGGATACGGGCCGTGGCGCGCTGATGGGGTGCGGTTTCGGTTCGTACAGAGTGCCGCAGGGGGCAACCGTCATGACGACAGGTCGGCTCGGGCAGGCCGCGCCGCCGAACGCGGCCTACGCCGGGCAGGTCGTGCATTTCCCGGATCCGGTCCGGGCGGCACGTCACCCGAGAGGGGTACGTGTCGACGAGCGTGGCTACCCCGACTTCTCGCCCTACGCGCGTGCGGCGGCCGAGATCGCCGATCCGCCGGAGGGGTTCGGCGTCGACGAGTTGCGGCTGACCGACTACGTGTCCGCGAACGCGGTGCTGTCGGCCTCGGGCCACGAGCTGTGGGACACGGTGCCGGCGGTGGCGACCCCGCACGGCTGGACCTGGCACCACGCGGTGGGCTCGCGGCGGCTGGAGCTGGTGCCGGTCGAGGTGAAGGCGTTGCTGCGGCATCACGGCGGGGTGTCGACGACCCGGGTCGACCAGGGCAAGCGCGGTACCCGCCCGCTGCAGGAGACGCGTCCGGCGCACTTCGGGCTGCCGAAGTCGGGTGTGGCGGTGTCGGAGCAGCAGGTGCAGGGGGTCGAGGAGGACCTGGGGTACCGGCTGCCGGGTGCGTACCGCTCCTTCCTGAAGGCGGCGGGCGGCTGCGCGCCGGTGGGCACGGCCCTGGCCGCCGAGCTCGGACTGCTGCTGGACCAGCCGTTCTTCACGGTCCGCGACGAGGCGGCGGTCAACGACCTCGTGTACGTCAACAAGTGCCTGCGCGACCATCTGACCAAGGACTACCTGGGCGTCAGCTTCGTGCAGGGCGGTCTGCTGGCGGTGAAGGTGAAGGGCGACCGGCTGGGTTCGGTGTGGTTCTGCGCGTACGACGACGTGCGCGACGTGGATCCGTCGTGGCCCCCGGCCGAGCGCGTGGAGCGGCTGCTGCTGCCGTGCGGTGAGGACTTCGACGTGTTCCTGTCGCGGCTGGCGGGCTCCCCGCCGGAGTTGGAGACGGTGGCGAACCTGATGGTGGACGGCGGCTTCGCCCGTGTCGTTCCGGTGTCTTCTGCCGGCTCTGCCGGCTCGGGGGAGTGAGCTTCGCCATGGTGACGTTCGCGCAGGCGCAGGAGCGCGCCGAGGAGTGGATCAACGGCGACATGCCGGCGTACCAGCACCGTGAGGTGCGGGTACGGGAGTTCGGCCTCGGGTTCGTGGTGTGGGGCGAGGACCGTGCGGAGGGCCCGCGTTCGGACGCGGGCGGCCAGCGGCTGGTCATCGCACGCGACAGCGGCGAGGCCACGCTGTGGCCGGCGCTGCCGGTGGGCGAGGTGATCCGCCGGTACGAGGAGGAGTACGGCCGCGAGGCGGAGATCGCCGACGCGGTGCCGGTGCCGGCGGCGGCCCGGGTGGACCTGAACCAGACGTCGTTCCTGTTGAGCCCGCCCGAGTGGCTCCAGGAGGCGGCGGACAAGCTGGGCATTCCGGATCGCCGGTCGGGGGGTGACGGGACGTCGGCCGGTGGCGGGACCGCCGGGGCCGGTGCGGGTTCCGGTCCGGGGGCTGGTGCCGGCGGGCTCGCGGAGACGCAGGCCGGGGTGCCGGCGGCTTCCGGTGCGGCGGGGGGCGGTGGTGCTTCTTGGCCGGCGGCCGGTGCGGGCGCAGGTGGTACTGGAGCGAGTGCGGGCGCGGGGGCGGCTGTTGGGGCGCAGGGGGCGTCGAGTGCGCCGGGTGTGCCCAACGTGCCTGTCGGCGCGACCCCTTGGGCCGGCACCGACACGAACGCCGATGCCGGTGAGGACCGTTCCGTCCCGTTGCCCGCGACGGTGTTCGCGCCCCCGCTGAGCGACGCCGACGACGGTGCCCTGGGGGACGCCGACACGGCGCTCATGGCGGGGGGCAGCCAACTGCCGCGCACGAAGGAGGCCCCGGCACTCGGCGAGACGGGTACACCGGGCGCGCGGAGCGCCGCGTCCAGGGCACCCGGGGCGCCTGGAGCCGCGGGTGCGCCGGTGGCACCGGGTATGCCGGGAGCGCACGGTGCGGCTGCCACGCATGGCGCGCCGCAGGGCAACACGCCTCCGCCGCCTCCGCCGGGTGCGTCGTCGTACGGCTATCCGCAGGGGTCGGCCGGTCCCGCCGTACCGCCGTCGGGTGCGCCCGGCTATCCGCAGGC
>NZ_JBEZLQ010000007.1:176154-261807 GCF_040652235.1 Streptomyces sp. NPDC048277
GGCGCCCGCGGCTCCGCCCGCGCCGTCGTCGTACGGCTACCCGCAGGCGCCGTCTGGTCCGGCGGCTCCTTCGCCGGGTGCGTCGTCGTACGGCTATCCGCAGGGGTCGGCCGGTCCCGCCGTACCGCCGTCGGGTGCGCCCGGCTATCCGCAGGCGCCCGCGGCTCCGCCCGCGCCGTCGTCGTACGGCTACCCGCAGGCGCCGTCTGGTCCGGCGGCTCCTTCGCCGGGTGCGTCGTCGTACGGCTACCCACAGGGGCCGGCCGGTCCGGCCGCGCCTCCGCCGGGTGCGTCGTCGTACGGCTACCCGCAGGGGTCGGCTGGTCCCGCGGCACCGCCGTCGGGTGCGCCCGGCTATCCGCAGGCGCCCGCGGCTCCGCCCGCGCCGCCTTCTTACGGCTATCCGCAGGCGCCGGCCGGTGCTCCCGACGCGCCCCGGCCCCCGGCGGGACCGGACGCTTCGGGGCGGCCTCTCGCGCCGAACGCCGGTGACATAGCGGACGTCGCGACGAGCAAGGCCGCGCCTCCTCCGCGCAGGGCGCGCGGTGCGGCCGGTGCGCCGCCGCCACCGCCGGGCGCCCCCGGGATGCCGGGTGCACGCCCCGGGGGTACGCCTCAGCCGCCCGCGCCGGGTGCACCGGCGGGCGGGTACGCGCCGACGCAGCTGGTGTCGGCGTCGGGTTCCGAGGGGCCCGCTGGTCCGGCCGGTGCGGGTGCGGTGCAGACGCCGGGCGCCCCCAACTCACCTGGTGCGCCGGGTACTCCGGGTGGCACGCCCCCCGGCGCCGGCCATCACGCGGCCACGATGCTGGCCGACCCGAGCGGGATGGGGGGTGGGGTCGCGCCGCAGCCTCCGGGCGCCCCGGGCATGCCTGGTGCGCCGGGCGCGCAGGGCGCACCGAATGCCTCGGGGGTACCGAACCCGCCCGGCGCTCCTGGAACTCCCGGAGCCCCTGGCACCCCGGGCGTGCCCCCCGCCCCGGGGGCGCCACAGCCCCCGAGTGCTCCGGGTGCACCTTTCGCCCCGGGCGCACCGCAGGCTGCCGGTGTCCCTGGCGCACCCTTTGTCCCGGGCGCACCGCAAGCCCCCGGTACCCCCGGCGCTCCTGGCTCACCTTTCGCCCCCGGTGCTCCCGGCTCACCTTTCGCCCCCGGCGCCCCGCAGCCGTCTGGTGCCCCCGGTATGCCTCCCGCGCCCGGCGTGCAGGGGTCTGCCGGTGGGGCGGTTCACCATGCGGAGACCGTGCTGGCCGCGCCTCCGGTGGGCGCCCCGGGCGCATATCCGCCCCCGCCCTCCTCCGGGGCACCCGCGGCTGCCCCGGGCGCCCCCGGTATGCCGCAGGGCGCTCCGCGGATGCCGCCGCCGATGCCGGCCGGTGCGATGCCGCCGCCCCCCGTTCCCGGGCAGCAGCCCCCGGCGTACGGCTTCCCGCAGCAGGGGCAGCCGACGGTGGGCCCCGGCTACCAGGCGGTGCTGCGCTACCGGGCGCAGGACGGTTCGGAGCAGCAGCTGATCCGGCGTTCGGCGCCGGGGACACCGCATCCCGAGTGGCAGATCTTCCATGAGCTGCGGGCGATGAACGTGCCGCCGGACCAGGTGCTGGAGCTGCACACGGAGCTGGAGTCGTGCGAGCTGCCGGGTGCCTACTGCGCGCGGATGATCCGGGAGCAGTGGCCGCAGGCGCGGCTCGCGAGCATCGCGCCGTACGGGACGGATCACGCGAGCCGGCAGCAGGGGATGCGGCAACTGCTGGCGCACCAGGGCGAGTTGCACCAGGTGGCGGCGGGCCCCGCGCGGCCCGCGCCGGTGCGGGCGCCGTTGCCGCAGGTGCAGTCCGCTCCGCCGATCCCGCCGGAGGGGATCGCGCAGGAGCTGGCGGCGGCGTTCGGGCCGGGCGTGTTCCGGTTCGAGCAGGCCGCGGTGGACCGGCAGGGCGTGCCGCCGATCGTGGCGCACACGCTGGTGGCGGCGGGGCTGCCGCTGGACATGGGGCCGTTCTTCTGGGCGCAGGCCCAGCCGGGCCGTCCGGTGCCGACGCTGGCGGAACTGGCCCAGGAGCGCGGTGTGCAGCCGGCGCCGGACGCGGCGTCGTACCTCGTCATGGGCACCGACTTCGGCAAGGCGGTCTGTGTGCAGTACGGCACCGCGAACATCGTGGCCGTACCGGTGGAGGCGGGGCCGGGCGGGACGTCCGTGCCGCCGCAGTTCGTCAACACCGGGCTGCCGGAGTTCGCGCGCTGCCTGGCGCTGCTGGGCCGGATGTGGCGGCTCAGGTTCGGCCTGAACCAGGAGCAGGCGGGCCGCTGGACCGTCGACTTCCAGGCCCAGCTGGCCTCCCTGGACCCGGCGGCGCTCGGTTCGCCGGAGAGCTGGTGGTCGGTGCTGCTGGAGCAGATGTGGGACGGGCTGCTCTAGCGCGACGCTAGGACGACCGGTGGGGCCGGTCCGGGCGGATGTCCGGACCGGCCCCTCGTGCGTGTGCGTGTGTGTGCGTCTTCGCCACCCGGCGCGTGTGCTGCGCGGGCATGATGGGCGGGTGGACTTCGAGCCGTACCGGGGCGAGTTGGTGGCGTACTGCTATCGGATGCTGGGCTCGTTCCACGAGGCCGAGGATCTGGTGCAGGAGACCATGCTGCGCGCCTGGAAGGCCCGTGACCGCTACGACCCGGCGCGGGCGTCGGTGCGGACCTGGCTGTACCGGATCGCGACGAACGCGTGTCTGACGGCGCTTCAGGGGCGCGCCCGGCGGCCGTTGCCCTCGGGGCTCGGGGCGCCCGGCACGGATCCGGAGGCGCCGCTCACGCCGGTGCTGGAGGTGCCGTGGCTGGAGCCGTTCCCGGATGCCCGCTTCGACGTGGAGGCGCGTGCCGATCTGCGGCTCGCGCTGGTGGCGGCGCTGCAGGTGCTGCCCGCGCGGCAGCGCGCCGTGCTGGTGCTGCGGGAGGTGCTGGAGTTCAGCGCGGCCGAGGTCGCCGACCAGTTGGAGACGTCGGTGCCGGCCGTGAACAGCGCACTGCAGCGGGCGCGCGCCGCTCTTGCGCGCGTGGGCGCCGTGGACGAGGTGACCGAGCCGGACGATCCCGAGGTGCGGGAGACGGTCCGGAGGTATCTGCGGGCCTTCGAGGCGGCCGATGTGCCCGCGCTCGTGCGGCTGCTCACCGACGACGCGGTCCTGGAGATGCCGCCGCTGGCGCTCTGGTACCGGGGCCGTGGCGACTACGGCCTGTTCATGGAGCGGGTGTTCCGGCTGCGCGGAACCGGCTGGCGCGCGTCCCCCCTGACCGCCAACGGACAGCCCGCGCTCGCCGCGTACGCCCAGGAGCCCGGCGGCGGGCACCGGTTGCACAGCGTGCAGCTCCTCACGGTCACCGGCGGCGGCCGGATCGCGCGGAACGTGGTGTTCACGGACCCGCGCGTACTGGCGGCGCTGCGGTAGCGCCCCGTCAGGGGCGCGGGGCTGTGTCGATATGCGGCTCCGCCGCGTGGGCGCGACCAGCCCCACTGCCCCGCACCGGTAGGTCCGTCGAACAAGTTCCCCGAAGAGGTTCCGTCCCCGCCGATGAGTCCGCCCGGTGGCGCCGGTATGTACCGGTGACCATCGAGCGAAGGGACAACCGTCATGAGCGTTGTCGTCATCCAATTCACCACCCTGGACGGGATCGTGTCCGACCCGGACGGTTCCGAGGGCACCCCGTACGGCGGCTGGCTCTTCCGGTACGGCCGGGAGGAGATCGCCGGGGACAGGTTCCGCCTGGGCAGCACCCTGGACGAGGGGGTCGTACTGCTGGGACGGTCCACCTGGGAGGCCTTCTCGCGGCTGTGGCCGGGCCGTGCCGACCCCTTCGCCGCGCGCCTGAACGCCGCACCGAAGCTGGTCGCCTCCCGCACCCTGTCCGACGTGTCCGCGTGGGCGAACTCCCGTCTCGTCGAAGGCGATCTCCTGGACGCCGTCAAGGCCGAGCGGCGGGACGTGATCGTGATGGGCAGCATCGGTGTGGTCCACGCGCTGGCGGCCGCCGACCTGGTCGACGAGTACCGGCTGGTGGCCTTCCCCACCGTGCTCGGCACCGGCCGGCCGCTCTTCCCGGCCGGCGGCCCGCATGCCGAACTGGAGTGCGTGTCGGCGGAGCGGTCGGGCGCCACGGTGCTGACCCGCTATCTGAGGGCGCGCGGCTGAGCGTTCACGCCCCTTGACGCGCTTGTGCCCCCGGGCGGCGGTCTGTGGTGATTCGGCCGTGACGTATCTGCGGAGTGTCGCGTTATGAACACTTAAGCCCTATCCATCAAGATGTGCGCGAAATAATCATTTCGTGCGGGTCCGGTGGAGAGGGGTTCCCAGGGTGAGCAGCGCATCGCCGTCGCCGTACTGCTTCGTGACCGTCCGGGGGCGTGGCTACCGCCCCGAGCAGGTCGACACGTTCACGGCGGCGCTGTCGGACGACCGGGACGCCGCGTGGGAACGCGCCGCGCGGCTCACCGTCCTGGCCAAGGACATGGAGAAGGAGGTCGAGCGGCTGCGGGCCGTCGTCGCGGAGCTCCCGCCGCAGATGTACGAGTCGCTCGGGGACCGCGCGCAGCGGGTGTTCCGGCTCGTGCTGGAGGAGGCGTCGGCCCTGTGCGGCAACGCCCGGCGGGCGCTCACGGACGGGGTCGCGCAGGCCGCGGCGAGCGCCGAGGAGACGCGCTGTACGGCGCAGGAGCAGGCCGACACACTCCGCGCGGACACCGAGGAACGCGCCCGCCAGCTGCTCCTGGCCGCGCGCGCCGAGGCCGACGACATCCGCGTCGGCGCCCGGCTCGAGGTGAAGGAGCAGCGCGGCGAGGCGCTCGGGGCGCTGCGCGAGCTGCGGCTGCGCACCACCGGGATGCTGGCCGAACAGACCAAGGAGCACGCCGAACGCTGGGCCGAGGCCGAGCGCGAGGAGGTCGCGAGCGCCGCCGCGGTGGACGCGCACAACGCCGAACGCATCGCCCGTGCCGAGGCCGCCCTGGCCGAGGCGCAGTGTGCCCTGGCCGAGGCGGAGGAGTCCGCGCGCCGCTCGGAGGAGGCGGCACACGCGCGTGCCGCCGAGATCCTCGCGGAGGCCCGGACCCAGGAGGATCGCGTCGCGCGGGAGACCGAGCGGGTGCTGCGCGCGCACGGGGAGACCTGGGACGGCGTCCAGGCGCACATGGACCGCATGCGCAACAGCCTCATGTCCCTCACGGGCCGCGCGGCGGCGGCGGAATAGCGCCCCCGGCCCCGCCACGCGCCCTTCCGCGCGCCGTCAGCTCCCCCTGCGCACCGCGCCCGCCAGGATCCACCCCTCCACCGCCTCGTACTGCCGCCGCTGTTCCGCGGCCCTGCGCCGGCCGGAGACCACGGTCCCCAGCCAGCCCAGGAAGAACCCGGCCGGGATGGAGACGATGCCGGTGGTGGTGAAGGGGAACCAGTTGAAGTCGGCGTGCGGGAAGGCGGCCCCCGCCGAGCCGGAGACCAGGTTCGTGCCCGGCATCAGCAGCAGCACGGTGAGGGTGCCGCCGAGGAGCGTGCACATCAGGCCGGTGCGGGTGTAACGGCGCCAGAAGAGGCCGTAGACCAGGGCGGGGGCGAGGGCGGAGGCGCCGAGGCAGAAGGAGAGGGTGACCAGGGGCTGGAGGCTGTGGTGCTGGACCAGGGTCGCCAGGAGGACCGTGGGGACCCCTATGGCGAACGCGGAGGCGCGGGCCAGGTTCATCTCGCGGCGGACCGGCATCTCCTGGACGCGGGTCGCGAAGACGTCGTGGGCGAGGGAGTTGGCGCAGGCGAGGATCATGCCGGCGACGGAGGCGAGCAGGGTCAGGAAGATCGCCGTGGTGACGGTCGTGAACAGCAGCGTCCCGGCCGTCGACACGTCGGTTCCGAACGCCGCGCGGGAGCCCAGCAGATAGGCGGTGTTGCCCTGCGGGTCGGCGGCGGCGATGGCGGTGCGGCCGACCAGGGCGGTGGCACCGAACCCGACGACGCTGATGAGCAGCACGAACAGGGCCACGCCCGACACGGCCCAGGACATCGAGCGGCGGACCTGGCGGGCGCTGGAGGCGGTGTACATGCGCATGGTGACGTGCGGCAGACAGGCGCCGCCGAGGACGATGGTCAGCTCCGAACTGATCATGTCCAGCCGGGGCGCGGGGCCGCCCGTGAACTGGAGACCCGAGTGCAGGAAGGCGTCGCCGGCGCCGCTGCCCCTGGCCGCCGCGGCGAGCAGGGCGCCGGGGTCCCAGTCGAAGCGGTGCAGGATCAGCAGGGCGACGACGGTGCCGGAGCCGAGCAGCATGACGATCTTCAGTATCTGGATGAGAGCGGTGCCCTTCATGCCGCCGATGGCCGCGTAGCCGATCATCAGGGCGCCGAGCCCGACGACACAGCCGGTCTGCACGGCCTCGTTGGAGAAACCGAGGATGAAGGCCATCAGCTGTCCGGCGCCGGCGAGCTGGACGAGCATCAGCGGCAGCAGGGCGGCGACGGTCACCGCGCAGGCCGTGATCCGTACGCAGCGGCCCGGCATCCGGCGGGCCAGCGCGTCGCCCATGGTGAACCGGCCCGCGTTGCGCAGCGGTTCGGCCAGCAGGAACATCAGCAGCATCAGGGACAGCGCCGTGCTGAGGGCGAGGACGACGCCGTCGTAGCCGCACAGGGCGATCACGCCGCCGGTGCCGAGGACGGTGGCCGCCGAGATGTAGTCGCCGGCGATGGCCAGGCCGTTGCGCAGCGGCGAGAGGGAGCCGTAGCCGGTGTAGAACTCGTCGAGGTCGTCGCGGTCCGGGCCGGTCAGCACGCACAGCAGGAGGGTGAGGGTGGCGACGGCGGTGAAGGCGACCAGGGACATGGACTGCGCGGAGTCGCTGAAGCCGGTCACCGTACGGCTCCCCGCCTGGCGTCCAGCTCCGCCGTTCTGCGGATGCGGTCGGCGAGCGGGTCGACATGGCGGCGCGCGGTGTGCTCGTACAGGGCGATCGCCAGCCAGGTGACGGGGAGCTGGAGGAGCGCGAGGAGGAGGCCGGTGGGGACGCCGTCGGCGACGGTGCTCGTCATCACGCCCGGGGCGAACGCCGACAGCACCAGGAACACGGTGAAGTAGCCGAGCGCGGTGAGCGTCGCGGTGCGCCGCTGCAGCCGGTAGGCGCCGCGTAGCACCCGCAGGTCGCTGTGGTGCCCGATCGGCTCCCGGTGCGGCGCAGGGCGCGGCCGCGGCGGCTCGGGCGGCAACGGCTGCCAGGGGTAGGTGAGAGGTGAGGGCTCGCGCGGGGAGGGGTCGTAGGACATCCCGGTGCTCCTTGCGTGGCTCGGGTCCGTGGCGGCGGACCGCAGGGAGAGGAGGGAGCGGGGGACGCACGTTACTCGCAGGTATACGGGGCCCGGGGCGTTTTCCCCCAACTGGCCGGTCGGTATGCGCTTACTGTGCGAGGGCGTGTCTGACCTCGGCTGTTACCCGCGTTAACTCCGTGGCGGGAGTCAGTCCTTGAGGACCGGGAAGCGTCGCGGTGCCACGAACAGCAGGACCAGGAACGCCAGTGCGGCCGCGCAGGCCGCTCCGAAGTACACCGTGTGGACCGCGTCCGCGACCGCGTGGCGGGTGGCTTCGGGGGCCGTTCCGTCGTCAAGCGTGCGCGTGACGGAGTCCAGGTCGCCCGCGCCGCCGAGACGGGCGGCCAGCACGCCGTTGGCGATCGCGCCGAACACCGACGCGCCGATCGTCTGGCCGGTCTGCCGGCAGAAGAGCACCGACGCGGTCGTCGTGCCCCGCTCCTCCCAGCCCACCGTCGACTGGACGCCGACGATCAGGGGGAGTTGGAAGAGGCCCAGCGCGGCGCCCAGCAGGAGCATCAGCAGCGTCGGCTGCCAGGCGGAGCCCGGGTAGGGCAGGAAGGGGAAGGCGAACAGGATCAGCGCGGCCGTGCCGATGCCGATCAGCGCGGTGTCGCGGAAGCCGATGCGCCGGTAGACGTGCTGGCTGAAGGCCGCCGAGATCGGCCAGCTCAGCGTCCACACCGACAGCACGAACCCGGCGGCCACCGGGGCGAGCCCGAGCACCGCCTGCGCGTACGTCGGCAGGAACACCGTCGGTGCCACCATCAGCAGGCCCAGCGTGCCGAGCGCCAGGTTGACGGCCGCGATCGTCCGGCGGCGCCACACCCACCCCGGGATGATCGGCTCCGCCGCCCGGCGCTCGATCCACACCACGAGCCCCACCAGCGCCAGCCCGAGGGCGAACAGCGCGCACGACGGCGCGGACCACCACGCCCACGCCACCCCGCCCTGCACCAGCGCCGTCAGCAGCACGCCCCCGCACGCGAAGACCGCCAGCGCGCCCGCCCAGTCCACCCGCGGGGGCGTGCGCCGCGCGCGCTTCGGCTCGTGGAGATGACGCACTATCAGCCAGAGCGCCGCCACCCCGATCGGCAGATTGACGAGGAAGATCCACCGCCAGTCCGCGTACGCGGCCAGCACCCCGCCGATCCCCGGTCCGGCGACCGCCGACACCGCCCACACCGTGGACAGCTTGGACTGGATCTTCGGGCGCTCCTCAAGGGGGTACAGGTCGGCCGCGAGGGTCTGCACGGTGCCCTGCAGCGCGCCCCCGCCGAGGCCCTGCACGATCCGGAACGCGATCAGCGCGCCCATGTTCCAGGCGAGCGCGCACAGCAGCGACCCCAGCAGGAACACCGCGGCGCCGGCGACCAGCACCGGCTTGCGGCCGAAGGTGTCGGAGAGCTTGCCGTACACCGGGAGGGTCACGGTGACGGCCAGCAGATAGCCGGAGAAGAGCCAGGAGAAGACGGAGAAGCCGCCGAGGTCGCCGACGATCTGCGGTACGGCGGTGGAGACGATGGTGGAGTCCAGTGCCGCCAGCGCCATCGCGAGCATCAGGGCGGCCACCACGGCCCCCCGCCGGCCCGTCCCGGTCTCCCGCCCGGCCGCGCGTATCGAGGGTTGCGTGCTCCCCACCCCGGATCCCCTCCCCATGTGTCCCCCATGCATCTATGTCGTGTACGACAGCTTCCCATCCGTTTCCGGGTGGCGGGAGTACGCATCCGCATGGTGGGAGCGTGCCGCCGGGGCGTGCGCGGGAATCCGCTTGACCCTGACGCGGCGCGAGGGTGGAAGCTGCCTGGACCGACGGGTGGAGCCCGACCCCGAGAAGCGCTCCACCCGTCGGTGGACGTCCCCTAGGGGGTCCTCCGTACTACGGCTCGGGGAGGGTTCGTACCGCCGGAGGAGGAGACGGCACCCCGGTCGTCCTTAACCTGGCTTTACGCCGCCGGGGGGCTGTTGGCCGCACCGGCGGGGGTGGGGTTTTCCCCCGGGCAAGACGGGGCTTCGCACCAGCGCGGGACAGCCCCGCGCACCGCCAGACTCATCGTCGTACCAACCACTCGGCAACAGGACGCAGCACCGCGCTGTCCGTTCGCCGACCGACTTAGGAGACATACCGTGACATCGGCTGTGACCATTCCCAGGCACGGGGGTACTGGAGGGCGTCCGGCCGTTGCCGCACGGGCGCGGCAGGTCGTCAAGGCGTACGGGGCCGGGGAGACCCGTGTCGTCGCCCTCGACCACGTCGACGTGGACATCGCGCGGAGTCAGTTCACCGCGATCATGGGCCCCTCGGGGTCCGGCAAGTCCACCCTGATGCACTGCCTCGCCGGGCTCGACACCGTGACGAGCGGTCAGATCCACCTGGACGAGACCGAGATCACCGGCCTGAAGGACAAGAAGCTCACGAAGCTGCGCCGGGACCGGATCGGGTTCATCTTCCAGGCGTTCAACCTGCTGCCGACGCTGAACGCGCTGGAGAACATCACGCTGCCCATGGACATCGCCGGGCGCAGGCCCGACAAGGAGTGGCTGGGGCGCGTGGTCGACACCGTGGGGCTCGCGGACCGGCTCAAGCACCGTCCCGCCCAGCTCTCGGGCGGCCAGCAGCAGCGCGTGGCCGTGGCGCGCGCCCTCGCCGCACGCCCCGAGATCATCTTCGGCGACGAGCCGACCGGAAACCTCGACTCCCGCGCGGGCGCGGAGGTCCTCGGCTTCCTGCGGACCTCCGTCGACGAGCTGGGCCAGACGATCGTGATGGTCACGCACGACCCGGTGGCCGCCTCCTACGCGGACCGCGTGCTCTACCTCGCCGACGGCCGGATCGTCGACGAGATGTTCAAGCCGACCGCGGACACCGTCCTGGACCGTATGAAGGACTTCGACGCGCGGGGGCGTACGTCATGACCGTCATGAAGACCTCGATGCGCAACTTCTTCGCGCACAAGGGGCGCATGGCCCTGTCGGCGGTCGCCGTGCTGCTGTCGGTGGCGTTCGTCTGCGGCACGCTGGTGTTCACCGACACGATGAACACGACGTTCGACAAGCTGTTCGCGGCGACCTCCTCCGATGTGACGGTCAGCGCCAAGAGCGCCTCCGACACCGGTCAGACCACCTCCGACAACGGCAGGCCGCCGGTCCTGCCGGCCTCGGTGGTGGCCAGGGTCCGCGCGGCGGACGGCGTCAAGTCGGCGGAGGGGACGGTCTTCTCGACGACCGTGACCGTCGTCGACGCCAAGAAGGACAACCTGTCGCCGTCCAGCGGCGCCCCGACCATCGTCGGCAGCTGGAACGGCAACGACGCCCGCACCATGAAGATCAGCTCCGGTACGGCGCCGGAGAACTCCGGCCAGATCATGGTGGACGCCGACACCGCCACGAAGCACCACCTCGGGCTCGGCGACGAACTCGCCGTCATCAGCGCGGTCGGCACGCACACCGCGAAGATCTCCGGCATCGCCGACTTCACCGTCACCAACCCCGGTGCCGCGATCTTCTACCTGGACACCAGGACGGCTCAGCGGACGCTCGTCGGGCGGACCGGCGTCTTCACGAACGTCAACGTGACGGCGGCGCCCGGGGTGACCGACCCGCAGCTGAAGAAGAACGTGATCGGCGAGCTCGGTTCCGCCTACAAGGTGCAGACCGCCAAGGAGACCGCCGACGCCAACCAGAAGGACGTCGAGAGCTTCATGAACGTCATGAAGTACGCGATGCTCGGCTTCGCCGGGATCGCCTTCCTCGTCGGCATCTTCCTGATCATCAACACCTTCTCGATGCTGGTCGCCCAGCGCACCCGCGAGATCGGTCTCATGCGGGCCATCGGCTCCGGCCGCCGCCAGGTCAACCGGTCCGTGCTCGTCGAGGCGCTGCTGCTCGGCGTGGTCGGCTCGGTCCTCGGCGTCGGCGCGGGCGTCGGCATCGCGGTCGGCCTGATGAAGATCATGGGCTCCATGGGCATGCACCTGTCGACCAGCGATCTGACGGTCGCCTGGACGACCCCGGTGGTCGGCCTCGCCCTCGGCGTCATCGTCACCGTCCTGGCCGCCTACCTGCCCGCGCGCCGCGCCGGCAAGGTCTCCCCGATGGCCGCGCTGCGCGACGCGGGCGCCCCCGCCGACGCCAGGGCGAGCGTCGTACGCGCCTTGGTGGGCCTCCTCCTGACCGCCGGCGGCGGCTACGGCCTCTACCTGGCCTCGACCGCCGGCAAGGCCACGGAGGGCGCGAGCTGGCTCGGCCTGGGCATCGTGCTCTCGCTGATCGGGTTCGTCGTCATCGGCCCGCTGCTCGCGGGCGGTGTCGTACGGGTCCTGGGCGCCGCGCTGCTGCGGATGTTCGGCCCGGTCGGGCGCATGGCCGAACGCAACGCGCTGCGCAACCCGCGCCGCACCGGTGCGACGGGCGCCGCCCTGATGATCGGGCTCGCGCTGGTCGCCTGCCTCTCGGTGGTCGGCTCCTCCATGGTCGCCTCCGCCACCGACCAGCTCGACAAAACCGTCGGCACCGACTTCATCATCCAGTCCGACGGCGGCCAGCGGATCACCCCGCAGGCGGTCAAGGCGGTCAAGGACACGCCGGGGCTCGCGCGGGTCACCGAGTACCGGAACACCACCGCCGACTACACCACCCCCGACGGCAAGACCCTCAAGGACACCGACATCACGGCCGCCGACCCGACGTACGCGACCGACCTGCGCACCAAGACCGTCGCCGGGAACCTCAAGGACGCCTACCTGCCCGACTCGATGTCCGTGCACGACAAGTTCGCCAAGGCGCACGGCATCCACCTCGGCTCGAAGATCGCCGTCAAGTTCAAGGACGGGCGTACGGCCCACCTGACGGTCCGCGCGATCACCAGCAGCGACGTCGTCATCGACCAGGGCGCCAAGTACACGTCGATCGCCACGCTCGCCAAGTACGTGCCGGCCGACAGGATGCCGCTGGACCAGCTGGTCTTCGCCACCGCCAAGGACGGGCAGCAGGACGCCGCGTACAAGTCCCTCAAGTCCGCGCTGCACGACTACCCGCAGTACAAGGTGCGCGACCAGACCGACTACAAGCAGGCGCTCAAGGACCAGATCGGCCAGCTCCTGAACCTGATCTACGGCCTGCTCGCCCTGGCGATCATCGTCGCGGTCCTCGGCGTGGTGAACACCCTGGCGCTGTCCGTCGTCGAGCGCACCCGTGAGATCGGCCTGATGCGGGCCATCGGCCTCTCCCGCCGCCAGCTGCGCCGCATGATCCGCATGGAGTCCGTGGTCATCGCCCTCTTCGGCGCCCTGCTGGGCCTGGGGCTCGGCATGGGCTGGGGCGCGACGGCCCAGAAGCTGCTCGCCCTGCAGGGCCTGAAGGTCCTGGAGATCCCCTGGCCGACGATCATCGGGGTCTTCGTCGGCTCGGCCTTCGTGGGCCTGTTCGCCGCACTGATCCCGGCGTTCCGCGCGGGCCGCATGAACGTCCTGAACGCGATCGCGACGGACTGAACGGCCCGAACGGACCGAGGGGACAAAGAGACCACCGCATACGGGGGTTGCGGGGGACGTCCGGCGCCGAGGAGCCACGGGGGCTTCTCGGCGCCGGACGCGTCTGTGCCGCTCGGTTCAGTCGAGTACGGCGGTCGCCTCGACCTCGACCAGATGCTCGGGTACGTCCAGTGCCGCGACGCCGATCAGGGTGGCCGGCGGGACCGGGGTGACGCCCAGCGCCGTGGCCGCCCGCGAGATGCCCTCCAGAAGGGCGGGCATCTTGTCCGGGGTCCAGTCGACGACGTAGAGGGTCAGCTTCGCCACGTCGTCGAAGGAGGCGCCGGCCCCCGCCAGGGCGGTGCCGACGTTGACGTAGCACCGCTCGACCTGGGCGGCGAGGTCGCCCGCGCCGACCGTGGCCCCGTCGGCGTCCCAGGCGACCTGCCCGGCGACGAAGACCAGCCGCGACCCGGACGCGACCGCCACCTGCCGGTAGACGTCAACCGTGGGCAATCCGCTCGGGTTCACCAGGGTGATGGACATGCCGTACCGCCTCCGTGCTCTCTTGTGGTTACTCGGAAACCGTAGGAGAGTGAGCGCTGACGTGGAAGAACGCACTTTTCGGTGACTGGGGAACCAGATGGTGACCAAGCAGCTCGACGGCCTGCCCGAGGACGCGGACCTCAGGCGCGCGGACTCGCTCGCACGGGAGATCTTCTCGGACGTCGCCAACAAGTGGGCGCTGCTGATCATCGAGGCGCTCGGCGACGGCACCCGGCGCTTCAGCGAGCTGCGCGGCGAGGTGGAGGGCATCAGCCACAAGATGCTCACCCAGAACCTGCGGATGCTGGAGCGCAACGGCCTGGTCGGGCGGACCGTCCACCCCACCGTGCCGCCCCGGGTCGACTACACCCTCACCGAGGCCGGTCACGGACTGCGGGCGACGGTCGACGGGATGTGCGAGTGGACCCAGCGCCACCTCGCCCACATCGAGACGGCCCGGCGGCGCTTCGACGGCTGACGGTGCCGCCCGCGCCGCACCGCGGGCGTGGCATACGCGCGGCATATGTGACGTGAGGTGTTCGCGCCGGAGGTTGTCCACAGCCCCGGCGGTCGCGTCGGCGTCGTCGTACGCTGGAGACCCCCCGGCCGCAGCCCGCGCCGGGCCATTCGCGTTGCCCACCCCCGGACGAAAGCCGCCCTGAATGAGCCTGCACGGTCTGCTCGACGCCGTAGTCAAGGACGCCGCACTCGCCGAAGCGATCAAGGCGGCCACGGACGGCAACCGCATGCACGTCGACCTGGTCGGCCCCCCGGCGTCCCGCCCCCTCGCGGTCGCCGCCCTCGCCCGCGAGGCCGGCCGCCCCGTGCTCGCGGTCACCGCCACCGGCCGCGAGGCCGAGGACCTGGCGGCCGCCCTGCGTTCGCTGCTGCCGTCGGAGGGCGTCGTCGAGTACCCCTCCTGGGAGACGCTCCCGCACGAGCGGCTCAGCCCGCGCAGCGACACCGTCGGCCGCCGCCTCGCCGTTCTGCGCCGCCTCGCCCACCCCAGGCCCGACGACCCCGAGACCGGCCCCGTCTCCGTCGTCGTCGCGCCCGTACGATCCGTGCTCCAGCCGCAGGTCAAGGGCCTCGGCGACCTGGAGCCGGTGGCGCTGCGCACCGGGCAGAGCGCCGACCTGAACAACGTCGTCGAAGCCCTCGCCGCGGCCGCCTACGCGCGCGTGGAGCTCGTCGAGAAGCGCGGCGAGTTCGCCGTCCGCGGCGGCATCCTGGACGTCTTCCCGCCCACCGAGGAACACCCCCTGCGCGTGGAGTTCTGGGGCGACGACGTCGAGGAGATCCGCTACTTCAAGGTCGCCGACCAGCGCTCCCTGGAGGTCGCCGAGCACGGCCTGTGGGCGCCGCCCTGCCGCGAGCTGCTGCTCACCGACGACGTCCGCGCACGCGCGCGTGCCCTCGCCGAGGCCCACCCCGAGCTGGGCGAACTGCTCAACAAGATCGCCGAGGGGATCGCGGTCGAGGGCATGGAGTCCCTCGCCCCGGTCCTGGTCGACGACATGGAACTGCTGCTCGACGTGCTGCCCAAGGGCGCGATGGCCGTCGTCTGCGATCCGGAGCGGGTACGCACGCGTGCCGCCGACCTGGTGGCCACCAGCCAGGAGTTCCTCCAGGCCTCCTGGGCGGCCACCGCGAGCGGCGGCGAGGCGCCCATCGACGTCGGCGCGGCCTCCCTGTGGTCCATCGCGGACGTCCGCGACCGCGCACGCGAGCTGGACATGATGTGGTGGTCGGTGTCGCCGTTCGCCGCCGACGAGGAGCTGTCCGCCGACACCCTCAAGCTCGGCATGCACGCCCCCGAGACCTACCGCGGCGACACCGCGAAGGCCCTCGCCGACACCAAGGGCTGGCTGGCCGACGGCTGGCGCACGGTCTTCGTGACCGAGGGCCACGGCCCCGCCTCCCGCACGGTCGAGGTGCTCGGCGGCGAGGGCATCGCGGCCCGCCTGGACGTCGACCTGGCCGAGCTGAGCGCCTCGGTCGTGCACGTGTCGTGCGGCTCGATCGACTACGGCTTCGTCGACCCGGCGCTCAGACTCGCCGTCCTCACCGAGACCGACCTGTCAGGGCAGAAGGCGGCCGGCAAGGACGGCGCCCGGATGCCCGCCCGCCGCCGCAAGACCATCGACCCGCTCACCCTGGAGCCGGGCGACTACATCGTCCACGAGCAGCACGGCGTCGGCCGCTACATCGAGATGGTGCAGCGCACCGTCCAGGGCGCCACCCGCGAGTACCTGGTCGTCGAGTACGCCCCCGCCAAGCGCGGCCAGCCCGGCGACCGGCTGTACATCCCCACCGACCAGCTGGAGCAGATCACCAAGTACGTCGGCGGCGAGGCGCCCACCCTGCACCGCCTCGGCGGCGCGGACTGGACGAAGACCAAGGCGCGCGCCAAGAAGGCCGTCAAGGAGATCGCCGCCGACCTGATCAAGCTCTACAGCGCGCGCATGGCCGCGCCCGGACACGCCTTCGGCGGGGACACGCCCTGGCAGCGCGAGCTGGAGGACGCGTTCCCGTACGCGGAGACCCCCGACCAGCTGACCACCATCGCCGAGGTCAAGGAGGACATGGAGAAGTCGATCCCCATGGACCGCCTGATCTGCGGCGACGTCGGCTACGGCAAGACGGAGATCGCGGTGCGGGCCGCCTTCAAGGCCGTCCAGGACGGCAAGCAGGTCGCCGTCCTCGTGCCCACGACCCTGCTGGTGCAGCAACACTTCGGGA
This sequence comes from Streptomyces sp. NPDC048277, assembly GCF_040652235.1. Lineage (NCBI taxonomy): Bacteria > Bacillati > Actinomycetota > Actinomycetes > Kitasatosporales > Streptomycetaceae > Streptomyces > Streptomyces sp. NPDC048277. Next base: position 192,242 of record NZ_JBEZLQ010000007.1, read on the forward strand.
CGTTCTCCGAGCGGTACTCGCAGTTCCCGGTGAGCGTGAAGGCGCTCTCCCGCTTCCAGACCGACACCGAGGCGAAGGCGACCCTGGAGGGTCTCCACGAGGGCGCGGTCGACGTCGTCATCGGCACGCACCGGCTGTTCTCCTCGGAGACCAAGTTCAAGGACCTCGGCCTGGTCATCGTCGACGAGGAGCAGCGCTTCGGCGTCGAGCACAAGGAGCAGCTGAAGAAGCTGCGCGCCAACGTCGACGTGCTGACCATGTCCGCCACCCCGATCCCGCGCACCCTGGAGATGGCGGTCACCGGCATCCGCGAGATGTCCACGATCACCACGCCCCCGGAGGAGCGCCACCCCGTGCTCACCTTCGTCGGGCCGTACGAGGAGAAGCAGATCGGCGCGGCCATCCGCCGCGAACTGCTGCGCGAGGGCCAGGTCTTCTACATCCACAACCGGGTGGAGTCCATCGACCGCGCGGCGGCCCGACTCCGCGAGATCGTCCCCGAGGCGCGCATCGCGACGGCCCACGGCCAGATGTCGGAGTCGGCGCTCGAGCAGGTCGTCGTCGACTTCTGGGAGAAGAAGTTCGACGTCCTCGTCTCGACGACGATCGTCGAGTCCGGCATCGACATCTCCAACGCCAACACACTGATCGTCGAACGCGGCGACACCTTCGGCCTCTCCCAGCTGCACCAGCTGCGCGGCCGCGTCGGCCGGGGCCGCGAGCGCGGGTACGCGTACTTCCTCTACCCGCCGGAGAAGCCGCTCACCGAGACCGCGCACGAACGCCTCGCCACCATCGCCCAGCACACCGAGATGGGCGCCGGCATGTACGTGGCGATGAAGGACCTGGAGATCCGCGGCGCCGGAAACCTGCTCGGCGGCGAGCAGTCCGGACACATCGCCGGCGTCGGCTTCGACCTGTACGTCCGCATGGTCGGCGAGGCCGTGGCCGACTACCGGCGGCAGCTGGAGACCGGCGAGATCGAGGAGGAGCCGCCGCTCGAGGTCAAGATCGAGCTGCCCGTCGACGCCCACGTCCCGCACGACTACGCGCCCGGCGAGCGGCTGCGCCTCCAGGCGTACCGTTCCATCGCCTCCGCCAACTCCGAGGACGACATCAGGGCGGTCCGCGAGGAACTCACCGACCGCTACGGCAAGCTGCCCGAACCGGTGGAGAACCTCCTCCTGGTCGCCGGTCTGCGGATGCTCGCGCGCGCGTGCGAGGTCGGCGAGATCGTCCTCCAGGGCACCAACATCCGGTTCGCGCCGGTGGAGCTGCGCGAGTCGCAGGAGCTGCGGGTCAAGCGCCTGTACCCGGGGACCGTCATCAAGCCGGCCGTCCACCAGCTGCTGGTGCCCCGCCCGAAGACCGCGAAGGTGGGCGGAAAGCCGCTGGTCGGGCGGGAACTGCTGGGCTGGGTCGGCGAGTTCCTGGCGTCGATCCTGGGGTCGTAGCGTCGATCCTGGGGTCGTAGCGTCGCTCCCGGGGTCGTAGCGTCGCCCCGGGGACGGGGGGAGTAACACCGGCGGACGCGGCCCGGTCCCGCGGCACCGGCCGCCGGCACCGGCCGCGCCGCTCCCCATACCCATGGCGGGCGACGCCTGCAGTCAAGTCCGCCTGCGGGGTGAGCGGCGAGGGGTGGAGCGGGGCGGGAGCCGGGCCGTGTTCGCCTCCCTGCCGGGCGTGAACCGTGTAGGCCGGGGCATTCGGATCCGGTGGGGCGTGAGCGGGCGCGTCGGTATATCGATCGGGCTTCAAGGCTGCGTCAACACGGCGAGGATTAGGGCAAGTTGTGCGTATTGGCCGCATTGGATGCCATCTGGCCCGAACCGTCTGGCGGTTACCGTGGGACCAGGAGAGATCCGCCCGTACGGAGGCGGATCGGGGTAAGCAAGAGGGGGCGCATGTGGCGCGTCTGAGGGGCGGGGCGGTCGCCGTCGGCGTCATGGTCTTCGCCGTGGCCGGCTGTACGGACCTGCAGGACAAGGGGACTTCGGGCGCCCCGGGCACCGGAAGCGGGGGAGTGGCCCTGACCGCCGCCGACTCGCTGACCGTCAAGGGCCGGGCGCCGAAGACCGGGTACACCCGGACCAAGTTCGGCTCCGCCTGGGCGGACACCGACTCCAACTCCTGCGACACCCGGAGCGACATACTCAAGCGCGACCTGAAGGACGTGAAGTTCACCGACGGGGACTGCAAGGTCTCCTACGGTCTGCTGGACCCGGACCCCTACTCCGGCAAGAAGGTCACCTACCGGCGCGGCCGCAGCCTGGTCGACATAGACCACCTCGTCGCGCTCTCGGACGCCTGGCAGAAGGGCGCGAAGTACTGGGACGCCAGCAAGCGCATAGCCCTGGCCAACGACCCGCTGAACCTCCTGGCCGTCGACGCGAGCGCCAACCGTGGCAAGGGGGACGGCGACACGGCCACCTGGCTGCCGTCCAACAGCTCCTACCGCTGCACCTATGTCGCCGCGCAGGTGGCCGTGAAGAAGAAGTACGGCCTGTGGGTGACCGCCGCCGAGAAGACCGCGATGAAGAAGGTCCTCGCCACCTGCCCGGGGCAGAAACTCCCCTCGGGCGGCAACCCGACCAAGGCGCCGTCGCGTTTCAAGGCGCGTTGAGACACCGGCCGTGCATGGCAAACACAAAACGCAGCCACAAGTGCATAACAGCTTCACGTAACGACCATGATGAGATAGTAAGGAAATAATAAAGCCCAAAAGGCGTCAGTCGCGATAAGTCAGGGCCGGTTCGGTAAGGACCGGTCAAGATCGTTCAAGGGCTTCTCTTCCCTTCTATTCACGGCGTGTCCACGACAGGCAGGATCACTGCGTTTTTGTTGCCGCTCCTCGCCTGTTGGAGTCATCACCGTGCGCATCCGGCCGTTCCGCCGTGCCCGCTCCGCCCGCAGCACCCAGCGCCGACGCCGCTTGGCCGCGCTCCTCGCTCTGGTCGGACTGGCGCTGACGCTGACGACCCAGCAGGCCGCGGCGGCGGGCGCGGTGCTCGGATCCGTAGAGCTGCCCAGCCTCAGCCTGAAGTCGCTGGCGTCCTGGTTCGAGGACCCGCACTGGGGCAGGCTGCCGCACCAGCAGTCCGGCACGGCCGCGGGCAGGAAGCACCACGTCTCCGCCGAGGCCACCGCCGCCCACCGCGGCAAGGGCCGGAAACCGGGCAAGGGCCACGGCGAGCTGTCCGCCTACCACGCGCACAACGCCCGGCCGGCGCACGGCCGCAGCGGCGGCGGGCACTTCAACGCCAGGACGAGCAAGCGCAGCGCCACCGAGTCCACGCGCACCGAGACCGTGTACCAGAACGCGGACGGCAGCACCACCCGCGAGATGTACACCAGCCCGGTGAACTACCAGGTGGGCAAGGGCAGATGGGCGCCCATCGACGTGGACCTGCGGGCCGGCCCCGACGGCCGCTGGCACGAGAAGGCCAACTCCCTCGGCGTCGACTTCGCCGCCGACGCCACCGACTCCGCCCTCGCCTCCCTCACCGACGGCAAGGGCCACCGCGTCGCCTACGCCCTCAAGGGCGCCGCCTCCGTCAAGGGCACCGCCGACGGCTCCACCGTCACGTACCACGACGTCCTCGCCGACACCGACCTCGCGCTGGCCCCGACCGCCACCGGCGTCAAGGAGTCCGTGGTCCTCGGCTCCGCCGACGCCGGCAACACCTGGACCTTCCCCCTCACCCTCAAGGGCCTCACGCCCGTCCAGCAGCAGAACGGCTGGACCGACCTGCGCGACCCGGCCGGCCGGACCGTCGAGCGCATCCCTCCGGCGTACGCCTACGACTCGAAGGTGAACCCGCGCTCCGGGGACCCGGCCACCACCCACGACGTCACCACCGAACTCGTCCGCACCGGCAGCGGTTACGCGCTGAAGATCACCCTGGACGAGGGCTGGCTGCACAGCGCCGAGCGCGTCTTCCCGGTCGCCGTCGACCCCACCGTCGACGACGGCTGGACCACCACCTACGCCGAGTCCGGCTACGCCGCCCAGGACCGCTCCTACGAGCAGACCATCAAGGTCGGCTCCTACGACTCCGGCACCCACAGCGCGATCAGCTTCGTCAACCACTGGGACACCGCCTGGGACGCCAGCGGCGCCACCGTCACCGAGTCCCACCTCGACGTCTTCGACACCTGGGCCGCCACCTGCACCGCCGAGCGGTTCGACGTCGCCCTGGTCACCGAGAAGTGGACCCCCGAGGGCGTCACCACGTACCCGGGTCCCGCCAAGGGCTCCTCCATCGGCAACCTCACCCCGAGCGTGCCCAACGCCTGCGCCAACACCTCCGCCGACCGCACCGTCGGCGACTGGCTCCAGGTCCCGCTGTCCACGTCCGCCATCCAGGGCTGGTTCAGCGGCACCACCGCCGACTACGGCCTCGCGCTGTACGCCTCGACGAGCGACACCCTGCACTGGAAGCAGTTCGGCTCCTTCAACGACCCCGCGGACGGCCCGCACATCCTGGTCACCTACACCGGCAACACCGCGCCCCAGCTCTACGAGCAGTTCCCGGCCGACAACGCCGTGCAGTACACCACCACGCCCGAGCTGACCGCCTGGGCCGGCGGCGCCAACTCCACCAGCGGCTCCGCCAACCAGTACCTCTTCCGCGTCTACGACTCCAGCGGCACCAAGGTCGCCGACTCCGGCCTGGTCTCCACCGGCGACTGGACCGTGCCCGCGGGCAAGCTGGCCTGGAACAAGAGCTACACCTGGACCGCGCAGGCGTACGACTCCACCACCGGCCTGTACTCCACCGCCACGCCGTACGCGATGTCCGTGGCGGTCCCGCAGACCGTCATCACCTCCGGACTGTCGCAGAACAGCAGCGACCACGGCTTCGACGCGACCAGCCGCAACTACACGACCAACGACACCGACGCGTCCATCTCCACCGTCGGCCCCTCCCTGGACGTCGAGCGCGACTACAACTCCCGCGACCCGCGCGCGACCGGAGCGTTCGGCGCGGGCTGGTCGAGCATCTTCGACGCGCGGGCCGTCGAGCACTACACCGCCTCCGGCGCGGTCTCCAGTGTCTTCGTCACCTATCCCGACGGCTCCGAGGTGGGCTACGGCAAGAACAGCGACGGCACCTTCACCCCCGGCAACGGACGCTTCGCCACCTTCCAGACGGTCACCGCCGGCGGCTACACGCTGACCGACAAGGACGACACCGTCTACGCCTTCACCAAGAGCCTGGGCTCCGGCGCCTACGGCCTGGACTCGGTCACCGACGCCAACGGCCGGTCCGTCGCCTTCACCTGGACCAGCGGTCACATCACCCTGATGAAGTCCGCCGTCTCCGGCCGCTCCCTCGCCCTGGGCTGGTCCACGCCCAGCGGCGCCTCGGCCGCGCACGTCGCCACCGTCACCACCGACCCCGTCACCGCGGGGAACTCGTCCACCACGGAGACGTGGAACTACGGCTACACCGGCGACCAGCTCACCACCGTGTGCTCGCCGCTGTCGACCACCAAGTGCACCGTCTACGGCTACACCAGCGGATCGCCGTACCAGACCGCCTCCCTCGACCTCGACCCGCACGCCTACTGGCCGCTGTCGGAGGCTTCCGGCACCACCATCGCCAAGGACGCGGTCGTCGCCAACGAGGGCACCACCGACGCCACCTACGAGAACGTCACCTCCGGCGCCGGCCCGCTGACCGGCTCCTCCGCCACGGCCGCCACCTTCAACGGCACCACCTCCGACATCGCGCTGCCCAAGAACCTCGGCAACGACACCGACTCCGGCGCGATATCCCTGTGGTTCAAGACCTCGGCCGGCCCCGGTGTCCTGTACTCCTACGCCTCACAGCCCATCAGCTCCGGCCAGGCGGCGGGCTTCTACACCCCGTCCGTCTACGTCGGCACCGACGGCAAGCTGAACGCCGAGTTCTGGTACAGCGGCGGCGAGAACCCGATCCAGACCTCCGCCTCGGTCGCCGACGGCAAGTGGCACCACGTCGTGCTGTCCGCGGCCGGCAACTCGCAGACCCTGTACCTGGACAACACCAAGATCGGCTCGCGGACCGGCACCGTCTCCATCAAGAGCGCGGACGCGTTCGGCAAGAACCAGGTCTACAACTACCTCGGCACCGGCTTCCTCGGCGGCGCCTGGCCCGACGAGCCGAACTACTCCACCTCGTCCTCGGCCGGCCTCGCCAGCTACTTCACCGGCTCCATCGCCGACGTCGCCTGGTACAGCCGCCCGCTGATGGCCGCCGACGTCAGCGACCTGTACAAGTACGGCACCCACAGCACCAGCCTGCTGAACTCGGTCAAGCGGCCGTCCGGCAAGACCTACGCCGCGATGACGTACGACACCGACTCCACCGCGCTCACCCAGCTCACCGACGAGAACGGCGGCGTGTGGAAGCTCGGCACGCCCACCGTCACCGGCTCCAGCGACACCTACCGCGGCGCGGTCCTCGGCGGCGCCCCCCTCCAGTACTACCGCTTCGGCGAGGCGGCGGGCGCGACCAGCGCGCTGGACGAGGTGCGCGGCGGCACCGGCACGTACAGCGCGGTGACACTCGGCGCGAGCGGCCCGTTCAGCGACCACACCACCGCCACCTTCGACGGCAGCACCTCGTACGTGGAGGTGCCCGCGTCCCTGCTGCACGCGAAGAGCGACCGCAGCGTCGAAATGTGGTTCAAGACCGCCACGCAGGGCGTCCTGATCGGCGACCAGTCCGTCGCCATCGCCGGCGCGACCTCCGCGTCCGGCACCTGGACACCGGTGCTGTACGTCGGCAGCGACGGCAAACTGCACGGCCACTTCTGGTCCGGCAGCGGCTCGGGCTCCACGGCGTTCGGCTCCACCGGCACCGTCACCGACAACGCCTGGCACCATGTGGCGCTCACCGTGAGCGGCACCACCCAGACGATGTACCTGGACGGCATCAAGCAGGCCGACTACACCGGCGCGCCCAACGACCAGTCCAACAAGCACCTCTACATCGGCGCCGGTTTCGCCAAGAGCTGGCTGGACACACCGGGCGAGGTCAGCCACTTCACCGGCTCCATCGCCGAGGTGGCGTTCTACGGCACCGGCCTCACCCAGGACGACGTCGACGCCCATGTCGAGGCCGCCAAGGACTCCACCGGCCTGCTCCCGGTCAAGACGGTCAAGGTCACCACCCCGACCACCGCCACCACCACCTACACCTACGACGTCCTGCACGACGACCGGGAGCTGAGCGAGACCGACGCCCTCGGCAACACCACCCGCTTCGGCTACGACACCGCCGGCTTCGAGCACACCGTCACCGACCCCAACGGGGCGATGACCACCACCGGCCACGACGTGCGCGGCAACATCGTCTCCTCGACGACCTGCCAGGACCAGGCCGCCGACAAGTGCAACACCGAGTACTACACGTACTACCCCGACGACACCACGGCCCAGCTGACCACCGCGGACCCGCGCAACGACCAGCTGCTGACCGAGCGGGACGGCCGCTCCTCGTCCGCGACGGACAACACCTACCTGACGTCGTACACGTACGACTCGAAGGGCGACCAGACCGCCATCACCGGTCCCGCCGTCCCGGGCTTCCCGAGCGGCCGCACCACCGGCACCGAGTACAGCGACGGCACCAGCACCTACCCCTCCACCGACGGCGGCGTGGTCCCCGCCGGCCTGCCGGTCAAGACCACCAGCCCCGGCGGCGCCGTCAACAAGGTCGCCTACTACGCCGACGGCGACGTGGCCTCCACCACGGACGCCATCAGCCTGGTCACCTCGTACAACTACGACGGCCTGGGCCGCGTCACCAGCCAGAGCGTGGTCTCCGACACCTACCCCGGCGGTCTGGTCACGTCGTACAAGTACGACGCCGCCGACGAGGTGGTCGAGGAGCACGACCCGCAGATCACCGACCGGCGAAGCGGCGCCACCCATGCCGCGGTCACCAGCACGGTCTTCGACGACGACGGCAACGTCACCTCGCAGACCGTCGCCGACGCCAGCGGCGGCGACAAGTCCCGCACCCAGGCGTGGACCTACGACACCTACGACCACGTCCTGACGGAGTCCGACGCCAACGCCGCCGACGGCGCGAGCAACGGCAACACCGACACGTACACCTACGACTCCTCCGGCAACCGCACGAAGGAGGTCGCGTCCAACGGCGACGAGAACCGCTACACCTACGACGCCGAGGGCAACCTGCTCACCAAGGGCCTGATGTACACGGGCGACCCGGTGAACCCGGGGACCGCGAGCCTGCTCACCGAGGAGTCGCGCGCCTACGACCCCTCCGGCCGCCTGGCGTCCGTCACCGACGCCATGGGCAGCACCACGTCGTACACCTACACGGACGACGGCCTGCTCTCGACGGCGACGAAGAAGAGCGCCGACGGCACCGGCAGCTACGTCCTGGAGTCGGACTCCTACGACGCGGCCGGCAACATGGTCGCGCAGACCACGGACAACGGCGAGACGGTCACCGACTACACGGTCGACGCGGCCTCCCGCACCACCTCCACCACGGTCGACCCGACCGGCGTGGACCGCGTCACCAGCGTCTCGTACACGCCGGACGACCAGGTCGCCACCCAGAACGACCACGACTCCACCGGCGCCGACCGCACCGTCACCAGCACCTACGACGACATGGGCAACCTCCTCGGCGAGACGCTGTACGGGGACGCCTCCGGCCACCCCGCGGGCTGGTGGAAGCTGAACCAGACCACCGGCCGCTCCGTCACCGACTCCTCCGGCACCGGCAACACCGCCACCGCCGGCAGCGGCGTGACCTGGTCGGACGACGCCGCCCAGTTCAGCGGCGACACCTCCGGCAGCGGCGACATCATCGCCACCAACGGCCCGGTCCTGGACACCACCGCCTCCTACACCGTCTCGGCGTGGGTGAAGCTGCACGACACGTCCACCTTCCGGACCTTCGTCGCACAGGGCGGCACCAACCGGGCCTCCTTCTACCTGCAGTACGCGTCCAGCCAGGGCGCCTACCGCCTCATCTCCCCCAGCCAGGACTCCTCCGGCACCCCGTCGGCGTACTACAACGCCTCCGCCTCCAGCGCCCCGGCGCTGGACACCTGGACCCAACTGGTCGGCGTCTTCGACGCGTCGACCGGCACCATGAGCCTCTACGTCAACGGCTCCCTCGCCGGCACCGCCGCCAACACCTCACCGTGGACCGGCACCGGCCCGCTGACCATCGGCGGCATGAAGACCGCCGGCGGCACCGCCGGGAACGTCGTCAACGGAGCGGCCGGCAACGTCCAGACCTACCAGCGCGCGCTGTCCGCCTCCGAGATCTCCTCCCTCTACGGCAAGGGCCGTTCGGGCGGCACGGTCGGCTCCTCCGACCAGCAGACCACCAAGTGGACATACGACAAGCGCGGCCTGCCGACGTCCATGACCGACGCCGACACCGACACGACCAACTACGCCTACGACGAGGCGGGCAATCTCGCGCTGACCACCGCCCCGGCCGTGCAGGTGGAGAAGGACGGCACCACCCCGGACACCGAGCGCCCGACGACCACCTCCGGGTTCAACACCTTCGGCGAGGCGGTCGAGGAGCAGGACCCGGACGGCAACACCACGACCACGGCGTACGACGCGGACGGCAACAAGGTCTCCGAGACCCTGCCGTCGTACACCCCGGCGGGAGCCGCGTCGCCGAACGCGGGCACCACGGTGTGGACGTACGACAGCCAGGGCAACCAGACCTCGGTCACCACCCCGGGCGGCAGGACGACGTCGTACCTGTACGACCAGATCGGCGACCTCGCCCAGATCACCGAGCCGGACACCACGAAGACGCACGCCACCTACGACGCGGCCGGCGACCAGCTGACCGCGACGGACGGCACCGGCGCCCAGACGCAGGCGACCTACGACTTCCTCGGCCGCCAGCTCACCCAGACCACCCTGGAGCGCTACCCGTCGACGCGCACGCTGACGACGCACTCCTCCTACGCGGTCACCACGGGCAACCCGTACGGGGCACACCTGTCCTCGGCGACGTCCCCCGCCGGGGTCGTGACGTCGTACGGCTACAACCGGGCCGGTGACACCACCTCGGTCACGGACGGCGCGGGCAACACGACCCGCTACACCTACGACTTCGCTGGCAACCAGCAGAAGACGATCCTCGCGGACAACACCTACACCCAGACGGACTACAACGCCTCCGGCGACCCGGCGCAGACCACGCAGTACGACGCGAACGGCACCGTCCTCGCGCAGTCCTCGATGACCTACGACGGCGTCGGCAACGTCACCTCGGTCACGGACGCCCGCCAGCACACCAGCCACTTCAGCTACGACGCGGCGGGCACGGTCACCCAGGAGATACAGCCGGTCGACGACACGACGTCGATCACGACGACGTTCGGCTACGACGCGGCCGGCAACCGCACCCGGTTCACCGACGGCCGCGGCAACTCCTGGCGCTACACGTACACACCGTGGGGCCAGCAGGAGAAGGTGATCGCGCCGACGACGGCGCAGTACACGTCGGCGGCCGACTCGACGACGACCTACGCGTACGACAACGACGGCCGGCTGACGAACGTGACGCTGCCCGGCGGTGTGACGACGTCGATGTCCTACGACTCCGTCGGCCAGCTCAAGTCGATGTCCGGCTCCGGCGCGGACGCGGCCACGGCCACCCGCAGCTTCACCTACGACTCGGACGGCCGGGTCCTCTCGGCGGACACGGCCGAGGCGGGCACCACGGGCGCGGCCGACCACCAGGCGTCCACGCACGACGCGTTCACGTACGACGACCGCGGCGACCTGCTGACGGCGTCGGGTTCGGCAGGCTCCTCCAACTTCGGCTACAACGACGACAGCCAGCTGCTGTCGCGCACGGACGCGGCGGGCACGACGAGCTACGGCTACGACACCGCGGGCAGGCTGTCGTCGCTGAACGACGCGGCGACGGGCACGCAGCTGACGTACTCGTACGACAACCTGGACGAGGTGTCGTCGATCAAGTACGGGTCGACGGGCCAGACCAGGTCGTTCACGTACAACACCGCGCACGAGCTGACCGCCGACACCCTGGTCCAGGGCGCGTCGACGGTGGCGAGCTTCGCCTACGGCTACGACAAGAACGGCAACCTGACGTCGAAGACGACGACGGGCGTCACGGGCGCGTCGGCCAACACGTACACCTACGACTACGCGAACCGCCTCACGTCGTGGAACAACGGCACCACGACCACGTCGTACGCGTACGACGCGTCGGGCAACCGGATCCGCAACGGCGCGGACGTCTACACCTACGACGCACGCGACCAGCTGACGTCGGACGGCGTGAACTCCTACGCGTACTCGGCGCGCGGGACGATGACGCAACAGTCGTCCACGTCGGGCACGGTGGCGCTGAAGGCGGACGCGTTCGGCGGCCAGATCGTGGCGGGCTCGCAGTCGTACACGCTGGACGCGACGGGCCGGAACATCACGGACACGAACACGACCGAGGGCACGTCGCGCACCTTCGCCTACTCGGGCGCGGACAACACGATCGCGTCGGACGGCGACACGAGCTACACCTACGATCCCTCGGGCGGCCTGGTCGGCATCAAGGCGACCGGCGGGACCGGCGCGCTGGCCCTCACGGACCAGCACGCGGACGTGGTCGGCACGTTCGCCTCGGGCGCGACGACACTGTCCGGTTCGACGACGTACAGCCCCCTGGGCAAGGTCCTCGCGTCGACGTCGACGGCCGGCCACCTCGGCTTCCAGTCCGGCTGGACCGAACCGGGCAGCGGTGACGTCGGCACCGCCTCACGCTGGTACGACCCGGACACGGGCCAGTTCCTGAACAAGGACAGCGTGTCGCTCGACGCGGTGCCGAACTCGGTGTCGGCGAACCCGTTCGCCTACGTCAACGACAACCCGATGGCGGGGACGGACGAGTCGGGCCAGTGCTCCATGTGGGACCTGGTCTGCGGCGTTCAGAAGGTCGCCCATCACGTCTCGCACGCCTACCACGCGGCCAAGCGCGCGGTGACGCACGTGTACCACCGGGCGAAGGCCGCGGTGCACCGTGTGATCAAGAGGGTGAAGCACGTGGTGCACAAGGTGGTGCACTACGTGCATGACGTGTACCGGGCGTCGGTGCGCTATACGCATCGCGTCTACCACTACGCGGCCCGGCACGTCAGACGCGTGGTTCGGGCCGCGGTGCACGCGGTGCACTCCGCGTACCACCGGGTCTCCCATGCGGTGCACCGTGTGGTGCACGCGGTCGAGAAGGCCGCGCACAAGGTCGCCCATGTGGTGCGGAAGGCCGCCCACGCGGTCGCCCATACGGCGCGGACGGCCTACCACGCGACGGTGAAGGCGGTGAAGGCGACCGAGAAGTTCGTCAAGCACCACGAAGCCGCCATCGCCTCGATCGTGGTCTCCACGGCGGTGTTCGCCGGCTGCGAGGCGGCCACGTGGGGAGTCGGCACGGTCGGCTGCGCGGCACTGGCAGGCGCGGCGGGTTCCCTCGTGGAGCAGGGCTTCAAGTGCGCGGACAACGGCGGCGGCGACTGCAGTGTGGGCGCGTTCGCGGGCTCGGCGGTCGAGGGCGCGGCGGCCGGTGCGGTGGGCGGCGCCCTGGGCGAACTGGGTGGCCAACTCCTGGCGAAGGCGGCCCCCAAGGCGATGAGCGCGGTGGGCGGCCTGTTCGGCAAGGGGGCCGCGGAAGCGGGGGAGTCGGCAGCCGCAGACGCCACGGACGGGGCGGCTTCGGCGGGCGAGGCGGAGTCGGCGGGGACGCATGCGCAGTCGCATTCGAATGAGCCGGCGGCGGAGGAGTCGGGCGCGAGCTGCCCGATTCCGCACAGCTTCACTGGATCGACCCGGGTGCTGATGGCGGACGGTTCGACGAAGGCCATCGACCACGTCAAGCTCGGCGACACGATCGCCAACTCGGTGCCGGGTGTGAAGGGCACGGAGGCGCACAAGGTCACGGCGGTGATCGTGACGTACACCGACCACGACTTCGTGGACCTGACCATCAAGCAGACGGCCTCCGAGGCGACGGCCAAGTCGACGCTGAAGGCGGGGGCGAAGGCCCTGGCCGGGAAGATCGCCAAGAAGGCGGCGCGTAAGGCGGCGTTCGGCCTGGCGGCCTCCGCGGCGGTGCTGGGCGCGCTGTCGGCGGGCCACGGCCACGCCACGGCCGACCAGCCGACGACGGCGACGGTAGCGGCGGTCAGCGACGCGACCAAGGCTCACCACGCCAAGGTCGCGGAGACCGCAGGGAACCGGGACGCGCGTCTGACGACGACGTTCCACCACCCCTTCTACGACGAGACCCAGTCGGCCTTCGTCGAGGCCAAGGACCTCAAGGCCGGCGACGTCCTCCAGACCCCGACCGGCACCGCCGAGGTCACGGGTGTGCGCCTGTACCACGCACACACCACGACCTACGACCTCACGATCGGCACCCTTCATACCTACTACGTGGAAGCTGGGGACACGCCCGTCCTCGTCCACAATATTTCGCTTCCCTGTCCAGAGGATCAGGAAGCGGGCCTGGAGAAGGCCAAGAACGCGGCCTCTCGGTTCAGGGAACCTGGAGGTATGTCCGGGTACACGGAATTGGACAACGGCGTTTCTTCCAATCTTTCTTCGGGTGGAGACGGCCGTAACCTCCGGCCTGACTGGGAGGCGCCGCCGGGGACGACAGACAAGAATTTCCATCATCTGGAAAATCAGACGGCAGCACTGATGCGTAAGACAGGAGCCAAAGAAGGGTATTTGTACCTGCACAAGGCTGAGGGGGCTGCTTACGGGCCTTGCCCTGGAGTGGATGGGTGTCTGGCCAACATGCGGGCCATGCTTCCGGAAGGAGCCAAGTTGATGATCATATGGCGAAATGCTGCCGGTCGTATCGAAAATCGAGTCTTTGTGGGCGGTGCGGATTAATTACATGGGGGAGAAACCTCTCCCCGCTTCACCGCTCAGGCTGGGTTAAAATCAACACGCAACGTCGCTGATAGATCGCGGTTGAAACACAGCGCTCGCGGGACGAACCAAGAGGACGTCGTGCGAGCGCTGTGTCTGATGGTAAGCGAGTATGGTTGCATCTGCGCTACCATGTGGGGATGATTGATCCGGCAGACATTGACATCTCTAACTTCCTGACCAAATGGTATGGCGTTCCTGATTCTAAGGAGCAGGAACGGTCTCACTGTGCATGGCTACCCGATCCGCTCAGAAGTTGGTATGACCTCATCGGACGCTGGACAAAATTTCTGTCAGCGGGTGTTCGAATTTATGATCCTCAGCAGATCCGGGTGGATAAGGGGAAGGCCGTGTTTATGGCCGACTCAACCGGGGACTGGTTCTGGGCTTTCGATGCCAAAGATTTGAAGACTGTTTACGAAGCCGAATTGCGTGGTGAATGGCGGCTGATTCCCGAGTCCCTCCCAGAGTTCCTTGTTCATCTGACGCTAATGGTGGCAGCTGACACTGCGAACTGTGCTCGACTGTGCTCCCAAGTGTCCAATGAAACTCTGCCTGCGGTGCTGGTGGCAATGGAGGAAATCGGATTTGGTGGCTGGAGATGGCCTCGTCCGGGTCGTCGAATGTTCATGAGTGAAAAATTGATTGCGAACGTTGGACCGGCGATGGATTTTAGGGCACCATGGCGCAATAGGGAGGGTTTCTCTTCTGTCGGCATTTCCGGAATTAACCAACAAGATCTTGAGTATTTGGACGGTATCACCTCGATCAAATGGGTGATTCCTGATCTGGGCGACTGTGTTTCGTAGATTGTGTGACAATTTTCCCAACTGGAATTGCTTCACTGTGAGCCCTGTCTCCGAGAGTGTTTTCTCGAAGATCTATGCGCTTTGCGCCGCGACATTGGTTACGCTCATCGAGGTTCCTGAACGGTGCCTCCAATTTTCGTTCCGGTGGGGAAAATGGTGGTTCGCATTCAGGTGAGGCGGGTGAACGGTGAAGGTCACCATGGACCTCGCGCGCCGGATCGAGCGGTTCCGTGTGGTGTTGGAACGGTTCGGGCCCATCGTGGAAGCAGGGCTTTCGCGGGAGTGGACCGAGACAGTCTCGAACGAGCCTGACTGGTTGGCATTGCGTGACCTGATGTCGAGGTTGCATGACGAATCCTCCCCGGTGAGAATCGATGATGTCGCCAGTCTTCTGGAGTGCATTGGAAATCTTCTTGATCTGTGGGACGAGGATCCGATGGCATCTACCTACTATCCCTACAAGGCTGCTGAACTGATCGAGCTACATGGCCGAATGGTTACCGGAGATCTTTCTGACAACGCACGGTTGGTTTGAACGAGTGGCTCGGTCGCTTTGCCCGTCACGTCGACTGGCAGATGGCCAAAAGCGGGATGAATCTGGAAGATCAGCAACGCTTCGCTACTCTTGAGGAATCGCTGAAGGTGGAGCGGCAGCAACTGGATGGAACGGACGTAGCTGCTTTCCGCAGGGCGATGGAAGCGTCGCAACGAGAAGCAGACCGATACGTCGAAGCGCTGCGTTCGGCTCTCGCCGATTCTCTCGGGCCTCGGTGAAGTAGCGCGCCCAAACGATGTCGGCGCTCCCTCAGTAGTTCCTGATGCGATAGTTCTCACCCTCAACCGAGTCGGCGGAATGCCAGATGCAACTCGAACGGGCAGAGGGGCATCTCGCGGAGTCCGGCGGCGGTGTCGGTGTGGTCGGCGGCTCGGAAGTGGGGGATGGCGAGGTGGAGGTGGGTGCTGAAGTGTGGTCTTACACGGTTGAACACGATGATCTCGTCATCCCGGTGGGGCCGGCCGGGAACGAGGAGAACATAAGGCTTGCCCTGGAGACTCTCATCATTCCGTTCGGGACTAGAGCGGAAAGTGCAGAGATCTACCTTCGAGAGTGGCGGAGGATGTGGCAAAGCTTTAAATCCGAGTACATTCTCGGGACGGCTAGTGCGACCGTGAAAAGAGTCGACTCGGGCCAGGTCGAGATTGGGGATTTTTACGGGCAGTTCGAGACGTGCATCATGAACGTGGAAGAATTTGAGCGTTCATTGGAATTCTTGATCCATTTTCTGAGGCTTCGGCATTCGCGATCGGCTGACCCCAGGAAATAGAGCGCCCGATGATATGTCGAAGTCCGAAGGAGACCAGCATCGTGCCATTCCTCAGAAAGGACCAGCACCCCGGAAAACGGAGCGCCCCGCCCGTTGCGCCATGAGGGAAGATGCACGGGCGGGGCGGCCGACACGCTGAGCGTTGTTGCTCGCCGTCACTCAGCGGGCCGGGGTCATTCGTCCCGGGTGACGCGGGCGTAGTCGGTCGCGACGCGGCGGAAGAGGTCATGGCCCGTACGGCCGGTATGACGCAGGCACCAGTTCTGGGCCGTTTCCTGTTCCTCCTGGAGGCCGGATGTCTCGTCGCACCCGGACCTCACACAGAAGGCCTCGAAGGTGACTCCGCCGTCCGGTGCATGCCGGATCGTGTGGGGTACGTAGCGCAGAACGACGCGGCTCATGCGGATGTCTCAACGGGACGCGAGGGGTCGTCTTCGTCCTCGTCCTCGATCACGTCGGGGTCATTCCATGCGGGATCGGGCAGGCGTGCGCCCCGGCTTTCCGCGACGCGGTGCACGTCGGTGAGAGCTTCGGCCAACTGAACGGCCAGCAAGTGGAGTTCACCCGGTGTCCATGAGCGCCCGTCGAGGATTCTCCTGGCTTCCTTCAGGAGGCCGGCGGCCAGGCCGAGTTGCACCGCCTCCATGTTGTCCGCGAGACGCGAGAGATAGTTCCCGGAGCCGTCCCCGGCGAGATAGCACGGCTTGCCTTCCGGACCCGCCCACGGCAGGAGTCGCACTACGTTGATGTGTCCGCTCACGCCGACGCCTCCACACCGTGGATCATGCGCGCGGATTGGTGGCACCTCGGAGAAGGGGGCCGGAGCCGCAACGGCGACTCGGCGAAGCGGGCGATACCTTTGCTCATGTCGACCTGCTCTTTCAGGTTGTCCATGCCCCCGGACCGTTCGCGCGGTCGCGGGGGTTTTGTCTCTCACCACACTTCCGTCCCCGGTGGTGCGTTCCTACTTCGTTCCGCGACCGTTAGGCACGGAGTACGCCTACCGTGTGAAGCGTGCCTAACGTCCCTGGGGGTACCAGTGAACGAGGCTCTACGCCGTGCGATGCTCCAAGCCCGCATGACAGACCGTCAGTTGGCGGAGAAGTGCGACGTCGATATCAAGACCGTTGGCCGATGGATTACCGAGACAGGGCGGGTTCCCCGTGCCCGCCACCGGTGGGCCGTCTGCGAAGCACTCGGGGAGGATGAAGCGGTGTTGTGGCCGGCAGCAGCGAAGAAGGCGATCAAGGTTGGTCCGGACCGTGAGGTCGTATCCGTCTATCCGTACCGGTCCGGTTGTCCGGCCTCTCTCTGGCGGTCACTGATCACCAAGGCCGAACGAGAGCTGACCTTCGCCGGGTACACCAACTACTTCCTGTGGCTGGAACAGGCCCGGTTCGGCACCGCGCTGCGGCGGAAGGCCGCACAGGGGTGCCGAGTCCGGTTTCTGATCGGTGACCCCGACAGTGATGTGACGCGGTCGCGTGAGCGGGATGAAGACGTTGCGCTCACTCTGTCCACCCGTATTCGCGTGACGCTCGCCGAGCTTGAGAAGATCAGAAGCCGGCCGGGCATTGAGGCGAGGTACAGCGACGGCCACGCCCACCTGTCCGTGTTCCGCTTCGATGACGACATGATCGTCACGCCCTTGCTGACGCACCGGGTCGGACACGACGCCCCCACGCTGCATCTGCGTCGTCACCAGGACGACGGCATGTTTGATCGCTTCGCGTCACACGTCGACGAACTGTGGAACCGGGGTACTCCGGTATGGGAAGGGGAAGCGAATGGCTAGGCGCGATTACGAGGACGATCCCGACGCGCCGGCCGCGAACAGCCTGGTTCCCGCCGCCTCCACAGTCGTTGTCGACGACACCGGGCGCATCCTCCTCCAGCGTCGCCGTGACAACG
Organism: Streptomyces sp. NPDC048277; assembly: GCF_040652235.1. Lineage (NCBI taxonomy): Bacteria > Bacillati > Actinomycetota > Actinomycetes > Kitasatosporales > Streptomycetaceae > Streptomyces > Streptomyces sp. NPDC048277. The sequence goes on from NZ_JBEZLQ010000007.1 coordinate 210,250, forward strand.
GCATGTGGGCCCTGCCCGGCGGTGCCATGAACATCGGAGAGTCGCTGCCCGACTGCGCCGTCCGCGAGACCCGCGAAGAGACCGGATTCGATGTCGAGATCGTCGGCATCGTCGGCACGTACACCAACCCTGGCCACGTCTTCGCCTATGACGACGGCGAGGTACGGCAGGAGTTCTCCATCTGCTTCCTGGCGCGGCCCGTAGCCGGGCGACTGGCGGTGTCCGAAGAATCGACGGATGTCCGCTGGTTCCGGCCCGAGGAGATTGACGCGCTGCCGATACTGCCCAGCATCCGCAAGCGCGTGAACGACTGGCGCGACGGCAACATGCCCGCAGCCCGATAGCCGGAAGAGGCGAGAACGCGAAGCACCCGCCCAGAATTGATGATTTGGTACGTGATGGGAGGCAATGATGCTGCTCTGGGACTACGAGAGCGATGGCTGGGATTCGTTGATCTCAGGCATGACCGAAGAGTTGCGAAGGGATTTGTCTCTCACCTGCATCGAGGGTACGACGGAAAGCTTTCACCCCTCGCTTGAAGCATCGTTCCGTGCCCATACTGTCAACTTCATTAGGGCTGCCTTGCGAGACTTCAGGGATAATTTGGGGGATTCTGCTTCCAGTATCGCTGTGAGGGATGAAGAGGTGTTCTTTGACGACCTTCATGCCTTGATCGATGAAGATCCAGCGCCAGGTCTCGCTGCACTCGTGATGGCTTTTTCCGATTATGCAGATTGCTTGCGGAATCGGCCACTGGGTAACGAGGATGTTCTGGGTATTCTTTCATCCTGTTATGAGGCAATCCTCAACGAGGAACGCATTCCAAGAGTTACCCCCGAAACTGAACGCGAAAACGAGAATTGTCGACGTGCGCTTGAAGCCCAACGTGACATGGTGATCAATTTCTCCAGGCGACAGTGATGCAGTAGCTGCACCGATCTGTAGCGAGGATTCGCGGCACTGTATCGATGGTCTGCAATGCCCGTGGGCGTGTTGGCGGTTCGCTCTCCGACTTGCACCCAACGACCTGCCTGCGTCCGCGCTGGCTCAACGAAGGCGCTCGCTGGCTCTTTCGTTGAGCCGCTTCTCCAGTGGAAGATGTTCGGGTTCGCGGACTCGTCGATCAAGGGCGCAGCCGCGATCGACAGGATGCGAGAGTCTACGCCGACCATCGACGCCTTGTGCCTGATGCGCTTGCTGCCGTTGCTTGACGTGCTTGAGTCCTCGGCGCGACAGCCGGTTGACGACGTCATTCACGGATGCCTGGGCTCCGATGGGATCGCTGACAGCGTCCTGATCAGCCTCGACGAATTCTGCGAAGCAGTCGGGCAGTTGGAGGCTGCGGCGGATGTTGAGCGTGCCGGTGGCCGCGTCGAGGCAGACGGTCGTGCGCGGGTGCGTCGTAGCGCGGGAATGAGTGGCTACCGCGGATGGGTGCCTTCTCGGCCGGGCCCCTGGAGAACCCTGGTCCGGCGAAGCTGCACGACCGAGGAGGGACTCACCCGCTTCGGCCGGTCGTGTGCCGATAGGCCGGTCGGTAACCCGCACAACAGGGAGGGCTGTTGCCGCTGAGGTTGAAAAGGCGGGGTGACAGCGGGCGTTGGCGGTGCTACATCCTCGTCATGAGGTAAGCGGATCGCGGCGGCCTGACCGCTGCGGGGCGGGCGAAGCGCGAGGCAGTGCGCTTCGAGGCCGCGGAGATGTTCGAGCGAGGCGTGCGTCCGCTGGAAGTGGCCCGCAGGTTACGGGTGTCGCGGAAGTCGGCGTACGCCTGGCGCGAGGGCGGCAGCGCGGCCCTGGCCTTCAGGGGGCCCGGCGGCTTCCCGTGTCAGCTCGGCGATGTACAGGCGGAACGACTGCAGGCCGAGCTGGAGGCGGGGCGGGCGGCGCATGGCTGGGCGGAGGACCAGCGGTGGACACTGGCGAGAGTCGCGGAGCTGATCCATGGCCTGTCCGGCTACCGGTACACCCTGCGTGGGGTGTCGTATCTGCTGCACCGGCTGGGCTGGTCACCGCAGGTCCCCGCGCACAGGGCCGTCGAGCGCGATGAGCGGGCAGTGGCCAGGTGGCGGACGGAGCAGTGGTCACGGGTAAGAGGACGGCCCAGCTCCTGGGCGCGTGGATCGTCTTCGAGGACGAAGCCGGGCAGGATCTGAAGCCCGGCAAGGGCCGCACCTGGTTAAGGCGGGGCACGACGCCGCTGGTCAAAGTGGTGGGCAAGGGTTCGGGCCGGGTCCTGATGGCCGGGATGATCTGCGTCCGGCCAGGCCACGAGACCCGTCTGATCTACCGGACCCAGACGTACCGGGGCCGTACGGGCGAGAAGAAGGGCTTCAGGGCCCGCGAGTTCGCGGACCTGTTGGCCTCTGCCCGCCGGCAGCTCGGCGACGTCTCGCTGATCGTGGTGTGGGACAACGCCAGCACCCATCAAGCCAAGCCCCTGCGGGAGTTCTGCGAGCGCAACAGCGACTGGCTGACCATCGTCAAGCTCCCGCCCCACGCGCCCGACCTCAACCCCGTCGAAGGCGTCTGGGCTCACGCGAAGAAGTCCCTGGCCAACCTCGCACCTCGCGCTAAGGCAGAGTCCCGGCAGGGGGCCACTGCCGATGAAATGGTGGCTGTCACCTCGGTGAGTGATGGTCGCTACCTCGTCTGTCTGTTCATCGTTGTTCCTTTTTGGCCCTGATGCCGTTTCTCCAGGGACGCGGCCGCGGCATCGGCCACGTCCGTCCTGGGGCCTGCTGCACAGGACTCCAGGAACGTATGGACTCGGTCACCGGGCCATTCTGTGGCCCCGACCGCGGCCCAGTAACGTAGCCCGTCATACGGATCCAGCGGATCGAGGAAGTCCAGGAGGCGGTTGACGCTCCCGGCGTCCGGAACCGCGTGTAATGCGGCAATGGCGCGAAGGACACCGTCGACAAGCGATGGATCTCCACGATCCAGACACCATTCCAGTGGGGCTGCGAAACCGTCTTGAGAGCTTCGCAGCCGTACGATCGAGTCCCCCAGGGCCAGGTACAGGGCGGTGTCGTCCGTGGGTTCCTGGGCTATTTCGGCCAGGAGTCCGATGGCGGGCCGGTAACCGCATGCCCCGAGGGACATGATTATTTCGTACTGGGTTTCCCAGGTACGGCGGTCGCCGATTTCGCGTTGGAGTGCGTGCAGCAGCGCCGGGCCCGCTGTTTCATTCGCCAGTTTGCCAAGCCGCTTCGCGGCCGAACGACGTTTCGCCGATGCTCTGTTGCTGAGCTGATTGATCGCCTCTTCCAATGTCAGCGCCATCGTCCATCCTGCTGAGAGTCCTTGACCGTGCATCAAACGCTAGACGATGTGGAAAGCGGGCCCGGGTCATGGCGCGGTCCACCAGTCGGCGACGGTGGCGGCGGTCAGCGATGCGACCACGGCCCATCACGCCAAGGTCGCGGAGAAGGCCGGGAACCGGGACGCGCGTCTGACGACGACGTTCCACCACCCCTTCTACGACGAGACCCAGTCGGCCTTCGTCGAGGCCAAGGACCTCAAGGCCGGCGACGTCCTCCAGACCCCGACCGGCACGGCCGAGGTCACGAGGGTGCGCCTGTACCACGCGCACACCACGACGTACGACCTCACGATCGGCACCCTCCACACCTACTATGTGGAGGCTGGCACGACCCCGGTCCTCGTCCACAATTGCGATGATGGAGAACTCCGGGATCTCCATAGCAAGCTTCCACAGAGGTCTGCAGGCGGACAAACTTCGGGCATTGCCAGGGATGGCAATGGCAACACGAGCAGCGTCATTACGAGCGACAAGGGGGCCCACAGGAATCTGATCGATCGAGCGAATAGCCGATTGAGCCAGTGGGGCTTCAATGCGCCTGCTGCGCGCGCCAGTGATGTCGAGCAAAAGGTTGCCGCCAGTATGCTCAATCCAGACGGAAGTTCGCGCATTGCAAGTGCAGACCTGGTGATCAATCACCCGGGCGGCCCGTGCACGGAGCCCTGGGGTGCGATATGGTGCTGCCATATATCCTCAACAAGGGGCAAACGCTATCGGTTCACTTTATTGACGACCTCGGGTGTGTGGAACAGCCATGTATACCAAGGGTTGGCTGACTTTGGCTAAGAAGGGATACGTGCGATGGTGATCGACAATCGGCTGGAGGCTCGTTATCGTCGCACTGACATGCAGAACCCTGTTCTGCTTTCCACGTCGGATGACGTGGATCGCCTCATCGATGCTCTGTTGACGGGGCCGGCACTCCATGACGCGGCACATATCCTGTCAAGGGCTCGATCACGAATGTCGGCAGGGATATTAATGTGGGTGCGCTAGCTCTAACGGCGCCCGAGGTCGGACATATTGCTTCAGTGGGTGCCCCTGGCTCTCGCAGGGGTGTCGCATACCATGTCGCCGGGCATTGGGCTGAGTTTCCAGATGATTCGGAGATTCCAGTCCTTTTCGTTCGAGAGGCGGTTAAGGAGTTATTGCACTCCGGGGGAAGTATTCCGACTTGCGTTGAATGGAAGCCCTTTGAAATTGCCGATGAAGGTGTCGAGGATGACCCTTGGGGGTCCCTTCCTGACCAGTAAACCTCGGCGCGATGCCCAAGTCATACCGGCAGAAGCGCTGAACTTGGTCGATCTCCAGGCCAAGGTGCTGGGCATCTTGACGGCAGCGCTAGTGGATGGTGGCGAGATATGTTTCCTCAAGTCGGCAGTGAAGTCATCGTCTCGTGTGAGTCGGCAAGTGCTCGGGTCGCTGCGGTAAATTCACGGTATATTACGCTGGAATGGCCGTGGAGGGTGATCGACAACTCCACGAATTTCCGGTGGAACGGAATGTTTTCGTTGCCGTACGGTGAATCTCATTCGGAATGGGTCCCGTATCAACTTGAGCCGGCCGCGTCCGAGCTTCGCGCGGGAGACGTCTGTACGGTTTCTATCCCGCCAACGCGTCTGTATGTAGGGCATTACGAGGAGTATAATCCTCCGCGCAATCTGGGCTGGGCTCCTGCACCCACTGCCGGCATCTATGTGATCCCGCCGGAAAACTCTGACGACGAGGACGCGGGATGCATGCTCTATCTAGGGGGTGCTGATCCTATTCACGTAGAGCCAGCCGAGGACTGAGATGAACTCCGAAATGTTCACTTCCTTGCATTCTTGGGATACCGGCGAGTGTGGTGGTGAGCCCGGTGGACTGGCGTTTTGACGACGTGTTGACGGCGGAGATCCGGAGAATGGACCGGGCTCAGCGGCACAAGGTCGTACTTTTTGCATTGCGCCGACTGCAGGCACCGCTGACGGACATCAGCATGCCGGAGGAGTGGGGCGTTGACCCAGCAGAGGTTGAGGTTCTCCTCCGCCAAGGTGCATCCCGGTTGGATGGTGAGACTGACAATTCCTTCCAGCAGGCCCTTGACTGGCTTAGCCAGGCACCCCTGTTCGGGTTGGAGCTCGATCCAGAGATTGCCGAGAGTTTCCAACTGGAAGCCCTCGGCGGTTGGATGATGGCGAGTGAGGCCGTGGGCGAGATGAGCGAGGGCCAAACGGACACCATCATCGTCCTCACCCGGGAACTGGCCGACTACCTTGACAGGTGCCTGAACGACACGCTGACAGTAGTGGCGGGAGACGAAGACCGCGAGCGCTACCTTGCGAACGTCGCCGTCCCTCTCCGAGCTTACGGCTTGGGCTATTTCGCCACCAGGAATCTCGAAGTCGAGGGGCAGTGCCACGAGGCAATCGTGGCTACCACGGACGGCACGGAATTGCTGAACTCCGCGACCGGACGTGATCTGTTGGCCCTCTGTGACGAATACAGCCGCGAGATGGTTTCGGTGCTCAAAGCGTTCCCATCCGACTGAGGTGCGGGTCGATCGCTGCAGACAGAAGTGCCGAACGCGATATCAAGCGGTCCGCCGCCCTGCGTGGGCCGGTCGGCTGGCGTGCTACGGATCGGGGCGATGCACTTGGGCGAGCCGGTGAAGCTGTGTGGAGTCGGACAGCCCCGTGGCTTCTTCCCGAAGTGCGACTGGACTTCGCAGTCCCCGCTGGCAGAGAGGGTGCCCGGCACTCAGCCTCGGCTGTACCGGGCCACCGTGTAGGCGGTCGAGCCGGTGAGCCCTTCCCCAGTGCCATCGGTCATGTCCAGCACCTCAAAGCCGGCACTCTCCGCGTAACGCTCCAGCTCGCGGGGGAACAGAACGCGCCTGCGGATCTCGTCCTGGGCCTCGTCGCCGGAGGGGAGCACCCAGTGCCGGTACATGGTGTTGATCTGGGTCCGAAGGTCCCACTCGTGGCGGATGGTGACTGTCGCGGGTCCAGTCGAGGTGTCCACCGTGGCCGCGACCGGCTCGGGTCCGGTCAGTGGGGCGACAGGGGAGCACAGCGCGAGCAGGGCGCCCGGCCGGGCGTGGGCCGCGAAGGTCGCGAAGACCTGACTGATCTCCTCGTTGTCGTGCACGTAGGCCAGGCTGTTGCCCATACAGGTCACCACGTCCATGCGCCTGCGGAGTCGTACGGTGCGCATGTCCCCGGCACGGATGTCCAACCCCGGCCGGGTTCGGTGGGCGTAGTCGACCATGCCGGGCTGGAGGTCCACGCCGATGCACTCGAAGTGCTTGGCCAGAATCTCCAGATCCCGCCCGGTCCCGCATCCGAAGTCGACCAGTGTTCGGGCGTCCGGCCGGTACGACTCGATCAGCGCCTGGCACATCCCGGCACTCGTGCTGTCGGACTGGACCACGTCATAGAGCTCCGGGTCCCGATAGAGGAGATTCGTGGCTTCCACGTGCTCGGCTTCCGTGTCGGGTCGGTCACATGAGGCTCCGCAGTCCGACCTCCAGGGCGAGCACATCGCACAGCAGATCGGGGACGACTGAAGCGGAGTCGGCATCCCTCCGTGCGTCAGCGAGCGCCTTCCCGTCAACGTATCCGAGATCCACCAGGATGGACTCCTTCACCATGTCTTCCAGCGCGGCCAGGCCGTAGGAACGCAGACCCTTCTCCAGGACAGCCAGGAAGTTCTCCGGCTCGGCCGGCGCTGCCACCCACCCGGGCAGCCCGGCCCGCCTGATCCGTTCACGGAACAGCGCCTTGCCGCGCTTGTGCTCGTGCGGTAGCTGCTCCATGAACCGCACGATCCGCGGGTGCACGAGCGGACTCATCGGCCAGACTCCGGCCCGGAGGAATCCGGGGATGTGCATCCCGAACGCCATCAGGGTCGGCACGGGCAGCACCGGGATGGGGGGCCAGGTGCTCGTTCACCTCGGCGAGCGATCGGGTCGCCAAGTCGCCGAGCCACGGCACGGGTTCCGGTTTCGGCAGCTCGGCCTGCGTCCGAGAGTGATGAGCGTTGATCTCGTCCCCGCCGCTGCCGGTGAACATGACCTCGCACCGCCGGGCGGCCGCCTGCTCGCGTACGAGGTCGAACGCCTCCTGGTAGAAAGCTCCCGCCGGGTCATGCGGCTTGCCCAGGGCGCGCACGCCTCCGGGGCAGAAGGGTGGATGCCGTATGGCGGGGGTGGCCGTGTCTTGGAAGCCGCAGTACTCCACGAGAGCCCGGCGCCGCGCGCACTGCTGCCTGCCAGTGCCTCCACCCACTAGCAACCCGAAGCTGTACACCTCAGGGAAGTGAGCGGCCTTCACGGCCAGGGCTACATTTCCGGAGTCCGCGCCGCCCGACAGCCCGACGCCCACGCACCCGGTTGCCGTCGGCGCCTGACGGATCACGTCAGTCAGCAGCCCGTCCAGAGCGGCGAGTGGATCAACGCCGGGCCGCAACGTACGCGGCTCAAGCACGTGTTCGGCAGGCTCTGGGACCTGGTCTACCTGACCGGCTACATGGCCGTGGACGAAGGTCTGCACGGTCTTGCGCAGCGCTACTACGTCAAGGCTTTGGAACTGGCGGGTGCGGCCGGGGATCACCTGACGTACTGCACGACCCTGCGAGGGATGAGCGTCCAGGCGGTCGACCTCCGCCACGGAGCGAAAGCCATGGAACTGGCCGATGCCGCTGCCGCCGCCTCCCCGAAGGCCGGGCCCCGGATGCGGGCCTTCCTCGTCGGTCAGCAGGCTCACGCCGCCGCACAGACGGGCGACCGGACGGGCGCGCTGCGCTACATCCGCGAGGCCGAAGCGGCCATGGACCGTGCCGAGTCACGCGGAAAGGCGTTCGGCTCGTACGATCCCTCTTCGCTCAACTACCACGTCAGCCAAGTACGTTACGAACTCGGTGACAGGATCGGAGCCGTCGAAGCCATGCAACAAGCGGACCGGCTCCGCCCCAGCGTGTACCAGTGCACTCGAGTACACCGTCGTGGCCTGTTGGCCGAGCGGCAACTGGAGCTCGGCCACTTGGAAGCGGCCTGCGCCACCTGGCACCAGGCCCTCGACGACTACCCCAAGGTGCAGTCAGGCCGCGCCGACGACCGCGTGAAGGCGATGGTCGGTCTCCTGCGCCCTCATCTGAAGAACACGGCGGCCCGCGACCTGTATGAGCGGGCACGGACGATCGCGCCACCCCCGCTGGTTGCCTGATTCCTCGCGGCTTCAAGCTCAGCCACAGAAAGCAAAGCCAGCCACGCCTTTTCGTCCAGGATCAGAAGATGGCCCAGGCTTCCCTCGGCAGGTAGTGGTAGACGTCGTCCATGGCCTCGGCGGCAAGGAAGACGGGGCGCGTGAGCAAATGATCGCCGGCTCGCTGTACGCAGAGAACCACCCCAAGAGTCAGCGATCCAGGCTCCGCGCCCGGCAGATAGAAGAGCTCCGCAAATGCTTCCCGGCTTTCCGCGCGATCGAACAGCCACTGTTCCAACTCGGAGGGAACCTGTCCGACCAACGCCCTCTCATCCGAATGGACCTGTGGTCCCCGGCGCGCATCGAGCGAGACGCCACACAAACCCTCAGCCGCGAAGTAGAGCTTCAGACCCAATGTGGAGTACGTGTGGCATGTGACGTCCCAACGCGCGCAATGTTCACGCACGGTCGCGGAGACACCGCCGAGTGCAGCGGGCGCCTCGTCGGCAGTCATTCCAAACCGCAGTGGACCCACGCTCACGAACGGACCGAAGGTCCACTGCTGTCGTTCACAGTCCGGCAAAACATCCCACAAGCCCATGCGCCGCAGCCTACGACGTGGCGCACGGCCAGGTTCCAGGGCCCCGCTCAACGCAACCGCATGATCGGCCGGACAGCTCCCAGCCCTGCACGGTCACCGCTCGCGGACCGTTCGAACGTCGAGACCGTGGTTGTGGATCGAAGCGAAGAGGAGACCATGCCTTCTGCTGGACGACAGATCCAGGTGCTGTTGTTGCCCGAAGACGAAGATCAAGTAATGCGAGCGATTCAGGCCATACATCCGGAGGTGCAACTCATCGACTATGTCCCATGGGTGGATGAGGAAACCCCGCCCGTGCGGGAGTCGGTCGGTTGCTGTGGAACCATCGCGACCATTTGGAACCCCACCCTTCATCCCAGATTGCCTGTGCGTGTCGGTTCGGATGGTGCGATTACTGGACCTGGAGTCGGGCCTGTAATCCAATGGGTGAGAAGTTTGGAGAAGGCGCCCGGAATCCTGGACAAGGAAAGGGATCCGGAAATGGCCTCCTTTATCAACTCCCTTTGGAGGGTACTGAATCGCTTCACTGTAAATCGATTGGAGCGTACAAAAGGGGCGGGACCGGATGCTTCTCCTGTTGCTCCTGAGCGACGTTTCAGGGTGGGTCGGAAGGCTGCACAGCGGGCATTGGAGGGCAGCCTGATGCTCCGGTCGGGGGCGATGTATATGCGCCCTGAGGTCGGCTGAGGCGATGACTCGTACGTCGTGCGTCCATCACGCGGAACTCGACGGCGAACGACATCGGACTCGACCTCACCGCGTCACCGCGTCACCGCCAACCCCGCCACGAACCGCGGCCCGTCCCCCCGGTGCTGCACCGGGAACGTCACCTTGAGGCCGCCCTCCTGTCCTGCCACCGACAGGTGCGTGACGTACTGCATCCCCAGGAACGCCTTCTTCGAGCCGCCCGCCGAGACGTACGGCCGGGGCAGGTTCAGCAGCAGCTTGCCCGGTCTGCCGCCCCGGTTGCCGTCGAAGAAGAGGAGGCGCTGGTCGGTCATGACTATGTACAGCGGGCGGGGCGTGACCGTGGCCATGACCGTGCCCGCGGTGAGGATGCCGACCGCGGCCGCGGTGAGGGCCTGCTTGCGGACGGAGACCGAGCCGACGCCCGCGAGGGAGGTGAACTCCACCTGCTCGCCCTGGAGCAGCAAGGGGGCCGCGGTTTCGAGCAGTTGGCGGGCGCGGCGGGCGTTGAGGGCCATGGGGGCTCCAAAGTCGTGAAGAAGGCAGACGGAAGAGAAGGGCCCGCGGTCATGGGCGGGCAGAAGGTGCGCAAGCTAGGGACATCAGGTGAACAGGAGTTGGCCGGACGGTGCGGCAACGGTCAAGCCGTACCCCTGGTTTGACCAGGTCGGAGCCCGTTTCGCCCGGCGGACCCACTGTCACAGCCCTCGCTTAGGATCCGCCGCATGTCGCACCCTTCCGCCCTGCCGCCTCCCGTCTTCGAACTCGCCTCCGCCTTCCCCGAGGCCGCCTGGCTGCAGCAGGCCGCCGCCGTGTCGGACTGGGCGGCGATCCGGCAGTACGTCGACGGGCTGCCGTACGGGACGGACCGCAGCTTCGCCGTCAGCGTGCTCTCGGACGTGGCCGGGATCGAGGAGTGGCTGCGCCCCCTCGTCACCGCCGCTCCCGAGGACGTGCTCGCCCTCACCGTCCTCGGCGCGCGTGAGGTGGGTATCGGCTGGGAGATACGGACCTCGGCGCGTGCCAAGGACGTCAGCCGCGCGCAGTTCGCCGGGCTGCACGCGCATCTGCGGCAGGCCGAGCAGCTGCTGATCCGGGCCACCGCGCTCGACCCGTCGTACGACGCGGCCTGGGCCGAACGGATCACCACCGCCATGGGGTTGCAGCTCGGGCAGAACGAGGCACGGCGCCGTTACGACCGGCTGGCCAAGCACCACCCGCACCACTTCAGCGCGCAGGGACGGTTGTTGCAGCAGCTGTGCCCCAAGTGGAGCGGGAGCTGGGAGGCGGCCCACGGCTTCGCCCGGGAGTGCCTGCTGGCAGCACCCGAGGGGGCCATGAACGGCTGCCTGGTGGCCGAGGTGCACATGGAGCACTGGCTCGCCCTGCGAGGGCAGGAGCGCGAGCAGTATCTGCGCCAGGACCACGTGCGCACCGAACTCGTCGAGGCCGCCGAACGCTCCGCCCTTCACCCGTACTTCCACCGCGGCTACGGCTGGGTCACCGGACAGGGCTACTTCGCCGCGATGTTCTCCCTCATGGGGGACACGGCACGAGCCGCCGCCTGCTTCCGCGCACTCGGCAACCTCGCCTCCAGCTACCCCTGGAGCGACCTGGGCAAAGACGCCGCCGCGACCTACACGAGCCACCGGGACAAAGCCCTCGCCCGAGGATGACCACCGATGCAGAGAACGAACAGAGGCCGAAGATGAACCACCAGGCCCACCAGGCCCACCAGGCCCCTCAGGACGGTCAGGCCCCTCAGGCCCACCACGCTCACCAGGCCTCCGCCGACCCGTCCCGGGCCGCCCTCCACCTCACCCAGGTCGACGGCATTCCCACCCTCTTCGCGTACGCCACCGGGCCGATGCGCGCGGGCCTCGTCTTCCGTGTCGGCGTCGCCGACGAGACCCTCGCCCGCGCCGGCGTCACGCATCTCGTCGAGCACCTCGCCCTGCACCGCCAGGGCCTGGCCGACTACCACTTCAACGGCGCGACCAAGGCCGCCTTCACCCACTTCCACGTGGAGGGCGCCGAACACGAGGTCGTCGCCTACCTCCAGGGCGTCTGCGCCTCCCTCGCCGACCTGCCCATGGACCGCCTGGAGACCGAGAAGGAGATCCTGCGCACCGAGGAGTCCCGGCGGGAGAACCCCCAACTCCCGCTGTGGCGCTACGGAGCCCAGGGGTACGGCCTGGTCAGCTATCCGGAGTGGGGCGTACGGAACCTGCGCCCGGACGACGTACGGCACTGGGCGCACACCTGCTTCACCCAGGGCAACGCCGTGCTGTGGATCGCCGGCGAACGACTGCCCGCCGGGCTGTCGCTCAAGTTGCCCGCAGGGGAACGCCGTCCGATGCCCGTCGCCACCTCCGCGCTTCCCACCACCCCCGCCTACTTCTCGGACGGCCGGGGCGGTGTCCTGCTGGACTCCGTCGTCACCGACACCACCGCCGCCCGGCTGTACGCGGGCGTCCTGGAACGCGAACTCTCCCGCGCACTGCGACAGGAGGGCGGCTATTCATACACGGCGGCCACCGACCACACCTCCCGGCGCGACGGCTTCGCCCTGCTCACCGCCTTCGCGGACGCCCTGCCCGCCAAGCAGGACGCGGTGCTCGGCGGCTTCGTCGACGTCCTCGCCGGGCTCCAGGCGGGCCGGATCGCGCAGAGCGACCTGGAGGCGGTGCGCACACGCCTCGACGCGACCCTGACCGGGGCCGACGCGGCCGTACGACGGCTGCCGGGGGCGGCGGAGGACCTGCTCGCCGGGCGGCCGCAGCGCACTCTCGACGAACTGCGCTCCGAGCTGTGGGCGGTGACGCCGGGTCATCTGCACGCGGTGGCCGTGGAGGCCGCCGGAACGGCGCTGCTGCAGGTGCCCGCGGGCCACAGCGCGGACTGGGCCGGGTACACGGCGGCCCCGACGAGCTCGCCGTACGCGGTCACCGGGCGGCGGTTCGCGTCCGTGGGCGGTGACGGTCCGGCGCTGGTGGTCGGGGACGAGGGCGTCAGCCTGACGGCGGGGACGAAGGACGGGACGCAGCAGGCGGTGACCGTGCTCCACCGTGCCTGTGCCGCCGTACTGAGCTGGCCCGACGGAGGCCGTCGGTTCGTCGGCACCGACGGCATCGTCGTCGAAGTGGAGCCCGCCCTGTACGGCGTCGACGCGCACACGATGGCGGCGATCGACGCCGCCGTACCCCCGGCGGCCGTGGTCCGGCTGCCGCCGCGACAGCAGCCGCCCGCACCGAAGCCGCAGCCGGCCGGCGCGCCCGAGCAGGAGCGGAAGCAGACACCGGCCCGGCCCACCCCTGCCCCCGCCCGGCGCACCGGACGGCAGACGGCCGCACTGGTCGTCTTCGGCCTCCTCGGCGGACTCTTCGCCTTCCTGGCCCTCGCCATGACCGTCTTCGGCGGCAGCGATCCCGAGACCAGCACGGGGGAGTGGATCGCCATCGCGGGCTTCCTGTGGGGCGTCACCGCGCTGTTCGGCTGGCCCGTTCTGCGGATCCTGCGGCGCACCCGGCGGGCGTGAGACGTGCTAGCGCAGGTACGGATTCCCCGGCACCGGCGGCGGTGCCATCGCGCCGTATGCCTGCCCGTGCACCTGCCCCTGCGGATTCGGCAACCGCTTGTCGAACAGGGCGAACAGGAGCATGCCCGTCGCGATCAGCATGGTCAGGACGAACACCGCGCCCAGCACCGCATCGCCGTTGCCGTCGGTGACGTCCTGCCACGACAGGACCACCGCCTCGTAGAGCGCGAACGACGCGAAGGCTCCCCAGTCCGAGCCCCGGCCGCGGCGGATCGCCGCGTACAGGAACGGCACCCAGACCAGCAGGCCCAGGGATCCCCAGGCCAGGGCCGCCCAGGCTATTCGCTGGAACCAGCCGGCCTCGAGACGCTTTTCCATGTCGCCCTCTCCCCGCCCCCGCAGCGGAGGCGGAGGGTGTGGCGCAAGGCTAGAGCAACGGCTCGGTGCTGTCAGCGAACGCCGGTTCGGCCGGAGCGCGCACCGCTCCTCGAAGGTTTGCCGTGTCTTGGGTGAATCTTGTGGCGGACCGGGAATCTGCTTTTCCGATCTTGGTGGTGGCATCGGTTACTGTGCGATGCCTCTGCGGTGCCGCGTGACGTGTCATCGTCAATCCGGCGTACCGTCTCGGGGGTTCGAAGGTTTTCAGCGGGCGTACGCCGTCGCCAGACGCCGCGGTACGCCGCTCAGACGCGTACGGGAGAGACGTACGCATGAAGGGGTGGGGATGGCCGAGCATCGGCAGTCCAGGAGACGCAGGTACATCACGTGGGGGGTGGCCGGGGCGGCCGTCGTCGCGGGGGCCGGGATCGCGGCGCAGACCTCGATGGCGGCCACGGCGTGGCCCGCGCAGAAGACGTACACCGGGCACGCCTTCGACACCTGTGCCGCGCCCTCGCTGAACGCGATGACGGCCTGGAAGGGCGGCCTCTACGGCGCCGCCGCCGTCTACGTCGGCGGCAAGAACCGCGGCTGCAGCCAGCCCAACCTCACCGCCTCCTGGGTCAAGTCGGTCAACTCCCTCGGCTGGAAGCTCATCCCGCTCTACGTCGGCGCCCAGCCGCCCTGCCAGAGCGGCTCCAACCCCGAGAAGCTCACCGCCTCCACCGCCGCTTCCCTCGGTGTGAGCGACGCCAACGACGCGGCGGCCAAGGCGTCGGCGCTCGGCATGAAGGCCGGCAGCCCGATCTACCTCGACATGGAGGCGTACGACACCACGAACACGTCGTGCAACAACGCCGTGCTGACGTACGTGCGCTCCTTCTCCAAGACGCTGCGCGCCAAGATCTACCGCAGTGGCTACTACGGCTTCACCAGCTCCAGCGCCAAGGCCGTCGCCACCGCGACCGACAAGACGGACCTGCCGGGCAACCTCTGGTACGCGCTGTGGGACAAGCAGTACACGACCACCTCGGACTGGCCGTGGGGATCCACCCAGTACACCGGCCACAGCCGCGCCCACCAGTACATGGTCAACAGCAAGGAGACGCGCGGCGGTTACACGATCACCGTGGACCGCGACGCGTGGGACGCGCCGGTCGCCATCATCGGCTGAACAACGCCATCGTCGGCCGAACCGGAACGAGCAACCAGGGAGCGGGATATGAAGCTTGTCGCCATGCCGGCCCTGCGCGGGGTCGTGGTGCGGACCGGGTTCGCGGTGCTGCCCCTGGTCAGCCTGGGGCTGCTGTGCAACGTCCCCTCCCTGGTGCTCGCCCTGCGGCGGCGCTCCCGCGCCGACTGGTGGGCCTTCGCCGGGTTCAGCGCGGTCCTCGTGGCCTGGGTCAGCGAGATCGAACTGACCCCGGAGGACAACCACGGCATCCTGTTCGCCACCGACCTGGTGCTCATCCTGCTGTCGATGGTGGGCGCCTCCCTGCACGCGTGGCTGGTCTGGCCCCGGCGGGCGGGGCGCCGCTGACGCAGACGCGGGCGGGGACGGGGACGCTGACGCGAGCGAGGTACAGGGCAAGGACCGGAAGCGGGCAGGCAAGTGGTCAAACAGGTCAGGCAGGTGTCACAGGCGCGTCCGGCTCCGCCGGAGCGGGCCGGGCGGGGCGCCGCCGTGGGACGCGCGGTCGTCACGCGGCTGCGCGCCCTGCGCGGGCGCACCGTCGTACTGGCGGCGGTCGCGGCCGCGGTCGTCGCCGGGGTGGTCGTGACGGTCGTACTCCTCTCGGACGGGGACGGCAGGCCGCCCGTCCCCGACACCCGGGCCCGGCACTACACCGAGGTCGACGCCTGTCTGCTCACCGACGAGAAGGGCATCACCGGCGGGACCGCCGCCGAGGTCTGGCAGGGCATGCAGGACGCCTCCCTGAAGACCCACGCGCGCGTGAGCTACGGGCAGGTGATCGGCGCGCAGAGCACCGGCAACGCACGCCCCTTCCTCAACAGCCTGCTCCAGCGCTCCTGCGATGTCGTCCTCGCCGTGGGCCGGCCCGAGGTCACGGTCGCGGCGCAGTCCGCGCCCACGCACAAGAAGGTGGGCTTCGTGCTGGTGGGCGGCGGCGGGACGGCCGCCGCCAACGTGACCACCGTCTCCGCCGGTGACGGAGTGCGGGCCGATGTCGCCGGAGCCGTGGAGCGGGCGGTGGCCGGACGGGACTGAGTGCCGCCGCGTTCCAGGGGTGCGAGGCGGTGCCCAATGTGCGGGTGAATCGTTGGTCGAATGGGTTGGCCAGAGCCTGCCCACTGCCTACCATCGATCACCGCAAGACTTTGTGCGCCCGCCCGTCGCCCGACCACCACCCCTGAACGAGCCGCTACGCGGCACACCTGTCTTCTCAATCTCCTCGGGAGGCACCCTTGCACCGCCGCCGTCGCACCGCGCTCGTCCTCTCCGCCGCGATCGCCGCCGCGGCCCCCTTCCTCACCGCCTGCGGAAGCGACGCGCACCCGGGCGCTGCGGCCGTCGTCGGCGGTCAGCGGATCACCGTCGCGCAGCTCCAGAACCGCGTGAACGAGGTGCGCCAGGCCCAGCGGGCCGCGGTGCCGGACGACACGCAGTACCAGCAGGTCCTGTCCACCACCAGCAGCCTCACCCGGGACACCCTGTACAACATGGTCCTCGACCAGGTGCTGCACCGGGCCGCCCAGGACGCGGGCGTCACCGTCACCCGCAAGGACGTCGAGGAGATGCGCTCCGGCCTCGAACAGCAGGTCGGCGGCGCCACGGCACTGCAGACCGCCTGGCTCCAGAAGTACGGCATTGCCCCCAAGCGCCTGGACGACAACCTCCGCTTCCAGGTGGAGGCCAAGAAGCTCGCCGCGCTGCTCGGCACCGACACCTCGCAGCCCGCCTTCTGGAAGGCCCTGGCCAAGGCCTCCGAGGAACTCCACGTCGACCTCAACCCGCGCTACGGCTCCTGGGACGTCCAGAAGAGCAGCCGGGTGGACGCCAAGACGCCGTGGGTACGGGACGTCACGTCGGGCGGGACACAGGTGTCGGCGTAGAGCGGCGGCCCCGGGCGCGGGCGGGGGCGAGCCGGCATGAGCGGTCACGAGTGGTCATGGGTGGTCATACGATCACTTGATCGTCCCGGCTCTGTGGACAGACCGCGAGGTCGGCGGCGGTGGTGCGTTACGTTCGGAGCGTGAACACCACCAGCCCCGAACCCACCACCCCGGAACCCCCTACTACGCCCGCGGCCGCCGACACCGAGCCCGCCGCCGCTGTCGGCGTCGGCCGTGTCGTCCTGCTCACCACCAGCCACCGGGTCGCCCCCGGCCTGTTGTCCTGGCCCGCCTGGCAGGCACTGCGCACGGCCGACCAGGTGCTGTGCGCGGACGGCGCGCATCCGCAGCTGCCGTATCTGCGGGAGGCCGGAATAGCCGTGGACGAGGCCGCCCCCACCGCCCAGGAGCTGGTCGACACCTGCGCCGGCGGCCGGACGGTGGTGGTCGTGGCGACGGGCGAGGGCGAGCCCGCCCTCACGGACGGCCTGGCCCGCCTCGCCGGCTCCGGCCGCGTCCGGATGCCCGATCTGGAGCTGCTCCCCGCCTCCTACGACCTGCCCGGCGCCCGCCTCCTCGACCTCGTCCAGGTCATGGACCGCATCCGCGCGGAGTGCCCCTGGTCGTCCCGGAAGACCCACAAGGGCCTGGCGAAGTACGCCATCGAGGAGGCGTACGAACTCGTCGAGGCGATCGAGGACGGCGACCGCGACGAACTGCGCGAGGAACTGGGCGACGTACTCCTCCAGGTCGTCTTCCACGCACGCATCGCGGAGGAGGACCCGGACGCCCCCTTCTCGATCGACGACGTGGCGGGAGGCATCGTCGCGAAGCTCATCCACCGCCACCCGCACGTCTTCGGCGAGGAGACCGCGACGACACCGGAGGAGGTCAAGGAACACTGGCTGCGCACGAAGGCGGTGGAGAAGCAGCGCGCGTCGGTGACGGACGGGGTACCCCTCGCCCAACCGGGTCTCGCCCTGGCGGCGAAGCTCGCCTCACGGGTGCGGACGGCAGGCCTGGAGGTGCCGCTGCCACAGGCGCAGGACATCGGCTACGAGCTGCTCGCGCTGGCGGTCCGGGCCGAGTCGGAAGGCGCCGACCCGGAGGCGGCACTGCGGGCGGCGGCGCGGGCGTATCGCGATGCGATCAGAGAGACGGAGGGCTGAGAGACCGCCGCGTCCGGTACGGGGACGGACCACGCCGCGCGGCGGGGCAAGCCGCAGGCTGCGGGCCCGACGGGCCTCCCGGCGACGTTCCCCCGCCACCCGGCCGTACCCCGTCCGGTGATCCGGATACCGTCAAGGAGTGACCGACCAGCCCATCCCCGACGACACCACCGCTCCCGACCTGTTCACCTGGGAGTTCGCGACCGACCCCTACCCCGCCTACGCCTGGCTCCGTGACAACGCCCCCGTCCATCGCGCCACGCTGCCCAGTGGCGTGGAGGCCTGGCTGGTCACCCGGTACGCCGATGCCAAGCAGGCACTCGCCGACCCCCGTCTCTCCAAGAACCCGGCGCATCACGACGAGCCCGCGCACGCCAAGGGGAAGACCGGGATCCCCGGGGAGCGCAAGGCCGAGTTGACGACGCACCTGCTGAACATCGATCCGCCGGACCACACGCGGCTGCGACGGCTGGTCAGCAAGGCGTTCACCCCGCGCCGGGTGGCCGAGTTCGCGCCGCGGGTGCAGGAGCTGACCGATCGGCTCATCGATGGGTTCGCGGACAAGGGGGAGGCCGACCTCATCCATGAGTTCGCGTTCCCGCTCCCCATCTACGCCATCTGCGACCTGCTCGGCGTCCCCCGTGAGGACCAGGACGACTTCCGGGACTGGGCGGGGATGATGATCCGGCACGGAGGAGGGCCCCGGGGCGGGGTCGCCCGGTCCGTGAAGAAGATGCGCGGGTATCTGGCCGAGCTGATCCACCGCAAGCGGGAGGCGCTGCCGGCCGAGGCCGGTCCGGGCGAGGACCTGATCTCCGGGCTCATCCGGGCGTCGGACCACGACGAGCACCTGACCGAGAACGAGGCCGCCGCCATGGCCTTCATCCTCTTGTTCGCCGGCTTCGAGACTACTGTGAATCTCATCGGCAACGGGGCGTACGCCCTGCTCACCCACCCCGAGCAGCGCGCCCGCCTCCAGGACTCCCTCGCCGCCGGGGAGCGCGGGCTGCTGGAGACCGGAGTCGAGGAACTTCTGCGCTACGACGGTCCGGTGGAGCTGGCCACCTGGCGGTTCGCCACCGAGCCGCTCGGCATCGGCGGGCAGCGGATCGCGCCGGGCGACCCGGTTCTCGTCGTACTCGCCGCGGCGGACCGGGACCCGGAGCGGTTCGCCGAGCCGGACACCCTCGACCTCTCCCGGCGGGACAACCAGCACCTCGGATACGGCCACGGCATCCACTACTGCCTCGGCGCACCGCTCGCCCGCCTGGAGGGCCAGACCGCGCTCGCCACCCTCCTCACCCGGCTCCCGGACCTGCGACTCGCGGTGGACCCGGGCGAGTTGCGCTGGCGCGGCGGGCTCATCATGCGCGGACTGCGCACGCTTCCCGTGGAGTTCGCATCGCAGGCCCGGTAAGCCCCTTACCAGCCAAAGGTGACCAGCACTCAAGTCTGTGATCTTCACGTGATCTGCGCGGCATTAACTTGTGACAAGTGATCGTCTGCCTATACGTTCACCCATCAGTGCGGGGCCCTGCGGGACCCGCCGCACCGGTCATCGCTGTCGCTCGAAAGGTTTCCGCATGCTCTCCGGGAACGGCCGTCATCGTCGCCCCCGCCAGGCTCCGGCCCTCCTCGTCGCGGCCGGCGTGACCGGCTCGGCCATCGCCATCCCGCTGCTCGGCGCGGCGAGCGCCAACGCGGCCGACGGCACCACGTGGGACAAGGTGGCCAACTGTGAGAGTGGCGGCTCCTGGAGCGCCGACACCGGCAACGGCTACTACGGCGGTCTACAGATGTCCCAGCAGGACTGGGACAAGTACGGCGGCTCGGAGTTCGCCACCACGCCCGACCAGGCGAGCCGTTCGCAGCAGATCTCGGTCGCCGAGAAGATCCTCGCCGACCAGGGCACCAAGCCCTGGCGGACCTGCGCCCTGCTCGCCGGGCTCTCGTCGGACGACGCCTCGGTGAACGTCGACACGGGCGTCGACGGATCGGATGATTCATCCGGTTCCTCCGACTCGTCGGACTCGTCTTCAGGGCTCTCGAATTCGTCCTCTTCGTCCTCCGCCTCTGATTCCGGCTCCTCCTCGGGCGCCGCGGACTCCGGGGACAGTTCCGCCACTCCCGCCCCCAGCGCGAGCGCGAGCACCGACTCCAAGGCGGACACTCCCAGCAAATCCGCCAAGACGGATAAGTCGGGATCTTCCGACTCCGGCGCCTCGAAGGCCGGTGAGAGTCCCGTCGTACCCGAAACCGACAACTCGGATAATTCCGGCCAGGCCGAGGGTTCTTGGAGTCTGGTCGACACGGGTGCCGTCACCAGCGGTGGCAAGCACCGCGGCGGCTCGGCGGACGAAAGCGTGACAAACGGTCAGAGTGCCGCATCCTCCGGCCGTCACGCCTCCCGGGATGCCGGCACCTACACCGTCCGGGACGGTGACACCCTCGCCTCCATCGCCGACTCCCTTGGCCTCGACGGCGGATGGCGTGCGCTCTATGCCGCGAACAAGGCGGACATCGGTACCGACCCGAACAACATCACCCCCGGTCAGACCCTGAAACTCGGCAGCGAATCGGGCGAAAAGTAGCGGGAGTTGGTGCCCCACTTGAAAGCCAAATGTCCGGTTTGGTGAAAGTGTGGGATGAGTCTCAGAAGCCCTGATCATCTTTGAAATTCACCGGATCGCCTGTTTACGGTCGAGGCCGCTCGTCACCGCGAGCCCCGGCCGTCGCAACGCCGAGTCCTGCCAGCGGCCACCCGGGAACAGTCGTCGCGTCATGCGCCGTAGGCAGGAGCGGGGGACCCAAGGTAAGTGCCGGGTCCGGTAGTTGAGCCCTCAGGGGCCTCACGGCCGAAAGGCCGCCGGAACCGGCTTGGGGTGAAGCCGCGCACCGATGGACAGGTGTGCGGCCGGGCAACTCAACCGGCCCGAACCCGACAGCTCACCTCGCAGGCGTCGGTGAGGGGATCCTCCATGCTGTTCTCCGGCAAGGGCAAGCACCGTCGTCCGTCCAAGGCCGTCCGCGCCATCGCTGTCGCCGGTGTCACCGGTGTCGCCGTCGCCGCCCCGCTCATGGCGGCCGGCAGCGCCTCCGCCGCCACCGCCTCCGAGTGGGACACGGTCGCCAAGTGCGAGTCCGGCGGCAACTGGTCCATCAATACCGGCAACGGCTACTACGGCGGTCTCCAGTTCTCCGCCTCCACCTGGGCCGCGTACGGCGGCACCGCCTACGCCCCGCAGGCCAACCAGGCCACCAAGGCGCAGCAGATCCAGATAGCCGAGAAGGTCCTCGCCGCGCAGGGCAAGGGTGCCTGGCCGGTCTGCGGCACGGGCCTGTCCGGCGCCGCCTACACCGGCAGCGGCTCCAGCTCCGCCGGCTCGTCGAGCAGCAGCACCGGTACCCGCTCGGCCGACACCCAGGCCGCCTCCCGCTCCGCCGAGCGTCCGGCCGCCAAGAAGACCGTCACCACCCCGACCGGCAAGAAGGTCAAGAAGGGCGACGGCGAGTACAAGGTCGTCAAGGGTGACACCCTCAGCTCGATCGCCGAGAAGCACAAGGTCAAGGGCGGCTGGCAGGCGCTGTTCAAGCTGAACAAGGACATCGTCGCCGATGCCGACTTCATCTACCCGGGCCAGCAGCTGCACCTGAAGTAAGACTCAGCTGAACCACAGCCCCCACACAGCCGTGGTCCCCATAGTGGAGACCGCGTGAGGGTCACCCCCGTCCCCCACAGACCCCCGCTCCGGTGCGTTTTCCCCCGTACGCACCGGAGCGGGGTTTCTCTTTGGCCCGTTCTTCTCCCGTTCTTCATCCGGCCCCCCTTTGTTCCGAGCGTGAACAATAGATACCGTCAGTCCTTGTCCACGGGACGGTCGGTCGACGGCCGACGGCCCCGGGACGGTTAGGCTCTAGTCGCAAGGCTGAGCAAGGGCCGACAAGGCTCACGTGCGCCCCGCACGACCAGCGTCACATCCCAAGAAGGAGATGCTCGTGCCGTCCATCGACGTCGTCGTAGCCCGGGAAATCCTGGACTCCCGAGGCAACCCCACGGTCGAGGTCGAGGTCGGCCTCGACGACGGCAGCACGGGTCGTGCCGCCGTTCCGTCCGGCGCCTCCACCGGCGCCTTCGAGGCCATCGAGCTCCGTGACGGTGACCCCAACCGCTACCTGGGCAAGGGCGTCGAGAAGGCCGTCCTCGCCGTGATCGAGCAGATCGGCCCGGAGCTGGTCGGCTACGACGCCACCGAGCAGCGCCTGATCGACCAGGCCATGTTCGACCTGGACGCCACCGACAACAAGGGCTCGCTGGGCGCCAACGCCATCCTCGGTGTCTCCCTCGCCGTCGCGCACGCCGCCTCCGAGGCGTCCGACCTGCCGCTGTTCCGCTACCTCGGTGGCCCGAACGCGCACCTGCTGCCCGTTCCGATGATGAACATCCTCAACGGCGGCTCGCACGCGGACTCCAACGTCGACATCCAGGAGTTCATGATCGCCCCGATCGGCGCGGAGTCCTTCTCCGAGGCGCTGCGCTGGGGTGCCGAGGTCTACCACACCCTCAAGAAGGTCCTGAAGGCCAAGGGCCTGTCCACCGGCCTCGGTGACGAGGGCGGCTTCGCCCCGAACCTGGAGTCCAACCGCGCCGCGCTCGACCTCATCCTGGAGGCCGTGAAGCAGGCCGGTTACGTCCCGGGTGAGCAGATCGCGCTCGCGCTCGACGTCGCCGCGTCCGAGTTCTACAAGGACGGCAAGTACGAGTTCGAGGGCAAGTCCCGCTCGGCCGCCGAGATGACCGAGTACTACGAGGAGCTCGTCGCCGCGTACCCGCTGGTCTCCATCGAGGACCCGCTGTTCGAGGACGACTGGGCCGGCTGGAAGGTCATCACCGACAAGCTCGGCGACAAGGTCCAGCTCGTCGGCGACGACCTGTTCGTCACCAACCCGGAGCGCCTCGCCCGCGGCATCGAGGAGGGCACCGCCAACGCCCTGCTCGTGAAGGTGAACCAGATCGGCTCCCTGACCGAGACCCTGGACGCCGTCGAGCTCGCCCAGCGCAACGGCTTCAAGTGCATGATGTCCCACCGCTCCGGCGAGACCGAGGACGTCACCATCGCCGACCTCGCCGTCGCCACCAACTGCGGCCAGATCAAGACCGGCGCCCCGGCCCGCTCCGAGCGCGTCGCCAAGTACAACCAGCTGCTGCGCATCGAGGAGATCCTCGACGACGCGGCGGTGTACGCCGGCCGCAGCGCGTTCCCGCGCTTCAAGGGCTGAGCGGATTCAGGGGCTGAGCAGACCGGACCGGTAATCGGTTAAGACTCAGCCAGTCGTACGTACGTCCCCGTACCCGGTCCCGTACCGTGTCCGGGGACGTACGCACGTATCAGGGAGGCGGGGACATGGCCGTGAAGGACCGGGACCGGTTCTCCACCGCGACCAGGCTCAAGCTGCTCGGCGAGCAGACGGCGGCCCGGGTCTACCGCTCCCAGACCCGGCGCCAGGCCCGCCGCTCCCGGCTCACGGGCCGCGCCGCGCTCCTCGCGATCGTGCTCTGCACGATGGTCGTCGCGCTCGCCTATCCGATGCGCCAGTACGTCTCGCAGCGCGCCGAGATCTCCGACCTCGAACGCCAGCAGCAGCAGGCCCGGCAGCGGGTCGAGCAGCTGCGGGACATCAAGGCGCGGTGGCAGGACGACGCGTACGCCGAGCAGCAGATCCGGCAGCGGCTGCACTATGTGATGCCGGGGGAGACGGGGTACGTCGTGATCGACCCCGGTGTGGCCAGGCAGGCGCACGTCTACCTCGGGGCGGCCGACCGGCCCTGGTACGCGAACGTCTGGGACGGCGTCGACAGGTCCGACGCGTCCGGCCGGTGAGCGGCGGCGCAGCGGCGCAGTAGGGCAAGCAGCGCAGTAGAGCAAGCAGCAGAACAGAAAGACGGGCATGGAAACGCCTCCTCCCTCCACTCCGCGTACCGAGCCGACCGACGCGGACGTCGAGGCCTTCAAGCAGCAGCTCGGGCGGCCGCCGCGCGGACTGCGGGCGATCGCGCACCGGTGCCCGTGCGGGCAGCCGGACGTCGTGGAGACCGCGCCGCGGCTGCCGGACGGGACGCCGTTCCCGACGCTGTACTACCTGACGTGCCCCAAGGCCGCGTCCGCCATCGGGACCCTTGAGGCCAACGGCGTGATGAAGGAGATGACGGCGCGGCTGGAGAGCGACCCGGAGCTGGCGGCGGCGTACCGAGCCGCGCACGAGGACTACATCCGGCGCCGCGACGAGATCGAGGAGCTCACGGGCTTCCCGAGCGCGGGCGGGATGCCGGACCGGGTGAAGTGCCTGCACGTCCTCGTGGCGCACTCCCTCGCCGCCGGGCCGGGCGTGAACCCCCTCGGCGACGAGGCGATCGCGATGCTGCCGGAGTGGTGGGCCAAGGGGGCGTGCGTGACGCTCGCCGGTGACAACACGTCGGCGCACACCCAGGAGGACGACCAGGAGGACGACCAGGAGGACGACCAGGAGGACGACCAGGAGGACGACCAGTGACCCGCGTCGCCGCCATCGACTGCGGTACCAACTCCATCCGGCTGCTCGTCGCCGACGCCGACCCGGAGACCGGGGAGCTCGTCGACCTGGACCGGCGGATGGTGATCGTGCGGCTCGGGCAGGGGGTCGACCGGACCGGGCGGCTCGCGCCGGAGGCGCTGGAGCGGACCTTCGCGGCCTGCCGGGAGTACGCGGCGGTCATCAAGGAGTACGGCGCGGAGCGGCTGCGGTTCGTGGCCACCTCCGCGTCCCGCGACGCCGAGAACCGGGACGACTTCGTGCGCGGGGTGCTGGACATCCTCGGTGTCGAGCCGGAGGTGATCAGCGGCGACCAGGAGGCCGAGTTCTCCTTCACGGGCGCCACCCGGGAACTGGGCGGCCGTGACGACCTCGCCAAGCCGTTCCTCGTCGTGGACATCGGCGGCGGTTCGACCGAGTTCGTGGTCGGCGACGAGCATGTGCGGGGTGCGCGGTCCGTGGACGTCGGCTGCGTGCGGATGACCGAGCGGCACCTCGTGCACGAGGGGCATGTCAGCGACCCGCCCACCGACGCCGAGATCGCCGCCATGCGGGCCGACATCGAGCGCGCCCTCGACCTCGCGGAGGAGACCGTACCGCTGCGCGAGGCGCGGACCCTCGTCGGTCTGGCCGGGTCCGTGACGACGCTCTCCGCCATCCACCAGGATCTGCCGGAGTACGACTCCGCCGCCATCCACCACTCCCGCATCCCCTACGTCCGGGTCCGGGAGATCACCGAGTGGCTGCTGCGGTCGACGCACGCCGAGCGCGCGGCGATCCCCTCCATGCACCCCGGCCGCGTCGACGTGATCGGGGCCGGTGCGCTCGTCCTCCGGTCGATCATGGAGCGGGTGGGCGCGGAGGAGGTCGTGGTGAGTGAGCACGACATCCTGGACGGCATCGCCTGGTCCGTCGCCTAGCCCTGTTCCGGCCTTGCTCCAGCCCTGTTCACGGCCTCGGCTGAGCAGGTCAGGTGTCGGATGAGCGGCTTTTCGGCCCGCGACACGCCGTGCCACGACACCCCGTCGGAAAACTTCGTGAAGTTCTTCACAAGGAATTCGGTGCAGGTGAGGGGTCCAAGGGGCCCCACTGGCCCGTTCGGGGGCTCAACGGGCCCTTGTGCGTACTCAGGAGAGCGTGCCGGGGGTGTTCCGGGAGGTGCTCGTGAGGGTGATATCGGGTGCCCTCACGGTGCCCCCGGAAGCCTGGAGAGGCAGCTCACGCGGCATTGACAACGGGTCGTATCGGAAGTGGGTTCCCGCTGTTGACCATGACCTGGGTCACGTGGGTCGCGGAGTGTAGCACGACCCGTGTGGAAGCTTGTGAAGGGGCGCACGAGCGGCCCCCTCGGGGCGGGTGGATACTCGATGCCATGAGCACCACGGAGCGTCCCAGGATCCTCGTAGTAGGCGGTGGGTACGTAGGCCTGTACGCAGCTCGGCGCATCCTCAAGAAGATGCGCTACGGCGAGGCGACCGTCACGGTCGTCGACCCCCGGTCGTACATGACCTACCAGCCCTTCCTCCCCGAAGCCGCCGCCGGCAGCATCTCCCCTCGGCATGTCGTCGTCCCGCTGCGACGCGTGCTGCCGAAGGCGGAGGTCCTCACCGGCCGGGTCACCACCATCGACCAGGACCGCAAGGTCGCCACGATCGCCCCGCTGGTCGGCGAGGCGTACGAGCTGCCCTTCGACTACCTGGTGATCGCGCTCGGCGCGGTCTCCCGCACCTTCCCGATCCCCGGCCTCGCCGAACAGGGCATCGGTATGAAGGGCATCGAGGAGTCCATCGGCCTGCGCAACCACGTCCTGGAGCAGCTGGACAAGGCCGACTCCACGACCGACGAGGAGATCCGCCGCAAGGCCCTCACCTTCGTCTTCATCGGCGGTGGCTTCGCCGGCGCCGAGACGATCGGCGAGGTCGAGGACATGGCCCGCGACGCGGCCAAGTACTACAAGAACGTGTCCCGTGAGGACATGCGCTTCGTCCTCGTCGACGCCGCCGACAAGATCCTTCCCGAGGTCGGCCCCAAGCTCGGCCTGTACGGCAAGGAGCACCTGGAGAGCCGCGGTGTGGAGATCTACCTCTCCACCTCGATGGACTCCTGCGTCGACGGTCATGTCGTGCTGAAGAACGGCCTCGAGGTCGACTCCAACACGATCGTCTGGACGGCCGGCGTCAAGCCGAACCCGGCGCTCGCCCGCTTCGGTCTGCCGCTGGGCCCGCGCGGTCACGTGGACACCGCCCCCACCCTCCAGGTGCAGGGCACGGACTACATCTGGGCCGCGGGCGACAACGCCCAGGTGCCGGACGTCGCCGCCCGCAAGGCCGGTGTCGAGAACGCCTGGTGCCCGCCGAACGCGCAGCACGCGCTGCGTCAGGCCAAGGTCCTCGGCGACAACGTGGTCTCCGGTATGCGGGGCTTCCCGCAGAAGGAGTACAGCCACGCCAACAAGGGCGCGGTCGCCGGTCTGGGTCTGCACAAGGGCGTCGCGATGATCGTCCTGGGCAAGACGAAGATCAAGGTCAAGGGCCGTCTCGCCTGGTACATGCACCGCGGCTACCACGGTCTGGCGATGCCGACCTGGAACCGCAAGATCCGCATCTTCGCCGACTGGACGCTCGGCATGTTCCTCAAGCGCGAGGTCGTGTCCCTGGGTGCCATGGAGAACCCCCGCGAGGAGTTCTACGAGGCCGCCAAGCCCGCGCCGGTCGCCGCCCCGAAGACCGAGGAGAAGGCCAAGGCCTCCTGACGCCAGGGCCGTTCCGGCCCCGGTCACCGGTCGCTGAACCACCCGAAGGACCTCCCGCCATCCGTGGTGCGGGAGGTCCTTCGGCGTTTCCGGGTACCTGCACAATTGCATGTCGGCTACATCTTTTTTGCCCAGTCGTAACTCCTTTGCGGGACTGCGCTGCTGCCTCCACGGTGTTTACGTGGTAACCGGCATCCGGGATCGATGTCTTGGAGGTGTGCGCCATGGCCGACGCCGCGTCGCGGCTGGGGAGAGTTGCCGAGCAGGTGCTGGGGGTCCCGCTCCCGGTACGGCTGCGGGCCTGGGACGGATCGCAGGCCGGACCACCGGACGCGCCGACGTTCGTCGTGCGCAACCGCCGTGCCCTGCGCCACATGTTGTTCAAGCCGGGGGAGCTGGGCCTCGCCCGGGCCTGGGTGGCCGGTGATCTGGACATCGAGGGCGACCTGTACACCGCGCTGGACGCGGTGTCGGAACTGGTCTGGGAACGCGGGGAGGACAGCCGTACGCTCCTCCAGGCCCTGCGCGACCCCGCCGTACGCGCCGCCGTCCGGGAGCTGCTGAGGCTCGCCGGACCGCCCGTCCCGCCGGCCCCGCCCCGCGAGGAGGTCCGCAGGAGCCGCCATCTGCACACCCGCCGCAGCGACAGGCAGGCCATCAGCCATCACTACGACGTGGGCAACGACTTCTACGAGATCGTCCTCGGGCCGTCGATGGTGTACTCGTGCGCCTATTGGGAGGACGACGGGACGCTGGAGACCGCCCAGCGCGACAAGCTCGAACTCGTCTGCGTGAAGCTCGGTCTGACCCCCGGTCAGCGGCTGCTCGACGTCGGCTGCGGCTGGGGCTCGATGGCGATCCACGCGGCCCGGGAGCACGGCGTGAGCGTCGTCGGGGTCACCCTCTCCCAGGAGCAGGCCGCGTTCGCCCGTAAACGGGTCGCGGACGAGGGTCTGACGGACCGGGTGGAGATCAGGGTCCAGGACTACCGGGACGTCAGGGACGGGCCGTACGACGCGATCTCGTCGATCGGGATGGCCGAGCACGTGGGGGCCGAGCGGTACCTGGAGTACGCGCAGAACCTGTACGGGCTGCTGAAGCCCGGCGGGCGGCTGCTCAACCACCAGATCGCGCGGCGGCCGCAGCTTGACGAGTCGGCGTACAACGTCGACGGGTTCATCGACGCCTATGTCTTCCCGGACGGCGAGCTCGCCCCGATCGGCACCACCGTCACCCTGCTGGAGCAGGCCGGGTTCGAGGTGCGGGACGTGGAGTCGCTCCGCGAGCACTACGCCCGCACGCTGCGGCGGTGGGTGGCCAACCTGGAGGCCGACTGGGCGCGGGCCATGCGGCTGACCAGCCCCGGCCGGGCCCGCGTCTGGCGGCTGTACATGGCCGCCTGCGCCCTCGCCTTCGAGCGCAACCGCATCGGCGTCAACCAGGTGCTGGCCGTGAAGGCCCCCGGATCGGGCGTCTCCGGGCTGCCGCTGCGCACCCGTACCTGGAACTGACGGCACACACGGAAGGGGCCCCACGGCGAACGTGGGGCCCCTTCGCGCCGTACCTCGTGCCGCTACTCGGACTTGATCGCCGACAGCATGTTCAGCCTCGCCGCCCGCCGGGCCGGCCACAGGGCCGCCAGGACGCCCACGGTGCCGGCCAGGAGCAGGAAGACCGCCATCCGGGTCCAGGGCAGGACCAGTTCGTACGTCGGCATCTTCGCGCCGACCAGCTGACCGGCCGCCCAGCCGAAGAACACGCCCAGGCCGATGCCGAGGACCCCGCCGAAGAGCGAGATGACCAGGGACTCCAGGCGGACCATCCGCTTGACCGCCTTGCGGTCCAGGCCGATCGCGCGGAGCATGCCGATCTCCTGGGAGCGTTCGAAGACCGACATGGCCAGGGTGTTGATGACCCCGAGGACCGCGACGATCACCGCCATCGCGAGCAGGCCGTAGACCATGTTCAGGATCAGCGTGAACACCTGCGCGATGGAGTTCGACAGGTCCTTCTTGTCCTGGACCTGGATCGCCGGGTTGGAGCCGAGGGCCTTCTCCAGCCTGTCCTTGGTGGCACTCGTCGCGCCGTCCGCCGTCCTGACCATGACCTGCATGTCGGCGGGGTCGGTCAGGTGCGGGGTGAGGACGGCGTTGTCGATCATGATCCCGTTGATCATCTGGTTGCCCTGGTAGACCCCGGCGACCGTCATCTTCTGCGCCTTCCCGTCCTCGTAGTGGACGGTGAAGGCGGAACCGGCCTTCCAGCCGTGCGACTTGGCGGTGTCGTCGTCCACGACGACGTCCGTGCCGCCGACCCTGAAGGTGCCGCTGTCCATGGTGAGGTCGGTCAGCCTGCCGATCGACGAGCCGTCGACGCCCGCGAGGGACTCGGTTCCGCCGTCGATGCGGGAGGCCGCGTTGCGCAGCGGGCTGGAGGCGGTCACGCCGTCGGTGGCCGCGAGCTTCTTCGCGACGTCGGGGGAGAGCGGGTTGCGGTTGGCCATCGAGACGACGTAGTCGGCGCGGATCGCCGCGCTCGCCATCCTGTCGATGGACTTCTGCAGGCTGCCCGCCATCACCGTCATGCCGGTGATCAGGGTCAGGCCGATCATCAGCGCGGACGCGGTGGCGGCGGTACGGCGCGGGTTGCGCACCGAGTTCTGGCGCGCGAGCTTGCCGGCGACGCCGAACCCGCGCAGCAGCGGGGCCGCGGCCGCGATCAACGGGCGGGAGAGCAGGGGCGTGAGGACGAAGACGCCGATGATGAGGAGGACCGCGCCCAGCCCCATCGGGGCCTGGCCGCTGTCGCCGCTCATCGACGTGGCCGCCACGACCACCGCCACGCCCGCCGCCGAGAACAGGGCGCCGATCGTGTTGCGCAGCACCAGGGACTTGGCGGTCGGGGCCGAGTGGAGCGCGCTCATCGCGGCGACCGGCGGGATCTTCGCGGCCCGGCGGCCGGGCAGCCAGGCGGCCAGCATGGTGATGACGACGCCGACGGCGAGCGCGGCGGCGACCGTGCCGGGGCTGACGACGAGCGGGCCGTCCGGGACGGACGCGCCGAACGAGCCCATCAGCGCGCGCAGTCCGGCGCCGATGCCGATACCGGCGGCCAGACCGGTCACCCCGGCCACCGCGCCGACCACGAACGCCTCGATCAGCACCGAGCGGGTGACCTGGCGGCGGGAGGCGCCCACCGCCCGCAGCAGCGCCAGCTCCTTGGTGCGCTGGGCGACCAGCATGGTGAAGGTGTTGGCGATGATGAACGTACCGACGAACAGGGCGATGCCGGCGAAGACCAGCAGGCCCTGGCGCAGGCCGCTCATGCCGTCGGCGATCTGCTTGGCCTGGTCGGCGGCGAGCTTCTTGCCGGTGGTGGTCTCGACGAGCTTCTGCGGAAGTGCCTGGTCCAGCTGGGACTTGAGGGCGGCCTGGCCGGTGCCGGACTTCGCGGTCACGTCGATCTCGTCGTACGCGCCCTTCGTGCCGAACAGCTGCTGCGCGGTCGCCGTGTCGAACAGGGCGAGGCTGCCGCCGGCCGTGACGTTGCCGTCGTCGGTGGTGAAGATGCCGGCGATGGTGGGGGTGAGGACCGGGCCGTTCACCGAGATGCGCACGGTGTCGCCGACCTTGTAGCCGGCCCGCTCGGCGGTCTTGGAGTCGATCAGGACCTCGTTCGCGCCGCTGGGCGCGTGGCCGCCGACGAGGGGGTAGCGGGCGTCCTTGGTGCCCCAGTAGTTGCCGCCCGCGGACTGCCAGCCGCCGCCTATCAGCTTGCCGTGCTTGTCGGCGATCGCGGTGAAGCCGGAGACCACGCCGGTGGCGGAGGCGGCCCCCGGCACCTTGGCCGCCTTGTCGAGCAGGGCCTGGGTGAGGTCGGGGGTCTTGCCGACCTTGTCGCCCTTGGAGTCCTGGTACTTGGCCTGGACGGCGACGTCGACGCCGTCGAAGCCCTTGGCGGAGCTGTTCTGGTAGGCGTCCGAGATGGTGTTGGTGAAGACGAGGGTGCCGGAGACGAACGCGACGCCGAGCATCACGGCGAGCACGGTCATCAGCAGCCGGGCCTTGTGCGCGAGTACGTTGCGCAGGGCGGTGCGGAACATCAGCTGGTGCGGCCCTTCGCGTCGAACTGCTTCATGAAGTCCAGGACGGTGTCCGCCGTCGGCCGGTACATCTCGTCGACGATCCGGCCGTCCGCCAGGAAGACCACGCGGTCCGCGTACGACGCGGCCACCGGGTCGTGGGTGACCATGACGACGGTCTGGCCCAGCTCGCGCACCGAGTTGCGCAGGAAGCCCAGCACCTCGGCGCCGGAGCGGGAGTCCAGGTTTCCGGTCGGCTCGTCACCGAAGATGATCTCAGGGCGGGAGGCGAGGGCGCGGGCGACGGCGACGCGCTGCTGCTGGCCGCCGGAGAGCTGCGAGGGACGGTGGCTGAGCCGGTCCTTGAGGCCGACCATCCGGATCACGCTGTCCAGCCACTCCTTGTCCGGCTTCCGCCCCGCGATGTCCATCGGGAGGGTGATGTTCTCCAGGGCGGTCAGCGTCGGCAGCAGGTTGAACGCCTGGAAGATGAACCCGATCTTGTCCCGGCGCAGCTTGGTCAGCTGCTTGTCCTTCAGGGAGCCCAGCTCGGTGTCGCCGATCCGCACGGAACCGGAGGAGAAGGTGTCGAGGCCGGCCACGCAGTGCATCAGCGTGGACTTGCCGGAACCGGAGGGGCCCATGATCGCGGTGAACTCGGCCTGCCGGAACTCGACGGTGACCCGGTCCAGGGCGACCACCTGGGTCTCGCCCTGGCCGTAGATCTTCGAGAGGTCCGTGGCGCGAGCGGCCACGGAGGTGGTCCGCCGGTCGGCGATGGGTGTGGTGGACACGGAAGGACGCTCCTGTCGGGACGGCGGTGTTCTTACGGCGGGACCATCGTCTCGGGCGTTCGGGCCCGTGTAGTCAGCCGCAGTTCCGGTTCCGGGGGCCGACCAAGGGCGGACCGGAGTGCCGTCGAGTCATACCTGGGGATGACACCGAACCCTGAGAGCCCGATCCGGAAGCGCTTGCCCCCGGTTGCCGAGAACAGGTGGAGCCCCCTTGTTCGGACGGTGAAATTCCGTCATTCCGCGTACGCGCGTACCCACCGCGCGTAACGCTATTGGCAAGTGCGGATGGCTCGTTCCGGGGGCTGATGCTCCCTCAGACGTCAATAAAATAAGACAACATCGGGTCGCCCGTCCGCTGTTCGGGGGACGCCTCCCGATAGGCTCGGAACCTCGTAGCGGAGCCCATGGCCTGCCCGGATGGTGGAATGCAGACACGGCGAGCTTAAACCTCGCTGCCCCTCGCGGGCGTACCGGTTCAAGTCCGGTTCCGGGCACTTACGCTGCCTTTGCACCTGATCTGCCGATAAGGCCGGTCGGCATGGTCACCCGTGCGTGTCGCCGGCGCACCGGTGGCGCACCCCTTCTCTGTCCGCAGATCCGCTTCGGGGTCCCGAAGAACCAAGTCGATCTCGTACGGCTCCAGTGAACCCTGCACCGCCGCCAGGCCGGGCCGACGAGGGCAGTGACGGCACTGTGACGTCGGGGTGACGGGGCCAGGCCACCATCGCCGTATGCGTATCCGGGGTGGAAGGTGCGGTGGGTGCCGGTGACTGGTGTGACGGATGCTCCGCGGGCGTTGCGGGGTGCGCTGGTCTCGGTGGACGAGAGCAACCCCGTGGCTTCCATGGTGGTGTTCCAGTACAACCCGGAGGAGATGACCCGCCGGCTGCGGGCGCGATCGGCCGCCGGGACGGACGGCGACACGTACGGCGGGGCCCGCGACGAAGCGCTGCGGCTGGAGGGCGCGCCGGTCGAGACGATCTCGCTCGCCGTGGAACTGGACGCCAACGACCGGGCGGCCGCGGAGGATCCGGCGGCCGCGCTGCTGGGGGTGTATCCGCAGCTCTCGGCTCTGGAGATGATGCTGTACCCGAAGAGCGCGACCGTCCTCGCGAACAACGCGCTCGAACTGCTGGGAACGATCGAGGTGGTGCCGCCGCGGGCGCCGCTGACGCTGTTCGTCTGGGGCCCCGGCCGGGTGCTGCCGGTGCGGCTGAGCGACTTCTCGATCGCGGAGCAGGCCTACGACGCCGATCTGACCCCGCTGCGCGCCCGGGTGGAGCTGGAGCTGCGGGTGCTCTCCTACAACGATCTGCCGGTCACCGACCCGGGGTACCACCTGTTTCTCGTCCATCAGGTCGCGAAGGAGGCGCTGGCCGTGCTCGGCAGCGTCTCGGTGCCCCTGCGGCTGGGAGCCTCGGCGGCCGGGGCGGCGGCGACCGGCAGCAGCACCGCGGGAGCGGCACGGTGATCGACCCCACGAGCCGGTACGCCACCACAGAGATCGCGACGGCCCAGGTTCCCGACCCCTCCGGCGGCACCCGTGAGGTGCGCTGTCTGCGCCGCAGGTTCCTGCCGTCGCCCGGCGGCCCGCAGACGCTCGCGCTGCACACCGTGGCCCGCGGCGACCGGCCGGACCTGGTGGCGGCCGCGTACCTCGGCGATCCCACGCTGTTCTGGCGGGTGTGCGACGCCGCCCTGGTCATCCACCCGGACGAGCTCACCGCCGACGACCGGATCGGCGGGACCGTCCGCGTCCCCTTCCCGCAGCCGTGATCCGCGGGCGGCGGCGGGCACGAGGGGAGGGCAGGGCATGCTGTCGGGCAGGACGACACTGACCGTGCTTCTCGGGCCGTCGGTGCCCGTTCCCGCTCCCGCGCAGCTGGTGCGGTGCATCGAGGAGGTCCAGGTGACGTCCTCCGCCGACGCCCGGTCCGGCTTCCAGCTGGTGCTGGGCGCCGGACGGGACCGCGGTACCGGACTGACCGACTTCCCGCAGCTGAGCGGCGCCTGGCTGCAGGCGTTCCACCGCGTGGTCCTGATCGTCACGACGGACGGGCGGCCGGTTGTCCTGATGGACGGAGTGATCACGCACCGCGAGCTGACACCGGGCAGGGTGCCGGGCTCGACCCGGCTCACGGTCACCGGCGAGGACGTCAGCGTGATGATGGACCTGGAGGAGAAGTCGGCCGCCTACCCCGCCCAGGACGAGGCAGCCATCGCGGCCCGGCTCATCCTCGGCTACGCCCGGTACGGACTGGTGCCGCAGGTGATCCCGCCGCCGGTGATCGACCCGCCGCTGCCGATCGACCGGATCCCGGTACAGCAGAGCACCGACCTGGCGTACCTGACCGCGATGGCCCGGCGGTTCGGCTACGTCTTCCACGTCACCCCGGGTCCGGCGCCGCTGGTCAACACCGCCTACTGGGGGCCGCCCAAGCGCGTCGGACCGCCGGCCCCCGCCCTGTCGGTCGCCGCCGGGCCGGCCGCCAATGTGCAGCAGATCACCTTCCGCAGCGACGCCCTGGCCCCGGTCCAGGTCTCCGGGTCCGTCCTCGACCCGCTGAGCGACACCGTGCTGCCGGTGCGCGGGGCCGGCAGTCTGCGGCCGCCGCTGGCGACCGAGCCCGACTGGGCGGTCAACCGGCAGAACATGCGCACGGTCGCCTTCCGCGAGAGCGGACCGAGCGCGGTGCAGGCGGCCGCTCGTGCCCAGGGCACGGCCGAGGCGTCCAACGACGCGCTGGTGGCCACCGGGACGCTGGACACCGTGCGCTACGGGGCGCTGCTCACCGCGGGCGGCCTGGTGGGCGTACGCGGGGCGGGGTGGGAGCACGACGGGCTGTACTACGTGCGGCAGGTCACCCACGCCATCGCCCGCGGCCGCTACACCCAGCAGTTCACGCTGTCCCGCGAGGGCACCGGGAGCACCGTGCCGCTGCTGCCACCGACATCCGGGGCGGGGCGGTGAGCCGGTGACCGCGACGATCCGGAAGCGGGCCATGATCCACGGCGGCAGGACCGCCGGCCGAACGCGGAAAGGTGCGCGATGAATCCCTTCTACGGCAAGTACCGGGGGAAGGTGACCGGCAACGCCGACCCCAGGCAGCTCGGCCGGGTGGAGGTCGGCTGCCCGGCCGTCCTCGGGGACAGCATCAGGGTCTGGGCGATGCCCTGCGTGCCCTACGCCGGGCCCGGGGTCGGCCTGTTCGCGCTGCCGCCGGTGGGCGCCGACGTGTGGGTGGAGTTCGAGGGCGGCGATCCGGACTACCCGATATGGGCGGGCTGTTTCTGGAGCACGGGCCAGCTGCCCGTCACACTGGCGGTCGCGCAGCAGAAGGTGTTCCGCACCGACGGGGTGACCGTGACCGTGGACGACGTGTCCGGCTCCGGCGGGCTGACCGTGCTGGTCTCGCCGCCGCTGGTGTCCTCGGAGCTGCGCCTGGCCCTGACCGCCGACAGCATCGAGCTGGTCAACGGCATCCGCAGCGTGAAGCTGACCTCGGAGAAGGTCTCGATCAACGGCGACGCCCTGGAGGTCAGCTGATGCCCGGCTTCCTGCTGCACGCCGGTGCCACCGTGAACTGCGCGCACACCGGCAAGGCGACGCCGACGAGCCGGCCCAGTACACGCGTCAAGGTCAACGGGTCCCCGGTGACCGTCGCCACCGATGCGTACACCGTCGCCGGCTGCCCGCCGCCCGCAGAGCCGGACCCCGGGCCGTGCGTCAGCGCGCAGTGGACCGGTGGCGCGACCCGGGTGCGGGCCGGCGGCGTGCCGGTGGTGCTGTCCGACAGCCAGTCGGTGTGCACGCCCACCGGCACCCCGCTGACCGTGCAACTGGCCGTCCAGCGCCGCGTGCGGGGGGTGTGACCGGTGCACATCGGCTTCCCCTTCCGCATCGACCACCACGGCCGCGCCACGAGCCCCGACGACGAGGAGTACGTCCGCGGGCTGATCGAGCAGGTGCTGTTCACCGCGCCCGGCGAACGTGTCAACCGGCCGGACTTCGGCAGCGGCCTGCGGCAGCTGCTGTTCGAACCCGTCTCCGGGGAACTGGCCATGGCCACCCGGGCGCTGGTGCAGGCGGCACTGCAGCAGTGGCTGGGAGCCGAGATCCAGGTGCAGGCCGTCGACGTCGTCGCCGCCGACACCACCGTCCGGGTCACCGTGCAGTACCGCACCCGCAGCGCGCCCGCCCCCGTCACCGCCGTCATCACCCGGGCGGCCTGACATGGCCACCCCGGTGTACGGCGCCCCGGGCGGGTCCGGTGACGCGACGCGGCTGCGGCTCGCGGCGGTGAGCGCGGACGGCCGCCTCAACGCGTTCGAGGGCCTGGAGGTGGACGGCGGGCATCCGCCGCAGGTGCCGTCCCAGCGGACCCTGCTGGTGCGCTGTCTGCACCCGGTGCCGGCCGGTCTCGACGCCGGCTCGCTCACGGTGGTGGGCGGAGTCCGCGGGGACCGGGCCCTCAACCCGGTGCCGGTGGTGTGGGCACTGCCCGCGAGCGGCCTCGCCGCCGCCCAGGCCGCGGGTGACGACGGGCTCGCTCACCCCGACCGGGTCACCGCCGGCGACGTGGCGGTCTTCGCGACGCTGCCCGACCCCGACCGGCTGCTGGTGGTGCGCACCGGCTCCTCCGGCGACTTCTCCCCGTACGTCCTGGTGCTCGCCGATCCGCAGCGGTACGGCTTCGACCCGCGGCTTTCCCGGGTGCCGTTCACCTTCAAGGTGGACTGCCCGACCGACCTCGACCCACGCCCGCCGCGCACCGTCCCGGCGGTGCCCGCGCCCGTGCCGGCCGCCGACTACCTCAGCCGCGACTACGCCGGGCTGCGCCGGCTCCTGCTGGACCGGCTGTCACTGCGGCTGCCCGGCTGGAGCGACCGCAGCCCGGCCGACCTCGGCATCACGGTCATGGAGATCCTCGCCTACCTCGGCGACCAGCTCGCCTACGCCCAGGACGCGGTGGCCACCGAGGCCTACCTCGGCACCGCACGCCGCCGCGTGTCGGTGCGTCGCCACGCCCGGCTGCTGGACTACTTGATGCACGACGGGGCCGCCGCCCGGGTCTGGCTCGCCCTGGACGCCGACCCGGGCGCGGACGGCACCGCGTTCCCGGCCGGCACGGAGACCGGCGCGGCGGACGGCGGCACCGATGCCGTCTTCCACACCCTGCACCCACTGACCGCCCGCACCGCCCGCAACGCCGTCGACCTGTACGCCTGGGGCGAGGAACGCGCCTGGCTGCCGGCCGGCGCCACCTGGGCGACCCTGGTCGGCACCCCCGCCGGGCTCGGCCTGACGGCAGGCGACATGCTGGTCCTGCA
The DNA here is from genome assembly GCF_040652235.1 of Streptomyces sp. NPDC048277. Classification (NCBI taxonomy): domain Bacteria; kingdom Bacillati; phylum Actinomycetota; class Actinomycetes; order Kitasatosporales; family Streptomycetaceae; genus Streptomyces; species Streptomyces sp. NPDC048277. The sequence goes on from NZ_JBEZLQ010000007.1 coordinate 247,731, forward strand.
GGAGGTGCTGGGCGACGACGGAAGTACCGGGACGGCGGACCCGGCGCGGCGCCATGCGGTGCGCCTGGACGCGGACCCGGTCGCGGACACCGACCCGCTGACCGGCACCGAACTGGTGCGGGTGAGCTGGTTCCCGCAGGACGCGCCGCCGTTCCCGCTGCGGCTGTGGCGGTTCCCGGACGGCGACTCCGGCACCGTGGGGGCCACGATGGCCCGGGCCAACGTCGTGCTGGCCGAGCACGGCACCCTCGTCGGCCCCGAGCCGCTGGTGCCGGCCGAGGTCCCCGTGCGCGGCCGCTACCGGCCCCGGCTCGCACGCCCCGGGCTCGCCCACGCCGTACCGTACGACCACCGGCAGGCGCTCGGCCGGCCGGCCGCCGAGGCTCTCGCCGTGGACCCGGCGCTGGCGTTGCCCGCGCTGGTCGCGCTGCACGACGGGACGGGTCCCTGGACCGCGGTGCGCGACCTGCTGGACGCGGGCCCGTACGCCGCGCAGTGCGTCGTGGAGACCGAGGACGACGGACGGGCCTTCCTGCGCTTCGGCGACGGGGGCGACGGCCGCGCCCCCGTCCCGGGGACGGCCTTCACCGCCGCCTACCGGACCGGCGGCGGCACGGCGGGCAACGTGGGACGCGACACCCTCACCCGGCTGTCCGTACCGGTCACCGGCGTCCGCGTCGGCAATCCGCTGCCGGCCGCGGGCGGCACCGACCCGGAACCGGTCGAGCAGGTCAGGCAATGGGCGCCGCAGGCCTTCCGGGTCCAGGAGCGGGCCGTCACCGACGCCGACTACGCCGAGGTGACGGGCCGCCTGCCGCAGGTGCGGCAGGCGGTCGCCGACCGACGCTGGACCGGCTCCTGGTACACCGAGTCGGTCACCGTGGAGCGCGCCGACGGCCTGCCGGCGGACCGCGCGTTCCGGGCCCAAGCCGCCGCGTACCTGGAGGACTACCGGATGACCGGCGGGGACGTACGGGTGACCGCGGTCGTGCCGGTGGCGCTGGACATCGTCCTGACGGTGCACGTGGCGCCCGGACATCTGGGCAGCGACGTGCGACAGGACCTGCTGGAGGTGTTCACCGCCGGGCTGCGGACCGACGGCACCCCCGGCTTCTTCCACCCCGTACGCCTCGCCTTCGGCCAACCGGTCTATCTCAGCCACGTGGTCGCGGCCGCCTCGGGCGTCCCCGGCGTGCTCTGGATCGACACCGACGACACCCCGCCCAGCCCCAACCGCTTCCGGCGCTGGGGACGGCCGGCCGCGGGCGAGCGGGCGGCCGGGCTGATCGCCATGGGCCGCCAGGAGGTCGCCCGCTGCCTGAACGACCCCAGCCGGCCGGAGCACGGGCGGATCGACTTCCTGACGGAGGGCGGCGCGTGAGCCCCGACGACACCGCGACGCCCGCCGCCCCCGCCCGGCCGTCCAGTCCGGCAGGCCGCACCGCCCCGTCCTACCGCACCGGCACGCACGCCGAGGTGCTGGACCGCGCCCTGACCGCCCTGCGCCGACGGCTGCCCGCCCTGACCGCGCAGGACGCGGACGACCCCGCGGCCGCCCTGCTGGACGCCTGGGCCACCGTCGCCGACATCGTCACCTTCTACCAGGAGCGGATCGCCGACGAGGGCTTTCTGCGCACCGCCACCGAGCGCCGGTCGGTGCTCGAACTCGCCCGGGCGATCGGCTACGAACTCGCTCCCGGTGTCGCGGCCGCCACCTGGCTGTCCTTCACCGTCGAGGACGCCGTCGATCCCGGCGCCCAGGCGGTCGTCCCGGCCGGCACCCGGGTGCAGAGCGTCCCCGGCCAGGGCGAACTGCCGCAGACCTTCGAGACGGCCGAGGAGCTGACCGCCCGCGCCGAGCGCAACGCGATGCGACTGCGCCTGAGCCGCACGCAGCTGATCACCACCGGCGCCACCCAGGTGCTGCTCGCCGGGGTCACCACCGGCCTGCGCCCCGGCGACCCGCTGCTCGTCCGCCGCACCGACGGCCGCCAGCCCTGGCAACTGCGGGTGCTGACCGACGTCGAGCCGCACCCCGCCGACGCCTCCGGGAGCCCGGCGACCACGCTCGTCCGCTGGGACGAGCCGCTGGACCTGACCGACCCGGCCGCCGGCGAGTTCGTTCCGGCACCGGTGGAGGTGTACGCGTTCCGGCAGCGGGCGGCGGTCTTCGGCCACAACGCCCCGGACTGGCGGATCATGCCCGAGACCGTCCGGCGCAACTACGCGCCCTCCGACCCGGCGGACGGCGGCGGGACGGCCCCACTGCCCACCCAGTGGCCGGGGTTCGCGCTCACCGACCCCGCCGACGGCGGCGAGCCGGTCCTCGACCTCGACGCGCCCTACCCCGAGGTGCTGCCCGGCTCCTGGCTGGTGCTGCGCGCCCCGGGCCTGACGGAGCCGTACGAAGTGGTGACGGCGGACCTGTCCGCCGCCGCCGACTTCGGCCTGACCGCCACCACCACCCGGCTGGTGCTGCGCGGCTCCGGCCCGATCGCCCCCTTCGACCGCCGCACCACCACGGTGTACGCCCTGAGCGAGCGCCTCCAGCCGGCCGAGGAACCGGTCACCGAACCGGTGACCGGGACCGACCTCCTGCTGGACCGGCCACTGGAGCTGACCCCCGGCAGCACCGTGCTGGTGACCGGCAGCACCCCGGACGGCCGGCCCGCCACCCAGCCCGTGACCGTCGCCGACAGCGCCGCCACCGTCGACGGCACCCGGCTCACCCTCGCCGAGCCGCTGGCGCAGCCGCTCGATCCGGCCTCGGTACGGGTGCTGGGCAACGTCGTCGCCGCCACCGCCGGGGAGAGCATCACCGGCGAGGTCCTCGGCAGCGGCGACGGCGCGACCGCCAACCAGAGCTTCACCCTGCTGCGCGGAGACCTCACCCACACCACCGCGGCGGTGCCCGGCGGGGTACGCGACTCGCTGACCGTCCGGGTCGACGGCGTCGAGTGGACCGAGGCCGCCTCGCTGTACGAGCTGGGCCCCCACGACCGCGGGTACGTGGTCAGGATCGGCGACGACGGTTCCGTCGGCGTACTGTTCGGCGACGGCGAGCGCGGCGCCCGCCTGCCGTCCGGGCAGGACAACGTCCTGGCCGACTACCGCAGCGGCACCGGCCCGGCGGGCAACGTGGCCGCCGGGGCGCTCTCCCTGCTCCTGGTCCGGCCGCTGGGCATCCGGGACGTGACCAACCCCGTGCCCGCCACCGGCGGCACCGCCCCCGAAGGGCCGGACGACGGCAGGACCGCCGCGCCGCTGTCGGTGCGCACCTTCGACCGGGTCGTCTCCCTCGCCGACCACCAGGACTTCGCCCGCGCCTTCGCCGGCATCGCCAAGGCCACGGCCACGGCCCTGCCGGGCGCCCGCCACCCCTTCGTGCACCTCACCGTGGCCGGCCCCGGCGGGGCGGACGTGCCCGCGGACACGCTCGCCGCCCTGCGCACCGCGCTGGAAGCCGCCGGACGGTCCCCCGGCCGCCTCGGCCTGGACAGCTACCAGCCGCTGTCCTTCGCCGTCGCCGTCGCCATCCTGGCCGACCCCGACCGGGAATGGGAGCAGGTCGCCGACGCGGTGCACGAGGCGCTGCGCACGGCCTACTCCTTCGACCCGGGCGACTTCGCCCGGCCCGTGCCCGCCTCCGGCGTGCTCACCCTGGTCCAGCAGGTGCCCGGCGTGCTGGCCGCCACCGTACGCGCGCTGCACCTCGGCGACGCCCCCGACGGCGACACCGTCGCCGAGGTGCTCGTCGCGCACCCCGCCCGCCTGGGCCGGACCGGGGTGCTCCCCGCCGAACTGCTGCTGGCCGACCCCGGCCGGATCACCGTGACGGAGCTGGTGCCGTGACCCCCGCCGAACCCGACCGCCCCGTCTACCGGCTGCTGCCCGAGGTCCACCGCAGCCGCGACGCCGAACTCGGCCACCCCCTGCGGTCCCTGCTGGAGGTGGTCGAGGAGGAACTGCTGCGCCTGCGCGGGGACATCGACGGGCTCTACGACAACTGGTTCGTCGAGACCTGCGCCGAACGGGTGCTGCCCTACCTCGCCGACCTGCTGGGTCCGGGAGACCTCACCGGCGTCCCCGGCGGCGCGGTCCCGCGCCGCGCCCTGGTCGCCCACACCCTCGCCAACCGGCGGCGCAAGGGCACCCACGGCGCGCTGGAGGAGGCCGCCCGGGACATCACCGGCCGGCCGGTGCGGGTCGTGGAGTACTTCCAACTGCTGGGCACCACCCAGAACGCCAACCATCCGCGCCCCGGCGACGTCCGCACCCCCGACCTGCGGGACACCGCCGGGCTGGCCCTGATCGGCACCCCCTTCGACCGGACGAGCCGCACCGTGGACGTCCGCCACGCCGACCGCCGGCGCGGCCGGCACAACATCGGCGTGGTCGGCCTGCACCTGTGGCGGCTCACCGCCCATCCCTGCACCGGCGTGGACGCCCGGGCGGTGGACGCGGCGGCCGGCCGCTGGACGTTCGACCCGGCCGGGCGTGACCTGCCGCTGTTCAGCCGGCCCCGTTCGGCCGCGGCCCCCGCGGAAGAGACCGACGTCCCGGCCCCGCTGCGCCGCCTGAGGCTGCATCAGGAACTGGTGGCGCTCCGCACCGGATCCCCGTCCACGCTGCTCGACGGCCCCGACCCGCTGCTGACGGTCACGCTGCCCGACGGCCCGGTCGAGCCCGCCCGGCTGATCTGCGCCGACCTCACCGGCTGGGACCGCCCGCCCGCACCGTCCGACGGCGCGGCCCCGCAGATCGCCGTCGACCCGGCCCTGGGTCGGCTCACCCTGCCGCCCGGCATCACGCCGGAGCGGGTGCGCGTCGCCTACTCCTACGGCTCCCCGGGCGACCTCGGCGCCGGCCCGTACGACCGCCGGGCCACCCTGATGACCGCGATCGCTGCCGCCGGCACCCCCTGGCCCGACGCACCCGACTGGCAGATCGCCGTGAGCCGCGACCCCGCCGGCTCCGGCGACCCGTCCGTGGCCCCGCCGGTGCCCACCGTCACCACCCTCGGCGCCGCCGTCACCGCCTGGAACGAGCGCCCCGACCCGCGCCCCGGACAGGTCGGCGTCATCGCCGTCCAGGACAGCGCCACCTACCACGAGGACCTCACCGGCCCCCAGCGCATCCTGATCCCGCCGGGCAACCGGCTGATCGTCCTCGCCGCCGGCGGGCGCCCCGCGGCCCTGGGCGCCTTCGGCCTGCGGCCGCACCTGACCGGCACCATCGAGGCGGCGGCCCCCGGCGGCCGGGCGGCGGAAACGTCCCAACTGGTCCTGGACGGCCTGTCGGTCGAAGGCCGGATCACCGTCGCGCCCGGGAATCTCGACAGCCTCGTGGTCTCCGGCTGCACCCTGGCCGGCGACCGCGCCGCCGCCCTCCCCGACGGCGGCCTGATCTCGGCCGACGCCAATCCGCGACTGGCCGTACGGCTGCAGCGCACCGTCTGCGCCGGAGTCCGGCTGAGTGACGTCCCCACGCTGGATCTGGCCGACAGCATCCTCGGTCCCCGCGCCGACGGGCTCGCCCTCGACGCGCAGTCGGCGGACGTCGGCATCGAGGCGAGCACCGTGCTGGGCCGCACCACCGCCCGCAGCCTGACGGTCAGCGACAGCATCCTGCGCGACCGCGCCGAGGTCGTCTGGCGCCAGCAGGGCTATCTGCGGTTCAGCTACGCGCCACCGGACTCCCACGTCCCGCGCAGCTACCGCTGCCAGCCCGCCGACGACGCGGCGGCCGGCCGGGTCGCCCCGGCCTTCGACACCCTCGACCCGGCCGCGCCCGGCTTCGGGCGGCTCGCCGCGCGCTGCCCCGCGGAGATCGCCGAGGGCGCGGAGAACGGCGAGGAGATGGGCGCGTACCGCTTCCTGCGGCAACCCAGGCGGCTGGCCGACCTGGCCGGCCGGCTCGACGACCACGTGCGGTTCGGACTGGAAGCGGGTGTCTTCCTTGCGGACTGAGCGGTCTGATCGGGCTTACACGACGGCGGAGGTACAGCGATGAAGGGCGACTTCACCCGGCGGACGTTCCGTCCCGGCAACCACTACCGCGGCGTGCTGCTGCAACAGGGCCGGGTCGCGCTCGACGCCGACTGGAACGAGCAGCTGGACATCCAGCTGCACCTGGACGAGACCACCGCCCGGGACGCCGTCGGCGTCCACGGCGGGCCCAAGGACGCGGCCGGTTTCGCGATCACCACTCCCGAAGGCGGCACCCCGGCCGCCAGTCCCGGCGCGGACCTGACGCTGTCCGCCGGGCGGTACTACGTCAACGGCGTGCTGTGCGAGATCGAGACCCCGGTGCCGCTCGCCGCCCAGCCCGAGCTGCCCGGCGTCCCGCTGCCCACCGACACGGGCCGCTACGTCGCCTACCTCGACGTGTGGCGCGAACACCTCACCGCCCTGGAGCGCCCCGAACTGCGCGAGGTCGCCCTCGGCGGCCCCGACACCGGCACCAGGAGCCGTACCGTCTGGCAGGTGCGGCTGGAGCCGGCTCCCGGCCCCGAGGCGGTGCCCGCCGACGTCGCCGCGCCATGGGGACCGAGCGGCAGTCGGCCGTCCGGGCGGCTGCGGGCCCGCGCCGAGCCCGACCCCACCGCCACCACGCCGTGCGTCATCCCGCCCTCCGCCGGCTACCGCCGCCTGGAGAACCAGCTGTACCGGGTCGAGATCCGCGAAAGCGACGACGGCGTCCCGTCGTTCGTGTGGTCCCGGGACAACGGCTCGGTGGCCGCCCTGGTGGTACGCCTGACCACGGACGGGACCGCCACCATCCTGACGATCGACACCCCCGCCCGCGACGAACGGCTCGGCTTCGCCAAGGGCGACTGGGTGGAGGTCTGCGATCTGGCCCGCACCCGGCGCGGCGAACAAGGCTTCCTTGGCCGCCTCGACGAGGCCGACGGCACCACGCTGCGCGTGACGGAATGGAGCGGCCCCGCGCCGGCCGACGGGGACCTCGCCGACCCGGTCGTCGTACGGCGCTGGGACTCGCCCGGCGCCCTACCCGTCCGCGACGGATGGGTCGGCCTGGAGGACGGCGTACAGGTCCAGTTCGAGGACTACCGTTGGCACCGCACCGGCGACTACTGGCTGATCCCGGCCAGGACCGCCGCCTGGGAGGACACCGACCTCGACCCGGATCTCGCCGGCACCGTGGAATGGCCGCGCGACCCCGACGGCACACCGGAGTTCCGGCCCCCGGACGGCATCGAACACCACACCGCCGCCATCGCCCTGCTCGACCTCACCGACGGCGCCTGGACCACGGCATACGACTGCCGGGCGCTGTTCACCCCGCTCGCCGAAACACGCCCCGACCCGTCCACGCCGCCCTTCGCCCCCGGCCTGCACGTCGTGCAGGTCCTGCTGACGGGCGCCGGCCGCGAGCTGCGCAACGACACCGGGATCAGCCAGACCGACCTGCTGGGCGGCCTGGCCGTGGCGCTGGACGGCCCGCCCGCCCCGGTGACCGCCGGCAGTCCGGTGCTCACGGTCACCATGGACCTGCCGTTTCCGCTGTCGTCCGCCGACCGCGCCGACTGGCACCTGCCGGCCAGCACCGTCCTCGGCACCCAGCCGCTGACGCTGGCCGGCCGCACCGCCATCACCGGCCAGCAGCTCACCTGGGAACCGGCCGACCCACTCCACGGCTGGCTGGACCAGTTGGCGAGCCAGCTGCTCGACAGCACGCCGGCCTACCGGCTCTACTGCCGTCTCACCGTCAACGGACGCGCAGTGGTCCACGCGGACCACCCCGACCGGGTCCTCAACGGGCTGGCGCTTCCCCGGGTCCGCCCCGAGGACGGTGGCACCGACCTGCTGCTGCCGACCGTGGACGACGTGCGCGGCGCCGACTTCACCTGCTGGTTCTGGGTGCAGCTTTCCCGCGATCCCGCGGTGTTCGACAAATCCTTGTTCGACCAGGGGTTTTTCCAGTGATCTGCCGATGGCAGCGAGCCGATGAGGAGACACGGCGATGACACTCGACCAGAACACGGCCAACAAGGCCCCCGGCGACCCGGTCCGGTCCGCCGACTGGAACGACCTCGCGGCGGCCGTACTGCGGCACGAGACCGGCAAGCTCGACATCTCGGGCGGCACGATGACCGGCCTGCTCACGGCACAGGGCGGGCTGACCGCATCGGCGCTGAGCAGCCAGTCCCTCGGCGTGCAACTGCTGAAGCCGGACAACGGGCAGGCGAATTTCGACAACATCGGGGACACGGGCACGGTCAGGGTGATCAACCAGAAGATCCAGCTCCAGACGCCCACCAAGCTGTTGCTCATCGGCCACGGCCACGGCACGACCGCGGACCCGAAGTACCCCTTGAGAATGTTCATCCTGGTTGACGGGAAGCTCATTGCCGACGCTGGCAATGAGTGGGGATTCGGCCATCTGGCCGTTCCGGAGGGCACGTGGGCAAACGTCACCGCGATCAGCTGCTTCACGGTGGACGCGGGCAGTCGCACCGTGGAGCTCGTGGCCAGCGTTTCCTCCCCAGGGACGGCGTCCCTGCACGCGCCGACGCTGTGGGTCATCGGGCTGGGGGCCTTCTGACCCGCCGGGCGGCGTCCGTGAACGCCGGGTGATCGCGCAGCGCGGCCAGCAGCGCCGGCGCCAGGGCCTCGACACGGCCCTCGGCGACGGCGCGCGCGGTCGCCTCGTCCACCTCGACGACCAGGGTGTCGATGGCGACGGTCACGTCCGGGGTCACGCCGTGCCCCCTCCAGGCGTTCACCCCTCGTCGCAGGGTCACTCGTACCCCTCGTCCATACTGTCGCTCTCCTCCTTGGAGCCGACAGCCCCGGCCTCGTCGTCCGTGCCGTCTGCTTTGAACTGGTACTGCGGGCGGATCGACGCCGACTGCTCGGACGTGGTGAACTCCATGCTCGCCTTGGCCTTTGCACCGATGACCTTTTTGGCCGCGACCCGGTGCACCCCGTCTGCGGGTCCATTGACCACGGTGACGTACTGCTTGAACTCGCTGGCGGTGAGGATGCCCTTGACCCACTCGTTCAGCGTCGCGGCAGACCGGATGCCGAGTTCCGTCGCGACGCGCTGCAGCCCGAGATACGTCGTCCCGCTCCAGAAACCGCCGGCGTGCCGGTTGTACTTGACCTGGTAACCATGCGCGTCCACCAGCCTCAGGGTCACGAAACAGCAGACGCACGGGCGCTTCCTGCCCGCCACCTGTGCCCCGCCCTGGTACTTCGAGTACGCGAGCGCGAGCATGAGGTTCTGCTCCGCGTGGGTGCAGACGTCGTCTCCCGCCGAGGACGAGGTGGCGGCACTCCGCTGCTTCGACCTCGGGGCGGCGGCGCGCTTCCCCGCATCGACGATGATGATCCGGCCCGCGTATTCGGGGTCGGTGATCAGCTTCCCCGCCCCTTCGGCCGACCCGCCGGCATGCACCGTGAGATCCTCGGTCAACATCCGGCGCACCGTGGTCAGCAGCTCCCTCAGGTCCTGGGCCTCCTGCTTGTTGTCCAGGATCGCGGTGTCCAGCCGCATCTGCGCCAACGCCTGGGCACCGCGCTGCTGCTGGTCGTCCAGCCGCTCCCCGCTGTCGGCCCTCAGTACGGCGATCAGGTCGGCGAGCGCGGCCACGTTCTCGTGGGAGATCGAGCCGTTCAGCGCCCCGGTCAGCGCCGCCTCGTCCGCGAAGACGGCGTTCAGGTCGGCGCCCATGAGCGCGGCGACTGCGGAGGCCTCGTTGGCGCTGACCAGGATGCGGCCGTTCACCACCATCGCCTCGACCTCCTGAGTGGTGAAGGTCTGCGAGATCTTCGCGAAAAGCGTGGTGGAGAGCGCGACGAGCAGTTCGAGCACCCTGGTGTTCCACTTGAACGAACGTGACTCGCCCCTGAGCCGCTTCTTCCACTTGCCTTCGAAGGTCGTGGCGATCTGGCGCAGCCCGGCTTTGCCGGCGGCCTCTTCCAGGCCCCGCTTCGTGCTCGCCCCGGTGACCTTGTCCTTGCGCTGGGCGGCCGGCCCGGACGGCGGCGCGAGATCTGTGGGGAAGGTCCGGCTGACGACGCTCCGGTTCTCGTCGTACGCGGCGGACAGCCGGTGGGCGACGATGGCCGCCTCGTCCTCGGTGAGCGAGGTGTACCACTCGTACAAGGTCCGGAACACCGCGTCCGCCTCGGTCGGTACGTTTGCCGTCGCTTGCGAGCGCAGCCGCGGATGGTACTTGTTGATGTACGCGACCAGCCCCTCGGCGATGTACCTCATCTGCTGATTCACGGCCCGGGCCACGTGCGGCGGCAGACCGGGCAGCAAGGAATACGTCGCCTGCGTCGCCTCCTGCTGCATTGCGTCCTCGTCGTCGCCGACGTCGGCCTCGCGTGTCTCCTCCTGCCGCTGGCCCTGCGCCAGGGCGCGTGCCTCTTCGGCGGACGGACGCCGTGCCCGTTTGCCGCGTGCCGCCGACCCCGCCCTCTCCGCGCCCATGGAGACCGTGGCGAGGGCGGGGCCCGTCGGCGGCGAGGGCGGCACCGATTCTTCGGCCTTGCGCTTGCCCGTGACCTTCGGGAGGCCCGCGGTTCGCCGCCGCGCCTCGTCCCTGCCCGTGTGTACCGGCGTCGACACCAGCGACCCCCTTCGCTCACCGCGCCGTCCAACCGGTCAACTCCGCACCGGTCAGCGGGCGTTCCAACTTGGCGTACTCGGTGCGGGCGGCGGCCAGTAGGTGGTCCATGCCCAGCGGGCGGCCCGCGTCGGCGGCCAGGAAGGCGGCGCCGAGGGCGATGTTGCGGATCGTGCCGCCGGAGACGGACAGCCGGGCCAGGGCCGCCGGATCGAGGCCCTCGGCGGGCGTCCGCTCGGGGATGACGCGCTGCCAGATCTCCTCGCGGGCGGACGCGTCCGGGAACGGGAAGGGGACCGTGAAGCGCAGCCTGCGCAGGAACGCCGGGTCGAGGGTGTCCTTGAGGTTGGTGGTCAGGACGGCCAGCCCCCGGTAGGCCTCGATGCGCTGGAGCAGATACCCCACCTCGATGTTGGCGTGCCGGTCGTGGCTGTCCTTGACCTCGCTGCGTTTACCGAAGAGCGCGTCGGCCTCGTCGAAGAGCAGGACGGCGCCGCCGGCCTCGGCGGCGTCGAAGACACGGCTGAGGTTCTTCTCGGTCTCGCCGATGTACTTGTCGACCACCTGGCTCAGGTCGATGCGGTACAGGTCGAGCCGCAACGCGCCCGCGATCACCTCGGCGGCCAGCGTCTTGCCGGTGCCGCTGGGCCCGGAGAACAGCGCGGCGGTGCCCAGGCCCCGGCCGCTGCGGGCGGCGAAGCCCCAGTCCTCCCAGACGGTGAGCCGGTGCCGTACGTGGGCGGCGATCTGTCGCAGCACCCGTACCTGGACCTCCGGCAGTACCAGGTCCTCCCAGCGGGCGCGGGGCTCGATCCGCTCCGCCAGGCCGTTCAGGGCGGGCCGGGCCTGGTGGCGGCAGGCGTCCCACAACCGCGCCCCGGTCTCGTCCGGGTCGGCCGCCGTACCGTCGGCCGGTGGCGGAACCTGCCCGGCCACGGCGACTATGGCGTCCGGGTCCAGGTCGAACTGACCGGCGGCCATGTCGATCCAGCGGTCCAGGCCCGCGGCGGCCGGGCCGAGGGCCTGCCGCCAGACGGTGCGCAGTTCGTCCGCCGAGGCGCGGCCGACCGCCACCTGGACGGGACGGCGCGGGCCTGGTCCGTCCAAGGGCTCACGCGCGGTCACCAGGACGGGCGCGGCCAGCCGGCCGGCCAGGTCCATCGCCGTCCGGCCGCACTCGGGCACCGCGTCGTCCACGTCGATGATCCAGCCGATCCCGCCCAGGACCGACTCCCGTTCGCACAGCCGCGCCAGCCGATCCCGCGCCGCCGGGTCGGTCGGCAGATCGGCCGCCCGCAGGCAGACCGGCCGCAGCCCCGCCGACCGGTATGCCGCGGCCGCGGTGTGCCGCAGCCCGGGCCGCTGACGACCGTGCACCAGCACCGGCACCGCCCCTGGCGCCCCTTCGGCCGACCAGATCGCCGCCACGGCCCGCGCGGCCTGCCGGAGGGCGGGGGACAGGGCCTCGGGCTCGGCGAGCGGCGCGGTGTGCGGTTCCAGCTCGGGGTCGAGGTACGAGACACCGGTCAGCGCGTGCAGGATCCGTTCCTCGACGTACAGCGCGCTCGTCGTGGGGATGTCGGGATGGGCGAGCCGCAGCAGCGGTGTCCGGCGCAGCGGGCCCGCCGGGCTGAGGGCGCTCCAGTGCGCCTCGGGCAGCTTGGCCAGGCCCAGGGCGAAGGTCGCGTAGGTGCGAGCACCGTCGCCCTGCGCCTGCGCGCAGACGTGCGCGAAGGGCGTGTCGAGCGTGGGGCCCGCGGCCATCAGCAGCACGTCCCGCTCGAACGGCGACAGGCCGAAGCCGTCCGCGATCCGTTCCAGCGCGGGCGGCTCGGACATGGCACGCCGCACCCGGTTGCGGGTGCTCTGGGCCTTCCGCAGCGGCGCGGGATCGTCGTCGTCATCGAGCCGGCAGCGCAGGGTCTCCAGAGCCGCGACCAGGTAGCGGTGGTTGGCCGACAGCCAGGCGTCCGTGGGTTCGGCGGGCTCGGTGGGTTCGCTCATCGGGCGCTCAGCTTCCGCCGCCTGCGGGAACCGCGGCCGACGGCTGCACCGTCACCACCCGGGTGACCACCGCGGGCGCCGGTGCGGCCGGGGACTCCTGAGCGTCCAGCAGCACCACGGTCGCCTGGTAGGCGAGGGAGAGCCGGTAGGGGGAGTGGAAGAGCATCGACCACAGCTTGTTCATCTCCTCCACGTCCAGCGGGAGCAGGCTCGTGCGGACCACGTCCGGCTGCTGGTCCAGGTCCGTGTGCTGTTGCCAGCCCGCCGGATCCGTCTGCGCCGCCTGCTGGACCACGTACCGGACGAGTTCGCGGCTGAGCACCGGATGCGCGGCGAGCGTGGTGACCGCGAGCCCGAGCAGCCGCTGCGGTTCCAGCGCCGAGTCGTCGCCCGAGAAGGTCAGGAGGTAGTGCAGGTCGACCGCCTGCCTGGGGTGGTCCACCAGGGTGCCGTCGGCACGGCGGGTCGGCAGTGTGGACGCCGCCCAGGACGCGTTGGGGACGACCCGGTAGAGGTAGACGTTGATGCCGTGCGTGGTGTCGTCCGCCGCAGCCGCGAGGGTCCCCGGACGCAGGGTGGTCACGGTGGCGTTCTCCACACCGCCGGGCCCGGCCGCCGCCAGCGACTCGCTCAGCAGCCGGCTGATCACGGCGGTGACCATCGCCACGGAGAGGTGGTTGCTCATGCGCCACTTCCCTGGTCGCGGCCCGCGAGGTAGTCGGAGAGCGACAGCGGCCGGGTGCCGTCGGCCGGGTCGTGGCCCGGCCTGGGGCCGGCGGGACGGGTGGTACCGGAAGGGGCGGGCCGGGGCGCGGTCCGCAGCTCCACCCGGCCGACGTTGACGGTGATATGGGGCGCTGCGGCGGGCCGTTGCGGCTCCGCGGGACCGGTCGCCGCGGTCGGTTGCACGGGGAGGGCCCGCCGCAGCACGGCGCGGACCGCGGCCGGGTTGTCAGCCGGCCGGCCGGCCGGCTCTCCCGGGGGGCGGACGGGCCCGGGGACCGGGCGCGTGTCACCGGCAGGCGGGGGAGCGGCCGCGCCACCGTCCTTCCGGCCGGTGACCAGCGGGCCGTGTTCGCCGCGCGGCACGCCGGACGCGGTGGCGGGCGCCTGGCCGGGGCCGGTCGCGGCCGCCCCGATCCTGGCCGGCGCTTCCGACGCGGCGGACCCGTGGCCGGAACGGCGCCGCGGACGCCTGTCCACGGCGGCGCGCGGCTCCTCGGGGACGTCGCGGTCCGCGGCGGTCCGCACCTGGGGCGACGGCAGAGCAGGCTCCTCCGCGTCCGGCCGGTGCCTGTTCGGGGGCGGCGCGGGTGCCGGCCGCGGGGCGGCCCGTTCCCCCTGCCGAGGTGTCCCGTCGCTTACGGACAGGTATGGGGGCAGCGGCAGCGGCGCGCGCGGGTGCGGAGGTGCGTCGGCGTCGGGGGTCCCGCGTTCCGGGGCGTTCGGCCCCGTCCGCGCCGGTACGGGTCG